>DAIPKA010000090.1:0-11972 GCA_036769985.1 Candidatus Hydrogenedentota bacterium | reverse complement strand
GGGCGTAGCCGCGGCGCCTCGCGCGCAAAATGGATCCTTACGTGCGGATTTGGGTTCCGGTGAAAAGGTTGATTCGCTTCAGGTCGGAGAGGACAATTTCTTCAAAGCATTTGAAATTGCGTATCGTGATTTCCGTAAACATGGTCGCTTCCTTGTTCTCGGCGACAATTTGCCATTATGCATGGCCCTGTGCTCCATTATAGCGAACGAGCCTGCACAATACATTTTGCTGGACGCCGGCGAACGCAAAACCTGCGTATCGAGAAGTCAGGAGATGGAGACATGAGGCAGAAGCGATACCCGTGGCTGGTGGCTGCGGCGTTGGTGGCGTGGAACGCCGTGGCGGAGGAGGGACCTGCCGTGACAAACACGCGGACGGATTGGTTCAAGGATGCTCGCTGGGGTGTGTTCACGCACTACATGGCCGACACGGTCTTGAAGGGTGACGAAATCACGGTCGACAACTGGAACAAGGCCGTGGATGGCTATGACGTCGACGCGCTGGCCGGTCAATTGGCCTCCATCGGCGCCGGTTACTTCGTCCTAACCCTCGGCCAGAATTCGGGTTACTACTGCTCGCCGAACGCTGCCTACGATGGGTTCGTCGGCATTCAGCCGAGCCGGTGTTCGAAGCGCGACCTCGTGGCCGATCTTGCCGCTGCGCTGATTCCGAAGGGCATCCGCCTGATGGTCTACCTGCCTTCGGGCGCGCCCGATCGCGATGAGGTCGCCGTGAAAGCGCTCGAGTGGCAGAACGGAAAGTATCCGCTGTGGACCCATCCCGAGGGTGGGCCGGACGCGCGACTCGAGAGCTTCCAGCGCAAGTGGGAGGCCGTTATCCGTGAGTGGTCGACGCGCTGGGGCAAGAACGTGTCTGGCTGGTGGTTTGACGGCTGCTATTTTCCGGACGCCATGTACCGCCATCCCGAGCCGCCGAACTTCGAGTCCTTCGCGGCGGCGGCGCGCGCCGGCAATCCGGACAGCATCGTGGCGTTCAACCCGGGCGTCCGGAATCCCATCATCCGCCTCACGCCGGCCGAGGACTACACCGCGGGCGAGATCAACGAGCCGCAGGAGGTCACGTGCGCCGGACGTTGGGTGGACGGCGCGCAGTTCCAGATGCTGAGCTACCTCGGGCCGCGTTGGTGCGCCGAGCCGCCCCGGTTCTCGAACCAGCAGGTGATCGACATCACGCGCGGCATTGTCGAGAAGGGCGGCGTGGTCACGTGGGATGTGCCGCCGGCGATTACCGGGGCAATCCCGGAACCGTTCATGCCGCAGCTCCACGCATTGGGTGAGGCCATGGCTCGCTAATATCGTTCCCCGATCGCTCGCGCACGGATTCGAGCACGGTTTGAACACCCCGGAAGCTTCTGGCATACTCTACCGGGCGTGGGGAGACGGTACGCAGTGGCATTGCTTGGGTTTTCACCGTTCGGGAGCGCGTTATATGCCGGGACTGGAAGGGGCTCTAGGACTAGCCGGAATCGATATCGCCATCATCATTATCTACATGGTGGGGGTGTTCGTGCTTGGCACCTTCTTCGGGAAGTACGTTCGCAACGCCGGCGACTTCTTCATCGCCGGCAAGGCCTTGCCGTTCTGGGCCATCGGTATGTCCATCGTGGTGAGTGATATCGGCGCGATGGACTTTGTCGGCGTGGCTGGCTCGGCGTACACGCACGGCATCGCAGTGGCCAATTTCGACTGGATAGGGTCGATGCCGGCCATGGTGTTCGCGGCATTCGTGTTTGTGCCGTACTTCTGGCGCTCCGGCGTGTTCACCATTCCCGAGTTCCTCGGGCGACGCTACAATGCGGCCGTCCAAGTGATTCACGGTACGATCTGGGCCGTCTTCCTGTTCACTATGCTCTCGCTCATGCTCTGGGTGACCGCCGACAAGCTCATGTATGTCGTTCTCGGATGGAACCGCCAGTTCACGATTTGGCTGATGGCCCTCATCACGGGCGTCTACACCTTCTCGGGCGGCCTGTCCGCTGTGGTCATGGTGGACGTTGTCCAGATGATCATCATGTTCGTGGGGGGCCTTTCCTTGCTCATGCTCAGCCTGTGGCAGATCGGCGGTTGGGGCGCGCTGCGTGAGCAGCTCACAGCGGCGGGCCACGCGGATCACCTCAACATCCTGCTGCCGCACAACACCGATTTGCCCTATCCGTGGACAGGCATTGTGTTTGGCCTCGGGATCGTGCTGGCCATCGCCTACATGAGCGGCAACCAAGTCATTGTCCAACGGACCCTTGGGGCTCGTTCCGAGTGGCACGCTAAGGGGGGCATGCTCTTCGGTGGTTTCCTGAAGTCGTTTATCCCTCTGATGGTGGCGATTCCTGGCTTGTCGGCGCTGGTGCTGATTCCCGGACTGAAAGATGGCGACACGGCGGTACCCGAGATGATTCGACTCCTCCTGCCGCCCGGCCTCCGAGGGCTCATGTTTGTGGCGTTGTTTGCCGCGCTCATATCGAGCGTCGACTCGACCCTCAATTCGACGACGACCATCTGGACGACGGATATCCTCGGCCGGTTCAAACAACTGGTCACAGGCGTGGCCTTCGGCGAGCGTCACGTGCTCATTCTCGGACGCGTATTCACTGTTTTGTTCATTATTCTCGCGGCGCTCGTGGCCCCCGTTGTCGGCCAGACGGAGAGCGTTTACGTGTTCATCCAGACGGCCCTGTCGTTGTTCCAAGGGCCGACCTTGGCCATCCTGTTGCTCGGCGTCTGCTGGCGTCGCGCCACGCGTTGGGGCGGTTTGGCCGGCCTCGTCCTCGGCGTCGGGTTCACGTTCATTCTCAATTTCACGGAGGGCCTCTTCCCATCGGAGGATCCGTTCCTATTCGTTGCATGGTGGTCCTTCGTCTTCTCGTTGATCGTCACGGTGGTTGTGAGCCTGTGTACCCCGCCCGAACCCGATGAGAAGATTCGAGGACTCGTTTGGGGCCAGGTAGTCAGCGATGGCGTTGTGCAACGTATCCTGACCGAAAGGGTCTCTTCATGACAGAGGCGATTACGCGCATCTTCTTCCCGATCTTGAATCCCATATTCAGTCCCATCAATGACTTTCTGGTGCATCTTGATGCGGCAGCGCCGGTCGCGAAGCGCCTCGTGACCCTTGGCCTGTTCCTTGGCACGATGCTGTGGGTGTACGTCGGCCTGAGGAAGCAGTATGTGAATCTCGACGCGCCCAGCAACCGGTTCTGGGCCGATCTCCGGCTGTGGACGGTTATCTCGATGTTGCCGCACATCTTCGTGTACTTGTATTTCTAGGAGGCCTGACTGTGAGTGAATCTGAGAAGAAGCCTTCGGTGACGGAGCGCGAGGCCCAGCTAAGTCAGCGCGACGCCGAAACGCAGATTGCCCTCGGTGCCTTCGTCACCGTTCTGGCCGTGCCAGTGCTCATCGGCACACACTGGGCTTCAACGACGCCCCAGATGGTCGTTAACCTTTTGGCGGGTCTTGTGTTACTCGGTATCGGCGTCATCGTGTTTAGCTTGGGGTTGTTCAAGAAGCTTCGCCAGTAGGGCCGGGCGCAGAGGCGGCCTGCCATGAGATACATCGCACCGCGCGTACCGGAAGAGGCGTCACGCCGGTTCTTCACCCGTCCTCGGTTTCGCAACCTGTTCGGCCTCGTACCTCCTCGAACCGCCAAGATGGTTCCCGGCTCGAAGGCACCGTATGTAGAACTCGTCTGGTTGCCTTTCTACCTCATCACGCTCAGAGTCAGCTCTCCGCGAGGACCGGGTACCATTTCGACGTCTGTCGAAGGCTATTCCGGCTCATTCGCCATCTTTCAGATGCACGATAACCTCGTCGAGGGCGACGTGAACGGCGAGTATTTCCCGCCGCAACTGACGACTGAGGAGGCCGTTGGCATCGCGCGTAAGGAGTTGCTGCTGAGCATCATGCGTCGACGCGGCCAGCAGGAGAAGCCGTGTATCGAGGATACGGTCGGCCTGGACCTATTCTACTATCCTTTCTGGGTCTACTACATCCGCCGCCGCCGGCGTTTCATCGACATTCTTCTCCAGGACGCCCTTACCGGCGAGCGCGGCGGCAACCGAAACAAGATGGGTCTGCTCAACGCATTCGTGGCGCGCGGAAACCGATAACGCATTTGCTATCAGCGGTTTACGGTAAATTGTGATGGCGTCTGGCTCCGTCCAAGCCAAGATGTCCTCAGTCTTCGAGAACGGCGCGGCCAGGGAACCGCACGGGAAACGAAGGGACGCTTCGCTGATCTCAGACGTGGCCTCGTGCTCAGAGGCGTGGAGGGAGGGGCTGCGTGATTGACTTCAAGTGTATCAGTCTATATAATGGCGCGAGTTCATCAAGAGTATACCCGGTAGTCGATCATGAGGAAGTGCATGGACTTGAGGGTGATGTTAACGCCTGTTCGTGTAGGCGGTTTCGTTATAGCGGATCATGAGGTCGTCGGGGAGAACGACCGTCTGCGTGTGACTGAACTGCAGGTTCTGCCTTCGTCTTTCACGAAGCGAGGAGCCGTAGGGCGGCAGTATTTGCCTTCATTCCTTTAGCACTCAATTCCTCTTGACGATGCCGGGGCTGTAAACAGCGATCCCTCTCATGGGATGGAGGACCACGGCATGTCACTTGCATTGTACGTTCTCCTGGGGGGTGTAGCTGGGCTGATCGTTGGCATCGTGTTCACGGTGGTTGGGTCTCGGTTGCGTGGTGGGAGTTCGCTCGGGCGAGCCCGCCGCGAAGCGGCCCAGATCCTCTCCGATTCCGAACGGGAAGCCGCTACCCTGCTCAAGGAGGCGAAGACCGCAGCTAAGGAAGAGCGCATCGAACTCCGCGCTCAGATGGAAAACGAGGCGAAGGAACAGCGCAAGGAGCTTGTCGCTCTCGAGAAGCGGATCCTTGCGAAAGAGGAATCCATTGACAAACGGGTCGACGCCTTGGACCGTAAAGGCAACGACCTCAACGCGAAACAACGGGAGTTGGACCAGCGGGAGAAGCTGCTCGACCGGGAGCGCGAGCGGATTGTGGGGCTCATCGCTGAGCAAACGGAGAAACTGGAGGCAATCTCGGGGATGACGGCCGAACAGGCCCGGCGGGCTATTGTTGAGCGGCTCGAAACGGAAGTGAAGCGAGACTCCGCCCAACGGCTGAAGCGGATCGAGGATGAACTCACCGAACAGGCCGAAAAGAAGGCCCAGTGGATTCTCGGGCAGGCCGTACAACGATGCGCGGCCGATCATGTGGCCGAGGCGACGGTATCGGTGGTGAATCTTCCCAACGATGAGATGAAGGGCCGGATCATCGGGCGCGAGGGCCGGAACATCCGGGCGCTCGAGAGTGCCACAGGCATCAACATCATCATTGACGACACGCCGGAGGCGGTGATTCTCTCGGGATTCGATCCGGTCCGTCGCGAGGTGGCGCGGCTGTCGCTGGAACGCCTGATCACGGACGGTCGGATCCATCCGGCGCGCATCGAGGAAATCGTCGAGAAGGTCAACCAAGAAATCGCCAAGACGATCAAGGAACGAGGCGAAGCCGCCTGTCTCGAGGCGGATGTTCACGGCCTTCATGCGGAAATCGTGAAGCTGCTGGGCCGGTTGAGTTACCGTACGTCCTACGGCCAGAACGTGCTCAAGCACTCGATTGAAGTGGCCCATCTGGCGGGTATCATGGCCGCCGAGCTGGGCACGAACATCCAGGAGGCCAAGCGGGCCGGCCTGGTCCACGACATCGGCAAGGCCATCAACCACGAGGTCGAGGGTTCGCATGCAACCATTGGCCACGATTTTGCCAAGCGATTCGGTGAGACGAAGGCGATCTGCAATGCCACGGCGGCACACCACGGCGAAGTGGAAGCGGAGAGTGTGACGGCGGTGCTGGTTCAGGCCGGCGATGCGTTGTCGGCGGCGCGGCCGGGTGCCCGGAGCGAAACGGTCGAGACGTACATCAAGCGGCTCGAGCAGTTGGAGCAACTGGCGGATGGTTTCGACGGGGTCGAGAAGTCCTACGCGATCCAGGCAGGCCGCGAAGTGCGGGTCGTGGTGTATCCGGAGCGGGTGAACGACGCCGAGGCCATGCAGTTGGCCCGCGACATCGTCAAGAAGGTCGAATCCGAGCTCTCGTATCCGGGTCAGATCAAGGTTACCGTTGTCCGCGAGACCCGGGCGGTCGAGACGGCGAAGTAAAACGCGGTCCGGCCAGTCGCAACAGCGCGGGTGAGTGGGCGTGGCGCCCGTGCCCAACACGGGCGCCGGGCAGTGTGGTGTCAGCCGCTCCATGCGGAGGGAGATGAAGGTTCTATTCGTTGGGGACGTGATCGGCCGGCCGGGGCGTATGGCCGTGGGCCGGTGCGTTCCGGCATTGCGCGAGCGCTACGGGCTGGATTGCGTGATCGCCAATGCCGAGAACGCAGCCGGCGGAATTGGCGCAACGCCCAAGGTGTTGACGGAACTGCTCAACAAGGGCGTGGATCTTATCACGTTGGGAAACCATACGTGGAAGCACCGGGATCTTGTACAGGGACTGGATAGGATGCACCGTGTTGTGCGTCCGGCCAACTATGCCCAAGGAGTGCCCGGCCGGGGCGCTACGGTTCTCACGCTCGACAGCGGTGTGCGCATCGGTGTGGTGAATCTGTTGGGTCGCGTGTACCTGGAGCCATGCGACTGTCCCTTTCGGGCGGCGGAACGCGAAGTGGAGGCGCTGCGACGAGACACGCCGGTCGTGTTCCTGGATTTCCATGCGGAGGCCACCTCGGAGAAGATTGCCATGGGCTGGCATCTGAATGGCCGGTGTTCGGCGGTGCTCGGCACGCATACGCACGTGCAGACGGCCGACGAGTGCGTTCTGCCCGGAGGCACGGCGTATATTACGGACGTTGGCATGACGGGCCCGGTGGATTCGGTGCTCGGCATCGAGCGCGAGCGCGTCGTGAAGCGTTTCCTCACGGGAATGCCCACCGAGTTCCGCGTAGCCAAGGGGCCGGTAGCGCTGTGCGGCGTGGTGGTGACGGTGGACGAAGGCACCGGTCAGGCACAAACCATAGAGCGCGTTCGGGAAATGAACGAAGCGATCTAGCGGCGGGAGAGCCATGTACTTCAAACAGATACAACTCTCGGGGTTCAAGTCCTTCGCGGACAGGACCTCGTTGCACCTCGAACCGGGGATTACGGCCATCGTCGGCCCGAATGGTTGCGGCAAAAGCAATGTGCTCGATGCGTTGCGTTGGGCGCTCGGCGAGCAGAGCGCCCGCGCGTTGCGCGGCACCCACATGCAGGATGTCATCTTCAACGGCAGCGAGAACCGTCAGCCGACGGGCATGGCCGAGGTGTCGTTGACCTTTGACAACGCCGATTCGCAGCTCCCCTTGGATTTCGCCGAGGTGGAGGTCACGCGGCGTGTGTACCGGTCGGGCGAAAGCGAGTACTTGATCAACAAGGCTCCGTGTCTACTCCGCGACATCCAGGAACTGTTCATGGATACCGGGATCGGCACGAGCGCCTACTCGCTCATCGGCCAGGGCAAGATCGACCTGATCCTGAGCTCGAAACCGGAAGATCGACGGTACGTCTTCGAAGAAGCGGCCGGCATCATCAAATACAAGACGCGCAAGCGGACGGCCGTCCGCCGCCTCGACAGCGCGGCGCAGAATATCCTGCGTCTCACGGACATTGTGACCGAGGTGCAGCACCAGATGCGCCGTCTCAAGCGCCAGGTCAATGCCGCGATTCGGTACCGCGAGATCAAGAATGATCTTCGCGAGTTGGAGATCCGGGCTGCTTGGATGAAGCGGACGAAGCTGGTCAAGGAGGCGACGACGCTGCGCAAGGAGTTCGCCTCCGCGCAGGATGCCTTTGAGAAGTCGTCCGCGCAGACGGACAAACTCGAGGCCCGTCGCGAGGAGCTCGGGCTTCAGCGGATCGATTTCGAGCGTGCGCTGGCCGAGCGTCGCGAAGCAGTCCATGGCATCGATACGGAGATGGAGAAGGTCGAGCGCGTCATCGCGCTGCTGCGCCAGCAGGTCGAGTTCTCTCAAGAGCAACAGAAGGTGGCCCGACAGGAGCACAAGGCTCTCTTGAACCGCGCCGAGGATATGGCCGCGCGCATGGTGAAGACGGCGTCTCAGGCTCAGGAGTTCGGCGCGCGGTTGGCGGCCGTGAAGGAAGAACTCGGTCAGGAGCAAGAAGCGCACGAGGCGGCGTCGAAGGGTGTTGCCGAAGCGGACGCGAGGCTGGAGACGGCCCGGGCCAAGGCGCTCGATGCGGTGGGCGTTCGGGCGAAGACGCAGACCGAGCTTGATACGCTGGACGTCAACATCGCCAACGTGGACGCCCAGTTGAGCGCGATTGGCGAAGGCCGAGACGGCCATCAGCGGCGCTCCGGGGAACTCGCCGCCCAGTTGGAGGAGGCGCGGGGCCGCGAGCGTGAGAAGCAGGCGGCGTTCGATGCCGCCTCGGAGGAACTCCGCGCCCTGGCCGAGTCGCAGGCATCCAAGGCGCGCGAGATGCAGTCCTTGAACGAGATGTGGCAAGGCCTCCGCGAGCGCAGGGGGCGCGATGAGGCCCGCCTCCACTCGCTACGCGAATTGCGGGACAGCTATGAAGGCTTCGCCACGGGGGTGCGGGCCGTCATGTTGGCCCACCGCGAAGGCCCGGCCGCCCTGCCGGGGGTCATCGGCCCGGCGGGCGATCTCCTGAGTACGGACAAGGCCTTCGAACGGGCCATCGAGGCTGCTCTGGGCGGGAACATCAACAACATCGTGGTCGAGACGGCCGAGGATGCCAAGGAAGCCATCGCCTTTCTCAAGGAAGAGCGGGCGGGCCGCGTTACCTTCCTGCCGTTGGACACGATTCGGGTCGGCCTGAACGATGAGAGCGATACCCTTCGAGGGCTGGCGGGCGTGATCGGCCGGGCGCTCGATCATGTTCGGTACGACCCGCATGTGGCGAAGGCTGCCGAGTACCTTCTGTACAATACGGTCATTGTCGAGACTATCGATGACGCCGTTCGCATTGCCCGAACGAAGGATTCGTATCCTCGTATGGTGACGCTCGACGGTGAAGTGATCGCGACGTCCGGCGCGGTAACCGGTGGTCGGACGAAGCACGAGAGCCGGGGCCTTCTCGGGCGAAGCGCCGAGATCGGGGAACTCGAAGAGAAAGTCCGACAGACGGATGCGGAAATCGTGTCGACCGCCGATCGGGGTCAAGCGGTTGCGGACGAGATTCAGGCCATCGAGCAGCGGACACGCGAGGTCCAGGCGCAACAGAGCGTCTTGCGGCGAGAACTTGGCGAGTTGGGTGTGTTGGTGGCGCGCAACACGACGGAGCAAGAGAAGCTCGGCGAGGCCTTGGACGGACTGGGCCGGCAAGAGGCGGAATTGGTGAGCCGTCGAGCCAAGCTCGAGGCGGATCGGGTCCAGGCCTCCGAGCGGATTGTCGTGGTGGAGGGCGAAGAGGAAGCGCTGCAACGCGTCATCGCTGATGCTCAACAGGCGGCCGCTGCGGCGCGCGATTCGTTGACGCGTCGTGCCGCCGAGTTGGCGGATCTCCGTGTGCGGATGGCAGAGGTCACTCAAGCGATCGAAGAGGTTGCCCGGAATCGCGAGCGCGAAGAAGGCGAGCGCAACGAGCTCCTTGCCTCGGCGCAACAGCGCAATGAGCTGGCCGATCAGCATGCCGACGCCGAGACGCGACTCGAGAAGGAGATTGCCGAGAGCATCCAGCGCAGCAAAGTCCTGTCGAAGGAGAAAGACAGCGCCGACAAGAAATCGGTGGACGCACAGAACAAGTTGCAGAGCGTCCTGACGGAAATGGATGACCTCAACAGGACGTTACGGGGCCTTCATGAGCAGGTTCACTCGGCGCGCGAGCAAGCGCATCAGAAGGAGATGGCCTTACGCCACGTGGAGGACCGCCTCGCATTCTTCGAGGAGCGGATGCTCGCCGAGTACAGCGTGGACCTCGACAAGCTGAAGGCCAAGGATGTGGGTGAGGACGAATACGATGAGGAGGTCCGAGATGGGCTTGTGGCGGACCTCCGCCAGAAGCTCGAGCGTATGGGCGAAGTGAACATGATGGCCATCGAGGAGTACGCCGAACTCGAACAGCGCCATGATTTCCTCGTGAGCCAGCAGCAAGATCTGGTTCAAGCTCGAGATACCTTGTTGAGCGTGATCGCTCGGATCGACGGTACCATCCGTGACATGTTTATGGACACGTTCCACAAGGTGAGTGACTACTTCCACGACTTCTTCCGGCGTTTGTTCAATGGCGGCCAGGCCCGCATCTACCTGCTGGACGAAGACGATCCACTCGAGTCCGGCATCGAGATCGAGGCCCGCCCGCCGGGCAAGAAACCGCAGACCATCCAGCTGCTTTCGGGCGGCGAGCAGGCCATGACGGCTATCGCGCTGCTGTTCAGCATTTTCAAGGCCAAGCCGAGTCCCTTCTGTGTGTTGGACGAGGTGGATGCCCCGCTGGACGACGCCAACATCGGCCGCTTCCTGCACATGCTGGATGAGTTTCTCGATAAGAGCCAATTCATCATCATTACGCACAGCAAGCGCAGCATGGCCAAGGCCAACATCTTGTACGGCGTGACCATGCAGGAACGAGGTGTTTCCCAGCTCGTTTCAGTGAAGTTCGACCATATCGAGGATTCCGACACGGCCGCATGAACGTCCTGCACCTGTTCAGCAACGCCAAGTGGACAGGGCCCGCAGAGCCCGCGCTCAATCTGTGTGTCGCGCTACGGCGTGTTGGTGTCAACGCGGATTTCGCTTGCGCGCCCGACGCGGGCGCCTCAATCAACAAGGTCGTTGAAACCGCGCGCGACCGCGGGATCGAGCCGATCCTGCAATTCCGCCTCAGCAAGCACCGACACCCGATCAAGGATGCCCAGGATCGCCGCGCCCTCCGCCGCTTCTTGGCCGAACGCTCATATGACCTCGTTCACTGTCACTTGGACAATGACCACGCGATCGCGGCGGAATGCGCGAGGAGTCGCGGCATTCCCCTTGTGCGATCGAACTACGAGGGTCTGGGCTTCTCACGCGACGCGCGGCGCCGTCGGCTGCTCGAGTCTGCGTCGGGCGTGATCGAGCCGTCGATGCCGGCGTTGCTCAACGATATGCAGGGTCTCGGCCTGCCGCGGGAGCGGCTGGCGATGATTCCGAGCGCCGTCGATACCGAACGCTTCGACCCTTGCCGCGAGGTGCCGGACGGCCGGCGCTGGCTGGGCATTCCGCCCGACGCGTTCGTCGTTGGTATCGTGGCGCGGCTGCAGACGCACCGGCACTACGAGGACTTCTTCGAGGCCGTGCGGCGATTGGCGGATCGCCAGGCGAATGTCCACGCCATCGTCGTTGGCCGTGGCACGAAGCAGCAGACCGTGGGGCTGGAACCGGTCAAGAGGCTGGGCCTCGAGTCGGTGGTTCACTTTCCGGGCTTCATCGACGGCGAGAACTATGTGGGCGTGCTCAAGGCATTCGACGTCAAGGTGTTCTTGACGCCGGGTTCGGACGGCACGTGCCGTGCCGTTCGAGAGGCCATGGCCATGGGGAAGCCGGCCGTTGTGGCCCATCGGGGAATGCTTGCCGAGATCGTAGACGACGGCCTGAATGGGATTGTGTGCGACGGGTCGGTCGAGGCTTTGGCCCATGCGCTGGGAAGACTGGCCGCCGATCGCGGATACCGTCGAGCGTTGGCGCGCGCCGCGCGCGAGAAGGCGCTCAGCAGCTATTCGCTTGATGTTCAGGCGCGGGCGGTCTGCGCCCTGTATGAGAGGATTCTTGCGATGCAGGCCGGCGCCCACGTTAATGCGCCGTCGGGTCACGTCTGATGCCGGCAGAGCGGCTCGATCTGCTCGGCCTGGATTCCGTAGGCCATGACCAAGGCCATTGCGTCGACGCGCCGGTATGCCCATTCGGCGATGAGGCCTAGGAAGAACCAGCAGGGGGCATAGGTGAACGT
>DAIPKA010000055.1:0-49686 GCA_036769985.1 Candidatus Hydrogenedentota bacterium | reverse complement strand
GTCCAGAACTCGAATGGCCGACGCCGCTGCCGCCTAATAATGGAGAAACTCCAGAGGCCCCATACGTCGTATGGGGCCCATAGGGCTTATTAGGCAGGACCGTCCCCGGTGGGGAGCCGGGGACGGTGTTGGTGGGTTTCGGACTGCGAGGGAGGAAAACCTACGACTCGTGGAGGTAGGCCTTTTTGAAATCGGCCACGAGGGCGCGCAACGTCGCGCAGTGCTCGAGGTCCGTGGTCTGTTTCGCTTTCATCACCGTGACCAGCATCTGGTGGCACTGCGTCACTTGCTCAAGGTAGTGTTCATACTCGTGCTCTTGCTCCGGCGCCACCGGCTTCACGCGCTGCTGCAGGAAATACTCGACCACGATGTCCGCGAAATGCTTCGCGTGGTCTTCCTTATTCATTACCCATCGCGCCAATTGGTTCGCGTTCTTCGCCGGATCCGCCGAAAGCTCGTTGATCTGATTCATCGATTTCTCGATGGTCGCAATGTGTTCCTCGAGCAGGCCGAACCGCAGTGGGTCATCGTAGATACCGCACGGAATCTGGCAATGCGCCGACGCGCCCGCCGCCCCCAACAAGCCTATAGCCGCGATCGCAATCACTCGCGCGTATTGTCTCATCGTTTCAACCTCCTTCTACGCCAAACGGCTCAGCTTCTCCTCGCCGCGTGTATACTGGAACGCGCTTCTGTTAAGGAGAACCTCATAGACACGCGCCTTATTCCACGCCGGAGGAATGAACCGAATGGCCGCTACGCTCACGAAACGCGAACGCGTCCTGCGCACGGCGCGATTCGAGGACGTCGATCGGATCGCCACCTACGACATCCTCGAGAACGACGCCGTCATCGAGCACTACGCCGGCGAAGCGCCCACCGTCGAGAACGGTGTGCAGGTGAAAGCGCGCGCCATCGCACGATGCCTCGACATGACGCGGATGCTCGGCGGCCCGTCCGAGCCGGGCGTGATTCGCAACGACGCCGGATTCGCCTGGCGCGTCGAGCGATGGACAAGCTGGATCGTCGAGCGGCCGTGGCGCGACTTCGACGGCTTCGTCGCGTGGCTGAAGACGCACGTCCGCGAACTCAAGCGTACCGCGCCCGATGTCGACAGCCTCCGTCAACAAGCCCACGACTACCTTCGCCGGCACACGGACTACATGGCCCAAGACGCCGACGATCCCAACGACCTGCCCGTCATCGCGCTCGAGAGCGGCGTCGGCCTCACCGAGATCTACGCCCTGCCGGGCCTCGAGTACTTCTCGATACTGCTCTGCACGCAGCCCGACTTGGCCGAGGACTGGTTTGAGGCGCGGAACCAAGCCGAGCTCCGCCGCGTCGAAGCCATCGCCGATCCGGAGCTACTGCCCGTCGTCCTAACCTATGATGACCTCGCGTCGAAGAACGGCCCCCTCTTCAGTCCCGATTGGCTCCGCACCCACTTCACGCCGCGCCTCACGCGGCTGGTCGAGGCGTGGCATGCCCACGGCGCCTTGTGCCTCTTCCACTCGGACGGTAACCTCATGCCCATCCTCGACGATCTCGCCGCCACCGGCATCGACGGCCTGAATCCCATCGAGACCTGCGCCGGCATGAGTATCCGCGAGGTCCGACGCCGCCAGCCGCACTTGTTCATAGCGGGCGGGATCGACGTGAGCCAGTTGTTGCCGCACGGCACGCCGGACGACGTGCGCGCGCGTTGCATCGAAGCCATCGCCGAGGCGGACGGACGCGGATTCTTCCTCGGCTCAACCACGGAGCTGTTCCCGAGCGTGCCGGCCGCGAATGCCGTCGCCATGTTCGAGACGCCGAAAGCCCTCGCCCAGCGCGATCACTTCTGCACGTAGCCGCCGTCCACCATGATGTTCTCGCCCGTGATGTACACCGACGCATCGCTTGCCAGGAACACCACCGCACCCATCACGTCCGTGTCGTTGGCCAGCCGGCCGAGGAAGGTCCGATTCGCGTAGTTGCGCTTGAAGACCTCCGCCTGCGCCTCGGTCTCATAGCCGCCCAAGGACAGACAGTTGCAGCGGACGCCGTTGCCCCCGTAGTAGCTCGCGATGAACCGCGTCAAATTGATCATGCCGCCCTTGTGGAAGAAGTAGTCCGGCGCCCAGGCGTGCATCGAAGTGCCGATGTAGTTCGTGGGATCCGGGCCGATAACGCCCATGATCGAGCCGATGTTGATGATCGAGCCGGTGCGCTGCGCGGCCATGACATCGCCAAACGCGCGCGTGATGGCGAACAAGCCCGTCGCGTTGATCCGCATACTCTCCGCGAATTGCGCAATATCGCTCTGGAAACCATTCTGGAGCGGGCGCGCCACGGCGTTGTTCACGAGCACGTCGACGCGACCGCTACGATCGAGGATCGCGTCGCGCAACGCCCGGATGCTCGGCTCTTCGCCTTGATCGTACTGCATCGCCGTGACCTTCAGGCCTTGCGCCCGGTGCGTGGCGGCCACGACCTCGAGCGCGTCGAGATTGCGCGACGCCACATAGGTCTCGGCGCCGGCCTCGGCCACGGCCTGAAGGATCTGGCGGCCGTACAGGCCCGCGCCGCCCGTCACCAACGCCACCTTGCCCTCAAGCGAAAACAGATCCAAAACGCCCATGACTGCTCCTCCGATCCGGATACGCCGTTACGCGATCTCGGCGATGGACACCTCGCGGCCACCCTCGTCACGGCTCCGCGTACCGGCGATCTGGATCTTCATCAACTCCTCGGTTTCGCTGAACGGAAACGGCAGCGTACCGGAACGCAAGTACCGCACGAAATCCACGAGCTGCGCCTTGAACGCGTAGTAGGTGTCACTCGACTTCACCTGAACCGAGCCGCGCGTACCGCACATCTGCAAGTACCCGAAACCGCCGTACATATCCTTGATGGCGACCACCGTCACGTCCACGCCGCGCCCATGCTTGAGGTGAACCACGTTGCGGTCGATGTCGCCGGTGTTGCGCGCCGAGAGGAAGCCGGGGCCGAGGATGGGATAGATGCACGACAGCGCGTGGATGCCGTAGCGCTCCCAGGTCTTGGCGGTGGTCACGCAGACGTGACGAAGCTCACCGAGTTCGTACGTCGACTCGCGGTACGGCGCGAACTCCTTCGTGTAACTCATCGCGCTACCGCTGAGGATCGCGTGGCCGTCGGCCATCCACCGCCGAAACACACCCAGATCCTCGGCATTGTCTACCAGCGGCTTATCGACGAACATCGGCAGGCCCGCCTCGACGAAGGGCCGGCAACGCGCAACGTGCTCGTGGCCGATATCCGTCGCGACAACCACCGCGTCGACGTGGCCGATGACGTCCTCCGGTTTGTCGACCACGTGCGGAACCAGCGACGCTTTCGCCACGAGCCGCGCGTCGGCCGGATCATCCGTCCAGACGTGCGTCACGTGTGCGCCCGGAATGCCGAACGTATCCTTCGGCTGCTTGCCGAGGTAATCCGGAATGCCGGCATAGGGACACGTGGTCATCGCCTCGGCGTTGTAGCCGTTGAAGATCGCACTCCACGAGTAAGGATGACCGTTGCCATCCACCATGCCCAGCATCGCCAGGGAGAGTTCCCTCTCGCCGTATCCGACAAAAGCCATCGCGCGGATTCCTTACTCCTCCGAGAGGCGTCGCAGCGGCCCTATCTCGTAACGGGGATGGGCCGCCATCTCAAGTGCCGCGTGCGCGTAAAAGGGATACACGCTCCACTCGACGCAGGCCAGTATATCCGGCAGGTTATCGCCGTCCAAATCGCCCGCCGAGACATGCGGGCCGTGCTGCGAGATCGTCAACGGCTCGCCGTAACAGCAGAACGCCCGAGGCGCCTCGAACACCGGTTCCGCGTTCGAGCCGGTATTCCGCAGCAGGTACACGCTCGCCCGCGACGGCGCCATGCCGGACTGCGAGTAGACAATGTCCATGGCGTCATCCCCGTTCCAATCGCAGCAATCGTAGGACTCGCACCACGTGTTCTCGCGGCCGGTAATCGTCCACTCGATAGGCCGGCCATCGTCAAGCTTGAGCACGCCGGCCTCTCTCAGGCGTACGCCGCCCTCGGCATCGCGATACTGGAGGAACAGCGTGCCCTGCCGCGTATTGCCGGCGGCCGTCACAAGGTCGATCAGGCCATCGCCATTCCAGTCCGCGAAGCCCGGCCCGGTGCGCCAGAAGAACGGGCGCGTCTCTTCGCGCGGATAGGTCGATTCGATGGCGAGTTCGGCCGATTTCCTCCGCGCTTCGGGAGAATCCGGATAGCCGTCCACGAGGATCTGCCGCCGTTCGCCAAAGGCCGGATTGACGCGCGTGCCGATGTTCTTGTACCAGAAGATCCGGTTCGTCTCGTTCGGTAGCACGAGATCCGGCAAGCCGTCGGCGTCCCAGTCCACGTACGCCGGATACGTATAGCCCATGTTGTGCCAGTGCTCCGGCTCGCCGAGGATCTCGTTGCGGAGCAGGCGGATCGGCTGGCCCTCGGCCTCAATGAACCGCGCCTCGGCATACACCGGATGCGCTGTCGTACCCTCGTTGATGACGATGCGTGGCCAGCCGTAGCCGCCGCCTACGAGCAAGTCGAGGTCGCCGTCGTCGTCCCAATCGCACGGCCACGGCCACGCCTGATCGCTCAGCGCGATCACGGCCGAGGGCGATTCGAGGCGCTCCCCCGTTCCGAAGAACGGCGGCGTGGTTGCCGTGTGTTCGTAGAACGAGACGTACTGAAACACATCGTGTTGAACCAGCAGCCCTCGGTGCGGCCCTTCGCGCACCGCCGCCAGATACGTCGGGTAGAACGCGTCAACGCCCGGCAACGCTTCCGGCGCGGCGAACGCTGGCGGATCGCCGCCCTCGTTGTGTTGCCAGACGATGCAGTGCTCGGACAGGCCCCGGCCCTCGGTCTTCACGAGCGACACGGCATCGAGCGCGCCATCCCCGTCGAGATCGATGAAGCAGACGCACTGCCGCACGTCGAGGCGAACGGGTTCGGCCAGTTCCGGCGGCCAGCCGTCGGGATTGGCATTGCGGAGGTAGTAGGCGGTTTCGGCATCGCCTTTGTACGTGCAACCGATGACGAAGTCGAGGGCGCCGTCGCCATCGAGATCCACGACCCGAAACGGATCCCAGGCCTCCTCAGGCCGCTTGAACGAGCCGGCCGCGTAAAAGATCGGCAGGCCGCCGCCGTCGACACGGCCCGCGTTGAGATACACGTGGAACACATCGCCGTTGCGCGGACAATAGGCGAGATCGATGCGGCCATCCTTGTCGAGGTCGCCCGTTGCCATCTGCATGTACGTCGACGAGACAAACGTCAGCTCATTCGACTCCTTAGCCGCCACACAGTGGAGGCGCGCCAGGTCGCCGAACTGGAACGCGGCGGGATCGCCTGTGCACGGATAGAACACGATGCCGTCGTCCGGCCAGCCGGGGCGGTACGAGTAGTTCCACGCGCCGAGCAAGTCGGCGGCGCCGTCGCCGTTGACATCAGCCAAACCGGCCAGGTAGGGCAACGCGATGGGTCGCGCGCCGCCGTTGTACCGAAGAAGATCCCCCACGCCGACGCGCGCCACGTAACCGCGCGGCGCCCACGGCGGGCGCTCGGCCGCCGTCCTAAACCGGATCTCGTACGCCTTGTGCGCCGCATCGGAAATCACCCACTCGACATGGCCCTTATCGCCGTATGCGAAATGCTCGGAAACGGCGCACGGCACCTTGTCGCCACTGAACGCATCCACGACGCAGAAGCTATTCGGATCGAGACGGCCCTCCGCGCCGATATCGGCAAGCTGGGCGCCAAGATCGAGTTCCGGACTCATCGGCACGCGCGGAAACGGCAGCTCGCTGGTGACGGTCAGCGTCACGGCATACTCCGCCCCGAAGGCCACGCCCGACACGATGGCGAGCGCCGTGCACAGCACCCTCCAGATCCTCATCGACATCCCATCTCCTCCTCACGCGCGTCAGGACCTCGGCCATGGCGCGCTACGCCCGGCCTTCTTGTACCGCGTCATGATGCCATCGAACCGATCGACACCCGGCGTCCTCGACTCCGGATTGTAGCCGCCCGGATCGCCGGACGCCAAACTCGATCTCGCCCAGCCCCAAAGGGCTATAATATGCGACAGGCGCCGAGGGTGGGCCGCCGGAGAAAGGAACCAAGGTCATGATTGAGCTAGGTGTGAACATCGACCATGTAGCCACGCTACGCGAGGCGCGCAAAGGCGCCGCGCCGGATGTCATCGCCGCAGCCAAGGTCTGCGAGATCGCCGGCGCGCACCAGATCACGGTACACCTCCGCCAAGATCGCCGGCACATCCAGGATCGCGACGTTGATCTTCTCGCCCAAACACTCCTCGTCCGTCTCAACCTCGAAATGGCCGCCGTCGACGAAATCATCGGCATCGCCCACCGCATCAAGCCGCACACCGTCTGCCTCGTGCCCGAGAACCGCCAGGAGATCACCACCGAGGGCGGCCTCGACGTGGCATCGCAGGTTAAGCGGCTGACCAACGTCGTCAAGGAATTCCACGACGACGGCATCAAGGTCAGCATGTTCATCGATCCCGACGCCGAGCAGGTCGACGCCAGCGCCGCCACCGGCGCCGACTCTGTCGAACTGCACACCGGAGCCTACGCGAACGCCGACGAGAACACCATCGGCGCCGAGTTCGATCGCCTCGCCGTCGCAGCCAAACTCGCCGTCGACAACGGCCTCCTCTTCCACGCCGGCCACGGACTGACCGTGCGCAATCTCGAACCTATCGCCGCGATCCCGGATCTCCGTGAGGTCAACATCGGGCACGATATCATCGGCCGAGCCCTATTCATCGGGCTCGAGGCCGCCGTCCTCGAAATTCTAAACATTCTGGAGAAGTACAGCTAACGCGTGGCGCACCGACCCCGCCACGCCAATTCGGAGGTTCATCCCATGCTCCACGCGCTTCTCGTCACTTCCGTATTCCTTATCGGCGCCAACGACGATCCCCCCATGGCCTTCGAGCGAATCAAGATCAGCGACGAACGGTTCGAGGCTTCCGGCGTCGCCGATTTCAACAACGACGGCCACAAGGACATCGTCTCCGGCGGATTCTGGTACGCCGGGCCCGACTTCACCACCAAGGTCCGGATCTGTGACGTCCCGGCCCAGGGCGAGTACTACGACGACTTCTCGGATTTCCCCATGGACGTCAACGGCGACGGATTCGTCGACATCGTCACCGGCGGCTACTGGAACAAGTTCCTGTGCTGGCGCGAGAATCCCAAGGATCCGACCGTCGAGTGGCAGACCCATAACATTGCCCCCGCCGGAAGCATCGAGCGCGGCTGTTACCACGACCTCGACGGTGACGGTTTCCCCGAGGCCATTCCCAACGAGACCGAATCGCTCAACGTCTTCCGCCTCGTCCGCGACGACCAAGGCAAAGGCACCGGAACGTTCGACATCTTCGTCGTCCGGCCTGGCAACCAGGGCCACGGCCTCGGCTTCGGCGATCTCAACCACGATGGCCGCCAAGACATCATCCTCCACGACGGCTGGTTCGAGCAGCCCGCCGAAGGCCTTGCCGGGAAGTGGATCTGGCACGCCGACTTCGAACTCGGCTCGGCCAGCGTCCCCGTCGTCACCATCGACGTCAACGGCGACGGACTCAATGACATGCTCGTCGGCCAAGCGCACAACTACGGCCTCGACTGGTACGAGCAGACCAAGGACGGCAAATGGCTCAAGCACGAGATCGATCCCAAGCGCTCGCAGTACCACGATATGATCCTCGCCGACATCGATAACGACGGCGAGCTCGAACTCATCACCGGCAAGCGCTATCGCGCCCACAACGGCAACGACCCAGGCGCCAACGATCCCGTCGGCGTCTATTACTTCAACATCAACGGCGGCGCCTTCGAACGCGTCACCCTCAACGAAGGTCCCGTCGCGGAGAACGCCGCCCTCGGCATCTTCGGCTGCGTCGAGGATGTGGACGGGAACGGCTGGAAAGACGTCGTCGCCCCCGGCAAAGACGGCCTCTACCTGTTTAAGAATATGGGCCCGAAGAAGTAGCCCATGTCGTACCTCACGCCGTACAAGCCCGAGCACGTCGCCCTCGCGCGCGCGCTCGTTGCCGAAACCCACGCCAACCATGGCCTTGCGCCCGTCGACCTCGATCGCTTCTGGGCCGATCACGCCGTGGCCGAGCAAGACCCCTGGGGCGCGGACATCCCCCAGGTGCCCTTTGGAGTGAGCCTCACCCAGGAATGCGTCTACGCCGAGAACGGCGTCGCCGAGGACTTCTGGCGCTACGATCACGACGAGGACTGGCGCATCGCCCTCAACAAGGCCTTCAACGACAAGGCCGAGCGCATCGTCGGACGCCGCCTCGTCTCCGAGGATCGCCGCGATCCCACCCTCCAGTATCCGCCCGTCAAAGGCCTCCACGACGTCTTCGAGGCCGAGAACATCTGGCACGACCAGTCCTGGTGGCTCACACAATCCGCCCACAACGAGGCCGAACTCGAGGCCCTGCTCGACCGCGTCGAGCGCCGCGACATCCGAGAGTTCATCCTGCCCGACAACTGGGCCGCCGAGAAACAACGCCTCATGGACCTCGGCATCAAGCCGCGCCTCTATCGCGGACAGCGCGGCCCCGTCACCTTCGCCTGCTCGATCTACGGCCCCGAGAACCTCATGGCGCTCATTCTGCTCGAGCCCGACCTCGCCGCCCGGTTCAGCCACGTCATCCTCAACGCCATGCTCGATATCGCACGCGTCATGGACGAAGAGGCCGGATACACGCCCGAGACCGCGCCCCACGGCTTCGGATTCGCCGACGACAACTCGTGCCTCCTCCGGCCTGACATGTACGAGCGCTTCGCCAAGCCCATCCTCGAAGGCATCTGGAATCGCTACAGCCCGGATCCCGGCGACAGCCGCTACCAGCACTCGGATTCCGCCATGAACCACATCGTGCCCATCCTCGGCAGCCTCGGCCTGACCGGCGCGAACTTCGGCCCGACCGTCACCGTCGCCGAGATCCGCCAACACTGCCCGAAAGCCGTCATCCACGGCGCCATGGCCCCCTTCACGTACTGCCGCAACGAAGAAGAGAACATCGTCCTCGAGTTCCTCCGCGACTTCGACATGGCCCGCGCCACCCGCGGCCTCGTCTTCGCCACCGCCGGCTCCATCAACAACGGCACCCGCCTCACCAGCATGCGCCTCGCCATGGCCGCCATCCAGCGCTACGGACGTTACCGGTAGAGCCGGTAGATCTAGTACAATGAGCGCTTGGTGGGAACAAGAATAGGACCAATTGGACCTATACGGCCTATTGAAGGGAGGGAATCATGAGCGATTCGCGGAAGGCTGCTCGCGGGCCTATCAGGCCGCACGGCGGATACCGCAGCCTGAAATCCTTCCAGTCGGCGGAGATCGTCTATGACGCCACGGTGAAGTTCTGCGATCGGTTCGTTGATCGCCGATCTCGGACGCACGACCAGATGGTCCAGGCGGCGCGCAGCGGGCGTCAGAACATCGCGGAAGGCAGCCAGGCCTCGGGCACGTCGGACAAGACCGAACTCAAACTCGTCGGTGTGGCGCGCGCCAGCCTAGAGGAGCTCCTCATCGACTACCAGGATTTCCTCCGCCAGCGCGACTTGTCCACCTGGCCCAAAGGCCATCCTCGCGCCCAGACGATTCGCAAGCTCGCCTACGCCCAGAATAGGTCCTATTTGACCTATAGGTCCTATATCGAACAGGAGTCGCCCGAGGTCGCCGCGAACACGATGCTCTGCCTGATCCACCAGACCAATTTCCTGCTCGACCAACAGTTGCGCCAGCTCGAGGCCCGGTTCCTCAACGAGGGCGGCTTCACCGAACGCCTCTACCACGCCCGCTGCCAGGCACGCGACTTTCCGGAAAAAGAATAGGACCTATTGGTCGTATTGGTCCTATAATGCGTCCCGGGCACGCCGCCCACGGAGGAACACCATGACAACGCGCGAATTGTGGCAAGCTATCGTGAACTACGGCGACTTCGACCGCATGCCGGTGCTGCATTGGACGGGCTGGACAGAGACCATCGAGCGGTGGGTGGGCGAAGGCATGCCGGCAGACTGCAACCAGGCAGCGTATTTCAACGCGGACCCGCTCTGGGCCGGTATCGGCGTCCACCTCGATCTCTTCCCGGCCTTCGCCGAGGAGACTATCGAGGACACGCCCGAGTACCGCATCTTCCGCGATGCCTCGGGCGTGGTCCAGCAGGACTGGAAGCACAAGAGTTGCATTCCCCACTACATCGATTTCACACTCAAGACCTCCGCGGACTGGCCCGAGTTCAAGAAACGCCTCCAGCCGCATCCCGACCGGATTCCGAAAGATCTCGACGTCCACATCGCCAACGCCGAGAACTCAGGCCTCCCCATCGTCATCAGCACGGCCTCGATGATGGGCTGGATCCGCAACTGGATGGGCGTCGTGAACATGTCCTACCTCATGTGCGAGGAACCCGACTGTTTCGCGGACATGGTGGACACGATCTCGGATCTCGTGTGTTGGGAACTCGATGAGGTCATTCCGCGCATGACGAGCAAACCGGACCTCGGCTTCGGCTGGGAGGACATCTGCGGCAAGAACGGACCCCTCGTGAGCCCCAGCATCTTCGACGCCTGCGTCGCCCCCGGCTACACCAAAATACGCAACAAGCTCGAGGCCCACGGCGTCCACCTCCTCGGCATCGACACCGACGGCATGATCGCCCCCCTCGTCAGGAACTGGCTCGACGCCGGTGTCAACTTCCAGTTCCCCGTCGAGATCGGCACCTGGAACGCTGATCCCATGGCCTTTCGGAAGCAGTACGGCAAGGAACTGCGCATCTTCGGCGGCATCAACAAACTCGCCCTCGAGCGCGGCCACGCCGAGATCGACGCCGAGATCGCCCGGCGCGTGCCGATCATGAAGGATGGCGGATTCATTCCCCTGCCGGATCACCTCATCACGCCCGGCACGCCCCTCGAGGATTACAAGTACTACCTCGCGCAAATCCGCAAGCTGCGCTTCTGAGGCCGCGCCGCACTCAGTCGGCCCGCTCGATGAAGAACGGCTGCGTCCAGGCAATGGCCTCGCCGGCGCCCCAGCACTCGAACCGCACGTAGCGTTTGGCGATATCCTCGGGCACGGTGAAGGTCATGGCGGGGCCATCTTCATGAGCTATGCGGTAGGCATAGTCGCCGTACGCGATGATCCGGTGGGCGTTGGCCGTCTCGATGCGGACAGTCAACCCGTCGACGGCGATCCGCGCGATCGTCACGCCCGTGCTGCAGTAGCACCGGCCCTCGCGCAACGCCGTCACAATACCGGCGACGCTCCTCGGCGCCTGCACCATCGTCCACGCAACCGCGAGGTCGCCGGGCCGGTGGCAGTCGTCCGTAGCGTAGCCCCATACGCGCCGGCCCTGGGCTAGGAGCCGATCCCACCGATCGGTCGCGAAGGGCGATCCCTCGAGATTACGGATGATCCCGTTGTAGATCTCGATGCCGGCGTAGCCTTGCCACCGATCCAGGCATTCCTGCGGACAGTGGTTGAACGACTTCTCCCAATTCGGATGATTCAGGATCGCGAAATGGCCGTCGCAGCCAATGGCATCGATGACGCGCTGGCGATCCGCGTCCGGCTCGAGTACCCGATCCGCGCCCACGTGGAGCAGGTGCGGCCCGTTCGCCGAGATCTCGTTGCCGGGAATCAGCGTCATGCTGCGATTATCGAGCGACGCCGGCTCGGTGAGCTGGTCGTGATCGCTGATCATCAGAAAATCGTAGCCCAGTGCCGCGTATGCGTCAACCGTGTCCTGCGGCGAATACGGCCCGTCGCTATTGGTCGTGTGCGTGTGTAGGTTGCCGCGCAGCCACGGAATGTCAGCATCACGATACGGCGAGTCGAGTCGTATGGGCATGGCTACTCCGAACAGGAAGGACTGACGAGAGGCTCAGACGGGATCCGCTTCCATCAGCTCTTCGAGGACGCCGAGAAGCTTGTCCGGGTCGATACTGTAGCTCTCGCAAACCTCATCCAACGTCTCGACCTGCGCCACGTGACACATCGCGCAGCCACCA
This sequence comes from Candidatus Hydrogenedentota bacterium, assembly GCA_036769985.1. Lineage (GTDB taxonomy): Bacteria > Hydrogenedentota > Hydrogenedentia > Hydrogenedentales > SLHB01 > DAIPKA01. Next base: position 37,588 of record DAIPKA010000055.1, on the reverse strand, counting down.
AGATGGAACGAGGCAAATACCTCGCGCACGCGAGGATGCTTCTGCATAGCCTCGGCAATGGTCATATCCAGGGTAAAGTGCTTCCCGATCTCCGCCATACCGGATTCCTTTCCTCATGAATGGGTAGGCCAAAATCCCTATTATGCACTACCACGCCTATACGATCCAAAGTCAAACCACGCTTAGCAATAAACACGGAATCGCGCCCGTGCATTCCACTCCTCACGCCGTGGCGGGCAACACAATCACCGTCTGATTGAGCTCGGGTGCCGTGGCGGGCCAGAAGACCGACTTGTCCTCGGAAGTGATGACACGCACGTAATACTCGAAATCCTCCGTCGGCGAGATCGCCACCGCGTACACCCCCCGCGCCTCATGCGTGAGCGGAACATCCTCGAACCGCACCTCCCCCAGCGACCGCCAGAACAGCTTGGCCTCCTGCGGACCCTCCGCGTCAAGGAAGACAACCTTGATCGTGAGTCTCTCGCCGGGCTCCACGCTGCCGCGCACCGTCGGCACAAACACGCGGGCCGCGCAGTCGTAATCCTCCGTCAAGTACGCATCTTCCGGCAGGTCGCCCCCCGTGAGCTCGACTAGTTCCTTGGCCGGCGCGTCCAGAAGGTCCGGAAACGTGTGCTGCTCGAGATTGGCGATGGTTCCCATGGCGCCCGAAGTATTCACCGCCTCGAGCTGGTTTCGGTAGGCTTCATCGACCACGGCGACCAACTGCTGCCGGAGCGGCACGAGTTCCTCTCTGGCGCGCTGTTGGCGCACCTTCTTGTCGCTCACGGCCTTTACCTCACCAAGGGCCTTGTTGTACGCGGCCCAGACGCATCGCATCCGGCCCGTGGCGCGCAGGAACCGGAAATTGGCCATCCAGTAATCGAACCGGGCGAGATTGCCCTTACCCTTGACCTTTGTTCGCAGCGCAGCCAGTTCGTCCACGAACGCGTATTCCCCAGCCACCTCGTCCCATGGCCGTTCGTCCGGCGCGTAGCCCCCGGGCCCGCCGATCCAGTCAGACGGGCGTGGCAGGTGGCCGTCGATCCGCGAGAAGATCGCGGCGATATCCCGGGCGGCCTCCGTACCGAAGAGATGCCGAGCCCAGTCCGCGTAGAAGTCCCCCACGGGCCAGCCAGCGTCGGCGCCCTCGGCCGGCGGCCGTTGCGCCCAACTCGACTGATCCCACGCCGCCCCGGCCAGTGCCGAGACGTTCGGCCCGAGAATCCGCGTGCGCCAGTGAATCCCCATGAGGCCCGTACAGCCATACCGGAGGGCGTCGTAGGCATCGCGGCGCATCCGGCCCACCCAGAGCTGAGGCGACGTCATCGCCGGGTCGTCCTCGAGCCACGGAATAGCCCACTTCGGCCGGCCTTGGACCTCGGCGAATCCCGGCTCGACGGGCTCGTGGCCGACGCCCCGGCTGATACAACTCACCGGAACATCCTTCGGCAGAACCTTGTCGAACAAGGCACGATCGTACTGCGGCCCGAGCACCCAGCCGCACGTGGCCAGATGGAATGGCGCGCCGACGGCCTTGATCGCGTCGTAGGCGGTCCGGATATCGTCGATTGTCCGCTGTGCCTGGACCTCGGTGGTACCCTCCCATGTCCAGCCTTCGGGCGTCCACAGCCAGTAGTAGTCCAAGGGATGGGCGCGCATGATCCGCGTGAACATACCCTCGTACAACGCCCGCACTTGTTCGGGCGTGGCCGTTCCGGAGTCGGTGTCCGCCGCATAATCCCCGTAAGCCGGGCCGCCGCAGTTCACCTTGCACTGGAAACCATTACTCACCACGGCGAAAGCCGCAATGCACGGGTATTCGGTCTCGCACACGAAATCGATGTTGAGCTCGCCATCGGCCACGGCCACACCCTCGAAAGTATAGTCGAGAGCCCTATCCTTGCCGACCTTCGCGAAGATGTCGAGGGATTTGATTACCGGCTTACCCTCGAGGGCCACACCGAAGACACGGGCCCCGGGACCGCTGTGGGCCGGCTCGCAGAACTGGAGCGTCACCGTGTACGTGCCGTTGGCTACGGCAACGGTATAGCCTTGGAGGTCGTACCGGACGGTTTGGTACAGCGGATCGTCCTCGGTCCCGTCAATGGCCTGCGTAAAGGACGGCGTCTTCCCGCCGAGGGCGCGAAACGCACGGGCCGCGCCAGGGTCGAGCCGACCGATCACCCGTTCCGGCACCAACAAAGGCGTCTCGGTACCGAGGCACGTCTTGATCCCGAACTGCCCGGCCAGGCCGAACACACGGTCGAACATCTCCGCGGTACGGGCGAACACCTTGACGCAATCCTCGGCCGCATCCGGCATCGGCTCGAGGTCGCGCATGATCTCCGAACCGTATCCGTCGCGATCAAAAAGGAGCGACGAGCCGCAATGGTAGTCGGAGGTCTTCATGGGCCGGAGACCCCAACTCACCGGCAAGACCGTGTTGTAGTAGATGGCGGGATACGCGAACTTCACCGAACCGTCATCCCCGACGTCCTCCGCAAGACCAATCCAGGTCGTTGGCTCGGCGTTCGGACGTCTTTCCGGATAGGTGTGGAGCCCCAAGAAGTTCATGCGGAGCTTCGGCAACTGCCCCACAATCGCCAGATAGTCGTCGGGATTCCACCAATCCGGACCTTCGGGAAAGTCGTGGAACGGTTGGATACCCCGCAACGCGAACAGGGGCGCCGCATCCTCGGCCACATCCGGCAGGTCGAAGGACGCCCGCGCATCCGGGGCCACGTCTCCGTCCAGGTAGAACCGCATGCCCAGAAACTCCGCGAACCGGTACGCCCCGTACAGGACGCCCACGTCCCCGCCCACGATATACAGGCGCCGCAGGCCATCCGCCGCAACCGGTTTCAGCACATAGGCTTGGTCGCCGGCCCCCGTGGGGGCGATACCATGAGCCGAGGCCCGGCCGGTTCGCGCCACAACAATGGCCGCCTCGACCGTTTCCTCCTCGGCCGTGACGATGGGCAGGAACTCGCCCGTCCTGACATAGACATACCGGCGCACCTCCTTCGCGGCCAGTTGCTCGACAAACGACGCGTCCGCGTCGCATACAATGACAGGCCCCGGGGCGGCCGACGCACCGACGGCAACGGCCAATAGACCCGCCCATAGCCATAGCATCCGGATTCCGTGCGTGTCCATCATGGTTCTCCCTCTGCACGACGTCTCGCCACCCGGTTCATGCCCCGACCCACACAAACGACACGCTACCAAAAACGGCGAGCCCCGTCAATGGCCGACCCCTGGCGGCAACGGCCTCGGAAGGGTATAATCCCCGTAAGAGCGAGGGTCGGGGATGACACCGATCTGTCTGATCGGCCCGATCCGTCAGATCAGCCCCAAGGCACCCGCCAAAGGAGGAACCGCCAACCCATGTCCCCCGGCAATCCCCGAACACCGCGCGGCACAAGCGATTGGCGCAACCACGGGCAGTTCAAGAAACCCGAACTCGAAGTCCAGACCACCACGCTCTGGGACTACCCCTCACAGCATTACGGCCACGGATCCCAGGGCGACCAGGCCTATGTCGGGGCCACACCCTCGTACATCATCTGGAACCTCCTCCAGCGGTATACGCGCGAGGGCGACCTCGTCGTGGACCCCATGTGCGGCAGCGGAACCACTCTCGACGTCGCCCGCGATCTCGGCCGAAAGGGCATCGGCTACGACATCGCTCCGTACCGCGACGATATCCTCCTGGCCGACGCCCGGCAGTTGCCCCTCGATGATGCATCCGTCGACTTTGTCTTCGTCGATCCGCCGTACTCGACCCACGTCGATTACTCGGATGACCCGCGCTGTATCGGCAAGCTCGATGCCCTGGGCGAGGAGTACTACCAGGCCATGGCCTCCGTAATTGGCGAGATCGAGCGGATCCTCAAGCCGCAGCGATACATGGCCCTGTACTGCTGCGATTCATTCCGAGTTCGCAAACCCTTCTGCCCCATAGGGTTCCGCTTGTTTTCCATGCTCGAGTCGCACTTCCAGACAGTCGATATCATCGCCGTCACTCGCCGCAACCGAACCCTCATGCGCCGCCATTACCACTCCGAGGCCGTCAAGGGAAACTACTTCCTACGGGGATTCAACTATCTCTTCATTATGAGAAGGATCGCGCCCGTCAATCCCCAGCGCGCCGCCCACCCCAAACGCCCCGGACGCCGCCGTGCCCGATAGCAGCCGGCCCGGTACCGTGTCATCCGAGCCCACGGCGCGTGCGTTGAATAGACGGTGGAGTGGGTCCGGGCACCGGGGTGCCCGGCACGTCAGCACAGAGGTCCAACGTTCGAACTGCAACACATCGCAGCGACGGGAAGAAATGGAATGAAGCCGATGAATCCATATCGAGGAATGCTCCTAGGCGTGGTTATGGCGGTCGTGTGCCTTTGGGGCCTCATGGCCGCCGCGGAAGTGAAGAACATCGTGGTGATTGGCTGGGATGGCGCCCAACGCGACCACGTGAAGGAGATGATCGCGCGCGACGAGGTTCCCAACCTCATGGCGCTTGCCAAAGAAGGCAAGCTGGTCGATATCGACATCACCAACGGCGCCACGGATACCAAGGCCGGATGGTCGCAGATCCTAACCGGCTACAAGGCCGAGACCACCGGCGTATACCACAACGGCCGGTTCCAGCCAATTCCCGAAGGCTACTCGATATTCGAGCGGCTCGAAAAACACTTCGGGGCCGAACAGATTGACACCGTCGCGATCATCGGGAAAAAGGGCCACGTAGACGCCGAGGGACCGCAGCGAGTTCCCTTCGAGGAATGGGAAAAGAATGAAGCGCAGCAGCAGGCCATCGACCGCGCCAAACCGGGCCGAGGCGATATGCAAGGCGGCGAGGTCGTCGAGGAAAACGGCGTGAAACTCGTCATCGTCCCGGGCAAACCGTGGTACAACGCCAAGAAGTCCATGGACCTCTTTGAGAACGGCCTCACGGAAAACGACCGAGTCGGTGCGCGCGCCCTCGAGGAACTCGATACGCGCAAAGACCACCGGTTCTTCTTCTTCGTCCATTTTGCTCAGCCGGACCACGTGGGCCATAAGCACGGTGAAAACGCACAGGAGTACACCGACGGCATCAAATCCGACGATGAATGGACGGGCAAGATCGTGGCCAAACTCAAAGAGCTCGGCCTCTACGACAAGACCCTCGTGTATGTAACCGCCGACCACGGTTTCGACGAAGGCAAGAACGGCCACCGGTACGCCCCGTGGGTCTTCCTCGGGACCAACGACCCGAATGTCACCCGCGACGGCGATCGAATGGATATCGCCCCTACGATTCTCAAGCGCTTCGGACTTGATCTCAAGACCCTCGAACCAGCCCTCGACGGCGTACCGCTCGACGAGCCGGCCGAGCGTAAGGTTGCCCCGGCCGAGTGCCCCGATCACATGAAGAAACCCATCGCCCCTCGGCCCGGCCCAGAGGCCCGCAAGAAACGCGAACCCGGGCAGCGCCCTGCGGCCGCACAGAGGAAAGCGGCCCCCGCCAAGCGGCCCGGCGACGCACAGAAGAAAGCGGTCCCTGCCAAGCATCCGGCAAAAGACAAGAAGAGGGCCGCCGACGCCCCTGCGCCCGCCCCCGAACCCGCCGCCGCGCCTTGACCCGGCAGAACATCCCGTACCTTGATGAGCGCCAGGGAAATGGTTGGGATCGGTTGATACGGTCCTCGGAATCAGGGGGCCACCACTTCCGTTTCCTCCGACGCAGACACGAGGAGTGGATCTACGGTTCCGAGGCCAAAATGCGAGATGACCTCCGCAGGTTCGTCATGGCACGATTCGAGTGCATGCGAGAACTGGCACGGGCGCACCATGCCGACGTCATCTTCTGCAGCATTGCTCATCCTTCTTTCGACACCCTGTCGCCCGAAGAACGCGCGTACGTGAGCTATCGCACCCGAGGGTTCAGCGATTGTCCGGCCCGCACTTACGTGGATGTCGTCAAGACAATCAATGAGGAGCTCAAGAGACGATCTATCGAGGACGACTGGGGCTATATCCCGGTCGCCGAGAGCTTCCGCGGGGGCTTCGAGTACTCTGCCGACGTGTGCCACGTGCATCACGCCGGAATAGAGCGCACGGCAGAGATTATCTTCCAACGCCTCAAAGAACGGCTCCCCGAAGCCCTTGAATCCGTAGCGGCCCCCGCCGCTGACTCGGACGTAGTCTCTCCCGCGTCCGCGATGTAGCCGCCGAGCGCATATCCGATCGCCATGCGTTGTTTTGAACGGGGCCGAGGGGTATTCTGTTGCGGCTACTGAACACGGGAGACATTCCATGGGTACGCTTGCGGCAGCGGTGCTGTTTCTTGTGGCGGGAGGGGTGGATGTGATCTGGATGGATGCGCGGGAGATTCCCAAAGAGGGCGCGGTCATCGCCGAATCCGGCGAGTACACGATATGGGCGTGGGGGCCGGGTGGCGAAGCGCTCGCGATCTCGGTGGGCGGCGAGACGGTTCAGGGCGACAAGCCGGCTAAACCGGAGCCCGGCTATGCGTGGGCGCAGTTGGGCACGCGCTCGCTCGATAAGGGCCAAGTGCCTATCGTACTCCCCGACAACGTCGCCGGCGTCGTGCTGACGAAGGGCGGCGCGTTCTCTCCGGCCGAGGCGATGAAACACCGGCGCGTCACGGACGCTCCGGAGGCCGTCGCGGATCGCCGCGCGGATACGGCGAAGCATACGGACACGGTATTCACAATGCCGGACTTCCGCAGCGTGGCGGAGTGGGAAGCCTTTGCCGCCTCGCTACGCCGCCGGATACTGCTATCGTCCGGCCTGGTTCCGCTGCCGGAACGCAATCCGCTCAACGCCGTCATCTCGGGCCGTGTGGCCCATGACGACTACACGGTCGAGAAGGTATACTTCGAGTCGCGCCCCGGCTTCCTCGTGACAGGCAATCTGTACAGGCCCGTGGGCGACGGTCCGTTTCCGGGCGTCGCCTGTCCCCATGGTCACTGGAAGAAGGGACGCGTCGAGAACACGGACATCGGCTCGATTCCGGGCCGGTGTATCACGCTGGCGCGCATGGGCTGCGTCGCCTTCAGTTACGACATGGTGGGCTACCTCGACAGCTGCCAGTTCGCCGATCACCATTGGGTGTCCGACGTCGAGAAGCTGTGGGGCGTGCATCCCTTCGCCATGCAGCTCTGGAACAGCTTCCGCGTCGTGGATTTCCTGCAAAGCCTGCCCGACGTGGACCCCGAGCGGATCGCGTGCACGGGCGCCTCGGGCGGCGGCACGCAGACCTTCTCGCTCATGGCGGTGGATCCGCGCGTGAAGGTGGCCGCGCCCGTCAACATGATCTCGTGCAGCATGCAGGGCGGCTGCATCTGCGAGAACGCGCCGATCCTGCGCATGGCCAACTCGAACCAGGAGATCGGCGCGCTCATGGCGCCGCGGCCGCTGCTCATGGTGTCCGCTACGGGCGATTGGACACGCGAGACGCCGCGTATCGAGTACCCGGCCATTCGGAGCATCTATACGCTATACGACGCGGCCGAGCGCGTCGCCAACGTCCATGTCGACTCCGGCCACAACTACAACCAGTCCAGCCGCGAAGCCGTGTATCGGTTCTTCGGCAAGTGGCTCCTCGACAAGGGCGACAAGTACGCCGAGTTCACCGAACCGGCCTTCGAGGTCGAGTCGGACGAGGCACTCCGCGTGTTTCCGGATGGGCCGCCGGCCGAGTTTCCGTCGGGCGATGAGGTGAAACGGCAGACCATCGCCGCGAACCGCGCGAAATGGGCCACCATGTTGCCCGAGTCGAGTGATGACCTCGCCGCGTTTCGTACCGAGTACGGCGACGTGCTCGAGGCCGTCCTCGGCGTCGAGTTGCCCGCCGCGAATGCCATCGCGCCTGAGCGCACCGGCTTCGACGAGCGCGATGGCTACGTCATCGAGCGCTGGATCCTGCGCGCGCCCAAAACGGGTGCGGCCGTGCCGGCGGTCTTCTACCGCTCACGGGACGCCGCGCCTCAGGATGCCGTGCTACTCGTGCACGGCCTCGGCAAGGCCGCCCTCGCCGATGACGCGTCCGACGGCCCCGGGCCGCTCGTGCGTGGCCTCATGGCCGCCGGAAAGGCCGTCATGACTGTCGACGCGTTTCTTCTCGGTGAGCACCACTCGCCGTGGCACGCCGCAAAACGCGTCCGCGAAGGCCAGTTCATGGACACCTTTCAGCCCACCGACACGGGATACCGCGTCCAGGACGTCCTGACCGCCCTGAGCTATCTCCACTTTCGTCGCGATCTCGAGGTTGTCGACCTCATGGGCCTTGGTGAGGCCGGCCTGTGGTGCCTCTTCGCCGGCGCGATCGATGAGCGCGCGCGCAACGTCATCGTCGACGCCAACCGATTCGTCGCGAATGATGATCAGGCCTGGGTCGACACCTACTACATCCCCTGCATCCGTAGCGTCGGCGACGTGGCGACGGCCATCGCGTTAACCGCCCCGCGCGCACTCGTGCTCATGAATACCGGCGACGCGTTCCTCACCGACGAGTCCAAGCGGATGTGCTCGATACTGGACAACGTCACCGTCGAGAGCGCCCTGCTGGACACCGCCGCAATTGTCGGTCGACTGAAGTGAGAACCTGACGCTGAGGATGGAATGGCGACCGAAACCGTACGCGACATCGTTCTGCACGTCACCGACCTGCACTTCTGGAAGGTCGTCGCGAATCCTTTCCGGCTCGCGAACAAGCGGTTCCTCGGCAATCTCAACGTCCTTCTGAGCCGTGGCCGCCAACTGGTGATTTCTCGCGCCGAGGCCTTTGCCGAGGCACTCGCCGCCACCGGCGCGGGCCAGATTCTGATGACGGGCGACTTCTCGTCAACGGCTCTCGACGAGGAGTTTGAGGTAGCGGCGCGGTTTGTCCGAGGCCTGTCCGAGCGCGGCCTGGCCGTTCATCTGCTGCCGGGCAATCACGACGTGTACACCTTCGAGGCGGCTCGTGCGCGGCGGTTCGAGCGTCATTTCGCGGAGTTCCTGCCGACCGGCGGCTATCCGGCGCGTGTCGATCTAATCGGCGGCACGCCGCTAATCCTGATACCGACGGTCATGCCGCGTGCGATCACCGCCCGGGGCCGCGTGACCACCGAGGTCGTCGCGGAGGTCAAGGCGCTGATCGAGGCCTGTCCGGCGACGCCGACGATCTCCGCCGCGCACTATCCGCTGCTGAATCGCACCAGCGGCTACACGTCGAATCCCGCGCGCCGATTGGCGAACGCCGAGGCCTTGCGTCGCGTCCTCGGCGAGACCGGGCGGCCGATACTCCACGCCGCCGGCCACGTGCACCGCTCGAGCTACGCGCAGGACGCCGACTACGCGACGCTCGAGCACCTCACCACCAGCGCCTTCTTCCTCGAGCGGCCCGGCGCGACGGTGCGCGGCGAGTTCTCCGAGATCCACGTCCTCGCCGATGGATTCCGCGTGTTCCGCCACCGTTTCGAGACCGATTGGACGCGATCCGAGGCCGTGAAAGAGCGGCTTTGAGGCACTGCGCCATGCCGTCTTCGACAGACGAGACACCGCCCCTCGGCAGCCGATTCGACCGCCGGTTCGTCTTGTTTGTTCTCTGCTTCTACGCGGCGTGGGGAGTGCGCGTCGTGCTTCTCATGCCGGTGGACGGACGGATCGAGGCAGAATGGCTTCAGCAATGCTGGAGCCAAGGCCTGCGCCTCGCAATTTGGGTGGTTCCGCCCATCGTCTACCTGAGATACGTCGACGGCGTCCGAGCGCTGTCCTTCCTGAAACTGGATTGCCTGCCGCGTGACCGGCGGCTGGTTGTCGGCGCAGGCATTATCGCGGCGTTCATGGTTATCACCGCAACCTGCGCGTGCCTGGTTCAGGGCGGCGACTTGGGCCGGTTCGCCACGCTATCCGGCGCTCGATGGGTGAGTCTCGTTGCGTGGGCGTCGTATATCGCCTTCGCCGAAGAACTCCTCTTCCGAGGATTTGTCTTCCAGAAGTTCCGTGCCACGCATTCCTTCGCGCTCGCGAGCGTCTCGAGCGCTGGCCTATTCCTGCTCATCCACTGGCCCGGCTGGCTTTACATGCAGGGATTCCACTCCGGCCTACTCCCCTTGAGCGCGAGCATTCTCCTCGTCGGTTGGGTGCTCGCCCTCGAACTCGAAGTCACGCAATCCCTGTGGCCGCCCATCCTCCTACACGTCCTCAACAATGTCCTCTCGACGACCATCATGGCCTGAGGAACTCCGAACAGGTTCAGATTTGCCGGAAGCGCGTGGGCATGATCTCGTATTCGGCGGAAGGCCCTAGCTTCTCCCGCAGCACCGCGTTCTCCACCTGCAAATGCTCAATGATGCGTTGCTGCTCGCGGTGGAGCTGCGACGCCAAGAACAAAACCATCACGTGCCACGGCTTCACAATGAACTCCAACATGCAGTCAGACGCTCCTTTCCGAACAGAAAAGAAACATCATGACCGCGCATTCAGACCCTGTCAACAACCGAAAACCACGATACTGACCCCAAACACAAACCGCTGTGACTAAACCGGTTACGACATCGATCGAATGTTGCGGCGGCCCCGATTTTCTTGGACACAGAATTGAGCTAATCTGTGCCACCAAGGAGGTCGACGATGAGCAAGCAATCGAGCAAGGAGTCGGTATCGAAGCAGGGGCCGCTGGGTCCGAACCAACGTTGGAGTTCGCGGCGCAAGCGCGACGTAGTCCTGCGACTATTGCGGGGCGAGCCGATGGATACGCTCAGCCGCGAGGTGGTTACCATGGGAAGACGACAGATGAAACTCGGGATACGTAAGGCCGGGCCCAGTGCCATTTGCATTGCGCGTCGGCCTCCGGTAGCCTCTCGGGCAGGCCGTTCGGCATCGGCCGCACCGGAGGAAGATAGCGTGGAACGGGATTCGCAACGCGACGAGGCCGCGCGCACGCGCTACGTTTATGTGCTCACCATCGTGGCGGCCCTCGGCGGCCTGCTGTTCGGTTACGACACCGGTGTCATCGGCGGTTGTATCGGTTTCCTGGCCGAGCGCTTCGCCCTGAACGCCGCCATGAAGGGATGGGCCGCTTCGTCGGCCCTCGTGGGATGCATTGTCGGCGCGGCCTGCGCCGGCTCACTCAGTGATCGCCTCGGCCGACGCACCGTGCTCCAGATCGCCGCCGTGCTGTTCACCATCTCGGCTATCGGATCCGCCGTGCCGCGCACACTTGCCGAACTCGTCTTCGCACGCATTCTCGGCGGCCTCGGTGTCGGCGCCGCGTCCATGCTCTCCCCCCTCTACATCTCCGAGGTGGCGCCGGCCCGGATTCGCGGCCGCCTCGTCTCGATCAACCAGCTCACCATCGTCCTTGGCTTCTTCGTCGTGTTCTGCGTCAACGCGTGGATCGAGCGCCTCGGCAACGACGCCTGGAACGTGGCCTACGGCTGGCGCTGGATGTTCGGTTCCGAGACGGCGCCCGCGCTGCTATTCATGGCATTGCTCTTCACCGTACCGGAGAGTCCCCGCTGGCTCACGAAACAGGGGCGCGGATCCGAGGCCTTGGCCGTTCTCGAACGCGTCGTCGGTCCCGAGCAGGCCACCGCCGATGCCGCCGAGATCCGCGACGCCATCGCCCACGAAGAGGGCTCGGTGCGGCAGCTCTTCGAGCCGGGTCTCCGCGTCGCCCTCGTCATCGGCCTCGCCCTGGCCGTGCTCCAGCAGGTCACCGGCATCAACTCGATCCTCTACTACGGCCCCGAGGTCTTCAAGTCCGCTGGATTCGAGAGGCATACCGCGTTCCTGCAAAACGTCCTCGTCGGCGCGGTCAACGTCGCGTTCACCCTCGTCGCCATCGCCACCGTCGACAAAGTCGGCCGGAAATTCCTCCTCCTGGTCGGTTCGGCGGGCATGGGCGTGTTCCTAACGCTCCTGGCCCTCTCCTTCGACGTCGAGGCCATCGGCGGGCCGTGGATGCTCGTGTTCGTGCTCGGCTACATCGCCTGCTTCGCCCTCTCCGTCGGCCCTGTGGTATGGGTGATCATGTCCGAGATCTTCCCGACGCGTATCCGAGGCCGGGCGATGGCCTTCGCTACCGTGTTCCTGTGGTGCGCCTGCTACCTTGTCTCGCAGACCTTCCCGATGCTCGAGGAACGCCTCGGTTCCGGCCACACGTTCTACTGCTACGCCGCCATGTGCGCCGTCATGGTGCTCTTCGTCTGGCGCGTGCTCCCCGAGACCAAAGGCAAGACCCTCGAGGAAATCGAGCAATCCTGGCAACGCTCCAACCGCCCCTGATCAACGCGTTCTGCACGAAATCGGCCGCATCACCCGTCCTAATAGCAGTGTGATATAGCGGCGCTGGCGGAATGCTCCCCGGCCACGGACGTGAATCCCACCCGCGTGAGATGCAGCGGTTGGCCTCTGCGCGCGAGCGTAGAGCGTCGTCACGGGGGAGAGATCCAAGATCGTCTGGCGATCGGGAGAGGTGTGGAGACGTTGATGGCGGAGAACAAGCAGGTATTGGTGCTCGAGCCGGCCAACATCAGCGGCTGGCGGATTCGAAGGACCCTGACCGAACAGGGCTTTGAGGTGATCGAGCACGCGAAACCGCGGGATGCCATTGCCGACATTCGCAAGGCGCGACCCGCGTTGGTGTTCCTGAGCACGGCCTATGGCGAGGACGCCACATTCCGGCTCTGCCACAAACTTGCGCAGTACGGTTTCTGCGTCGTCCTCATTGACGCCAATCCGACCCACGAAAACGTGCTTAGAGCGATTCGGAACGGAGCCTTTGACATTCTGGTGCAGCCGCTGAATGAATCCACGATTGCGGCGCGGGTTCAGGCGGCCATCGATCGCTCCGGCATTGCCCGAGCCGAGGGACGCTCCGTGTCGCGGATCCAAATTCCCGACGAGCTACAGGATCCGAAGGATCGAGTTGAGTACGTGATCAAGCACGCCTGCGAAACGCTCGCCCTGCCCCATGCCGTCAGCGCGGTGCTGCGCTTATCCCGACGTTCGGATGTCGGCGCGGCGGATCTGGCCCGTCCCATCGAGAGCGACAGCGCCCTTACGGCATCGGTCTTCCGGGTCGCCAACTCGGCGGCGGCGGCGGCGCGGGCCCGCATCACGGATCTCAGCGCGGCCGTGACCCGGCTGGGCACCAAGCAGATCGTTCAGATCGCCATGGCCCAGTCCGTTTTCACTTCGTTCAAGCGGACGGGTGAGACCTTCGGATTCGACCGCTCCGAGTACTGGATCCACAGCCTTGGAAGCGCGTGTTGCGCCCGGACCTTGGCCGACTGTTGGGGCGAAGCCGATCCGGACGATGCGTTTTTGGCGGGCCTCCTCCACGACATTGGCAAGATGGTTCTGGACGAGTACCTGCCGCAGGACTACCAACGTGTCGTGCACCAGGCCAACGTGAAGGGGTTGCCGGTGGCCGCCGTCGAGGAGAAGGTGTTGGGCTTGGGTCACGGCGAGGTCGGCCGGGAAGTGTGCCATCACTGGGGCCTACCCGAGGCGCTCTGCCAAGCCGTCGGGATCCATCACGACCACCAGCGGCTTCTCAATGGCGATGTCGAGAACGAAGCGGGCAATCTGGGACGGTGCGCGTGTCTCGCGGACCAATTGGCGAAGGCCTTCGGTCTCGGCCACGCCGGCGACTTCCTCGTGGTTTCCGATGCGCTGGCGCTGTGGAACTGCCTGGGCGACATCCGACTCGACCTACGCGAGGTGTTTCGCCGGGCCTACGGTGAGCTACACGGCTTTCTCGAGTTGCTCCAGATCCCCTGCGACCATTTGCCGGCGCCCTCCGCCTGTCTTGAGCCGCCATGTGTCCTGCTCTCCCTGGCCCGCGAGGCCGAGAACTACCGCCGACCACTCGAGGCTTTCTTCACGCGCTTCGGCTACGTCACGCGGGCCGTGAAGCCCGAGGATGTGGAGAAGGATTCCGGCAGCCACTTCGTGCTGGGCGTGGCGGGCCTCCCCGGCTCCATCGAGGACGTTACCCGCGCCGCCCAGCGGCTCGAACGGTGTATCCCGTCGGGCATTCTGTTCACCGACGCGCCCCTCGAACCGGGCGCACCCATCACACCGCGCATCCGCGCGTCGTCGCTCAAGCGCCCCCTCGACTTCTACTCGTTGTCCGAGTACATCGACGGGAACGTAGCCGCCAACGGCTCGTGACGCCACCAATACGGGCTAGGGCTGGTGCGTCCGACCTTCCCTCTGATCCAGGGCATACTTGAGTAGGGCCTCGTAGAGCCACAATTGGATATCGAGGATCTGCTCCAGCGTGACGGCGCACCATTCTTTGCCCTCGAGGCCGTGGGGGCACTCAAACACGAATCCCGCCGCACCCGAGATGTGGTATAGGGCGCTGATGAGGTTGAAGGATGGTGGAGGGTCGCCCCCTTCGGCCTGCGCGGTAAACACCTCGCCGTGGGGCTGCCCGTGCTCCTCGAGGACTCGGTAGTATGCCTGCGTGAACGCCCGGATGTTCTCCTGTGTGTAGCGCGGCACATACGTCGGCCGCAGCGGCGTCGGCTCATGGGCAAAACTGTGGAGCGACACGGCGAAATCCGGCCCTTCCTCTCGGGCCAGCGCCAGGAAGGCCTTCACCTCCTCGGACATCGGCGCGAAGAACTCGTCCTGCATTGGATTGACGCCGGCATCGTTGAAGTAACAGCCGAGGAATCCGACGCGATCGCCCACCATCGGATGCAGTTGCTTGCACTCGGGCCAGCCGCAGGGCGTGCCGTCGCTCCAGGTGCCTTGTCCCCAGAAGCACAAGTCGTCATAGGTCATGCCGTGTAGCGCGCGGGGCTCGAAGCGGGCCACGCCATCCGGGTTGCCCGTCGGGATGATGAGAAGCCGGCAGCGTCGGCCCAACTCGCGCAGTCGTAGTTGGTCCCGGCCGAGGAAATCGGTGCCGGTTTCCATTACGTGAATCAAACTTGCTAGGCCGACGAGTCCCTCGACTTCTTGACCATGCACCGGGCCCAATAGCAGAATCACCGGCTGCTGGCGGGCGTCCTTGTCCATGAACGCCGCCGGGGTCCCCGCGCCAACGGCCGAGTTGAAGTTGGCCTTCGGCTCCATCGGTTCACGCGCGCCGTAGGTCACCAGCCGAACCCGCCGGCCGCCGGGCGACCGCGCGATGTCTCGGACACAGCCTTCCCTAACCTGCGCCAGGAGCGCGTCCAGGCGGTCGATATCCGCCACCCAAAACGCAGGCAGCGTCCGCGCGGGAATACGCTCCTTGGCCGCCGCATACGTTATGGCATTATCCGGGTGCCGGCTGTCGTACTCCGCCTCCTCGGCTACGGCCATGAAGCCGGCGGCGGTCACGAATCCCAAGATGAGCGCTGTTCGGAAGGCCATCGCGTGTTTCCTTAACCTTGACACCTTCGGCGGGCGCGGACAGTCATTATAGTACCCCGACGGGGTGGCGGGACATCAACACGGCGGTCCTATCGCGCGCGAGAGGTTCTAATGCGGAAGCCCACAGTTGTTTTTGCTGGTATTATCATTATTGGCGCCTTGGCCGGGTGCCAACCGAAGGTTCCCAATCCCGACGCGCTCATCCGCGCCGGCCAGCAGTTCCACTGCCGGATCCTCCGCGACGAGTGGGGCGTTCCGCATGTGTTCGGCAGGACCGATGCCGATGCGGCCTACGGCTTGGCGTACGCCCACTGTGAAGATGATTTCGAGACGATCTTCGAAGGATTGCTGGCTATCCGGGGCCAGCTCTCCTCGAAGATGGGGAAAGAGGGCGCGCCCATCGACTATCTCGTCCACCTGCTGCGCATTTGGGACACCGTATCGGAGAAGTACGGCACCGTTCTGTCGCCCGAGGTCCGTGGCATCTGCGAGGCCTATGCCGCCGGCGTGAATCACTACGCGGCGCTTCACCAAGACGAGGTGACCGCGCGCGGTATCCTGCCATCCGTGGGCCAGGACATCGTGGCGGGATTCGTGCTCAAGGCGCCTTTCTTCTTCGGCGTGGACAACATCGCCAAAGAGCTCATGGGCGACAAGCGCAAGCGGGAAATCGCAACGAAGCAAGTCGCGCAGGCCATCGACCAGTTCTTCTTCCGAGGCCAGGAGATCGGATCGAATACCTTCGCGGTGGCCCCGTCGCGGTCGGCGGATGGCAAGACGCGGATCGACATCAACTCGCACCAGCCCTGGGACGGCCCCGCGGCCTGGTACGAGGCTCACGTCCACAGCGAGGAAGGCTGGGATTGCGTCGGTGGCGTGTTTCCCGGCACACCGGTGATCCTCCACGGCCACAACCGCGACCTCGGCTGGGCGCACACGGTCAACAGCCCGGATCTCGTGGACGTGTATGTCCTAACCATGAATCCGGACAATCCGAACCAGTATCAACTCGATGGCCAGTGGTACGACCTCGAGGTGCGCCAGGCCCGGATCCGTGTCCGCGTGTTCGGACCAATATCCTGGACCGTGACCCGCGAGTGCCTGTGGTCGCCCCACCATGGCCCCGTCGTGCGCCAGCCCCACGGCGTCTACGCCATACGGTTCGGCGGCATGGGCGACATCCGCCAGGTCGAGCAATGGTACCGTATGGACAAGGCGCGCAATCTCTCCGAGTTCCAGGACGCCATGCGGATGCGTGCCATCGCGTCGTTCAACGTCGGTTACGCCGACAAAGAGGGCAACATCTGGTATCTCCATAACATGGCCATGCCCATCCGCGCCGAGGGCTACGATTGGAAGAAGTACCTGCCCGGCGACACCTCCGAAACGCTCTGGAGCGAGTATTTGCCGCTCGAGAAGATGCCCCAAGTCCTCAATCCGGCCTCCGGATTCATCCAGAACTGCAACAACACGCCGTTTCAGACCACCATCGGCCCAGAGAATCCGACGCCTGAGCAGTTCTCGCCGACCTGCGGCCTTCAAACGGACATGACCAATCGAGGCTATCGCGCCCTCGAACTCCTCGGGGCGGACGAATCGATTACGCGCGACGAGTTTCTCGCGTACAAGTTCGACGTGCGGTACTCGCCAAAATTCATGGCCACTGACGTGGTCCGAGAAATTGCCGCCCTGCCGACCCAGGAGGATCCCGTTGTTCAGGAGGCCATCGATATGATCGGGAAATGGGACTTCTCGGCTGACCGCAGTAATCCTTACGCCGCCGTCGCCATCACGGTGCTAACCCCCATCGTCAAGGCACAGATGTTCAACCACAAAGTGCCGGATCTCCTCGAAACCGTGACCGAGAACGCCCATATTCTCCACAAGGCCTTTGGCCGGCTCGACGTGCCATGGGAAACCGTCAACCGCCTGCGACGCGGCGATGTGGACCTCGGTCTCGAAGGCGGCCCGGACACGCTACGTGCCGTGTACGGCGAAGGCCCCGGGGAGGACGGATGCCTCGTCGGTATGGCCGGCGACTGCTACATCCTCATCGCCGAATGGGACCAAGACGGCAAGGTGTTCTCCGAGAGCATCCACCAATACGGCGCGGCTACCAAGGACAAGAACTCGTCCCATTACGCCGACCAGGCGCCGCTCTTCGCGGCCTGCAAACTCAAACCCGTCTGGCTCGACGAGGCCGACATCCGCGCCCACCTCGAACGCGAGTACCGCCCCGGCGACGAAGTCACCGCGCAGTAGCGCCCGGGAAGACTTGGGCCGTGTTAGCCGCGTGGAGCGGCGGAGAACGGAGCATGGAGTTCCGGAGATTTTGAGCGTATTCTTTTCAGGATTCATGTCTGCCATTGTATTCGTTTTGTGTCTGTTTCTGGGTGGCTGTTCGAGTCCCAAACCATGGCCGACAAGCCCGCTGTATGAGACGCCCGTCAACGATCCAAATTGGGAAGCGCCTGCAAGCAAAGAAGAAGCCATGGTCGCCATGGCAGGGCATTACGCCCACTATGACGTGGTTGCTTACGAGGCTGAAACGCCCAATGGGCCTCTGTCGACATTTATCATTTCTTACGGCTTTACGGACTTGGTCATTGAAGACGGGCAGCTTGTCGAATACGATCGCTTTTGCCACGCCGAACATAGAGCCAACCAGAATATGGTTACGGAATTTCCTGACAGCGCCACGCAAGCAATTCTGCCCCGAAAGGCAATCGTCGATGTTTATGCGGAAGATGGGGCATGGCGGATAAGACGACCCGCAACGCCAACGTTGATCGGTATTGATGGAAATCCCGATGAGCCTTTGTCAATGAACCCCCAAGACCCCCTGATCAATGACGCAGATAACGATGGGAAACCTGGCGTTACCGTATTCGTAAGACTGTTCGGATTGATCAAAGGTGAAATCTACATTGCCCGCCGGGAGATCTTTCAGAACGATATAACGCTTTACTCTGACGGCACTTTGTGGGGGTCTGTGATTGACGATTCGGAACAGCTTGTGGTTGGCGCATCTCTTGGTATCTTGAATGCGCCCAACAACCCGGACCAATGGGAAGATCCAGGTCTGAATCCAATCATACTTGTTCCCATCCCTGACGACATCGACACGTGCGAAGAACTCATGGCGAATCGAGATTCACTGTTTCCGGCTGAGCCTGACTTCTAATCTGGGGCGAGATCGTGTTGTGGCTGGCCCAGAACGGCTTTGATGCGGGCCGGTTCGAGTTGATGCCTGTAAGCGTCCGGTGAAAGGCGTCTTTCGGATTTCGGGCGAATCGGGGATACTGTTGTCATTACGGAAGGAGGTACGTAATGGCGAGAGGCGATGGTGTACCGGGTCTGCCACAACGACCGTGTAGTAGATTGTGTCCGAGGCGGTCAAAGGATCGCTCGCGGCACCGGCAAGACGCTCTGAAGTAGTCCCATCCTTCGACGCGCGGCCGTTCCTTGTAACGCGGGTGAAGCTTATGCCATCCTGCGGATCGGGATCCAGCGGGAGGATCGGCGCGGTGGGCACGGCCAGGGATGAAATCGCTCGACGGAATCGGTCGCGTTGGAAGGAGTATGTGGAGGAGGACTTCCAGTACACGCGGCCCTGGCTGACCTTGGAGCGTTCTGAGATCGAGTCGTTCGCATGGGGCGAAATCGAGGTCATGCCGGAACCGTATCGCTATCTGTATCCGCAATGCGTGTTTCGCAACGCGGCCGGCAAGGATGTGTTGTGCCTCGCGTCGGGTGGCGGCCAGCAGTCGGCCGCGTTCGGCCTCTTGGGCGCGCGCGTGACGGTGGTGGACTTCTGCGCGGCGCAACTACGCTCGGACCGCGAGGCCGCGCGTCACCACGGGTATCGGGTGCGGGCCATCGAAGGCGACATGCGCGACCTGTCGCGGCTGCGCGACGAGTCATTCGACCTTGTGTTCCAGGCCATCTCGATCTGTTTTGTGCCGGAGGTGCGCGAGGTGTACCGCGAGGTCGCCCGGGTCCTCCGCAACGGTGGCTTGTATCGTGTGGGCCACATCAACCCGGCGACGTTCCTGGTGGGCGAAGGCGCGTGGGACGGCAACGGGTACGCCATTGATGCGCCCTTCTTCGGAGGCCTAATCCCGGACGAGTACGGCGACGAGACCTTCGAGTACCGCCACCTGTTCTCGGACATGTTCAACGGCCTGGTCGAGACGGGATTCCGGATTCGCGGCGTGTGGGAGGATCCTCGCCACCGACTCCACGACCCAGCGGCGCAACCGGGAACGGCCGAGCACCTGCTGGGCTTCGTGCAACAGTACTTCTGCATCCTGGCGCAGAAGGAAGCCACGTCGCCGGATCCGCTATAATCGGCCCACCAAAACGCACCGGGAAAGGCGGATGATGGAGATCGTGGTAAACGGGCAGATCATTGAGGTGGAAGACGGCATCACGGTGGCCGACGTGATCGAGGCCTTCAGCCTGAGCGCGAAGGGAACCGTGGTTCAGCGCAACGGCGAAATGGTGGAGCGCGCCGAATACGGCACGGTGGTCATCGAACAGGGCGACGAACTCGAACTGGTTCGTTTCGTGGGAGGCGGTTGATGGATCTCGCGGAACGGATGCGGCGGTTCGAGGAGACGGATCTGTACGTGGTCATCACCGAGGCGTTCTGTGCGGGGCGCCGGGCGATTGACGTGCTGGAGGCCATCCTCGAGGCGGGCGTCGCCATGGTCCAGTTCCGCGAGAAGGACCTCGAGGGGGGCGAGCTCTACCGGCGTGCGGCCGCGTTCCGGGAACGCACCGAAGCCCACGGCGCCTTGCTCATCATCGATGATCGCGTCGACGTGGCGCTGGGCGTCGGCGCGGACGGTGTGCACCTGGGCCAGACAGACTTGCCCATCGATGTGGCGCGGCGCATCGCGCCCGACCTGATCCTCGGCGGCTCGACGCATGGCGTCGAGGAAGCTCTGGCCACGCAGGCCGCGGGCGCGAGCTATCTCAACATCGGGCCGATCTTCGCCACGCAGACGAAGTCGACGCCGATGGGTGCTGTCGGACCGGATCTCATCTCGCGGGTTGCGCCGCACCTGCACGTGCCATTCACGTGCATGGGCGGCATCAAGGCACACAACGTGCACGAAGTCGTCAAACGAGGCGCCCGGCACGTGGCGGTGGTTACGGCTGTTACTGCGGCGGAGGACCCGTGTGCGGCGGCGGCCGAACTACGGGCCGCCATTCGCGGCCGCGCACGGCGTTGAAGGAAACCAAGGGTACTGAATCGAGGAGGATATCATGCGGAGCGTTGGTCTGAGTGTGGCGTTGGTTCTGTTGATGGCCGGAGCGGCGGTGGGCGGCGAGAAGATCGTGATTTCCCATCGCGGCGCAAGTGCATACCTACCTGAGCACACAATCGAGGCGTACACGGCGGCCCATATCATGGGGGCAGACTACATCGAGCCGGACCTCGTCATGACGAAGGACAAGCGCTTCATCTGCTTGCACGACATCCATCTCGAGGCGACGACGAATGTCGAGGAACGTTTTCCGGATCGCAAGCGTGACGACGGCCGCTGGTACGCTGCCGACTTCACCCTGGCCGAGGTCAAGCAACTGAACGTGCACGAACGGCTCAACAACCGGTTCCCGGTAGGCATGTCTCGGTTTGAAGTGCCCACGTTCGAGGAGATGATCGAGTTGATTCAGGGACTCAATGCGACGCGAGGTCGCGACGCCGGCATCTACCCGGAGTTGAAGAATCCCGCGTGGCATCGCGGCGAGGGCCTCGCCATGGAAGAGCCGTTCCTGGAGGTGGTGGGGCGATACGGCTACAAGGGAAAGGATGCGCGGATCTTCGTGCAGTGCTTCGAGCCGAAGACGCTCGATATGTTGCGGAACGAGTTGGGCTCGGAATTGCCGCAGATTCTGTTGTTGGGGAGCTCGAGCGTGAAGGCGGGAATGGCCTCGGCCGAGAGCCTCGCGCAGGCTGCGAAGTACGCCGACGGCATCGGTCCCGACAAGCTCAGCATCGAGCAGGATCCGGACTTGGTTCGGCGCGCGCACGCGTGCGGCCTGGCGGTGCATCCGTACACACTGCGGGCGGACAGCCTTCCGTCGACATACAAGACCTTTGACGATGAGCTCCGGCAGTTCTACGTCACGTACGATGTGGACGGGCTGTTCACGGATTTCCCGGACAAGGCGGCGGCGTTCCTGGCCGGATTGTAGGGGCGTGCGCTGGGCCTATCCCAGGCCGACATCGAGGGCCATCATGACGGCGAATCCAAGCATGGCGCCGAGGGTGGCAAAGTCGCTGTTGCCCTCGCGCTGGCTCTCGGGAATGAGTTCCTCGACCACGACGAAGATCATGGCCCCCGCCGCAAACGCCAGGGCATAGGGCAGGATCGCCTGCATCGCAAGGACTAGGCTGGCGCCCAACGCGCCCGCGAGTGGCTCGACGACGCCCGACGCCTGGCCCATGTAGAAGGCTTTGGCGCGGCCCATGCCTTCGCGGCGTAGCGGCATCGCCACGGCGAGGCCCTCGGGCCAGTTCTGGATGCCAATACCTAGGGCCAAGGCAATCGCGCCGCCCATGCTGGCCGACTCGAGGCCGTAGGCCACGGCGCCGAAGCCAACGCCCACCGCCAGGCCTTCGGGGATGTTGTGCAAGGTGATGGCCGACACGAGCAATACGCTCCGTTGCCATGAGGTCTTGATGCCTTCCGCCTCGGACGTTGCAAGGCCGAGGTGCAGGTGCGGCAGAATCTTGTCCAAGATATACAGGAATAGGCCGCCACTCACAAAGCCGATCAGGGCCGGTTTCCAGTCCCCTTCGGACATCTCGATAGCAGGGGCCAGCAGCGACCAGTAACTGGCGGCAATCATGACGCCGGCGGCCAGGCCAAGCATGCCGTCCATGATCTTCTGGTTGAATCGCTTTGTGAACAGCACGGGGGCCGCGCCGAAGGCCGTCATGAACCACGTGAACATCGTGGCCATGAGCGCCTGGACAATGGGATGGAACGAACTCAAGAAGCCGATCATCGCATGCCTCCTCTCGACGTCGACAGGCGCCAACGGACCTCACCGCCGACGTGGAACGCATTATGTCCAGGCATGCTCCTCGCCGGCAACCACGCGGATGTGCCGAAACAGAGAAACGGAGCAGGCCCGCCGCGCACCTGCTCCGCATACAATCGAAAAGACCGCTACGGTTATTCCTTTTCCTTGTATTCACCCAGACCGACGAGCTCGATCCGCGCCATGGGGGCCGCATCGCCGTAACGGACACGGGTGCGCAGGATGCGGGTGTAGCCGCCGGGCCGATCGGCAAAAGCAGGGCCGATCTCGGTGAAGAGCTTGTGCACGACACCCTCATCGCGCAAGGCCGCGAACGCGCGGCGCCGGTTGGCGACGCTATCGCTCTTGGCAAGCGTGATCAAGGGCTCGGCGAACATGCGCAGCTCTTTGCACTTGGGAATGGTGGTCTGAATCGCGTTGTACTTGAACAGGGCCAACGCGAGATTCTTCATCGTCGCTTTGCGGTGGGAGGTATTCCTTCCCAACTGTCTACCGGATTTCCGATGCCTCATGGTGAACCGTCCTTATCCTCTGTCTCGTTCTCCGCATGGAGACGCGTAGGTCGTCTTCGGCGAAACCTCCGTCACGCGTCCTCGTCTTCCTCATCGTCAACGTCGTCCACATCCTCCGGGGCGTCGTCGACGGGCGCCGGCGGCAGGCCGACATCCATGCCCAGCGATAGCCCCAGCGTCGCCAGGACTGCCTTGACTTCATCGAGCGACTTCTTGCCGAAGTTGTGGAGCCGCATCATTTCCTGCTCGGGACGAAGGACCAACTCGCCGATGGTCTTGATACTCTCTGCCTTGAGGCAGTTGGCCGCCCGGGCGCTCAGCTCGAGTTCCTCGACCGGGCGCATGAGTTTCCGCGTCAGCTCCGGAGCATCCCCGCCCAGTTGGCCGGCCTCGCGATCCTCTTCGCTGTCCTGGCGGACGAAGATCCGCAGGTGCTCGATCAGGAGGTTGGCGGCCTCCTCGACGGCCTTATCGGGTGTGATGGAGCCGTTGGTCGAGATATCGAGCAACAACCGATCATAGTCCGTACGCTGACCGACGCGAGCATCCTCGACGAAGAAGTTGACCTTCGTTACCGGCGAGAAGCTCGCATCGAGATAGATGGTTCCCAGGGGCGCGTGTTCGAGCTCGAATTGCTCGGCAGTAACGTAGCCGCGGCCTTGGGCCACCTTGATCTCCATCTCGATGGCCGTTGAGGACGACGTGGCCTCGAACACGACCAGGTCCGGATTGAACACGTCGACGTCCACGTCTGCGAAGATCTGCGCCGCCGTAACGGCCCCCTCGCCCTTGTGGGAGAAGGAGAAGATAATGGGCTCATCGCGGTTGAGCCGGATGTGGCACTTCTTGAAGTTCAACACGACGTCCGTGACGTCCTCTTTGACGCCGGGAATCGCCGAGAATTCGTGGGCGACACCCTCGATGCGAATCGCCGTCACTGCCGAACCGGCCAGCGACGCCAGAAGCACCCGGCGAAGGGAGTTGCCGATGGTGGTGCCATAACCGCGCTCGAAGGGCTCCACAACGAACTGCGCGAAGCGATCCGTCGCGCTGTCAGCCATCTTCACCCACTTCGGTATGACGAAATCTTTCGCTATCATCTGTTCCCGCCTTTCGCAAATCAACCTGATACTCGGGTTCGGTCCGGGGACTTCTTCATGTTCTTTCGCCGTTACCCATTGGCCCCGAAGGGATTACACACGCCGCCGTTTGGGGGCACGACATCCGTTGTGCGGAATGCGTGTGACATCGCGGATCATCGTCACCTGCAAACCGGCAGCTTGGAGCGCGCGGATAGCCGACTCGCGGCCCGCACCGGGGCCGTTGACGTACACGCGCACTTCACGAAGGCCGTAACCCATAGCGCGTTGAGCGGCCTGTTCGGACGCTACTTGCGCCGCGAAGGCCGTGCTCTTGCGCGATCCGGAGAACCCCGCTTGGCCCGCACTGCTGCTCGAAATGACGTTGCCCTGCATGTCGGTGATGGACACGATCGTGTTATTGAACGTCGCCTGGACGTATGCGATGCCCACGGTAACGTTCAGGATGGTGCGCCGCTTCTTGCCCTTGCGTTTTTCCTTGGCCACGAATAACTACCTCCCAGAAGCGCCGCCCATTGCGGCGCGGTTTCGTTCATCCTTGGGCGGTCTGGCGCCCCGAGCAACGCCCTAGACCTTCGTTCCGCCCTTCTTCTTGATGGCTACGCGCTTGGGTCCCTTACGGGTGCGCGCATTGGTGTGCGTACGCTGACCGTTCACGGGCAGGCCCCGTTTGTGGCGCATGCCGCGATAGCTGTTGATATCCATCAGGCGCTTGATGTTGGCCGAAACCTCGCGACGCAGGTCACCCTCGACCTTGTACTCGCTCTGGATGGTGGTGTTGATCTTCATCACCTCTTCATCCGTGAGGTCTCGTACGCGGACATCGGGGTTGATGCCCGTCTTGGCGAGCACTTCTTTCGCGCGGGTGGGCCCGATGCCAAACACCGACTGCAAACCGGCCTCGATGCGCTTCTCGCGCGGGAGGTCTACACCGACTACACGTGCCATGCCACGAAGTCTCCTACTTTGTCCACGGCCAGTGAACTAGCCTTGACGCTGCTTGTGCCGAGGGTTCTCGCAGATAACCCGAACGCGCCCGTGGCGGCGGATGATCTTGCATTTCTCACAGATTCGCTTTACTGAAGCGCGCACTTTCATTCCGTACTCCTCTTCCATCTCTCGCCTGAGGCGCGTACCGCGCCAGGCCATCGCCCTTGGCTATCCGGCCGCCCGGCCCTATTTGAACCGATACGTGATGCGGCCCCGGGTCAGGTCGTAGGGCGACATCTCGATCTTGACGCGGTCGCCGGGTAGAATCCGGATGAAGTTCAACCGCATCTTGCCGGAAATATGGGCCAGCACCTTGTGTCCGTTGTTCAACTCAACACGGAACATCGCGTTGGGCAAAGGTTCCAGCACCTTGCCCTCGACTTCTATTGCTTCCTCTTTCTGCATACTTGACGTTGTCCGTCACTCCATCTCTTCCGCGACCACGCCCCAGGTCAACCGGGGCGTCGTCGATAGGATCTCGCCGCCGCCTTTTCGCACTACAACGCTGTGCTCGAAATGGGCACTGGGCAAACCATCGGCCGTGACCGCCGTCCAACCGTCGTCAAGCACCTCGATTTCATGCGAGCCCATATTCACCATGGGCTCGATGGCCAGCACCATCCCGGCGCGAAGCCGAGGGCCACGACTGCCCGTAACAAAATTCGGTATCTGCGGATCCTCGTGCATCTCGGTGCCAATGCCATGGCCCACGAAGGCACGAACTACGGAGAATCCCTCGCGCTCACACGTGCTTTGGATCGCACGAGACACGTCCGCCAGATAGTTTCCTTCGCGGGCGGCTTTCACCGCCCGGGCCAACGCCCTGTCCGTCGTGCGCATGAGCCGCTGCCGATCCCGGTCCACCTCGCCGCAACCCACGGACACCGCCGCGTCGCCGTGGTACCCTTTGTACAGTACGCCAACGTCGATGCTGACGATCTGGCCGTTCTCGATGCGCCGATCGCCGGGAATACCGTGGACGATCACGTCGTCTATCGAGATGCACGTCGCGCTCGGATAGCCGCGATACCCCAGGAACGACGGCACGCCGCCGGAGTCGCGAATCATGCCCTCTCCGATAGCATCGAGTTCCTTGGTCGTGACACCGGCATTAACGCGCGACGCCAGCTCGGCGAGAACCTCCGCCACAATGCGGTCGGCCGCCCGGAGGAGCTCGATCTCCCGCTCAGTGCGCAGCGCAACCACAGGGCTCAGTCCGCCACCAAAGCGGCCAGTGTTTCTTCAATTGTAGCAAAAACAGTGTCCGGCGTTCGTCCCGTTCCGGAGACCGTCTCAAGAATCCCAGCTCTTTCGTAAAACGCGATAATGGGCTCCGTCGTTTCGTGATACACGCGAAGCCGCTCGCGGATCGTTTCTTCTTGGTCGTCCCTGCGGTGAATGAGGGGCGCCTTTTCGCAGGCGGGTTCGTCGCACACGCCCGCTTCTTTCGGGGCATCAAACTTGAGATTGTAGATCCGGCCGCACTTGGAGCAGGAACGCCGCGCGGTTAACCGATCGACAATCTCGGCATCCTGCACATCGATGTTCACCGCCACGTCCAGCTTCGTGCCGTGATCCGCCAACACCTTTTCCAGCGCTTCGGCCTGGGGCAGCGAGCGGGGAAACCCGTCTAGGATGTATCCGGCTCGGCAATCATCCTTGGCCAATCGGTCGGCCACGATGGCACAGGTCAGGTCATCCGGCACGAGTCTACCGGCGTCCATATACTGCTGGACTTGGCGGCCGAGGTCGGTCCCATTGCGCAGATTCTCGCGGAAAATGTCGCCCGTCGAGATGTGCGGAAGCCCGTACACCTGGGCTATCCGCTTGGCCTGTGTTCCCTTGCCGGCGCCGGGCGCACCCAGCATCACGATTCGAAGTCCCATAGCAACCTATCTCCTGCCGCGCAGGCGGCGCCCCTTCATGAAACCATCGTAGTGGTGCATCACCAGATGCTGCTCGACCTGGCGGATCGTGTCCAGCGCTACTCCCACGAGAATCAGCAAACTCGTGCCGCCGAAGAAGCTCACGATACTCCAGTCGTATACGGCCAGGAAGCGGTAGACAAGCTGCGGCATGAGCGCCACGACCGTCAGGAACAGAGCGCCCACGAGCGTGATCCGGGTCATGATCCGGTGGAGGTAATCCGCCGTGGCCTTGCCGGGCCGCACGCCCATGATGACACCGCCGTACTTCTTCATGTTATCCGCCATCTCGATAGGATTGAACGTGATGGCCGTGTAGAAGAACGAGAAGAAGACGATCAACACGGCTGTACTGATAGTATACAGGAGACCGTTGTAGCGAAACCATTCCTCGAAGAAGGTACGGATGAACGAGATCTTGACGGCCTTGGCCAGGAAACCGGGTAGCATCAGCAGCGAGCTGGCGAAGATGATGGGGATAACGCCCGCATGGTTGACGCGGAGCGGCAGGTAGTTCCGCTGGCCCTGGAACACGCGGCGCCCCTTGATCTGGCGCGGATACTGCACCGGGATGCGCCGCTGGCCGGTGGTTACCAGGATCGCGCCGGCCACCACCGCCACAAGCAGCATGACCAGGATGAGCGCCTGGAAAATGTCCAGTTGGCCCTGGCGAATCATGCGGACCATATTGAATACGGCGGTGGGCATGCGCGACACGATACTGATGAAGATGATGAGCGAGATGCCATTGCCGATACCGTGTTCGCTGACCTGCTCGCCGAGCCACATGATGAAGGCCGTGCCCGTTGTGAAGGAGATTATGCACATGAGCAGGAATCCGATGCCCGGATTCGGAACAATCGGCGGCCCCTGGCTCTCGATGCCCTGCAAGTACACGGCGATACCGAGCGACTGAACGATACACAGCACAATGGTGCCGTACCGTGTGTATTCGGTGATCTTCTTCTGGCCTTCTTGACCCTCCTTGGAGAGCTTCTCGAGGGCGGGGATAACCGAGGTCAACAGGGACATGATGATGGACGCCGTGATGTACGGCATGATGCCCAACGCAAACACGGTAGCGTTCTCGAACGCGCCGCCGCTGAACAGGTCATAGAAACCCAGCAGGCCGCCGCCCATACCGCGAATCGTCTCGGCGAGCGCCATGCCGTTAATGCCCGGCGTAGGCACGTGCGCGCCAATCCGGTAGATGGCGAGCATCACCAGCGTGTAGAGAATCCGCCGTCTGAGCTCGGGGATCTTCAGTGCGTTGCGAAAGGCTTCGACCGACTGCGACACCTATCACTCCTCCACAGACGAGTTGGCCTCGGCGGGCGCGTCCGCACCGTCCGCCGGCTTGTCGGACGCCACGATCAACTCGACACAGCCACCGGCCGCCTCGATCTTCTGCCGCGCGCCGGGACTCACCGCATGCACCCTAACCGTCAGCTTCTTGTTCAGTTCCCCACGCCCGAGCACTTTCACGCCGCCCCGGGCTACATTCGCCAGGCCCGCATCCACGATATCCTCCGCCGTCACGGTTGCGCCATCGTCAAATGCCTTGGCCAACACGTCGACGTTGACGATCACGTAGGGATGCCGTTTCTCGTGGCGGAAGCCCCGCTTGGGCAGTCGCCGATGCAGGGGCATCTGGCCGCCTTCGAAACCGGCCCTGCGGGAATAGCCCGACCGAGCCTTCTGGCCCTTGTCGCCCCGACCCGAGGTCCCGCCCGTCGATCCCGGACCACGCCCGACTCGCTTGCGCTGTTTCCGAGCGCCGGGCGCGCTTTTCAAGTTGCTTAGTTCCATCGTTCCGAAATTCCTTCTTCGGCGGCGTGCGCCGACATCGAACCGAGCGTCTCTACAACACTTCGCCCACCAGAAGCCCACGCATCGAAGCGACTTGCTCGACCGTCTGCAACTGGCGTAGGCCATCCAACGTCGCCCAGACCACATTGGTCGCGTTGTTCGACCCGAGCGACTTCGAGAGGATGTTCTCGTATCCGGCCGCCTCCACGACGGCGCGCACAGCACCACCGGCGATGACGCCGGTGCCCAACGAGGCCGGCTTCAACAGGACACGGGCCGCGTCGGCCCGGCCCAACACCTCGTGAGGAATCGTCGTATTGACGACCGGCACGCTAATCATCTCGCGTTTGGCCTTCTCGATGGCCTTGCGGATGGCATCGGGCACTTCCTGGGCCTTGCCCATGGCCGCACCCACCCGGCCGCGACCGTCTCCGACGACCACAATCGCGCTGAAACTGAAGCGCCGGCCACCTTTGACCACCTTCGCGACGCGGTAGATCTTCACTACGTGTTCGATGAACTCGGGTTCTTGGGACATGTCGCGGGGGGAACTGTCCCCGCGCCCGTCCCGACTGCCACGTGCCGTGCTCAAATCACCGATCTCCTAGAATTCCACACCCATTTCCCGGACGCCATCCGCGAGCGCTTTCACACGGCCGTGGTACAACCATCCGCCGCGGTCGAAGCACACCCGCTCGACGCCTTTGCTCTTCGCCTGCTCACCCAGAACCTTGCCCACTTCTTTGGCCGCTCCCACCGTGTTGCCGGCAATCTTCAGACTCACTGAAGACGCCGCAGCAAGAGTGCGCCCGCACGAATCGTCAACGATCTGCGCGTAGATGTGTTTGAGGGACCTGTGCACCGCCAGACGCGGCCGCTCGGAATTGCCCGACACGCGCCTACGCACGTACGTCTTGCGCCGGTGCCGCATCTTCTCTTTCGAACTCAGCTTCCCCATGGGGTCGTCTCTCCTCGCCTGCGCGTCCGGGCCACCCAACCGCGGGCGGCTCGGCCGCTATTTCGCGCCGGCCTTGCCGACTTTACGCCGCACATGCTCGCCTTCGTACCGAATGCCCTTGCCCTTGTACGGTTCGGGCCGACGCCACGCGCGAATGTCTGCGGCCACTTGGCCGACCAACTGCTTGTCAATGCCGCTCACCCGGATCGTCTGCGTACCCTCGACGGCAAAGGCAATGCCGTCGGGGGGCTCAATCGCCAAGGGATGGCTCAGGCCAAGGGCGAGGTTGAGCGACTTGCCCTGCAGCGAGGCGCGGTAGCCGACGCCCTCGATCTGCAGCACGCGCTGGAAGCCCTTGGTCACGCCGATCATCATATTGTTGATCAAAGCCCGGGTAAGGCCGTGCAACGCCCGGTGTTCATTCAGATCACTGGGCCGCTCGACCACCACTCGATCTCCCTCAACACGCACCGTCATGGCCGGATGAAGATCCCGATCGAGTGAACCCTTCGGGCCACTCACCTTGAGGTGCTGTCCCGTCAACTCACACTTCACACCGGCCGGAATCGGCACCGGTTGCTTGCCTATGCGAGACACCGTTCCACTCCTTTTCCTGGGCGGCGATCGGATCGAATCCGCCGACCACTACCACACTTCACACAAGACCTCGCCGCCCACTTTGGCCGCGCGGGCCTGTTTGCCTGTCATCACCCCGCGCGAGGTCGTCAGGATCGAGATCCCCACGCCGCTGCGGACCTGATGAATCTGGTCGTAGCGCACGAACACCCGCAGGCTGGGGCGACTGATCCGCCTGAGCCCATGAATCACCGGGCTACTATCCGCCAAGTACTTCAGCTCGACGCGCAGGCGTGGGAAACCGCCCGCGTCGATCGTCTCGCAGTCTCGCACATAGCCCTCGGATTTCAACACGGCGCACACTTGTTCCTTAAGCCGGGACGTCGGGATCTCGACGACCTCGTGGCCGGCATTCAGGGCATTGCGAATGCGCGTCAACAAATCCGCAATGGGATCACTCATCGACATGGCGCGTTACCTCGTCCTCTCTTCCCGTTACCAACTCGATTTCGTCACGCCCGGCAGCTTGCCCTCGAGGGCCAGCGCACGAAAGCAGATCCGGCACAACTGAAACTTGCGCATGTAGGAGCGCGGGCGCCCGCAAATACGACACCGATTGTACGTGCGAACGCCGAATTTCGGCCGTCTCTTGCACTTGGCTATCAATGATTTCTTGGCCACAGACCGCTCTCCTAGTTCTGGAAGGGCATGCCCAGCTTGCGCAACAGCGCAATACTCTCTTCTTTGCTCGATGAATTCCGAATCACAAACGTCACATTCATGCCGCGCACCCGAGGCACCGAGTCAATATCCACCTCGGGGAATATCGTCTGCTCGCGCAGACCCATCGTATAGTTCCCTTTCGGATCGAAGCTCTTCCTGGACAACCCCCGAAAGTCGCGGATACGCGGGATCGCCACGTTGAACAACCGATCCATGAACTCGTACATCCGGTCCCCGCGCAGGGTCACCATACACCCGATCTGCGTGCCCTCGCGCACCTTGAACCCGGCGATGGACCGCCGCGCCCGGCGAATGCAGCCCCGCTGTCCGGTAATCAGGGCCAGCTCGGCCAGCGCCGCGTCCATGAATTGGGGCTCGCGAGGCGCTTCACCGACGCCGACGTTGATGACGATCTTCTCGACGCGGGGGACCTGCATGACGCTCTTGTAACTAAACTCGTCCCGCATCTCGGAAACGATCGTCTGCCGATATCGCTCCTTCAATCTTGCCGCCACGGCCAATCCCTTTCCTAATCGTTCAGCGTCTCGCCGTTCACTCGATACATGCGGACGCGCGTGCCGTCTTCGAGCCGTTTCATAATGATGGGCGAAGGGCGGTTCGCGGCCTCGCACCAGGCCATCACGTTCGAGATGTGGATGGGCGCCTCGCGCTCGACGATGCCGCCCTGCTGGTTGCGCGTGCTCGGTCTCGTGTGGCGCTTCACCATGTTCACACCCTCAACCAGGATCCGGTCACGCTTGGGATACACCTCGAGCACCCGGCCTCGGCGCCCTTTGTACTTGCCCGAAATCACCACGACGGTGTCGTTCTTCCTGATATGCATGATCAATTCCTCTGGTCGCTCGCGTCGCGCGCTAGACCACCTCCGGCGCCAACGACAAAATCCGCACAAAACCCTTCTCGCGCAGCTCGCGGGGCACGGGGCCGAAAATGCGTGTCCCGCGCGGTTCCCGCTGGTTATCCACCAGCACCGCCGCATTGGTGTCAAAACGAATCACCGTGCCGTCGGGCCGGAGCGTGTCGTGCCGCGTGCGGACAACCACGGCGCGCACCACGTCGCCCTTCTTCACCGCCGCATTCGGCAGCGCTTCTTTCACGGTGGCCATAATGGTATCGCCCAAGCCCGCGTAGCGCCGTTTCGAACCGCCGACCACCTGTATGCACCGAATGCGTCGCGCGCCCGAATTGTCGGCCACCTCGAGATTCGTATAAATCTGAATCATGGCATCCTTCCTCAGCGGCCCCGGCCCACGGCCGGCGCCGGTGCACCTCCAGCGCGCTCAGTCGGCCCGCTTGAGGATCTCGACCATGCGCCACCGCTTGGTCTTGCTCAAGGGGCGCGTTTCGCGAATCAGCACAACGTCGCCCACCTGGCATGCGTTGTCCTTATCGTGCGCCTTGTACTTCTTCGTCCGCTTGATCGACTTCTGATACAACGGGTGTTGGATCATGCGCTCGACCGATACGGTCACGGTCTTGTCCATCGCGGCGCTCGTCACCACGCCCACTCGCTCTTTCCGACGACCTCGGTTCTCCATGCCTACTTCGCCTCTCTCGCCGCCTGAAGTTCACGTTCTCTCAACACGGTCTTGATACGGGCAATGTCTCGTCGCGCCTCGCGTGCGGCGCGCACGTTGTCCACCACACCGGTGACCATCTGCATGCGGAACGTCATCAGGTCATCGCGGCGCTCGCCTAAGCGCTGCTCCAACTCGTTATCTGTCAATTCCCGAAAGTCTTTCGCTCTCACGTCTGATCTCCAATACCGCGACGGCGTTTCCGGCGTCCTGTGGCCGGCCTACGCACGCTTCACAAACTTCGTCGCCAGCGGAAGCTTGTGGCTTGCCAGGGCCACGGCCTCACGCGCCAACTCTTCCGATACGCCCTCGATCTCGAACATGATCCGCCCCGGCTTGATCACGGCCACCCAGGCCTCGGGCGCACCTTTGCCCTTGCCCATGCGCGTTTCTGCCGGCTTCTTGGTGATCGGCTTGTCCGGAAACACCCGAATCCAGATCTTACCGCCACGCTTCAGCTTACGAGTCAACGCGATACGGGCCGCCTCGATCTGGCGTCCGGTCACCCAGCCCGTGGCCATGCACTTCAGTCCATACTCGCCAAAATCGACATGAGTGCCGCCCTTGCTGGCGCCGCGACGGCGTCCGCGCATCTGCTTGCGGTGTTTTACACGCTTCGGCATTAACATGACACGTCTACTCCGTTATCCGTTGCGCCCCTCAATGGGCTCCGGCCTTCGCTCCCACCCGGCTCGTACGCTCGCGGCGGCCTTTGGCGTGGGCTTCGCCGCTGACACCGGTAACGCGCTCGCCCGGCATAAGCTCGCCGTGATAGATCCAACACTTGACGCCGATGCAGCCGTACGTGGTCCGGCTGGTGGCGAATCCATAATCCACATCTGCCCGGAGCGTGTGCAGCGGCACACTGCCGTCGCGGGCCTGCTCGCAGCGCGCGATCTCCGCGCCATTCAGGCGCCCGGCCACGCGGATGCGGATGCCCTTGGCGCCCAGGCGCATGGTGTTCTGAACGGCCTTCTTGATGGCCCGGCGGAATGACACGCGGCGTTCAAGCTGGGCCGCGATGCCCTCCGACACCAACTGCGCGCTCAGCTCCGGACTCAGCACTTCGTGGATGTTGATGAGCAGTTCGCGACCGGTCAGCCGCTCGAGCTCGTAGCGGAGCTTGTCGACTTCGGCGCCGCGTTGCCCGATCACGAGGCCGGGCCGGGCCGTGTAAATGTGCACCTTGGCCTTCCGGCCGGCGCGCTCGATGTTGATCCGCGCCACCCCGGTCTGATAGAGGCGCTTCTTGATGTAGTCTCGCAGCTTGAGGTCTTCGTGCAGCAACTCCGCATAGTCACGCCCCGCGTACCACACGGAACTCCATGTGCGAATGACGCCTAGCCGAAATCCGTTGGGATGTACCTTCTGACCCACAAGTGATCTCCTCTTACCGGATCATCCGTTCTCGTTGTCGCCGATCCAAAGCTCGATGTGGCTGCTCCGCTTCCGGACCCGCATGGCCCGGCCGCGCGGCGCGGCTTGATACCGCTTCTGCGTCGGCCCTTCATTGACCCAGATACGCTGGACAACCATATCTTCCGTATCGATGCGTTCCCGCCGCTCGGTGGCCGCATGCTCCGCATTGGCCACGGCCGCCTTGAGCACCTTCGCCAATAGTGGCGCACCGCCCTTGGGCATGAACTCGAGAAGGTTGCGGGCCTCGTCGACCTTCTTGCCTCGGATCAGGTCGGCCAGGAGACGCAGTTTGCGCGGCGCAATCTTCAGATAGCGCGCCCGTGCTACCGCTTGTGCCATGGGTTCAACCTCCTGCTCTACTTGTTACCGCTGCCCGCGTGGCCGCGGAACGTACGCGTCGGCGAGAACTCGCCCAGCTTGTGGCCCACCATGTTCTCCGTAACGAACACCGGAACGAACTTGTGGCCGTTGTGCACGGCGACCGTCAGGCCAACCATGTCCGGCGTGACCGTCGAGCGCCGAGACCAGGTTCGGATCACGCGCGACGAGTCGCCGCCCCGCCGGTGCGCATCCACCTTCTTCTGCAAATGGGCATCCACAAACGGGCCCTTCTTGACCGAACGCGGCATAATCTCCCACTCCTACTTGGTGTTTCTACGACGGATAATGTACCGATCCGTGCGGTGGCCCTTCTTACGAGTCCGGAATCCCTTCGTGGGCACGCCCCAAGGCGTCACGGGATGCCGCCCGCCCGAGGTGCGTCCTTCGCCGCCGCCGTGCGGATGATCCACGGGGTTCATAGCCACACCCCGCACCTTCGGCCGCCGGCCGAGCCAGCGCGAACGGCCGGCCTTACCCAGACTGATGTTCGAGTGGTCCTCGTTGCCTACGGTGCCGATTGTCGCCCGGCACTCGACGAGAACGCGCCGCATCTCGCCCGACGGAAGCCGCAAGACGGCGGTTCCACCCTCGCGGGCCAAGAGCTGGCAGGCCGTACCCGCCGCGCGGGCCAGTTGACCGCCCTTGCCCGGCGTCATCTCGACGTTGTGCACCATCGAGCCCAGGGGAATTCGCGACAGCGGAAGCGAATTGCCGGGCGTGAATTCCACGTCCGTACCGTTCAGCACTTCGGCGCCTACCTCAAGGTGAGAGGGGGCCACAATGTACCGCTTCTCGCCGTCGGCGTACACAACGAGCGCGATGCGCGCCGAGCGATTGGGGTCGTACTCGATGGCCTCGACGCGGCCCGGCACCCCGACCTTGTCGCGGCGGAAATCGACGATCCGGTACCGGCGCTTATGGCCGCCGCCCCGCCGCCGCATCGTCACGCGCCCGTTGTTGTTACGTCCAGCCTTACTCGGCCGCGATTCGGTCAAGGCCTTCTCAGGCTTCTTCTGCGTGAGATCCGAGAAGTCGGCCACGCTCATCGACCGCCGCGACGGCGTTGTGGGTTTGTATTTTTTCGTGGGCATCCGTTCAGACTCCTCAGATCAGGTCAATCGAATCGCCCGGACGCAGCGTGACCACGGCCTTCTTCCACGAAGGCCGCCGTCCCGGCACCTGGCGTCCCCGGCGACCGCTCAGCTTGCCCTGGTAATTCATCGTGTTCACGGAAAGCACCTTGATATCCGGGAACATCGACTCCACGGCGTCGCGGACCTGGGGCTTGGTCGCCCGGGGGTCCACACGAAACACATACTTGTGCTTCGTTTCGCTCTGGAGCGTCGATTCCTCGGTAATCACCGTGCTCTTAATAATGTGCAAGGGGTCCGTCTTCATGAGAGCCGTTCCTCAAGGCGTCCAACCGCGTCCTTGGCCACCACGACGCGGTACGCGTCGAGCACATCCAGCACACTCAGGTCCGCCGCCGTACACACGGCCACACGCGGGATGTTGCGGGCCGACAATACCACGTTACTTTCCACGTCCGCCGTCACAAACAAGATCTTCTTGCCGTCCGGCGAGAACCTCGCCGCCATCTCCGCGAAGGGCTTCGTTTTGGGAGCCTCGCACGACAACCCGTCGAGCACGCACAACCGCGCGCCGCGGACACGATCGCTGAGGACCGAACACAAGGCCTGCCGCTTGGCCCGGACGGTCACGTCCTGCCGATAGCTGCGCGGATGGGGCCCGAACACGGCGCCGCCGCCGCGCATTTGCGGTTCGCGCGAGCTGCCTTGGCGCGCCCGCCCCGTGCCCTTCTGTCGGAACGGCTTGATGCCGCCGCCGCTCACATCGCGGCGCGTCTTGGTCGAGGCATTGCCCTGCCGCCGATTGCTCAGCAGCGCGAGCGCCACCTCGTGCACCAACGTCTCGTTCGGCTTTGCGTCAAACACGGCGTCCTTCAGGTCCACCGTGCCGAGCTCGCTACCGCTCATATTGAAAAGACTTGCGGATGCCATGGTCATTTGGCTCCTTTCGTCTTCTTCACGCTCTCGCGTACCACGACCATACCGCCGTTCGCACCGGGAACGCAGCCGCGCACCACAATGAGATTCTTGTCGGCGTCCACCTTCACCACCTCGAGGTTCTGCGTCGTGATCCGCTGATTGCCCATCCGGCCCGGCAGCCGTTTGCCCTTGATCACCTTGGAGGGATCGGCGCTCTGTCCAATCGATCCCGGCGCGCGGTGGAAATTCGAGCCGTGCGTGCCCGGGCCGCCCTGGAACTTGTGCCGTTTGATGACGCCCGCGAATCCTTTGCCCTTGGACGTGCCGCTCACGTCCACGTGGTCGCCCACGCGGAAGATGTCCACGCGCACCTCGTCGCCCGGTTTGAGCTCCGAGTCGTCCGCCACGCGAAACTCGCGCAAGTACCGTTTCGGCGACAGGCCGGCCCGCGCGAAATGACCGCGGAGCGGTTTCGTGCATCGGCCTTCCTTCACGTCGCCGAAGCCGATCTGAACGGCATCGTACCCGTCGGTTTCCCGCGTCTTGCGCTGGACCACCGTGCACGGACCCGCCTCGAGAAGGGTCACTTCGATCCAGCATCCATCCTCGGCGAAGATCCGGGTCATACCCAGCTTCTTACCCAACATACCTTTCACCATGGTTCCACAATCCCCTACCGTGGGCCCTCACCGCCGAACCCGAAGGCGCGGCGGCAGGCGGAACGCTACTGTTTAATCTCCACATCGACACCGGCCGGCAGGTCCAGACGCATCAGCGCGTCCACCGTCTGCGCCGTAGGATTCAAGATGTCAAGCAGCCGCTTATGCGTGCGGATCTCGAACTGCTCGCGCGATTTCTTGTCTACATGCGGCGACCGGTTAACCGTGTATTTCGATATGGACGTCGGCAACGGGACCGGCCCGTTGATGCCCGCACCCGTCCGCTGGGCCGCCACGACGATCTCCTGCACCGACTGATCGAGCAGGCGGTGGTCGTAGGCCCGCAGTTTGATGCGAATTTTGTATGTATCGGCCACGGTCTCTCTCCAAAAACAGCCCGGATTGTCAATCAATCCTCACGTGCTGATTTCAAACCCTACTGGATAACCTTGGTTACGACGCCGGCGCCCACGGTACGGCCGCCCTCGCGAATGG
>DAIPKA010000054.1:0-49863 GCA_036769985.1 Candidatus Hydrogenedentota bacterium | reverse complement strand
ACGTCTCGATGACGATGGCCATTGGTTAACAGGCTAAAAAGGGAGAAACTCCAGTGTTCTTTCTTCTTCGAAAAGAAGAAAGAACCAAAGAAGAACCGATGTCTTGCGAGGTAGCGGACGGAGCGCCAGCCCAACACGCTGCTGAAATCGGTTTCTCTTTGCCTGCTTTCTCTTTTCCTAAAGAGAAAGTAGGGACTGCGTCAAACCGCACGCTGTGACGTAGAGTATGTAGTCCCCGGATCATAGGAACACCCTACCACAGTCCTTCGGAAAGTGCAACGGGTTTGATGTCGGTCCACGCCAGCCAGCGACCGGTCCTGCACGGCCGCCCGCCAGATCAGCGCACGACTAACGTGCGCCAACTACCGCGCCAAGTTGGCGCAGATTGATTCTGCGCAATGGGGCGGGGATGGAACACGAAGGATCCGTGGAATCGGTGTAATCAGTGGTGGCAACGGCAAGCCATTGACCACGGATGGCTCGGATGGCACGGATCGGAGCCGAGAACGCATCAGGTACCAGATGACCAGGCATCAGGCGCCCAGTCGCCCGGATCAGCGCACGATCATCGTGCGCCAACTACCGCGCCAAGTAGGCGCAGATTGATTCTGCGCAACGAAGCGGCGACGGAAAAGGATACTGTTCCCGGTTATTCCCCGAATTGAGTATGGCGTCCCGCTAATTCCCAAAATATAAGGTTACTACTATTTTTATCTATTCCGGTTCTTAACCTTACTTAGTGTATGTGCCTCTCATGGATATATATAAGTCCTGATACCAGAAGCCCGATCCCATACGCTACGGCGATTACGATTGAGTCGCCCACACTTTTATTTCGAACAAGGCATGCAAAGAGGAAGCTGAGGAGTGCCGTCATTGAGCTGACACCAATGATCCAGCGATATCCAACTCGGTGCCTCTTGCAATTCATCTCCGTTTCCTCACAGTGGGTTACGATCAGACCATGGGAGGCATTCGTCGATTTCGGAAGGAGGTGGCGCAGGACGGTCAATCGCATCACAGTAGAGTGTACAAAATGCCCATGCTCCAAGGATACATAACAGATTGCCAAGAGGCCCGTATATACTTCCTCCCAACCAGCACATCATTCCGGTACTTCCCGCACACGCCGCGCTGCAAAGCGTCTCTACAATGCTGAGCCCCAGTGTGTCTGAGAACAATACCGGATTGCCTTTGACATACCCGTACACATTCGGCCCGTCGACCATTCCCAGGGGATCTCGGGTGAGCCACCGGGCGGTGGTGGGCGAGTAGTAGCGGTAGGGAGCGGAGTATTGCTGGACGTCGGGATCCCAGCGGTGGCCGGTGAAGCCGAGGTTGAGGTCGAGGCTGCCGGAGCTCGAGTGCAGGGTGCCATAGGGCTTGTACTCGAAGGAGGCGAGACTCGACTTATCCTCCGCGCGGACGCTCCGGATACTCCCCAAGTGGTCCTTTGAGTAGTACCGGTACGTGCCGGAGGCGGGATCGGACCCGGTGATCTCAGCCAGACCCTTGACGTAGGTCAACTCGAGCGTGCCGTCGTTGATATCCCAGTCCTCGTCCGTGTCGTGGTACTGGTTCACCATGTGCCAGCCATTCCAGCGGTACCACGTCCAGTCCGTTGGGCTGAGGGCCTTGTTCCGCTGCTTACCGAGGCCATCGTAGTTGTAGGAGACATTGGTCTCGTTCGGGAAATCGCTGGCCACGGCCTTGAGCTTGTCCCCGTACTGGTAGATGAAGATCGCCTCGTATTTGTCGTCCATGGTCTTCGTGACCGTCCGGCCCCACGCATCATACGTGAACGCCGTCGTCGAGCCGTAGTCCTCGCCGTAATCCTCCTGCATCAAGGTTAGCTCGTTCGCGTCATCGTAGTAATAACGGGTGAGCGAGTCGGGATCGCCGCACTCCAACTGGACTGCGTCAAACCGGACGCCGTCGGCGGGCGTGACCGGATTGAACGCGAAAGCGTCCGACGTCGTCATCGCGAGGCTGTCCGTCTCGAGCACCTTCGTCATGGTGCCTGCGCTGCTCTCCTTACGCCACACGCTCGCGTGGGAACCTTCGTACTGGACGCAGACATCATACCACGTATCCGCCTCGGCCACCGTCTTGTATGACCAGTCTGAATCGTAGGTCGTCCACGTGCCGCCGTTCTGGTCCTGCAAGGTCATACCGAAGGGATAGATGCGAATCGCGGCCCTGTTGCTCGCATCGAGATAGCGGAAGTAAACATAGGCCACCATCGAGGGACTGCTATCGTCGTCGAGGCAATACCGGAACCAGACCGTGCCGTCATCGTGATCGTAGGGCTTGGTGATGCTGGCCCAAGTCCCAGAAGTGGCCTCGAGGTAGTTGCTCGCGGCCGACCATGTGCCGCTGAGGACACTCCAGCCGTCGTAGTCGCCGTCGTTGAAATCATGGTGGCCACTGACACCGCTGTTCAGCCCAGCGCTGTAACGTACAGTGTATAGTCCCCGGATCATGGGAAGACTCTACCACAGTCCTGTGGAAAAGGCAACGGGTGTGATGTCGACTCACGCCAGCCAGGGACTGGTCCTGTACGCCCGCCCGCCGGAGCAGCGCACGACTATCGTGCGCCAACTACGCGCCAAGTAGGCGTAGATTGATTCTGCGCAATGGGGCCGGCTATCCCCTTTGGTCGCCCTCCGCACGCACACCCCCCTCAATCCCCCTGTAAACGGGGGGAGGGTTCAGAAATCGGGGACTGACTTCTTCCGGTTTCAGAGCGCGGTTCGGAGTTAGCCTGAACGACGGAATCGGAGAGCGCGAAAACCGCTTTCCCCGAGTCCCCGAGGAGGGCTGTCTGTCCCCGATTTCCGCAAACTCGACCAACACCCCACCCG
Source organism: Candidatus Hydrogenedentota bacterium (assembly GCA_036769985.1). Classification (GTDB taxonomy): domain Bacteria; phylum Hydrogenedentota; class Hydrogenedentia; order Hydrogenedentales; family SLHB01; genus DAIPKA01. The sequence goes on along the minus strand of DAIPKA010000054.1, from coordinate 46,999 downwards.
CCCTGTGCAACGCACCGGAAAACAGGGACTGACTCCCTCCGAGCCCCCGAGGAGGGCTGTCTGTCCCCGCTTTTCCGAACGGGGCACAAGACTCTAGCCCAGGACAACGCCCGGGAATACTTCCGTACTACTATCTCCAAGAATCGCTGCTTCCTGCAAAGAGTTCTCGCGTATGTCCTGTAGCAAGAGTAGGATACGTGGACCTCGCAAGGCTTGGTTGCGGCTCCGCTGCGCTATGGATTCCGTGCATTCAGTGGTTGTTCTGGACGGCCCCACGCCATCTCCCAGCGCACGATCATCGTGCGCCAACGGCCTCGCCACACCGCCGTCGATGCCGTCAATGCCGTCAATGCGGCCAATAGTCCATCTGCCATTGCCCGGTTGCGGCCAACGCCCGCGCTGGTCGTTTGTGGCCTCTTGAGCATCGCACGCTGGAGGCGCCTTCCGCAACGCCCGTTTCTGAGCCCAAGGGCACCGGTGTGGAATTGTTGTGATGCAAATTGCACGATTGTGTCCGGGTTGGGGACGAGTCTTGATGGCTACGGATCATCGTGTGCGTGGCAACCGACTGAAATTAGACGCATTGCATCGAGAAGAGACGTTTCCTCCATTCTGGCATACGCCTTGCGTGTCTTCTCCAACAGTAGAAAGGAGCTACCATGAAAATAGCCATCACCGCTCAAGGCGCCGATATGAATGCGGCTGTCGACCCCCGGTTCGGCCGTGCCAAGTTCTTCATCGTAGTGGACACGGACACGGGTGAATTCACCACGGCCGACAACAGCATGAATCTTAACGCAGCCCAAGGCGCGGGCATTCAGGCGGGAAGAAACGTGGTCGAGCTTGGCGTTGAATCCGTTGTGACGGGCCACGTCGGGCCGAAGGCCTACACCACACTCGAGGCAGGCGGTGTGAGTGTGTACACCGGCGCGTCGGGGACGGTGGCGGAAGCCCTCGATCAGTTCAAGGCAGGCGTCCTCGAGCGTCAAGCGGGCGCGGATGTCGAGGGCCACTGGGTATGAGTGCCGCCCCAGTTGCGTATCGCCCGATCGGCGTCATCCACAGCGAGCATACCGTTGCGGAGAGGACGCCTATTCAACCCGCCTATGCGCGGGGGTGTAAGGGTCGGGTCGAGGTGTTTGCCGAGTTTGCGGAGGGCCTGCGCGACATCGACGGTTTCTCGCATGTCTTTCTTCTCTATCACTTTCACGCGGCGGCCCCTGCGAAGATGTTGGTGAAACCGTTTCTTCAGGACGTTGCCCGAGGCGTATTTGCGACGCGCGCGCCGTGCCGCCCTAACGCGATGGGGCTGAGCATTGTCGAACTACTTCGGCGCGAGGGAAATGTGCTATATGTTGACGGATTGGATACTCTGGACGGAACGCCGCTCCTGGACATCAAGCCGTACGTTGGTCGTTTTGATTGCATCGAGACGACGCGAAACGGCTGGCAGGAAGAGGTGGACGAGGACACCGCCGAGGAGCGTGGGAAGCGAGGGTATACCGGGTCATGAAAACGAATGAATTGAATGCGGGTCCCGAGATGGCAATCGAGACGAGGAAATGTCGCTTCAACTGGCGAGGGTTCTTCAGCCTTCTTCTTTTCAGTTTCTTTGTCTTGCTTTCTCTGAGCGGAGTGGTGCTCTATGCCGCCCCGCAATGCTGGGTGGCCGACGAGACGGGCTGGGCGGTGCTGGGGCTTTCCAAGGATCAATGGACCATTCTCCACATGAGCGCCTGTTTGGTTGTTTTGGTGGCTTCCGGCTTTCATTTGTATTACAACTGGGCCGTTTTCTGGGCGTACATACGAAAGCGGCGTGAGGTTGCGCTCAACCTCAAGCGCGAGATGGCATTGGTCGTGGTGTTAAGTGTGCTCGTCTTGTTCGGCACGGTGTACAGTGTGCCGCCCTTCAGTACGCTCCTCGAGTGGAGTGAGGCCATCGATGCGCACTGGCGGGCCGATGCCAGCGTTACGCAAGGTCGGCACGGAAGGGCGTCCTCGGTTCCGCCGCCGGACGAAGATCGGTCCGTGCCGGGTGAGCCGAAAATTGGACAAGGCGGCGGACATAGCCGGGGCGCCGCATCCGGCGTCGGCCAAGGTTACGGCCGCATGACGGTGCAACAGCTCTGCGCGTCGGCGAATGTGCCCGTGGCCGATGGGCTGGAGCGGCTTAGGGAGGCGGGTATCGAGGCGCTGGCCAACGAGTCGCTCCGAGCGATTGCCCAGCGTTCTGGGAAGACGCCGTCCGCTGTTGCGGAGGTTGTTCAAGGGGAGCGGTCGGTCTCGGCTGGCGGCCGAGCGGAAAGCGCCGAATGATTAGGAGCATCCGATTCTGCATAGGTCACGCCTCACGGATCCGGAAAGTAGGAATCACCAATGCGCGTCTCCGTTTCGAAGCGGGGTATAACGTGCTGATTGGTCCCGATGGCTCGGGCACGTCGACGGTGCTGAAGGCGATCGCCACCTGCGCAGCGTGCGAGGTGGACCGAACCGATGACGATCAAGTCAAGTATGTCACCACGGAAACCCTCCATCCACTTGTGGGTGGTGCCTTGGCCTCATGTGCCTGGTCATGTTTTGAAGAGGAGGCATTGTGTACGAATGGAGGGTTGTTTGATGCCTGGATTTGACGGAACGGGGCCGTTGGGTCGTGGGCCGATGAGTGGCCGCGGTCGAGGCTTCTGTGCGCTGAGAATACCGGCGAAGTTGTGGGAGCCGGTGACGGGTTACGCGGGATGTGCCGGCTGGCCTGTCTTGGTACCGGCGGCAGGAATGGTTGCGGAACTGGCCGTGTTGCGTAATCAAGTGCTTGAACTCGAGACGGTGTTGGATGACTTCAAGCTGCACATTGGGCGATTGTCGTGGGTCAAGAGCGCTTGTTAACGGAGAACGAAAGGCGAATTGTTTATGAGTGGACAGCATTCTCACGTGCCCGAGCGGGATGAATCCGAGCGGCAGTTGGAGGAACTTGAGCTCCAGACGCGGATGGAGCGGATCGGCCGGAAGCTGTTGGTGCTCTCCGGCAAGGGCGGTGTGGGCAAGAGCACCGTCGCGGCGAATCTGGCGGTATCGCTCGCGTTGGCGGGCAAGCAGGTGGGCTTGCTCGATGTGGATCTGCACGGGCCGAGTATTCCGAAGATTCTGGGCCTGGATACGGAGCGCCTCGGTGCGGATAGCACCGGTGCGATAGAACCGATTCGGGTCAGCGGCAATCTGACGGTCGTATCCGTAGGACTGCTTTTGAACAGCGCCGAGGACGCGGTCATCTGGCGCGGTCCGATGAAGTACAACGTCATCAAGCAGTTCCTGAAGGATGTGGCCTGGGGCGAGCTGGATTATCTAGTCATCGATTCGCCGCCGGGCACCGGAGACGAACCTCTTTCGGTTGCGCAAATGGCGGGAGAGGGGGCCTGGGCTGTAGTCGTGAGCACGCCGCAAGACGTTGCCGTGGCTGATGTGCGGCGGAGCGTGTCCTTCTGCCGCGCGTTGCACTTGCGGGTGGCCGGGATTATTGAGAACATGAGCGGTCTGGTCTGCCCGCATTGCGGCCAGTCCATTGACTTGTTTGGTGTTGGAGGCGCCGAGGCGCTGGCCGCTGAGATGGGCGTGCCGTTTCTGGGTCGCATACCGATCGATCCGCAGATTGTCATCTCCGGGGATAGTGGACGGCCCTTCGTCGAGTCTTTCGCGGAGAGCCGTGCGGCCCGAGCATTTGCTGCGGCCATTCAGCCTCTCGTGAGTCAGACTGAACCAGGAGATACGAGTCGTCAACTCGACCAATCACAAAGGAACACCACCATGAAGATCGCCATTCCGATGGCCAATGGAAGACTGTCGGCCCATTTTGGTCATTGCGAGCAATTCGCGATAGTCGAAGTTGACTCGACGGGCAAGACGGTTCTGGATACCCAGTATCTCACGCCGCCGGCGCACGAGCCGGGCGTGCTGCCGCGCTGGCTTCACGAACAGGGCGCCAACGTGATTATCGCGGGCGGCATGGGCCAGCGTGCCCAAAGCCTGTTCGCTGAGCAGGGCATTGATGTGGTCGTCGGCGCGCAGGCTTTGTCTGCGGAGGATATCGTGTCGGCCTATCTCGATGGTGTTCTCGAAACCGGGCAGAATCTCTGCGATCATTGAGCGACACGGAGCGTGGTCCGTCTTGGGCGATCCTGGCGGGCGAAGAGGACCTGGTTCAGTCCCTCGTGCCAGGCAGTAGGGCCTCGCGCGCGATGGCGGATGGGAAGGTGGAGGATCGCCGGAACGCCTCGGCGCATTCGCAACCGGCCTGATAGCCGCGAAACCGGGTTTGTATCTCGGCGTAGTGCGTTGGGGTTTTGCCGTATTGGCTGATGAGCCATGCGGTCTGGCTTTCGTGGCAGGCGATCATACGCGCTTTGGTCTCCCAGTGGTCGGAGATGTCGATGTAGAACTCGGGCTGGAAATGGATGCCGGCCAGTGTGTCGCAGAACCAGATCTCATGGATGTGGTCGGTGGGCGGGTGGTCGGTGGGGATATTGGGCACGGTGGCCATGACGTGCGTGTCCCAGACGATCTGGCCGGTGCGGATGTGGTCGGGGTGGTAGTCGTGGTCCTTGTCGGGGCAAAGGACCACGTCGGGGCGGAATTGTCGGATCACGTCGATGACGTGGCGGCGCACCTCGGGCGTGTCGTAGAGGAACTCGTCGTCGTAGCCCAGCCAGAAGAAGTCGGCCTGGATGACGGCGGCGGCGTTTCGTGCCTCGCGCTCGCGGATGGCGGCGATCGCGTCACGAGGCAACGTGGGCGATCCGACGTCGCCTCGGGTCATGACGGCGACGCCCACGGCGTGGCCTTGGGCGGCATATTTCGCCAGTGTGCCGGAACAGAATATCTCGACATCGTCGGGATGGGCTCCGAAAGCCATGATACGCATCGTTGTTCCTCCCCGTGGTTTGAGGCGCATGCGGCAGGAAGACAAGGCATCCCTACCAGAATCGCCAGTACAAATAGAACCAAATAGCCGCAAAAATACCGTACCAAAGAATGAGGCGGGCATACCAGGGGTGGGGGGGCTCGATGGCCGCGGTTTCAGTGAGCAAGCCGGGCCGCCACAGGAAGGGCGCGGTTTGCTCCCGTGACGGCGCCGGAGTGGCGAGGGAAACGACTACGACCACGGCGAGCACGAGTATCTGTTGGAAGAAGCCCACGTAAAGCCAGTGCAAGGGTAAGTGGATTCCGGCGACGAGCAATGCCAGCAGTACGGCGGTGGTGATGATGCCGGCGATGAGGCCGGCCAAGGCGCCTGGGGCATTGGCGCGGCGCCAGAAGATACCGGCCAATATGACCGTGATGATGGGCGTGGCGATGAACGTGATGCCCTGCTGGAAGTACATAAAGATGCCACCGAAGTGCTCGACCTGCGGCGCCAATACCCCCGCGATCAGCAGTGAGGACAGCGATGCCAAGCGGCCGACGGTAACGACGGCGCGTTCGCTGGCGTCGGGCCGCAGGAGCTTCTTGTAGACATCGAGGGAGAAGATGGTCGCGGTCGAGTTGGCCAGGGCGCTGATGGTGGACATGACGGCGGCGATGAACCCCGCGAGCACGATGCCGCGGAGGCCCCATTCCGGCGCGAGATAGCGCAGCGAGAAAGGAAAGGCCTGATCCACCGTTTCCAATGGTTCCGCCTGGTGCATCTCATGGATCCAATGGTAGACGATAAATCCGAGAAAGCAGGTGACCAAGGGGCGCAGGAAATTGATGAACCCGGCAAAGATGATGCCCATGGTTCCGTCCCACCGCGAGCGCGCTCCGAGTACGCGTTGGACCATCACTTGGTTGGCGGCGGAGTAGAAGACGAAGAGGCCGATGGTACCGGCAAGGACACCGAGGAAGGGTGAGACCTCGTGATCCGGCTGGCAATACAGGTGGAACCGCTCGGGATTGGCCTCGACCATGGCGTGCCAGCCACCCGGGACTTGATGCAGTGCGACGAAGAAGAGGACTAATCCGCCTCCGACGAGCATGAGGCATTGGAGGGCGTCGGTCCAGACGACGGACATGAGTCCGCCCTTGACGGTATATGCGGCCACGAGCAGTACCATGGTCCAGAGGATGCCGTAGAAGCTCCATCCCGTCAGGCTGGCGAACGTCAGGCTGCCGCCGTACAGGACAGGCACCAGGAAGACGAAGACGTAGGCGAAGAGCATGATGTAGCTGTAGATGTCGCCGCAGACGGAACTGAAGCGTCGCGAAAGGAGTTCGGGGACGGTGGCGATCTTGTTTCGGAGGTAGATGGGTATGAACACGATGATCAGGACGCTGTAGACGGGGAGCAGCCACCATTCCCAGTTGGCGATGCCCATTCCGTGCTGGTAGGCCTGACCGATTGTTCCGACAATCTGCTCGCTCGATACACTGGTCGAGACGAAGGCGGCGCCAATGATCCACCAGGGCAGCTTGCCTGATGCCAGGAAGTAGTCGCGCGCCGTGCCCCCTTGCCTTCGCGAGGCCCACAATCCAACGGCCAACACCAATAAGAGTGAGATGGCGATGATGGCGATATCAATCGTACTAAGCGTGAAACTCATGGCCGGCGCCTCATGCGCCGTTGGCGCTTACCCAGCCGGATCGCGGCACGGGGGCTTTCGGTCTCCATTCTCCTCCTCCGTTGCAGGTTGGGGTTACGGCTCGTAATGGGCGCGAATGGTAACGGGCTCGCCGGTGGGCACAATGCGGATAGATTCGCGCGTCGGATCAATACGGTATTCCTTCGCGCCACTCACGTCAGCCGACGTCATTGCCCGGCCGTCGGGGTGGCGCAGGCGTAGGATGACGGCCTTGGGAAGGAGGCGGGCGGGCGGCTCGATGCGTGCGTCGATATGGCCTTCCGCGACGTGCGAAGTGATGGTGTACGCCGTGGAACCGAAGCGGGTCGGGGCGTGGCGTACGGTCACGCGTAATCCGTCGAGCATCCAGTTGTTCGTGATGAACGGCGCCAGCCACAGTTCGTCGCCACGCTCTTGCACAAACATGAGGCGTGTTTGGTGCAAGTAGTGGCCCGTTTCGTGGGTCTTGTTGTAGGCGCCGTTGATGAAGTGCTCCCAGAGCGACAGGTCTTCGCGGTTGAGCAACGACATGAAGCTGTTGAAATAGGTGCGGATGAAGGGCTTCACGTCATCGCGCATGGCGTGGACTTCGCCGGTACGCGCGTAGTATGGCTGGACCTTGGCAAATCCGCCGATGTTGAACCAGTCCGCCTCGTTGGTCTTCTCGTCTTCGAAGTAGAACCAGCCGGAGCGCAGGAACTGGCAGTCTTCCATATGGTTCATCATCCAGTCCACTTGTGGGCTCTTCGGATCGAGGATTCCGAAAGGAACCAGATGATGCGCGCCGAGTTCGACGTCGTAGCACCAGCTTCGACCGAAGTCTTCACCGACGTACAGGTTCTCGACGGGACACGGTGCGAAGGCATGCGTCGGGTACTCAGGAACCCATGTTCCGTCGCGCAGGGGGAAGACGGGGGCTTGGCCCTGGATCCAGGCATAGGCCCGGCGGATGTCGTCTTCGTAGGCCGCGGCGTCCTCGAGCATCTCTTGGGCGCCCAGCCAGTCGATGTCCGCCAAGGCGGCCGCGGCCGACCGTAGGCCTGCGCAGTAGTAGCCGTTGAGGGAGAAGTAGTAGGCGTACACCTCCCAGTCGGCGCCGACGCCGGGGGGCATCAGGCCATACTCGGGCACCTTGTCGCCGCGGGCGTCGGTGTGCATGGTTTTCCGGCGCTCACGCATGATCCACCGGCAGACCTTCTCGACCTTGGGCGCCTGGGCTCGCAGCCACTCGGCGTCACGGGTCCAGTCGTAGTACTCGCCGAGGGTCCACAGGTGCCATCCGGTGCCCATGACGGTGTAGCCGGTAGTGAGGAATCCGTCGTCACTGTAGCGCTCGATGAAGTACTCGAGGCTGCGTCGGGCGAAGTCGAGGTGTCCCATGGCCATCATGCCGCGGATGATCGAGTGGGCCTCGCTCTCGAGCGGGCCGTAGTGCCAGGAACCGATCCAGGGCGCGATCCGGACGCCGTTCTCGTTGCGCGCAGCCAGCATACAGTGCATCTGCGAGGCGGGGATCAGCGTGTCGCAGAGGTGGTCCGGCACGTCGATGGGCATGGCCTCGTCCATGACGCGGTTCCAGTAGGCCTCTGTGGTGGAGACGAGCAAGTTGGGGCTTGGCGCGCCGTCGAGGTCGGCCGCTTGCGCGCCTTCCCAACGCGGAAAGAAGACCGTGATGCCTCGCTCTTTCTTCGCAGGGACGGTTCCCGTTACGCGCAAGACGCCGGGCTCCGCGTTGATATCCAGTCCTTCCGCGCCATCGAGGCGGACGAGGGCCAGCAGCTTGCCGTTCTTCTCGACGAGAGCTGTTGCGTTCTCGATCCGGACTTCGGCAGGCGTGGACGATTCGGTGTCGGCGGTGAAGTTCAGTGCCAGCGACGCGTTGGCTGGCTGGTCCCCTCGGTTCGTCGCGGTGAGCTCGGCCACGCCCAAGGGACGGTAGGAGAGATACCACGGGGCCTCGGCAGGCGCGTCGGCCTTGCCGAAAGGCGCGACGAAGGTGCGCTGGCCGTACACGAGTTCGCCCTCGACAGCGGTCCGTACGGGAATCGGCATCCATTCGCGCTCGGGCTGACGGCTGACGCAGGCGGGCTTTCCGGAGCCCAAGGTAGGTGCCATGCGGCAGGCGTAGGGTTTGCCGTACATGGATTCGATGTGGTTGTAGACCTCGGGGCGATCATCGAACTGGATGACGCCTTCCCGGTCGACGATGAACTTGTGGTTGTCGCAAGCCAGGGAGAGCATGGTTGGCCCGAGATCTCCGTCGAGCCGGTGTATGTGTTGCATGGCCTGGACAACGGTCTGATCGGGCAGGTCGCGCACACGTTCGAGGAGCGTCTGTTCATCCGCGACGGATGCCACGTAGGCATCGATGGTTTGGGGCTTGGCCGCGTCGCACACGAGCAGGCCCGCGTACTCGACGTAGACAGCGCCTTTCCCGATCACATCATCCGCGGCCACGCCGAAGGCCCCGTCCGGCAGGCGGAACCGCATGACCGTCCGGTCGGCCAATTCCCAGCGGCGCGCCGTTGAGCAGCGGACCGTTACCTGTATAGGTTCGCCGAGGGCGAACTCGATGCGGTGCGGATCTGCGGTTCCAACCAGTTCGCCGTTGTACATCACGAGGGTCCCGTGCGATCCCGACGTCCCCCGTGTCTCGACGATGACCTGCTTCTGCTGCCAGCGCGAGGCGGAGTAGGCGTGGAGCGCCCGCACGCGGACGGGGCCGGCGGACGGCACGATCCAGCGCAGCTTGAGAGCGCCGGTTTGTGCCTCGGGGGTTCCGCTCCAGTCGGGAGTGATGACCCACTGACTGCCCTCAAGCGCCTGAGCACCGGCGAGCGGTTTCCATTGGCCTTGCCACCGCGATCCTCCCGGTGAGCCGCCCCGCTGCGTCATAGACCAATACTGGACCTCCGCTCCTTCGAGGCTTGCAGACGGCTCAGCGAATTCGAGTAGAAGGCGTCGGAGGCGACGGCGTTCAAGCCACTCGAGACCGATACACGCCCGGCCATCTGCGTAGACTTTGGCCTCGTAGAATCCCTGTGCATCGGGAACCAGCTCGGTCCGCGTGAAGAGGTCGTCTTCCGGGATGGATTGGATCCGGCTGGCCTTGGTTCCCTCGGTGCGGGCCGGATCCCATGCCGCAACGCACGCGAAGGGCGCGATGTCAACGCTGTCTGTTTCTCCGAGTGCCGCCGCCTCGGGATCGGGTGTCAACACTGGATTAGCCCAGTTGGCCATGTCGCAGGTGATGCCGTCGCCTGCGTCTTCGGTTTCCAGGCGTAGCTCGGAGGCGCCCTTGACGGACACATGCACGTGTTGGGGGGGATCGGTCTGGCGCATGACACCGCTGTTGAAGACCTCGGTATCGTCCACGACGACCTTGAAGATCACGGTGCCCATATCGGATTTCTGGCGGTGTACGCCGCACCGCACGTCGAAGGACAGAAACTGGCCATCCAGTATGAAGACGGTTTCGGAAGGCGCGTGCGCACCGAGTCCCTCGGGGTACGTCTGATCGCCGATGACTAATGGCTCGGCTTCCTTGTCAGGGGCGTGGGCGGCGCCATTCAGCCCAAGGACGCCCCAGCCTTGCGTATGGGACACCATGCTGTCGATTAATGACTTCATGTCCATGGCCGCCTCCCCTTGCTGGGCTTGCGCGTTGGCGTGGCCCAGCACGGCGAGTGCGGTCAGCCCGCCGGCCACGAAGGCCAGGAATGCTCTCATGACCGTTCCCTCCTGCGGAGCACAACTCCGCTTATCCCACTCCCGCGCCCGGCGAGAGCGTTCCCGCACGGGGCTGCCTGAGACGGCGCTTGCCTAGGCTCTTGGCCGAACGCGCCAGGTGAATGCCAACAGCACCAAGGCCGCCAGCGTGGACACCAGGATCGCCCCAATGACGAAGTGCCAGGCGGTCTCCTTGCCGGCGATGGCGGTGAAATGGTCCAGCATCCAGCCGAAGCCTTTGGCCTGGGTTGCGCGCCCGAGGTAGCCAAACAGTCCGATGAATCCCGCGGCGGTACCGATGGCCTTCTTGCCGGTGAGGTCCAGCGCGATGATGACGACGAAATTGATCACGGGATAGATGAACAGGCCGATGACGGCGAGCATGGTCATGTCGAGCCAGATGAGCTCGGCCGGGATGAAGATGATCGTGGTGAATGCGGCCAGGATCGGCACGAGACACAAGACGGCCACCATTCCGCGCCGGCCACCGACCAGGTCCGATAGCCATCCGAACACGATTGTGGACGGAATGCCGCCGAACTCGATGGCGAGCACGGCGAGGCCGCCGCCGGTCAGGGTTGCGTTCTTCATCTCGCGCAAGTACATGGGGCCCCAGTCGAGCATGCTGTAACGCGTGATGTACGCGAAGAAGTTGGCGAAGGCGAGCAGCCAGATGTACTTGTTGAGCAAGACGTTGTCGACGAACAGTTCGCGGAAGGACCGTTCCCGTTCCGCGTCCTCGCTGCGATGGTTTTCGGGATAGTCGTTGTTGTATTCCTCGATGGGCGGCAGGCCGACGGACTGCGGTGTGTCGCGCAGCCGCCACAGCAGGTACAACGCGCCCAGCGTGGCCAGAGCGCCGGGGATATAGAATGCGTACTGCCATCCTCCCCAACGGCTCGCGGCCCATGCGGCGAGGTAGCCGGCCACACCGCCGCCGACGTTGTGGGCGGTGTTCCAGATGCTGAAGGTGAGGCCGCGTTCGCGTTCGCTGAACCAATGGCCCATGGAACGGCCGCACGGAGGCCAGCCCATGCCTTGAACGAAGCCGTTTATGGACCAAAGGGCGAAGTGGACGGGAAAACTGGCCACGGCGCCGAAGGCAAAGTTGATGACGGCGGTGGCGAGAAGGCCAACGGCCATGAAGATGCGGGGGTTGCTACGGTCGGACAGGGCGCCCATGACAAACTTGCCGATGCCGTAACTGATGGCCGTGACGGCGAGCAAGCTGCCGATATCCGAGTGCTGGTAGCCCAGCGCTTCTTCCATATCCTTGGCGACAACGCTGAGATTGTTGCGCACGAGGTAGAAGGCCGCATAGCCGATGAATGTGGCCTCCATAATCTGCCAGCGGAATCGCGGATACCGGCGTCGGACCTCGGCTTCGGGGAGCCGCTCGATGGGGGGCGCGGGCGCGAAGATGCGCCCCAGAGACTTCCTTGACATATTATGACCTCGGTGTTTCTTCCAAGCATGCACCCATACGTTTGCCGGGACACATCCCCATGATCCGGCCCGGCCGTTCCGGGGGACACTGCGCCGCAGATGGGAAACGTCGGGATAGAATACGGCATTCCGTCCGCCGAATCCATGAAATCGTTACCGCATCGGCCGGCGCGGCGATCGATCATCTGCTGGATGCGGGCTCAATGCGTGTCGGGGTGATGCGTACGCGTTGCGCCAGCAGCGGCTGATTGCGTTCGGCGTTCATGTAGGCGCAGAGGAGTACGTCGGGTTCGACCTCGAGCACGACGCCCATTGCCCACACGGGGAAATCGATGATGGTTCCGGCGTCCCAGTTCAGGCCGTTGTCACGACTCACGTTCACGGAGTAGAGCGGATACCGGTGGGCACAGAGGATGGCGCCGGAAGAGGTCCGGGCCATGGACTGGGCGTAACCGGGGAAGGTGGCGCGGCTGGCGGCATCCCACGTGGCGCCGCCGTCGTATGACCAGCATTGCCACATGTACGGGCTGTAGATGGGGCGGACGAGGGCCATCACCATGGTTCCCATGACGACCGCGGTTGGTTCGGTGAGGTCCAGGGACCCGGGGATGGCGCCCCGCGCAGTGTCTGTCCAGGAGGGACGGTCAATCTCGATGGGAGTGGACCAGTTCCGGCCACCGTCGACGCTGCGGATGACATAGGCTTTGCAGTGGGTGGCACTCCAGGTTCGGACGTCGGAGAACGTGGCGACTTCATCCTTGGCGGTCCCGAGCAGGAATCGCAGGAGGGCGCCGTCGGCGGTGGGGGTCACCGGGCCATACGGGGTGAGGCTCGCCGGGATTTCGGGCCAACCGTCGGCCACACCGGAAGGGGCCGGGGCCGACCATGTGGTTCCGTTGTCGTTCGACTCAGCGATGGCGATCTCGGGCAAGGGCGCTCCGGTGTCCTTACGGCTCTTAAAGAGCATGACCGATACGCGGTCCTCGGATGCGCAGAACAGGCCGTTGCCGTAATCGGTGACGATGCCCAGCGCTTCGGGGAGGTTCTCCGGCGAGTTCCAGGAGCGCCCCTTGTCCGTCGAGCGAACAAGCTGATTTCCCGCGGCCACGAGGACATGGCCGTTTGGCGCGATGCACGCGCTCGGCATCTGTTCGCTCGAAAGGCCGATGGTAAAGGCCTGTGTCGGCACCTGACCCGAGGGGTCCCAAAAGGGTGCCGCAGCGGCCTCTCCGGACGCGCTCGCGTTCCGGAAGGCGTACCAACCATACCCGGCGAAGCCCAGTAGGCCGCTGGGGTAGGATCCGTCGCGAACGCAGAGGGCCTCACGCCCGTCCACCGAAACGCGGATCTCGGGGCCAGCGGCCACGACGCGGATGTGGTACCAACGATCGGTTTCGCTGGGCACGCCCGGCACCCATTCCGCCGCCAGGTTGCGGAGGTAGCCATCACCGTCGGCCTTGGATACGAGCGCCCAGAAGTGCTTGGCGCGAAGCTGTTGTCCGCCCCAAGGGAAGTGGACGAGGTAGAATCGGTTGACGTCCTGTGCGCGGAGGATCAGTCCGGCCGTGCCGGTTCCGGTCTCGCGATAGTTGCCGTTGAATTCGAACTCGGCATCGAGATCGCCGAAGGAATCGCCGAGACGGAATGCGCGGCTGTGGAGGTTCCGCGCGTCGGGCGGGCGAATGACGCCTTCAGGGTCTTGCGTCCAGGGGGATCCGGTGAAGTGCCAGTTCGCGGGGTCGTCGAGAGCGAGGCGCGTGTCATGGGCTTGCGCACTGGGGGCTGAGGCGGGGGTCGGTGCGGCATCGCTTCCCGGCGGCTGGCCGATGGGCTGCGAGGCGATGTCGGCGATCCAGGTTGCGGTGTGAGTCAGCACCTGTTCATCGTTGTTGATGGTGAGGAAGACGATGTCGCGGATGGTGCCCTCGTGGAGGAGTCTCAGGGCGGTGGCGAGTTGCTGTTCGAGCAGGGGAATCGGCATCGGGCGGCCTTCGCCGTAGTCGTAGAGATACACGCCGAGCACAATCGGCTTCTCGGGAAAGAGGCCCTTCAGCCACTGGATGTGCTGATCCACTTGGGCGAAGTCGCGGGCATGCCACACCCACAGGTTGATCACGTCGAGCTCGCGGAGGTAGTCCTCGATATTTGGGAAACCGAGGTTCATGGTGTAGACCACGCCCCAGAGCTTGACCTGGGGGCAGGCCTTTCCGAGGAGCGATTTCAGGGAGCGCAGATGCGGGGGTTCGAGGCCGCGCGGGATCATCTGACTGGTCATGTCGTCGAGAAGGACGCCTTCGAGTTGCGGGCACTTCTCAACCACTCCCGCGACTCGGGCCACGGTCTCGTCATAGGCGAAGGGCGGTCCGCCCGTTTCGTCATCGCAGCCGATTTCCCACACCAGACGTGGCGCATGCGCCACCTCCGCGGCCAGTGCCAAAGCGTCATCATCGTTGCGTGGCAGGCCATTTCCGGCCATGAGGATGTTGGGTGCGCCGAGTAGGGAGGCGCGTTCTGTAGCGCCGGCCTGCGCATAGGAAGCGAGGTCGTGTGGATCTTCATTGGCCATCTCGGGGTTGGCCCACACCCACAGCGCGTCGCGGACGGATGGGGATGCCGCGGTGTGGGCCTCGGAGTGCGCGACGGCGGCCAGTGCGGCTGCTGTCGAGACGAGTACTATCGTCGGGACGTGCGAACTCATTCTCATCGGGTTATCCTCCTCTCGTTCGGAACAAGGCGCCTTGCCTGATGCGCGACAGGTTTTGGCGGAGTCATTTCGCGAAGGTGATTGTCAGTTGAGCCGGGGCGTCGATCTCCAGGTCCAACCAGAGCGTCCGGCCGTCCCACGCATATTCCTTATCCCGTAGTCGCCGGTTATCCAGGGCCACCCGGCTCAGGGTCCTGGTTGCATTCGAGAGCTCAAACACAGGATTGATGCACGGCACGGTGGGCCGGATGGCAATGTCTATCCTATTGGCGGTCACCCGGAGTCGGTACGCGCGACGTTCCGAGTCATACGGATTGGCATCGAGATCGGCGCCGTGCGGTTCCAGCGAGGCGGGTTCGCTGAAACTGCGGGCCCGGGCAATCAGTTGGCCGTCGGCCGCCGCCGTCACGCCGATGAGCCATACCCAAGACTGCGTTCGCATGGTTCGCGATTGTCCGAGCGTGTCGGTTGCCGGCCCTGTTCGGTCCTCGACGGGGTCGGGGCGATTCCGCGCCCAGCTTATGAGGCTGTTGTGCGACGGACTGACGAGTATGCGGTCGTCGATTGCGCCTCCGGTGGTCTTGCCGCGCGCCAGGGGCCAATGGCTGCCCCAGTATCCCGGGGTGACCATGCACCCTTGGTCGTAGAACGGACGGAATGTGACCAACTGCTCGACGCGGAAAGGATCGCGGGGGTTGAAGTAGATGGCGGTTTCCTCTTGGTCCTTGCCGAACTGGACTCGGTAGAGAATGGGCGGATTCGGCCCGGGCGGAATCCTTTCCGCGATGAAGGGGATCGGCACGGACATGGTGGTTCCATCCAGCGCTACGCACCGGACGGGATTTTGCGGAAGCCTATCGAACGGATACCCTTCGGGAGGCGCCAGAGCGATGAACTCGCTCAGTTCGTAGTCGGCGTCGGTGGCGCTGAGGAGCGTTAAGACGCGCGTGCCGAAGCCATCCGGATAGAAATAGAAATCCTCCTGGGCAGCGTCGCCCCAGACCTTGTAGTTGAAGTCGCACGATTGGTAGGTCCAGCGGACGTGAACGCGGGCGTCGGTCGATTCGAGGATGGACACGCGGCCGTAGCGAAGTTCTTTGTCCATGAGCGGCTCGACGGAATCGACGAACCCCTCGGGCAGCGGGCCGGTCTCCGCCCATTCATAGCTCAGTCCGGTGTTGCCTCGTCCCGCCCAGAAGGGCACATAGCTTGAACCGCGCCAGAAGACAAAGCGGCTGCCGTTGGGCAGCGACACGACGACGTCCTTCAACGTGTCGGGCCAGCCTTCGCTGTAGGGCATGGTGGATAGGGCGCCTGTTTCCGGATTCCGGAGCGAGATGGGGAGATCGTAGCGGAGGGTTGTCTCTCGGGCGCCGAAGGTAGGCCATGTCGGCGGCTGGGTGATCAGCATGACATCAATCTGCTTGTGCCAGAGCTCCGTTCCGTCCTGATGCTGAACCGATACTTGAAGGGTGTCGTGCGCGGAACGAAACGCCGGTTCCGGGAGTTCTATCTCGATGTCGGAACGTCGGCCATGGCGTAGCTCCAGATGAGTCTCGACGCGTTGTTCCGGCAGGGCGTCGAACCAGGCGACGACACGGGCCGGTGCCGCGTCGCGCACCCGGCAAAACGCGGCGACGTGTAGACGCGCCGCACGGCCAGGCGCGAGCAACAGCCAGTCCGCCGGTGGAAGGATGGCGCCGAGGTCGATGGGATTGACGAGGCTCCTTGGACAGACCTCGGCCTCGAACGCGGTTTCCTCGGGCGTGAGGACAGCGAGCTCGGCCCGTCCTGCGAGCAGCGCGATGCGATCCGCCGAGGCATCGATCGCTCGGGCTATGGGCGATTGACCCGTAAGTGCAAGTCTTTCGCGGGACAGTTCTTGGCCTTCACGATAGGCGATCAGAGAGGGTTCGGCGCTTTCCGTGCGTGCATCGGCCGGCCCGACCAGAACACGTATGGGCGCTCCAATACGATCCAGGCCGAAAGGCGGCTGCCATGGATGGCCGGGGGCGATGCGGAGAAGCGGTGCGGCCGGTGTCTCTGCTGCTGCGAAGGACAGGGCTCCAAACAAACAGGCAAAGACGATGACGACTGCTCTTTCCAGACGCGCTGATCCCCGCATGACAAATCCTCCCCTGCCGTTGTCGGCAGCCAATCGCTATCATAAGTGATGTCGCGGCAGGCATCAACGCGGCCTTGTCCAAGGGGTGAAATGGTGGGAAGCGATGGCACCACGCGGGAATGCGGCCACTTCCCCACTGCCTGCGACGGGAAGTGGTTGCTGGGTGACAGCCGTTGCGTTCGTTCCTGCGATTCGACCGGGGCGAGGAGCGATACTCGTTAGGCCGTATCTCGAGCAGCCCAACCACTTGGGCCAAGTGCACATCGATCTCGGCTATCCGGTCACGAAGCGGCTCGCACTCCTTAATTTAGATAGCGCACTGCCGAATTCATACTCGATGATGCGCAGGCGGTCGGCGCCTAGGGAAAGCAGTGGGTCTGTTCCTCCGGTCTTCAGGAAAGCGGTGTTCTAGGGATGAGTTTCCGGAGCGGCCCAAGCGCTGGCTTTCGAGTCTACTGCGTTCCCGGGTAGGCTGTACTTCCGGGCAACACGGGACATAATGGAGCCTCAACGGCATGTTGGGCTTGAACCTCCGCCCGGCTGAGCGTCCAGGAGTAGGTCGTGCCCCGCTCTTTGTGATGTGTGGAAGAGTCTACTCGCCCTCGCCCTCGCCCTCGCCCTCGCCTTCACCCTCGCCTTCACCTTCACCTTCACCGGCAGGGCTTAGGTCATAGATGGCGATGTCGTCGAAGTGTCCTGATGCTTCATTGAAGTACTCGCCGCCGCACAGGAACCGTATGTTTCCGAAGGCGCCCATGTCCGATGCCTTGTTGGCGCTGATGATCTCCGAGCCGTCCAGTAGTACGCGGATGTTGGAGGTTTCACCACGGGTATACAGCACCGACAAGAGATGCCATCCGGAGAGCGACTGAATGCTGGTGGCCGAGGCGATGTAGTCTTGACCTTCGAACTCGACGTCGAGATTGGCGCCGTAGTACTGATTGACGGTGCCGATCAGATCATCGTCGTCATTGTAGAGATACAAGGAGACATGGCCATCCGTCCCCAAACCACTGTCGAGATGGATGTCGCGGAAGCGGAAATCGACTTGGGCTATGTCGAACGCGGCGCGTTCCTTGAGGCGGAGTTTGGCGTTACCGCCGGTCCAGTCCGCGCCACGCATTCGGAGGCACTTGCTGCCCGAGTAGGCCTCATCCGCGACGACGTCGATATGGCCGCCGGATGCGTCCCATTCAGGGCCGGGCGCGCCGGATTCGAAGTCTTCGTGGATCCATGCCTGATCCGGCCATGTCTCGTTGATCGCGATTCCGGTGAACCGTTGGCCTCCGGTGTCGGCGTAGATGGAGTTGTCGATGAGGAACTGCTCGAAGAGGGCCGTAGCGCCCTCGGGCAGATTGGTGAAATCGAAGCGGAGCAACGGCCCGAAGGCGCCATAGGGAATCGAGGTGGACGGACTGCCGGGATTCTTGCTGAGTGCGGTCACCCAGCATCCGCCGTCTTCGGCTTGGTGCATGATAGGCTCTTGCCACGAGGCGCACAGTCCGCCATCCGCGACGCCGACGTTCTTGACGGTGAACGCATAGGGTGACCGGACGTAGAAACGAAGCATGCGCACGTACCTCGGCACGTATACGGCTCGGACGAGGACGGATGCACGGCCCTCCATGATTGTGTACTCGGGGATGCGCAGTAGGCCCTGGAGCGGGTCGCCGAGGAAGTCCGTGGGTTTGTAGGGCGGTGCCTCGAACTCAGCCGAGGCGTTGCCGAGGGCGATGGTGAACGACGGGACGAATTCGGTGGCGCCCCGTTTCAGCGTGGCCCAGCGCAACGTGTACTGGCCGCCGAGGTCGAACACGATCTGCTCGAACCGGGTGGCCAGTTCCGTGAGGCTGGCCGCCGGATAGTAGGCGCCTTCGGTGGCCGAGGTGATCCGCTCGATCTGCGTTTGGTCCAGCTCGGCGCCGAACCCAATGCCGTAGATCTTGACGCCCAGCTCTCGGGCGCGGGACGAGATGCTATCCGGAGCTTGGGTACTCGATTCATCACGGCCATCGGAGAGGAAGACGATGTACCGGCCTTCGTCCGAGTTGGCTTCGCCAAAGGCCTCGACCGCGCCGTAAACGGCGTCCCAACAGCGGGACGCCGCGGGGAATCCCTGAATCTGGTTGGTCCAGATCTGGTCGATGCGTTCCTTGATGAAATCCTTGTTGGTTGTGAGACCGATCACGCGGATCGGTTCCCAATCATCCCGGTGAAACTCGAACACGCCGGCCTGTGCGTCCATGGCCAAGGCGTCGATGAACGCCTTGGCGGACTCCTCCATCGTCTCGATGGCGTTGGACTTGCCGTCGTTGTCCGTGTCGCCGTTGGCCTCGACGGAGGCCACACTGTTTGTATAATCGAGAACGAGGAAGCACTTGAACTGTTTGTTGGCCGCGCGGCCGAGGAATATGGCTGTTTCCGTGGGGCTGACCGGGGTTCCGTCTTCTTCGGCAGTCACCGTGAATAGGCTGGGATCGCTGACCACGGCGTGGCCCTGTCCGTCGAACAGGGAGAACGTGAAGTCGAGCAGGTATGGGGGCGTGTAGCTTTCGAGAACGCTCTGGATCTCGATCTTCTCGCATCCCGTCAGCAAGACGGCCCCGATGAGTAACGCGGTTGCAGCCACTCCGCTTGCCATCCCGTCACGCCGCTTGTTGGTAAACACGCCAGCATTCGCGCCCATGAGAAGCCCTCCGTTTGGGGCCGCGCATCGTACACAAGCCCCCACGCCCTGTGCGGATAATACCACAATGAGTTCGTGATTCGCGCGGGAATCAGCAGCAACCATAATACCCAGTGTCTGCCGGAACGTTACGGTGTGAGCTGTCCGCGCGCTGGGCCGCCCTGAGCACATTGACGCCGGCGCCGGCCTGTGCGAGAATCACGTGTGGTTGGGGCGCGTCTTGTAGCCAAATGGGAGGAATAGACGATGAGTCGAACCGTTTGCCTGGCGATCCTCACGGCCTTTCTCGCGGCTGTAACGCTGTTTCCAACAGCGTACGGAGAGGAGGAAGCCGCCATGACCACTGCGCCTGAGCCTTCGATGATTCGCCTCGAAACGGATCGGTTCTGCTACGGCATCGCTCCGGACGGCAAGAATGCTGCGTTCATCGACAAGAAAACGGGCCAGGACTACGCCGATCTCGCTGCAGCGCCGTGTTTCGCCCAGGCCAAGGCCGGTGGGGCAACGCTCCCGGCGTCCGGCGTCACCTACGCGGACGGGCAACTCACGGTACGGTTCGGCGACGGCGCGATCACGGCGATCGTGGGCGTCGAAACGAAGCCGGACTATCTCACCTTCGAGGTGTTGGACGTAGCGGGCGAAAACGTCGAGGAACTGGCGCTGCCTTGCGCGCAGTTGACCACGGGCGGGCTCGACGCGCCCTTCGTCGTATGTGCTCTGGCGCTGAACCTACAAACCGATGTCCGCGAGATTCCCGGGCCGAACAAGGTGGTGCGGGCTCTGTGCTATCCGAAGTTCGGGCTTGTGGGCGCGAAAGTGGCGGTGATCGCTTGCGCGCCGGGCGAGCTGAGAGACGTGATGAAAGCAGTGGTCTCCGCGGCCGAGGAGCTGCCGCGTACCGACATAGGCGGGCCGTGGGCCTTGGACGCGGCGATCAATCGCGGCTCGTACCTCTTCGATTTCGGCAACCTGAACGAGGACACGGCCGACGGCTGGATCGCCTTGGTGAAGCGGCTGGGCCTGAATCAGATCGACTTCCACACGGGCGGTTCGCTCCGTTTTGGGGATTACGAGCCGAATGCCACGCTGTTCCCGAACGGCCGGGCCAGCGTGAAGGCCACCCTCGACAAGCTTCACGCGGCCGGCATTGCGGCCGGGCTCCACACCTACGCGTTCTTCATCGCGAAGAACTCGAAGTACGTCACGCCGGTGCCGGATCCGCGCCTCGGCAAGGACGCCACGTTCACGCTGGCCGCCGCACTCGACGCTGCGGGCGACCAGGTACCGGTAACCGAGTCCACGGAATCCATGTCAACGACGACCGGTTTCTTTGTCCGCAACAGCGTGACGCTCCAGATTGACGACGAGTTGATTACGTACTCGGCTATTTCGAAGGAGGCGCCGTACGCCTTCACCGGCTGCACGCGCGGCGCCTTCGGCACCACCGCCGCCGCCCACGCCGAGGGCGCCAAGGTCGAGCACCTGAAGGAATGTTTCGGCCTCTTCACGCCGGACGCGGATTCGACACTGCTGGCCGAGGTCGCGCAGAACACCGCCGACACCTACAACGAATGCGGCTTCGACATGATCTACCTGGATGCCCTCGATGGCGAAGGCATCCTCGGCGGCAACGAGAACGCGTGGCACTACGGCTCGAAGTTTGTGTTCGAGATCGCCACGCGTCTCGACAAACCCGCCTTGTTCGAGATGAGCACGTTCCATCATCACCTCTGGTACGTCCGCGCGCGCATGGGGGCCTGGGATCATCCATCGCGCGCACACAAGCGGTTCGTCGACGTGCACTGCGCGGCCAATCGCAGTGGCGCCGGCATGTTCCTGCCGATGACGCTCGGCTGGTGGGCCGTCAAGGCCTGGAGCGACGGGCCGTATGTAACGCAGATCGACCCGACGTTCCCGGACGACATCGAGTACCTCATGGCCAAGTGCCTCGGCAACGACATGGGCTTCGCGCTCATGGGCGTGAATCCCGGCAACATCGATTCCGTGCCGGCGTACGAGCGCCTCGCCCCCATCTTTCGGCAGTATGAGGAACTGCGCCATGCCGGATATTTCCCCGAGTCGGTCAAAGCTGCGCTGCGTGAGCCGGGTAAGGAATTCACCCTCGAGCAAGCCGCCGACGGTGGATGGCAGTTTCGCCGCGTGGCCTGCGTGAAGCAGACCGTCGCGGTGCGTCCGGACGGCCCCGGCGAATGGACGGTGGACAATCCCTTCGGCGCGCAGCCGGTACAGGTGCGGATCGAGGCCCTGCTGGCCGCCGCGCCATACGACTCGCCGGACGGCGTTATCATCGAGGATTTCGGCGCGCCGGACGCCTACTCTGAGCGGCCGTGCCGCGAAGGCGTGACGGTTTCGCTCGGGCAGTCCACAGACTGTGTCCAGGTAGGCGAGCGCAGCGGCCTTCTCACGGCCGCGAATACCCGCGACGCGAGCGTGGGCGCGTGGGCGCAGATGGGTCGCGTGTTCTCTCCCCCACTCGACATCCGCGACAAGCAAGCGCTCGGTCTTTGGGTCCACGGCGATGGCCGCGGCGAACTGTTGAACGTCCAGCTTCGAAGTCCCGAGCACACGACGGAACTCGGCCTGGGCGACCATTACATCCCAATCGACTTCACCGGCTGGCGCTATTTCGAACTCGTCGAGCCCGACTCTGGCCGCATCGAGGACTACTCATGGCCCTACGGTGGCGCCTACGCGGTCTACCGCGAGCACGTGGACTACGGCCAGGTCAAACGCCTGTCGTTCTGGTTCAACAACCTGCCCGCGGCCGGCGAGGCGTCGTGCTGCATCGGTCCCGTGAAGGCCCTGCCGTTGGCACCGGTGACGATCGCGAATCCTCGAATCACCATCGGCGACAAGACGGTCACATTCCCCACATCACTTGAAACCGGCGCGTACATCGAGTTCCGCACCGCCGGCGAATGCGTCGTCTACGGCAAACAGGGCGAGACCATCGGACAGGCCGTTCCCCAGGGGGATGCGCCCATCTTGGCGCCGGGTAGCAACACGCTGCGGTTCGAGTGCGATTCGGCCGGACCGAACACACCGCGCGTACGCATCGCCGTGTTCGCCTTGGGCGACGTGGTCTCGCCATAAGGTACTGAAGCAAGGCGGGCCGGAGCGGCGTCGAACGCACACCCAGGGACCCTATAACGGCGCCGTTCTTGACCCGTTCAGGGCATTCCACCATACTTCCGTAATGCGCCCGCAGGGCGTGGGCCTACATGTGGGAATTCATAACTGGGAGAAGCGGTATGACAGGGAACCTTTCCCTCCGGTGTGTCTGTAGTACGCTGATTATTCTTGGCGTAGGCCTCTGGGCGCAAGGTCAGCCGCAGAGCTTCACCATTGTAACGAGTGAGGACGATCTGGTCTTCAGCAAACCGGACGGTTATGACCTCATCGAGATCCAGGCGGACAAGGCGTCCCTCGAAGGCGCGCCGGGGGCGCCCTGGCTGCCTGTACGCAACGTGCACATCCTGATTCCCGAGGGCGCCAAGGTAGGATCGGTCCATGTCACGGTGGATGAGGAGACGGTGCTCGAAAGGCCCTACTACCTCTATCCGGCGCAGCCGGCCGTTCCGACAAATGCCCTGGACGACGCCGCCTTCGTCGGACCGGATGCCGCAGCCTATGCCAACACGTCACCCTTCCATACCGAGGTCGCCCGCCTGATCGACACGGTGATCGTCCGCGGCTACCGCATGGCCGTGTTCCAGTTGTATCCGGTCGACTACCTTGCGGCCGAGCGTTCCGTGATCCTCCGCAATCGGATCACAATTCACCTCGCGTATGTGGGCGGCGGCACTGGACGGGCCGGCGGTGGCGCCTCCGGCGCCTATGCCGGGCGCCCGGCGCTGTTCGAGAGCCTGGTCCGGAGCGACGTAATCAATCCGGACGATCTTGAATCCCTCGGCTACGATGGCGCTGCGAAATCCGGTCTCACGCCGGATCGTGAGGTTCAGTATCTCCTCATCGGCGATCCCAACATGTTCGACGAGTTCGCGCCCCTCCTCGAATGGAAACGGAAGAAGGGCGTGCCGGCCGAGGCGGTGGACGTGTCGTGGGTCTACGTCAACTACCCCGGCGCGGATGAACAGGAACGGATCAAGGCCTGTATCAAGGACTACGTTCAGAATCGCGGCACGCTGTGGGTGGCCCTGGCGGGCGATAGCACCATCATCCCGGATCGCGACTGCTACGGATCGTACGACAACACGAAGAACATCCCGACGGACCTCTATTACGCCGGCCTGGACGACATGAATTGGAACGATGACGGCGACGACATGTGCGCGGAATCCAGCGATGACACGATCGATATGGGGCCGGACGTGTACGTCGGCCGTATACCGATCCGCACCGAGGCCGACGCCACGGCCATCGTGAGCAAGACGATCGAGTACGAGAAGCACGTGCGCGCGCACAACTTCGTCGAGAAGATGCTGCTCTACGGTGTGCTGCTATGGAACATGGGGGATGCCGAGGGCAAATCGGACTATATGTGGTCGGATTGGGTCGAGCCATATTGGGAAGGCCAAAAGTACCGGTTCTACGACACGAATACGGATTTCGCGGGCGGTGCGCCCACCAACGGCCAAGGCGCGCTCGCCGGGCCGTATTACGATGTCACCATCCCCAATACCAATGAGCTTTTGATGAAGGGATTCAACTTCTTCCACATTGCCACGCACGGCGGCTACACCGGTGTCAAGTCAGAGAGCGGCGAAGGTTACAACGTGGGCGCGATTCTGTACTTGCCGAATACCAATCGCTACACGAACGTGCTCACGATGGCGTGCAGCACCAACGCATTCGACGTCGAAGACCCGCCAACAAACGATCCGTGCTTCAGCGAGGCATTCATCCGCAATCCCCACGGTGGCGGTGTGTCGTACATCGGCGGCAGCCGCGAAGGCTGGGGCGTCTCGACGATGACCAGTCACGGCACCTCGTTTCAGTACGACCGCATGTTTTATCAGTTTCTGTTCACGGGCGATCCGGCCGCGCATCAACAGCGGGTCGGCGCCGTCTACACGCGCATGAAGGAGTACTGGATCGGCAGTTGCGGCAGCACGGGCAGCTCGATGCGGTGGGTGCAGTTCTCGCTCAACCTGATGGGCGATCCGGAGATGTGCCTATACACGTATGATCCGAAATACCTCGATCCGACCTTTGAGACCGCCATCTCGCTCGGCGCCCAGGTCGTGGCCGTCGAGACCGGTGTTGCCGGCGCAACGGTGTGCCTATCCAAGGGCGACGAGGTCTACGTGTACGGCGACGCAGACGCCTCGGGCCATTTCGAGGCCCCTGTGGCGCCAACGACGCCCGGTACGATGGACATCGTGATTACCGCGCTGAACTACTATCCGCACGAGGGAACCATCGCCGTGAACGGCGGCACGGCCGGCGCGGTGTTCATCGAGGAGGCGCTTTGCACGTGCGATGACACACTCACCGTGCGCGTGGCAGACACGGACCTGGCCGGGACGACGAATCCGCTCTCGGTAACACTGACGTCATCGGCCCTGGACAGCGAAACCCTGATACTGGCCGAAGTCGGTGGATCCACGGGCGTGTTCACGGCGGCAATCCAGACCGGCCCGTATCCGGTAACGCCCGGCGATGGCGTCGTTCAAGTCGCCGACGGCGATGCGGTCACGGCCACCTATGCCGATGCAGACGACGGAACGGGGAATCCCGCCACGGCACAGGATACCGCTCAGGTCCTGTGCCACGGGCCCGCGATCACAAATGTGCACGTCTACGAAGAAACCGCCCACAGCGCAACGATCGCCTTCTCGACCGACCGCGCGGCAACGGCGCGCGTCCGCTGCGGTTTGACGGCCGGCGGGCCGTACTCGATCCTCGCCGAGGATCCGCTGGCACGCACCACGCACATCGTCGAGGTCACCGATCTCGACGTGGCCACGCCGTACTACTTTGTCGTAGACGCCTGGGACCTCGTTGCTAACGAAACCACCGACAACAACGGCGGCATTGACTACCGGTTCCAGACACTGGACGTTCTCTATGCGTTTCCGCTCGACAGCGATCCCGGCTGGTCCGTCCAGGGCCAGTGGGCCTTCGGCGCGCCGACCGGCGGCGGCAGCTATAACCACGACCCGGCCTCGGCCTGCACCGGCGACTACGTCTACGGCTATAACCTGGCAGGCGATTATGAGGATAACCTCCCGAGTCCTTACGCGTTGACGACCACGCCCCTCGATTTCTCGAGCGCGGCGGTCGTCTACTTGACGTTCCAGCGCTGGCTCGGCGTTGAGAGCAACTCGGCGGACTATGCCGCGATCGAAGTCAGTAACGACGGCGAAGCATGGACCACGGTGTGGTCCAATCCGGGCAGCCGTGTCGCGGACACGGCATGGGTGGAGCTTTCGTACGATATCTCCGCGGTGGCAGCGGGCCACGCGGCCGTGTACGTGCGCTGGCTCATGGGCGCCACGGACAGCATCGCCAACTACCCGGGCTGGAACATCGACGACATCCTGTTCCTGGCCGACGTGGCCAACGACCTCGACGTATCGCCCAGCGAAGACGCGGCCTTCGGCGGTCCCGAGGGTGGCCCGTTCACCCCGGCCAGCCTTACCTACTCGCTCACCAATACCGGCGCCACCACCTTGTCCTGGAACGCGACATGGGACGCGCCGTGGCTGGACGTCTCGCCATCGAGCGGAACGCTGCCCGCCGGCAGTCCGCCAACGACCGTAACGCTCAGCATCGCGGCGGCAGGCTACGCACGGGAGGCCGGCGCTTACGCCGACACCGTGCGTTTCACGAACATGACCCTGACACGTCAGATCGGGCGCGACGTGTCACTCGCCGTGCGGCCGGTGAACGCGTTCGCTTGGAACACCGTCGCGTCGCCGCAAACGGCGGACGTGCCGTTCCCGGTGGAAGTCCGCGCCGTGGACTCCGAAGGCCAGACGGTAACCACCTTCGGCGGGACGGCCAACCTGATCGGGCTTCAAAGCCTCGGCGATACGGTCATCGGCACGGGCACGTCAGCGTGGAGTTGTCCCCTGTGCACGGCCTACGACGATGTTCGGACTCAGGTGATCTACCTCCAAAGCGAGATCGGCCCCGCCTGCAAGTTCACGTCGTTGGCTTTGGACGTGACCACGGTGCCCGGACAGATACTCGACAACTGGACGATTCGGATGAAGCATACGGCCCTGAGCACCCACGATACCGCCCTGTGGGATGGCTCCGGGTGGACAACGGTCTATCAGAACAACGAAACCATCGCCACGACCGGATGGGCCGTGTTCGTATTCCCCGTTCCTTTTGCGTACAACGGCGTCGACAACCTGATGGTCGATTTCAGTTTCAGCAATGAAGGCCATACGAGCTACGGCTACAGCCGATACACCTACGCCACCGAGTACCGCACCGTTTACAAGTACACGAACACCGACTTCGGCGATCCGCTCGCGTGGGCCGGCGCCACGGCAAGCCCATCGCGATCCAGAAATGTGCCGAATATCACCCTGAAGTCTGCCAAGGGCATCGTCATCTCCCCCACGCTAACGACGCCTTTCTCGGCCGGCGTTTGGAGTGGCGATATCACTGTTGGAAGAGGCGGAACCAGTGTCTATCTTCATGCCGTGGGTGACGGTAATTGCCTAGGCGACAGCAACCTCTTCGACGTGCTTGGTGGCGAGGGTGAAGGTGAAGGTGAAGGCGAGGGCGAGGGCGAGGGCGAGGGCGAAGGTGAAGGTGAGGGTGAGGGTGAAGGTGAAGGTGAAGGTGAAGGTGAAGGTGAGGGTGAAGGCGAGGGCGAAGGTGAAGGTGAAGGTGAAGGTGAGGAGGAGTACGAGGTCTACACATGGCATGCACAGTGCTTCCTCGAGGATGGCACGGGCTACTGGTGGGATTTCATCAAGGATGGATCCGTTGCCGATGGCAGTCCGACCGTTGCGGAGAGCGTGGATGCGTTCGACCGCGCCGTGCGCCTTCAAGTGGGCGGCCGGGACTTCACGTCCCCGATGCAGGGACTCGAATGCGCGGGCCGGATGCTGGTGACCGGGCCCGAAGCGCTGAGCGACCTGATCGTGACGCGTCGGTGCTACGTGCCCGCCACGCCGGGCGAAGGATATGCCTGTTTCCTCGAGTACCTTCAGAATCCCGGCGGGAACGCCGTAGCCACGACGGTAACGGTGTACGGCGAGCTCGGCGGTGA
This sequence comes from Candidatus Hydrogenedentota bacterium, assembly GCA_036769985.1. GTDB lineage: Bacteria > Hydrogenedentota > Hydrogenedentia > Hydrogenedentales > SLHB01 > DAIPKA01. Next base: position 19,504 of record DAIPKA010000054.1, on the reverse strand, counting down.
CATCGGCCAGCAGTGCATCACGACTTCGGATGGCGACGCTTTATTCACACGGGGTGATCGCTGGCTCATCGCCGACGATGACGCCACCGGCGGCGCGAATCACGACCCGACGCTTGCCTTTAACTTCTGGGGCGAAGGCGGTACCGTCACGCCGAGCGCCGTGAGCTTCCCGTACGGTCCGGAAGCGCCTCAAGCACCGTACACCGTCGACTATGCGGTGGTGGTTCCGGCCGGCGAGAGCATTGTACTGATGCATTTCTGCGCGCAACGCGAAAACACCGATCACGCCGGAGCGATCGCGGCGGCAGAGTACCTGGACGGCCTGCCGACGCCGGTACTCGACATCCTGGGGATGGCGCCCCCGGCAACGCTAATCAACTGGAGCCTGGGCGGTACGCTGTCGGTCTCCCCGGCAGCGCCGTGGCAAGCCGAAGGCCTTCAGCAAGGCCCCTTTGCGCCGCTCTTGCAGGCATACACGTTGACGAACGATGGCGCATCGCCCATCGACTGGGCGGTGACGGATGTGCCGCCGTGGCTCAGCGTGAGTCCATCCAACGGAACAGCCTTAGGCGCCGGCGAATCGGCCATCATCTCGGCGAACCTGGAGTCTGCCGTGGCCGAAGCGCTCCACCCGGGACTCTACTTCGCGAATCTGCGATTCTCCGATACGTCCTCAGGCGCTACCGTCGTGCGCGGGGCTGGACTGAATGTACTCGACCACCTCGATATCGTTCCGTCGGGCGACGAGACGGCCTGTTTCGAAGGTCCGTCCGGCGGGCCCTTCACGCCTTCCGATGTCACCTACACAGTGACGAACAATGGGCCAAGCGCCGTGGCCTGGTCCCTGTCCACACCGGTGTGGCTGAACGCGACGCCGAGCAAAGCCGGGAAGGCCGGCGGCACCTTGGCGGCCGGCGCGTCAGCCACGGTGACCGTATCGCCGAACGCGGCCGCGGCGGCCCTCGCGGAAGGCTCGCACCAGGCCACGGTCAACGTCACCAATGAAACCCACGGCGGCACGACCACGCGGGCCGTCTACCTGCGCATCCGCGGGGTCGTCTGCGTGGACATTGCCGCTACGGGCGCCAACGACGGCACCTCGTGGCCGGATGCCTTCACCAGCATCCAGGAAGCCGTCTATACCGCTGCACCGAGCGGCCGCTGGGTGTGGGTCGCGGAGGGTGTGTACACGGAGCCGATCGTCATGGCCAGTGGCGTGGAGTTGTATGGTGGGTTCCGCGCCGGCGATGCCGGTATGGCCGACCGCGATCCCGACGGAAAGCCCACGATCCTTGACGGCGGCAACGCGTTCGGCATCGTGACCTTCGAGTCCACCACCTACGCGGGCATCGACGGATTCATCATTCGGAACGGATCGAGTCCGTCCACCGGCGGAGGCATTTCGTGCCGTGCCGTGGACGCGACAAACTTCATCCGGCGCTGCGTCGTGCGGGAGAACAAAGCCATCGGCCGAGGGTCAGGCATCTACCTGGGCGGGGCCTCGATGATCCCGGTTTCGGACTGCGTGATTATCGGCAACGTGCACGTCGGACTCGGCGAGTTCGACGGCGGCCTGATGTGCGATCAGGCCTCAAACGCCACCATCACGGACTGCATTATCTGCGCGAACTACGGCCGATTCGGCGCCGGCGTCGGCTGCATCATGGCCTCTCCGACCTTGATTCGCTGCATCATCAGCGGCAATCTGGCCGCTACAGCCGCCCGTTCCGAAAGCGGCACACGTCACGGTTCCGGCGGCGGCGGCGTGTTCGCACACAACCAAGCGAGTCCGACCCTGGTGAATTGTGTGATCAGCGGCAACTGCGCCATCAACTGGGGCGCGGGCGCGTTGTATTGTCAAGGCACCTCGAATCCGGTGCTCAACAACTGCACCATCAGCAGCAACCACAGCTACAACTCGGACAGCGGCTACGACAGCCTGAGCGGCATCGTCGTCAACACCGGATCGTGTCCTACGTTCACGAACTGCATCCTCGACAGTCTGCCGCACCTTGCCATCTTCGAAGAGAACGACGACTCAAACGTGGTTGCCGTCAACTGCCTCTTCAGCAATAATCGCGACGGCGATTTCCGCGACAAGTTCTCCGGCGGCGAGGGCTACTACACGGGCGGCGAGAGCATCAACGCCAACGTAGCGGGATGCCACGACAACATCCTCGGAAGCCCCGATCCCCTCTTCTTCATGGGCATCTCGGGCACGTGGAGCGAGGCACCGGTATATGATGCGGCAACGAACACGACCCTACTCACCACGACCGGCCAGCCGTTCGCCGGGATGAATCTTCGCTATCAATTGATCAACGCCGACACATCGCAGCGTCGCCAGGTTCTCATCATGGCCAACTCGGACAATGCCGTGTCGGTGTTCACCAACGTCACCGCGGCCACCGGCGCGGACGGCTACGTCGCCCAGGGCGATGCATTCCAGTTGGTGGACTACCACATTCCCGTGGCCTCGCCGTGCGTGGACGCCGGCACGAATACCGTGGCCGAGGCCACGGACACCGATCTCGATCGGAAGGCGCGGATTTTGGGAAGCGCTGTCGACCTGGGCGCCTACGAGTACATCTCGCACATCACGGTCACCATGGATCCCGTTGGCGATACGAGGTTCCTCACGCAGCGGTACGACTTCATGGTGGCCGGCGAGAGCGACTCGGGCACGGTCCGCTACCTCTGGTACAAGGACGGCGAGCCGCTGGATTCGCAGACCTCCGCCGTCCTCCACATTGGCCCAATCCAACTGGCAGACGCCGGCACGTATCAGTGCAAGGTCTACGATGACTACAGCTTCGAAATGTCTGGCGAAGCGGAGCTGGTGGTGCTCAACGAATCCCCCGTTCCGGCGGCCGGCCGCGTGGCGCTGGGTCTGCTCGCCGGAGCGTGCGCGCTCGGCGGCGCCGTGATCATTCTGCGGCGGAAATCATAGGAGGTCGCGAACGGCCTGCTTGAAGGCCGTCTCGAACTCGCCCGTGCACCAGCAAAACGAGGTCGGCTCGTAGCCGCCCTCGGCGAAGTGCTTGGCCATGGGAAGATACAGGAAGTTGTCGCTGCAGTTCGCGGCCACGGCAACGAACTCGTCGGGCGCGAGCGACTGCACATACAACTGGTACTCCACGAACGGCTCGCCGGGCACGAAGAGGATTCGCGCACCCGGGAGCGCCAAGCGCGTCAGCGTGTAGTTACGGTTTCGCGGATACTCGGCCGCGCTGAGTACAGCGGCCCGCACAACCTTGGTCTCGGCGGGGGTGGCCGGATCGCGGATCCCGGCGGTCAGCGCGTCGCGATCCACCGCGCGCGCCGGGAATGCGAATGCCGCTGTATCGCAGGCCATGCCGGCCGCCGGAACCCAGATCATCGCCGTGAGGTTCCGGGCCATGCCCTCCGCCAGACGGCCGCCGAATACCCTGATGTTCTCCTCGAAATCCGTCACAGACGTGTATTTGCCCGCCGTCACATTGCCGCCCGCGCCAGTGAAGAACGCATGGAGGCCGGACGGCATGCGGTCCGACACGAGGCGCACGGCCTCGCCGGGCGCGTCGGCGCTGTACATGCGCCGGCCGTTGGCCACCTGCGGATGGGAGGCGTAGAAACTCCACGACGCCATCAGGACGCCCTCGGCATCCATGAACGCGACGGTACGCAGCATGGGATCGATGACGCCCACCGGCTCGCCTCGGAGCGCCTCATCGTGGCACTTGCTGTATCGCATGCCGCGCACCTTTCCGTCCGGGCCGAGGATGCGCCGATTCGACGCGTAGCCGTACAGGCGCGTCTCGGCGTGCCCGACGCGCGCCACCGAACCCAGCCTCTCGAGGCCCTGACGCGCCGCCACGCTGGCCCGCGCTGTCAGGCCCCGCCACCACGCTCGAGGAAAGGTGACGACCCCGAGGTAGGGCTCGATCTCGAAATCGATCAAGGGGGTGTCATGCTGATGGATACAATGCACGACGACGCGATCTTCGGGCGTGTCCGCGCCCTCGGCCAACGCAGTGCGCAACTCGTCGTACGCGCTGTTCATCAGGGCGCAGTAGTCCAGACTCGCCACCACGCATCGTTCCGCACCCTCCTCAAGAATCGTTCCTCGCAGGCAAAGGGGGTCGCGCACGGTGCCCGCCGTATCGCCCATACCGAGACCGATGGGAAAGCCCACCGGCGGTGTACAGTCAAGTTCGAAAACGCTCAGTCGCACCGCAGTCATTCTCCTTTCGGCAGGTCGTACAGACCGGCCTCATCAAACGCCACGCCGCCTGCTGCCTCTTGGTTCTTCGCACTCAACATGAACACGAGTTCTTTCGCGCCTTCCGGCGCAACGGCGATCAACCCGAGCGGTTGCCAGGTCAACGTCGGTTGCGACAGGGCCACCGTCGGCTCGACGGAATGGTCGCCATGCCATTGGCCATCGGCCGTACGCCAGCGCACTCCGAGCAGACCGCCGCCCTCTCCGAGAGACCGCAGTTGACGCGCCCAGACCAGGCACAAGTACAGGGCACCCGGCTCGACCGGAACGCCCTGAAGATAGCATGCCGAGTCGGCGCCCACGATGGCCGCCGCCCGTGAACCGTCGCGGCCCCCCTCGGCCAAGCTCCGAAACTCCGTGGCCCCGGCACCGTTATCCCAGGTGGACCAACCGGGCGGAGCAGTTGTCGTCTGCTCATTGCCCTCGGCCGCCTGCCCGTTCTCGCTCACAACCTCGAATCCGGGATTCTGAAGCCGATTGCCCACGGCGTCGCGCCGCACGGCCAGCCAAGCCCTGGCCAATGCCCCTTGCGTTCCGGTATCCCCATTGCCGAGGGCCGCCACGGCTCGCGCCGCTTCCTTCTTCGAGTGGGCATACAGGGTATCGAGGGCACCAATCATCACCGAGCTGCCTGCCGCCTCGACATTGCCTATCTGGTTGGCCACGAAGTACTGCCGGCCTTTCAGGCCGCGCAGCGTCTCGCCCAGGAGGTCATCGCGCTCGACCGCTTCCGCCCAGAACGCCTCCCGTTCCCGGCGGAGCGTGTCGACCGCACCCATCCGCGCCAAGGCGTCCCGCGCCTGATCCGGCGTCTTGATCTGACCGACGCGCAGCCCCTTGGACAGCGCGCCGGCCCGGATGATGTAGGCCCCGTAGCGAAGCGCGGCCGCCACCACATCGATGCGCCGGAGCGCATCGGCATCCTTCGTTTCCGACGCGGCCTTGGCCAGGAGTCCCTCGGCGGCTTCGACATCCTCGACGGCCATGGCGTTGGATTGGCTCACCAAATCGCGATGGCCCCAGGTCAACCGACCCGGCCTCGGTGTCATCCAAGACTTCTCGAGCAGGTCGAAGTAGGCCTTCATCGTGGCCGCCGAGGCGCCAAACATACACGCATAGAACTCGTCTAGCAAAGCGTCCGCGGCCAGATCGGTGTCCCACTGAAGTTTGGCCACCATCCACATCATCGGCGCCGCATTCGGCAGAATCACGTAGCACTCGTTGTAGACGCCCTCGAAACCAAGGCCATGATCGAACTTCATCGCTTCGGCGATCGCGTGAGGAAACACGCGCGGCGTCAGGAAACCGAGGCCCATGTAGTCGTATCGGCTCATGTGCGTGCTCCGCGCGCGCCATTGCCGCGTAAGCTCCATATCCTCTTCTTTGAGTCCGGGCCGCCACCACTGGGCGCAGCACTGCGTCATCGAGATGAACACGTTAGGCTCCAACTCGGGAACCGTCTCGGGCAACTCGCGCGCGATGTGATAGCAGAGCGTTCCGATGAACCTGTCGGGATGCGTCTTGGCCAACTCGCGCGCAACCGCGTTCACGAACCTATAGTGGCGATCCGAGAAATGCCGTTTCTCGTAGTCGTCGGGATGGGCGTCCCACGCGCGGCAACTCTCGCATCCGCACAGGTGCGTGATGTCGTCCATGGCCAGCGAGAAGCTGTTATGCTCCGGATGCTCATCCAAATACGCGCGGGCCGCTTCGACGGTGATCCGCACCACGTCCGGATTGCTTTCGCACGGCCGCCAAGCATGATCATCCGGAGAAGGGATCCAGCGTTTCCCATTGATGAGCGGATAGTACTCGGGATGGCGCTCGGCGTATTTCTCGGGCGCAAACACCTGGTAGATGTGGTTCTGCATGTTCCTGAACGGCACCGGCGGCTCGCAGATTGCCTTGTTGCGCAACAACCAGCGATTCCAGGAGTCCGTCCACGCGTGGCCAGACCAGACGCGCGGCGACCAGTCGGGCACGACTACGCGCGGCGCCACATCCACGGACAACTCCCCGGCCGTGCTTCGAGGCACGTACTCCCACAACTCGCCCGGCGCATACCAACGGACGCCGAGCTCGCGCTCGATGAACGAGACCACCGCAAAGGCCGTCGCGGGCGAATGGCGGCCCGTGAGAAACAGGTTTCCGTCGCGCACGCGCACCGCATAGGCCTCGGGATGGCTGTCCGCAGGCGGCCGATCGCTCTCCATCGTCGTCGCGCACGCGCCGACGTATACCGCCGGCCCTGATACCGCCGCGCCCGCTTCCGAAAAGGGCAGTTTGACCCCGCAGATGGACTCGACATAGTGACACAGGTCCTCCGAGGCCGTGCGGACAAAGGCGTCGGCCTCTTTCGGGATGACGATGGTCGCGGCAGGCCGGCCACCCGTGGCCAAGGTGAACGGGGCCGCGAAACTCACGGCCGTGGCCGCAACCAGAATCGCGCCGACAACAGTGAAGCGAAGCATGGCATCCTCCTCGTCGACTCGGGGCTCGTATCTTAGCATAGGGACGCATCCCGAACGCGGAAGCGCCCAGGGGGGCGCGGGCCTGGGGGCACCGAGACGATGGCGGTCGTCTTTGACCGGTTCGGGCCGGCTTGCTAGACTCTCACAAGATAACAACCCGTAGAGGAGAGACATTGGTGAGGGCCGTGGTGCAACGGGTGAACGAGGCCTCGGTCGAGGTAGGCGGACGCATCGTCGGTGCCATCGAACGTGGGCTGCTCGTATTGGTCAGCGTCGCCCAAGACGACCAGGAGAAGGATGTGGCCCAGTTGGCCGAGAAGGTGGCGGGGCTTCGGTGCTTCGAAGACGAAGACAGCAAGTTCAACCTCTCGGTACGCGACGTGGGCGGCGGTATACTGGTGGTATCGCAGTTCACCCTGCACGGTGATTGCCGCAAGGGACGTCGGCCCTCCTTCTCCCAGGCCGCGCCGCCCGAGATCGCCGTGCCTCTCTACGAAGCGTTTGTGGCACGATTGCGACAGGATGGTTTCATGGTGGCGACGGGTGAATTCGGGGCATCGATGGAGGTGCGCCTCGTGAACCACGGCCCGGTGACGCTTCTCATCGACACCAAGAAGACCTTCTGAGGACGGAGACGATGCGAATCGCGGTGGCAGGCAGCGGGCAACTGGCGACGGGCATCATGGATGCCCTCCGCGAGTCATCCCATCAAGTGGTTGCCGTGGTGCTGAACGGCCGAGTCACGAAGGGGGTGTTTCGCCGGATTCTCCCGATGTACATGGGGGTGCTCGGGGGAGGCCGCACAACGCCCGGCTACGCGTACCGCGCCGGTTTGCCCGTCGTATGGATCGACCGAATGGCCGAAGACCTCGAGCCGTTGCGCGCCTTCGCGCCCGACGTGCTGCTCGTGGCGGGATTCAGCGTCATCCTGAAGCGACCGATTCTCGACCTCCCTCGAATAGGGTGCGTGAATGTGCACTCATCGCTGCTGCCGAAACACCGCGGACCGAATCCCTTCTGTTGGGCGCTCTTGGACGGCGACCGGCGCGCCGGCGTAACGTTTCATATCATGGACGAGGGCATCGACACCGGCGATATCATCGAGCAAGTCGCCTTCGACATCGAGCCGGACGACACGGCGTTGGATGTGTACAATCGGGCATCCGCCGCAGCGGCGGACCGCATCGTCGAGGTCATGGATCGCGTCGAGTCGGAAGGCCTGCGCGGCACACCCCAGGATCCCGCGGTGGCATCCTACGATCGCAAGCTCACGGCGGAAGACGCCTTCATCGATTGGTCCCAGCCGGCCGTCGAGATTGCGCGACGCGCCCGGGCCTTCTACCCCATGCTCCTCCCCCGATTCCGGTTCCGCGGACGGATCGTCCGCCTCAGTCGATTCTGGTGCGACGAGAGTCTCGCGGACGCGGCCCCCGGCACGGCGCTAAACCGACGGCGCCCCATTCGGGTTGCGACGGGACGCGGCGTGTTTGTGGTGGATCTCGCCCATTCGGCCCGACCCTTGCCCTGGCTCTGGCCGGCCCCATGGACGCGGCCAAGGCTCGGCGAGAAGCTCGAGTAGGCCATGGAAATCCCTATCTCCATCGTGATCCCCGCCTACAATCAGGTGGAGTACTGCCGCCAGTGCATCGACTCGATCCGAGCGAACACACGCCATTCCTACAGACTGGTGCTGGTGGACAACGGTTCGACGGATGGTGTGCGCGAGTACTTCGATTCGGTTCCGAACGCCGAGGTCGTACACTGCGCCACGAACTCCGGATTCGCCGGCGGCGTTAATCGCGGCCTCGAGCGCTCCCGGGGCCACGTGGTCCTGCTGAACAGCGACACGTTGGTTCCCGAAGGGTGGCTCGAGCGGCTCGAGGCGGCCCTCCTCTCGGCACCGGACATCGGCATGGTCGGGCCAAGGAGCAATTGCGTCTCGGGCGAGCAGCAGATCGACGGGCTCGAGTTTGCCTCCATGGACGAGATCAACGCCTTCGCCCACGACCTCGCTAAGCGCCGATCCGGCGCGTTAACGGACATGACGCGCCTCGTGGGGTTTTGCTGCCTCATCCGCGAGTCGGCCCTGGCCCGCGTGGGGCCTTTCGATGAATCCTTCGGAATCGGCAACTACGAGGATGACGATTACTGCCTCCGACTACGCGCCGCAGGATACCGTCTGTGCATCGCTCAGGACGCATTCGTCTTCCACTACGGCAGCCGAACCTTCCTCGGCATGGGCGTCACGGGCGATAAATGGCAGATGCTGATCGACGCTAACCAGCGGCGCTTCGAGAAGAAGTGGCGACTGACGGCGGAGGCACGACACGAAGCGGCCCAGGCGTCCTTGGCATTCAACGCGCAAGCGTGTGCCGCCCGCGCACGGGGCGATTTTCTGGCCGCCGTGCGGCTTCTCAAACAGGCCATCGAGGCGCATCCGCTTCTCGAGATCAATTTCAACGATCTGGGCGTGGTCTTGTGTGACCTAGGGCAACCGGAGCGCGCCGTGGACCAGTTTGTGCGCGCGCTCCGACTCCGGGCGGACTACACCGAAGCCCGCCAGAACCTCTGCGAACTCGCTACGAAGCTGGGGCGCGAAGACAAACTGGCCCAGTGGCTCCGAGGCCCTTCGGCCGACGGCTCCGAGGAGAATCCATGACTGAAGTCACCATCCGCCCCTACCGGCCCGACGACCGCGATGAGTGGCTCCGCATGCACGCCATCATCATGACAATCTCGCACGCGTGGAACTACGCCATCCAGGAGCGCCCGAGCTATGCCGGATACGAATCGACGCAACTCGTAGCCAAGGTAGGCGGACGCCTCGTCGGCCTCACCGATGTCCAGTACGAGAATGAGCCTGGCGAATTGTGCCTCCTCGACGACAGCCGAGGCGGCTACGTGCTCGAGTTCGGCCGGCTGCCGGAATTCGCCGGCCTGCGCATCGGGCAAAAGCTGATCGACGCGACGGCGGCCGACGCCACCGCGAAGGGATTCCACCGTCTCGAGTATTGGAGTCAGGACCGCACCGCCCAACGCTTCTACCGCCGGATCGGCCTCAAAGAGATCGGCCGACACTACCGGTTCCGAATGCGGGCGCCCGAGAGCGTGGCCGAAGCACTCGGCAAGGAACGCCTCGGCATCGAATACGTCTACGGATGCTGCCAGCCCGAGCAATGGGCGATCATCAAGCAACAATACGACATCATCGAGCGCCCACCCCTCGAACCGCATCTCTGCGTCGGATTTGAGTTCCGCTTTTGAAACGCCCCGACTCCGAGACCGGCCGCCCCCGGGCCCAAACGCCTCCGGTCAGCCCGAGATGACCGGCCGGACTTCTATGCTCAGCGCGCGACGAGAACCGTATCGGAGCCGCTGAATCCCTCACCGGACTTCAACTCCCCCGTCAGGACCAACGTCGTCGAAGGTGGCGCCACGGCGGCCTCGACGGCCGCCTCGCTGAACACGGCGATCAGGTTGCCGCGCGAGTCCGACCCGGCACGCCGACTCGCCACGCCGCCAAGCCGGAGGGTCGTGCAATCAACATCCGAATAGCGAATGCTCGTACGAACCACCACTTCGCCCCCCTGCTCAGAAGACAACCGCAAGGTGTGTGGCGAAACGACCACACCGAGGGGATCGTCGGCTCTCGTGTGGTCGAAAGCGGTTGCGGTGAACAGGGCAAGGCCCGCACACGCAACACACAAGAACGCACCGACTCGCACCATACGTGTCACTCCCTACCCCAGGGCTCTCTCTTGCCCTTCGCAAGAGGCCCAACACAAAAACTGTACCATATTGCACACCGGGTTGGTGCTGGGCCCAGCCAGCCGCCAGCGGAGGAAGTCACGCCCGAAACACCACAATATGATGGCCTCGATCGGCCCCGGATCTCACTCTATTGTGGTGAAAAAGCCTCGAACAACGAAGAAAATGCTTGCAACATCGCCTCGCTTGGGCTACTGTAAGTGCCGAAATCCCTGGCGCGCGGCGAAGCGGCTCGATGGGGAGCCCGCAGGAAACGCATGCAGGTGGAAAGGAGGTGATCCGTCGATGGTAGAACCCGGAAAACCGGGGACTGGTAGCCGGCACGCGGCCGGCTGCGCGGCAACTCGCGACCAGAAGGCGGATCCAGACTGTATGATAGGAATGGATCCAGGGAGGGGTTGCCGGCCGTAGCTGGCCCGCGCAACTACCAGTTTATCGGGGAATGCCCGGCCTGCCGTGGCCGGGCATTCCTTATAGACCCGTTGGCAAGACTTTCCGCACCGACGCCGGGAGGGCGTATGGCGAAACTGAAGGTTGACCTGCACGATATCTTCAACCGGGGCGACCAGATCGAGACCGCCCTGACGCGTATCATCGACGAGGCGGTGCAGAAACGCATCGCGCTGGTCGAGATCATTCCCGGCAAGGGCAGCGGCCAACTGAAGAAACGCGTGCTCCGGTTTCTGGAACGCCCGGATATCAAGGCGCTCTACCACCGGGTCGAGAAGGACAGCAAGAACTTCGGGCGCATCTTCGTCCACTTCCGCTTCTAGGGAGTCGACTCGGCCGGCTGCTCGACGATGGTGACGACCGGCGGCATCTCGGCCGGCGGACGAGGGGTAATCACAATCTCGCCGTCCCTTATCTCGATGCGCTCGACACGCTCGAAGAACTTCGCCGACTCGGGATCCTTGTTGAACTCGTCGACGAGATTCTGTCCCTCGAGTTCGGACTTGACGATGGCCGGCAAGGACTTCCCATTCACTTCCACGTCGGCCAAGTAAACCTGTAGCCTGCCGGCGCCGACGTCCACCTCCAACTTGGCCGAGGCGTTGAGATAGCGGCCCTCGAGCATGCCGATGTTGAATGCCTCCAAGGGCAAACTGATTTGGCCGGACACGGTGTCTTCCGCAAGCGTGACATAGACCTGTCCGTTGACCTTGCTCAGATCCGGATTGGTCTGAATGAGGCCGTTGATGTCATCTTGCGTGAGCACAAGTGGTTCCACGGGAAAACCGTGCTCGACCGCATCGCCGAAGTCCTCGACGCGTTTGGTGAGCGCGTTCGAGCGTTCCTCGGTCATCTCGACCCTCGGCAGTTGCACCGGCGTCGTATCGGTGAACTCCTCCACGAAATGGTTGACCATCCGGTAACCGGCGAAGAGCACAACGATCATGAGCAGGAGCAGGATGCCCGCCACGGCCATACAGCCATAAAGGCAGCCGTGACCCGACTTCTGCTTCTGGGGCATCCGTTGCGAGGGAGGAATGGGGGGCGTCAGCGTTTCGCTCATGGACTATCTCCTTGCCTATGCCTTCGGCCATCCGCGCTACGCCGGCCACGTTCCCGTCGGCGGGCCGCGTCGCCTGCATGGATCAGCCAATCCGGCTGGTTGATGGTGACCCCGTCACAACCAGTATCGAGAACGCGCTGGACACCTTCCAAGGCCTCAGCGCGTATGTCGCTCAATCCGAAGGCGCGGACCTCGGGTACTACGTCTTTCGCATCGCGCACACCGGCGGCCGTGAGGTCCGAAGCGCGCGGGCACAAGTGAAACGCGCCTAGACGCTCGGCGCCGGACAGGGCTTCGGCATCAATGGTGTTCACCAACCATGCGCGGCGCAGTTCCGGGGCCACGCTCTTCATCGCCGCCAGCGCGTCGTAGGCAAACGCCGTCACGATGCAGCAGTCCGCGAGATCGTGCTTGGCGATCAGGTCGGCGACCGCGCGCGGCAAGGCCGGCTGATCGCTTTTCAGTTCGACATGATACGTGAACTTCCTACGATAGCGTGCAAAAACGTGATCCAAGGTGGCCATTCGCTCGCCACCACACAGGAAGGGCGAAAACCACGAGCCCATGTCCAGCTCATCGAGCTGGGCAACCGTCATGTCGCGCACGCCACGATCGCCATGGCCGTAGCGCGCGAGGGTCTTGTCGTGGCACAGCATCACGTGACCGTCCGAGGAAAGCTGGGTGTCGAGTTCAATCTCGCGAACGGCCATGTCGAGCGCCAACTGGAAAGCCGCCAGCGTGTTCTCCGGTGCGTAGCCCGAGGCGCCGCGATGGGCGATGATCCGGAAACGGTCCGGCACGGTAATCGGGAGCATGGTCATGGAACTTCCTCCTTCTCGATTACGCCGAGAATCCAGACCAGTTCGACGTAGGGACCTCGGTGCTCGCCACGGCGCATGCCCTGGATGAGAAAACGCACGCTCGCAGGATCGTATTCGAGGCGCTGATCGTGACCGGTGCGAAGAAGCTCGCCGTGCGAGACCTCGTCTGTCCATCGCTCAACGCCCGCGGGATAGTCGAGTTGCTCGACAGCCGCGAACCGGTCGGTAACCTCGATCCAGGGCCCTTCGAGCCGCGGGGCCGTCGCCAGGCCGAACCGGCGTAGGTCCTCGTAGGTCCGCCGCTCGAAGAGCATGTGGTATTCATCCTTGCCGGACGCCCTATAGATATGCACCGCTTCATGAACAGGCGAGAAGACCTTCTTCGGCCGGCTGAAGCCACGCGGGAAATCGCCGAGCGACGTCGTCATGGCGTAGAGGTCGCCGTGGTTGCGCGTGTAAAACAAGAAGACGCGGGAATCATCGGCGATAACCCAGAAATCGATCCATTTGGCGTCTTCGTGTTTGGCGACGAGCGGCTCGGGGGGACTCCATGATTCGGGATCGCGGAGGTCCTTCGTCGTCGAGTACACCGGCTGGTAGTTGCTATCGCGCGTCTGATACACGAGATACCAGGTCTGCGTCGGCGCGAAGAGAAAAACCTGAGGAGCGGCGGCGTAGACCTCACGCGCGCTGCGCAGCCGGGTCAAGGCGAAGCGCGGGGCCGCGTCGAGGGATTCGAGCGCATCGGCGGCCACATAGCCGATCATGTGGGCATCGCGGCCGCACGCGGTGTAGAACACATGCCATTGCCCGTCGAAACGCACCACCGAGGGGTCCTTGACGGCGGTTTCGTCGAAGTTACCCTTCGGCCCCGGGCGCAGCACCGGCGCGCCGACCCGCCAGCGCGGAACAACCACAGCGCTGGACCGTTCGGCGTGGCATGGAAGCGCGAGCACAAAGGCGCCCAGCGCGGCCACAATCAGGAATCCAAGGTTGCCCACGCCCGGATCTCCTTTCATCGCTCGCCCGTGAGCACGCCGTAGAGCGAGGGTCGGCGGTCGCGCAGGTGATTATCATCCTTGGCTTTCGACAGATCGACCTCGCAAACCAGCACGCCCTCGGAATCCGCCGCCACAGCCGCCACACCCCCACGTGGATCGGTCACGAGGCTTTCCTCGGGATGGGTAAACGCAATGAAGCACTGATTCTCATAGGCGCGGGTGCGCATCATGGCGGTGTTCAGGTCGCCGCGGAAACCATAGGTCGGGTTGAGGATGAGCCGGGCGCCTTGGAGGCGCAGGCAACGCGCCGTCTCCGGCCATCGGCGATCGGCGCAGATCATGATCCCGATGGGCCCCCAGCGACTCGGCCACACCGGCAGGGCCTCACCGGGCGTGTACTGGTGGTCGTGGGTCTGAATATGCGTCTTGTGGTAGATGCCGATGAGGTCGCCCGAGTCGTTCCAGAGGCCGGCCGCGTTGTAGATTCGACCATCCTCGAGCGATGTGAAACCGAAGCATAGATACATGCGGCGGGCTTGGGCCTCTTCGGAGACCTTGGCGAGATAGGGGCTTGAAGAGGGGTCCTGGGCCACCTGGCCGAGCCGGTCCGGCGTCGAGGCCTTATCGGGCGCGGCGTAACCATCGAGCCAGCCCTCGGGTGTAATGAATAGCTCGACCTTTTCGGCCGAGGCCTCGTCAAGCCAGCGCAGCCAGGTCTTGAAATTGGTCTCGAGATCCCATTTCACCGGCACGCTTCGCATCAGGCCGAGCCGAACTCTGGCACCCGGCGGCGTCGATTCCTGCACGGCCTCCTCTCCCTGGGCGGTCATCGCAAGAGTCGCCAACACCACTACGACCGCTACGCGCATCGAGAGCTGTCTCCTTCGCAGCATGCGGCGCGGCTACCCGCGTCGCCCATCACGTGGCCAAGGCCATCGCCACCTTGCGCACGCCCTCGACCATCATCTCGGCATGGCGATCCTCGAAGGTCTGCGAGATGGGCAGCACCACAGCGCGCCCGAGGATATCGAGGGTACGCGGACACATGTCGGCACTGTAGGTGCGATTCTGATCGTGACGGGGCGAGGTCCACGGCCATCCGTGGCGATCGCCGGAGAGTTTCTGCATGACGTACTCCCAGTAGCAGTAGACATGGCGGTCCGGAATGCCCTGGTCATACATGCTGCCGGCGGGAATGCCCTCGGCACGGATGATCTCGGCGAATTCCCGGGCCTTGTCGCTTGTGGCGAAGAACATGGTCAACGTGATGCCGCAATCGCCCTCGGGATCCGGCGGTTGGTGAAGCGTGATACCGGGCAGTCCGTCGATACCTTCGCGAATCCGCTGCTGTAGCGCGCGTGTCCGGGCCAGGATGGTCTCGACCCGCGCGAATTGGACGCACCCAAGGGCGCCCTCGAGCTCATTCATCCGAAAGTTCTCGCCGGGGAAGGGCTGCACGGTGGTGTTCTCGGGATCCCAGTAACACATCGCCGAGTCGTGCCGAATGGCCGCGCGCTCGAAGACGTGCCGGTCGTGAGTCACGAGCATACCGCCTTCACCGGCAGTCATGACCTTGGACTGTTGGAAGCTGAAAGTGCCTGCGTCGCCCAGAGCGCCAAGCCGCCGCCCTTTGTAGGACCCACCGCACGCCTGCGAGGTGTCCTCAATGACTTTGAGCCCGTGCGCCCGCGCGATCCGGAGGATGGGATCCATATCGCACGGAATGCCGCGCATATGCACCGGCATGATCGCCCGCGTGCGCGACGTGATGTTGCGCTCGATGTCGTTGGGATCCAGCGTCAGCGTCTCGTCGATCTCGGCAATCACGGGCAACGCGCCAACGATGAGCGCCGCCGAAGCCGAGGCAATGTAGGTATAGCCCGGCACGATGACCTCGTCGCCTTCACCGACGCCGATGCCCACAAGGCCCGCGATCAGGGCGCCTGTACCGCCTCCCACGGCCAAGGCGTAGGGGCAACCCGTCATGCGGGAAAAAAGCCGCTCGAGTTCCGCACAACGCGACTGCTCCCGGTTCGTGAATCGGAACACGTTCCGGCTCCGAAGCACGTCCGTAACGGCCTGAATCTCCTCGTCGCCAATGGCCGAGGGGCCGAGATTGGTGCTGGGAAATGGTTCCTTGGCAACGGGTTCGCCGCCGTGGATGGCTAGTTGATCACCCATTCGAACTCCTCCTTCACGAAAAAACAACCCCTGCAAACGAAACTATACCACCGAGGGGATCGTGGGCGTAGCCGTAATGAACGAGTTCGCCCGCGCGGGCACGCCCCTCGACACACTTGAGCGCCGCATAGATACACCCGAGGCCGCACACCTTGCGCTGGTTGCCATCCTTCATCACGGAACGATAGAAGGCCTCGGGCGCAACGGCTGTCACATGGGCCAGATCCTCATGATCGCGCCGATGGACTTTGCCGATAACCGCTTCGTTGATCTCGAACGGATCGCCAAACCGACGCCCCACATGAGCCAGGTCGGCGCCGGCAATAACACTCGCGCCCTCCGACGACTCGAACACCTCGCGACAGGCCCCGAGGACCTCGTTCACCGCGTCGAATGCCGCCGGATCGTCCGCCTCCGCATCCTCGGAGAAAGGGCCGCAGAGAATGGGAACGATTCGGACGTCCGTACCGAAGAGGTACGCCAGCATCACAGCCTGAAACTCAATGGAGTGTTCCGTACGATGGACGAGCTCGCTCACGTACGGATCCCACGGACACGCCTTCTCAATGCGCTCGACGGCACGCACGTCCGTCTTCAGAACCCCAAACGGCGTCTCGAAGTCCTTTTTCGTCAAGATCAACGGCGTCTCCGACCCGGCGTGCGCAACACCGAAGACAAGCACCATCTCGGGCCGGCCGACCCGGGCATAGCCGAGATAGCCATGGGCATACGCGGCCCCGCCGCGCTCGAAATCAATGTGCGGCGCCACCAGGCACGGCGCCGGCGCTCTTGACGATGACTCGGCCTGCCACGCGCCGGGCCCCCCGTCCGCGGTGAACATGTCGTCGAGAAAGGCCCGCAAGTCGACCGGGTCGCTCGGATACGATTTGCCGGCCACATGGGCTTCCCGCGTCGGCGCTGCTCGAAACGCCCGCGCCACCTCATCGCGGATCCGAACAAACCGCTCGCTGTCGAGAAAACCGTGCGTGTCGAGAACGTCCACGATCTGCCGAATGTCGCCCGACGGCAGAAGCGTGCCCTGGAACTGCCGGGCGAAGGCGGCCTGGATGTCCACGATATCGTTCACGCCATCGAGGCACGTCGACACGAAGAACGCCGCCGGGGTGAGCAGGAGCTGATCCTCGACCACGCCCTGCGGGTCGAACAGACAGATCAGCGTCTGACCCTCGTGCTCGACGGGCGTGCCGTCCACGTTGCGCAACGCCGGCAGTGCCATGGTGATCACCCGTTCAGGCCTGAGCCCGTTTCCACTGTTGTCGACTCGGCGCCCGGAACGATACGCGCCGCGCCCCACCCTAAATTATGCGTGCGCCGCGACGTCCGATGCAATCCCCTTTCCCCATCGCGCCTACAACTTATCTGCTACATCTACATGCGAATGTCTTGACTTTCCAGTATCGTTGCCGTATCATAGATCGCGGTAAATACTTGACAACATTCAGACTCCGCGTTCCCGGGTGTCGGAGGGCATCTGCTCCGTTAATACGCCGCGCGACCTAGGCATTGCACGCATAACGGGCCGTCAAACGTCCACTGAGTGTGTCCGGGTGCGCAGAAGAAAGGCCCAGATGCAAGGCGTCGTTAGCGTCTTGCTGATGGTGCTCATTGCCGTGGGGGGTGGCGTAGGCATCGTGTATGCCGACGAAGGCCTGCAAGGCGGCATCGACACCGAGCAGTCTGGACCCCCGTCGTCTGCGGGCTCGTCGGCCTTCAGAATCTACAGCGACGAAGAGTGTGTTCTGCTAATTGACGCGAACGGCGATCTGAAAACTGTGGGATGCGCCTGGATGAATGGAGAGAAGTACTCCAACTAGTCGGGAGGAACGCGCGATGAACTCTAGTTACACGCCGGGAAACTCCGGTAATCGGCAGGACCAGTCGGCGTCGGCGGGAAACTCGATTGCGATCCGGACACAACGGACAGCGATGGGAAAACGGGGACTGTCCCAAGCAAGCGAGTCTTCGAGCGAGACGGGACTGTCCCCGCTTTCCCAGCCGGCGACGCGCCGGGATGGCGCCCCAACACGGGAGGATACCGACATGATGACCAACGACTCGGCAGTCCGAGACTCAAGGACAGCGCGTGTTGGCTGGCAGTGGGTCACTGTGGCTGCGATCATCTGCGTGCTGGCCTGTGTTCCAGCGCCAGCGCATGCTGAGACCATCGACATGTGCGATTACTATCCGCTGGCCGTCGGGAACCTATGGAGAGCGGACATGAGCGGACCCTTCATAGGTGAAATCAAGGTCACGGGACGTCACGTAGTCAACGGTTTCGACGTGTGGGAAGTCTCGTACGAGAGACGCTTGGGCAGCACGGTTCTTGTGTCGTGGGTCGAATACCAAGTGTGGATAGGAGGAATCTTGTATTCGGCGCAGGACCTGCAAACGCTGGCCGCTTTGCCAGGCACGTCGGACGAGATGCCGATCGTCTTTGCGCGATACTACTCAGTGGGGGTGCCTGTCACCACGCCGGATGGGGAAACCGCCACCGCTGACCGTGGCCCGTTCAGTTCTCTGCTGCAAGATCCGGACGGCTGTGTCGGTATCGGTGCGTACGGAGCGGGAGACCAGACAGATGCCGTTGTTCTTGTGGGATCGACGAGCACGCGTTTCTTCGTCCTGGGAACGGGCTTGGCAATTGAGTGCATTCCGAGTGTCATACCGGACCCGGCATGGGACTACTTTGTACCCGTTACGCCAATCCTGAACGAGGGCTGTCCGAATCCGCTGTTCTTGACGTCGACGAATCTGGGCGAGGTGTGGGAAGCGGGGACGGTACAGACGATTACGTGGCAGAGGGATACGGAGGTCGCCGGGCCTGATGTCCGGATTGGGTTGCACAAGGGCGCGGCGTTCATCGACTGGATTGTCCGGCAGACGCCGAATGACGGCGAGCATGCGTGGCTGATTCCGCCGGACTTGACTCCGGGCGATAACTACCGGTTGCGGATCCAGTCCTTCACGGACAACTCAATTGTCGACTACAGCGATGACACGTTCTCGATCACACCGCCAGCCTTGGCGTTGACGGTACCCAACGGCGGCGAGGCATTGCAGGCCGTGGACATCCAGACCATCGCGTGGTTGGGCGACGATCCTGCCGTGGGTGCCGATGTGCGGTTGGGATTGCACAAAGGCGCGACCTTTCTCGGCTGGATCACCCGGCGCACCTCGAATGACGGCGAATTCAACTGGCTCATTCCCGATGACCTGCCCGCGGCGGCGAACTACCGGCTGCGCATACAGTCGTTTACGGATAGCGCGATCAGAGATTTCAGCGACAGACGGTTTGCGATTGTGAGATAGGCCGCGGCGTGAGGCTGTAGGCTGGAGGAGGAGAGGCTGGAGGAGCAGGAGGCCAACCGTGAATGAGCCGATAGTGGCCCGATGGGCAAGGCGCTACGTGGACTGCGCAAGCTTGCTTGCGCTTTTCCCCCGCGGAGCTTGCTCCGCGACACACGACG
>DAIPKA010000053.1:0-50164 GCA_036769985.1 Candidatus Hydrogenedentota bacterium | reverse complement strand
CTTGTCGTGCCATGCCGTGAATATATCAGGTTCGGGTCAAGGGGTCAAAAATTGGCTACTGTCCCTAGTTTTCCCGAGTGCGGCCGTGCATACTCTCCACGGCCAGTAATCCGGAGCAACTGTGCGACGCGAAGACACGCCAACTACCTGTTCTCGACGATATCTTAGAATTCGCAGTGCAACAAGAAGGCCTATATATAGGGGCCATCTTCCTTCGGGGGATTGCCCCGGACAGATATGCCCATGGGGTCACACGGCATGAACAGCAGGAGGAGAAGGAGTATGTCAACACGTGGAAAGAGGGCAAATCGCTTCCAAAGGACACTGGACAGGTACAAGCAGAACGAGAAGCCGGAATCCATACTCCTCGTTGCTCAGGATTGGCATCTGCTCAGATTGCTGGCGGTCTGGGATGAAACACGGGTTCAGCGCAGGAGGCGTCTTTCGCCATTCCCCGAGAATGGCGATGATGAGATGTGCTGGCAGTGGCTCTGGAAAAACGCCTGTTGCTCGGTGGAGGAGCTTGCTGGATTGACGGGTCTTTCGACCGATGCGGTTGAGAAGAAGACGGGCGTACTGATTGGCAACCGGATCGTCTATCCGGATGGCACGATGACCCGGCTCGCCGCTCAGTTTCTCCGAACACGGGTACTGGCGTTGTTCAATCATGGGAATCCGGCGCGCTCTGGAAGAAAAACAGTTGCGAGGAAGAACGTTTAGCTGATAATATATTCAGTATGCAAGAGATTGCTTCTTCACTGCTGGTCGCTTCGAGAAAGAGTCCCTTCATTCACAAGATGGACCGGACGCCGCCCGGGGTGGTGTGCCCGACCTACTATGTGCTGTCGCATGGAAACGGGTGTCCGTATGGGTGCGATTACTGCTGTCTGCAATTGCCGTTGCGCAACATACGCAAGCCCATCGTATTTGACGGACGGGAACGGATGCTGGAGGAGGTGCGCCGCTTCCTGGGGCGAGGGCGGGCGTGGCTGTTGAGTGCGGGGGAATCGAGCGACAGCCTGGCGTTGGACCACGTAGCGCATCTGGCGCGGGATCTGGTCCCGCTCTTCGCGCGGCAGGATGAGGGAATGCTGTTCCCAAAGGAAAAGCAACACAAGCTGCTGTTTGTGACAAAGAGCGCGAACGTGCAGGGGCTGCTTGAAGTGAACGAGCGCGCGAATGTCGTGGTTTCATTCAGTCTGAATGCCCCCGAGGTGAGTGTGCGCTATGAACATGGAGCGCCGCATCCGTATGAGCGGCTGAAAGCGGCGGTGCGATGTCAGCAGGCCGGATATGAAGTCCGCATCCGCATCGACCCGATCATCCCGCTTGAGGGATGGTGCGAGATGTATGAGCCGTTGCTTGAGCGAATTGAGTCGGAAATGGATGTGGAAGGGCTGCGTTTCACGCTCGGCACCATCAGGCATAACCCGGGCCTGCGTGAATGCGCGAGCGAGCGGGGTCGGGAGTGGAAGGTTTTCAGTCAGGCCAATTCGCGAGAGGCTTCGGATCTACGCTACCGGCTGCCCGTGGCGCTTCGGCGGGAAGCCTATGGTTGGTTTCTCGAGCGTTTGCCTGGGCAAGCGACGGTAGCGCTATGCAAAGAGACGGAGGAAGTATGGGGACATCTCGGTCTGGATTCGCGGAATCCCAGGTGCAATTGCGCGCTCTAAACGCCAGGGCAGGGCAGAAAGACAACAGCGATTTGCTCAGAAAAGCCGAACTGCGCCGATGCTTCTGTCGGGATGTAAAACGCGCCAACATATTCCTGGCGGGCGCCGGTTTTGGGGAGATGTTCAGACATGCATGGTGTCAGAAGGCACGGTACACGCTGGCGTTGGACACCAATGCTCGGAAAGTGGCGGATTTCCGCTTTCATTTTCCCGGGGCTGATGTTCGTGTAGCGGATTTCCAGACATTCCAGGAGTGGCCGCAGCGGCACAGGTTCCAGATAGCGGATTTCGATGCATTCGGCGATCTCTACCCAGGCATGCTGCACTTTCTGGATGATGCGCCTTGGGAAGACCCGCTGGATATCATCGTTGGAGACTCGAAAGTCCTGGCGTTCAAGAGAAGTGGACACGTTTCACCACAACTGGCGCATGCTCGAAAGAGGACTTCTTTCATGGGGGCAAGACATCTGGATTCGTATATGGAACGTTTCGTGTGGCCATGGTGGAAACGGGTTGCCATGAAGCGAGGATTCGAGATCGCAAGGAAATGCTATCGCAGCAATAAGGAGAAGACCGTTGCATACTACGCACTCCGACTCGTCGCTTCGTCTTGAGCAGTTCCATGTTAAGGAACTGAAGCCCAATAGATACAACCCTAACCGTATGACTGACGGCCAATTCCTTTCGCTAAAGCGGGCCATTCGGAAGGAAGGGTTCTGCGGCGTCATCCTAGTCAACAAGACGCCGAAAGGGCTGGTCATTGTGGACGGAGAACACCGGTGGCGGGCGGCCCGTGCTCTTGGGATAAAGGATGTGCCCTGTGTTGTCGGTGAGTTCAGTGAAGAACGGGCGCGTTCATTGACGGTGAAAATGAACCAGATTCATGGGTATTGGAGCGCACCTGAACTGGTTGAACTTCTGGACACACTGCCTGATTCACTTGAAGATCTGGGATTCAGTGAACATGAATTCGCAAAGGAACTGGAACGGGCGCTGGCGACAGTCGGAATGTCCGAGAAGAGGGATGAAGAGGAATCCGGCAACTGTCCTGATTCACGTCGCTATACCGGGTTCAGTCTGTCGCCAAAACAGGAACGGCTTCTTGAACGTGCGCTGACACAAGCGGCTCGTACGGAAAAGGATGGGAAAGTGTCACGTGCAAAAGCGTTAGAAAAGGTTGTCAGGAGCTATCTCACAGGTGCTTAATGAACTGTCGACATGCAACATTGGTACGCGACTAATGCCCGTGAGTAATACTGCCTATTGCTGGTGCTCCAAAGCGTCGTTTCCCATCCGGTGCGACTGTGTTTACGGTTCGCAACCGGTGAAGACGTGACCCGACACCAGGTTAACGGCGCCGTCTACACGCGCGCGGTTGCCAGAATGGCTGGCGCGCAGACGGCCTACCTGAAAGGCGGAAGTCCCTCATGCGGCGCAGACGGCGCAGCGGGAGAGGTGCTGCAACGTACAGGGATCAAGGTCGTCCGGGTTCCGTAATAGCTCCTATGACTGCCCTGCCGAGCGCCGGAAACGCTTCATTTCTCAGGCGTCAAATATGTGCTGATTCTCCGTACGGATAGGATGCATTCGCTCGCCCGCCGTTTACATCCGACCTCGGGAAGAGGCTGGCTCCCCAAAAGGAATCCTCTTCATAACCTCTCTATCCCGTGACCTGCGGAGAACCAGCCAGCCTAGCCGCCACTGCCATTGGAGAGATCCGTCCAATCGGCGCCATCCGCGGTGGAAGGAGGAAGCCGGTCGACCACTGATGACGCCGCTGACAGGGATCCGGGGCTAAGAAACGCACGAGAGCACCAGGCATTCTGGAGACCTCCGGTCGAACACGTGGCTCGGTCGGGAGACCGGCCACAACTAGATCACCAGACACTCGGTCTCACTTCGCGTGGCGGCGGTAGAGGCTGACAGTTGTCGTGGCGAGGGCAATGGCGGCTATCAGTATCAGGACGGGCACGAGGTGCGAGGATTTGGGCTCGGGCGCAGGAACATCGCTTGACACGACGTCCGTGGCGGCGGAATCGTCCTTGTCGGACTCCTGAGGCTTCTCGCCAGGTCCGCTGGCCACCGGAGGAGCGGCAATCGCCTTGTCAGTGGATGTTCCTGCCACATGGGCCACCGGCGACGCGGCATCCGCCACCTTGGCCTTGGGAGCGCCCACGGAGCTGAAGTGCAGTTCTTGACTCAGAGCCTCCGGATCGACCAGCACTTCCTGTGCCCAGCCACCGGTGTCAATGTACAGGCTTTCACCATTGCCGTCCTTGGTATCCGGAGACAGCAGCGCAGCCGCAGCGATGGGACATACGTACGCCACGCGCCCAACTTCGGATTCCATCCCATGCAACTCGCCCGGTGTCAGCTTGCGTTCCGCCAGAACCTTGAGGGCGGACGTGTCATCCGTCATTCGGGCCAACTCCATCGCACAGAGCAGGGCGGCCCGGGGATCGGCCGTCATCAGAAACGACTCCGTTGCCTCCTGGCGAAGCCGGGCAACGGCTTCGGGAAATCCCGCGTCTTCACAGCGCACGAAGAGACTGAGGATGGCGTAACTCACCCATACGGCTTCCGCCGGCTCGAGATCCGCCTTTGTCACCCATCTTTCCGCATTCAGTCGCCAAAAGATAAACTCGCAGTAGACGCGGGCTGCCCAACGGATGCGCGCGTCATCGTCGCTGAGGCGCGCCGTGATCTCATTTTTCGAAGGGACATCGGATCTCCATGGGCCTATCTCCGCTTTCCAGAATGCGAGAGCACCAACTGTCGGCCATGGGGGGTTATCACACACAATCATATTTGTCTTGATATACACGTCGCCATATTCTTCCATTGCGTGGAATTCAAAAGCGGCGTTGGCAACAGAGCATATGTTCAAAAGATCGCGGACCGTATAGTCTCCTCGCGGTAAATCCATCTCACAATTGTAGGTATTCTGGATGAACGTTCCATCAATGTCCACTCGGAACTCGGACGACTTCCTCCCCGCTGATCGATAGCGGTTCAGCTCTTCGAGAACGAACGTTAACATTGGCACGCCCCATAGATCACGACGGATAGAGACGGGCTGGGCAAGAACATCTTCGTACTCATAGCTGGCCGGATACATCCAGATGACGCCCGTCTTGGGATCCTGCGTCCAAGTGTAGCCGTAGGTCGAGGCGAGGGCATCGAACAGCTCTCCTGCGAGACACCTCTCGGCCGAGTAGGCAAAAGGCCTGTGAATGCTCTCGGTGTTTTCCAGGAAGAGGTTCACTCGGAGGCCAAACCGACTTGTGGCTTTCTGCCACGCAGTGCTCAGCGAGTCGCCCTTGACATCGACGTCGGTGAGGACGAGCGAGGGCAGGCACCTGTCCCATTTGGAGTCCACGCAGACTCGCGATTGTCCAGCTTCACCATGAGCCAACGCGGCAAGACCGGCCAGCGTGACCGCGAGATACCAGCAGCTTTTATTCACGGAGAAGCTCTGTACGGCCCTCAGCCGCGGGGCACTGCCCTTGATGACGTGACGCATGCCTATAGCGGACATTTCCGCCTCCCTTCGCGAATTCCCACGTGGCCACGAAGTCTCGACACGCGCAGGAGCGCGCATTGGATGATAGTACGGATACAGTCATCAGTCAATCACAACTAGGTCAAGAGCCCTAAGAAATGGATCCGAGCCGGTCCTCGCCGCAGCCGGAAAGCATAGTAGGCGCGGCATCCTTGCCGCGTGACGTGCAGTTGGGAGCGAGCTGCCAGGATGGCGCGCTATGTGGACTGCGCAAGCTTGCTTGCGCTCTGGCTAGGTCAAGAACCCTAAGAAATGGATCCGAGCCGGTTCTCGCCGCAGTCGGAAAGCATAGTAGGCGCGGCATCCTTGCCGCGTGACGTGCAGTTGGGAGCGAGTGGCCAGGATGGCGCGCTATGTGGACTGCGCAAGCTTGCTTGCGCTTTGGCTATGGGCGGCGTCTAGTCTACAACGCATGCGGGACATTGTTTGGCCAGCCGGGCAGTCCCCCTGAGGCGGGCCCCGAAGAAGAGCGGTAGCAAGCTACCGCAATCCATATAGGCCCTTGGGGCTCGGATAGCGCTCCTTTCCCTTGGGGATTGAGGATTGGCACGGGATACTAGCCACCAGACACCAGAGCACCGAAACACCAGGCACTGGCCCCTCACACCAAGAAATCGTATACTGCCCCTGTCGCGGCCATGCGCGCACGCGTTCGGCCGCAACGTAACGGGTACGGCGCACATCATGGACTTCGAGCACGCAGCGCTTTCGGAATATGGGCGGCTATCGTGCGTGCCGTCGCCGGTGAACCGGATGATGGCGGCATTCGCGGCGGATTTCCGCGATGGCCGGGACATCAATCTCGGCGTCGGGTACGTCAATGAGCGGACGATTCCTGACGCGCGGATCCGCGAGGCGATGGACCATGTGCTGGCCCATCCGGAGCGATACCGCCAAGCGCTGAACTACGGCGGCCCGCAGGGCTCGTCGAATCTCATCGACTCGATCCGCCGGTTCTATTGCGCCAACGGCGTCGGCGGCCTGAACGAGGATATCCTCGGCTCGAAGGAGATCCTCATCGGCCCGAGCGGCGCGACGAGCATCCTGGACGCCCTGTCGGACGTGATCGCGCCCGGAATCGTGATCACGACGGATCCCATGTATTACATCTACTGCAACGCCCTCGAGCGCAAGGGCTTCGAGATCGTCACCGTGCCTGAGGATAGCGACGGCATCGACACAGACGCGTTGGCGGCCACGCTGTACGCGCTGGGCGATCGCCGTGCGGACATCGCGTTCTTGTACGTGGTCACCGTGAACAATCCGACGGCGACGATTCTGTCGAACGCGCGGCGCGAGGCCCTGGTAGGCATCGGTCACCGGCTGACGCGCCAGCTCGGCCGCCGCGTACCGGTAGTCCTCGACCAGGCCTACGAATTCCTGATCCACGATCCGGAAGTACCGGCACCCCAATCGGGATTTCTCTTCGACGAGTACGGCATCGTCTATGAGATTGGCACCCTGTCGAAGATCCTGGCGCCGGCACTGCGCGTAGGTTATCTCATCGGGCCGGACGGTCCGCTCCTGCGCGCGCTCATCCAGAAGACGAGCGACATCGGCTTCAGCGCGCCGCTCATCAACCAGGAGATGGCCAGCTACCTCATCGACCATCACATTGTCGAGCAACGCGAGCGCGTCACGCGCGGCTACCGCGAGAAGGCCGTCGAGGTGCGGGCGGCCATCGCCGAACACCTCGGCGCCGCCATCGAGGCATGCACCGGCGGCCGGGCGAGCTTCTACTTCTACCTCACGCTCGCCGACGTCGAGACCTCCGAGGACTCGATGTTCTTCCGGTTCCTGTCGCGTGCGACGGGCGATCCCGAAGCGGACGGCCCAGCGGAGGATAAGCACGCCCGCGTCGTCTACATTCCAGGCGAACACTGCGTACATCCCAAGGGCAGCATGGCGCAGGCCGGGCGACGCCAGTTGCGCCTTTCGTACGGATTCGAGGAAACCGGGCGAATCTGCGAGGCCGTGGCGATCCTGCGCCAAGCCATCGACTACGCGGCCGCGTTGAACGATCCCGCCCCTATGCAGTAGCCTGAACGCCTTGTAAAGCGTTTACTCGCCACACGGAACCGTACAATTTGGAGAGTCTAGCCATGCAGACACCGCTCGATCGCAGACTGTTCCTCAAGCAGGGCGCGGCCTTGGGCACGGGCCTGTTGCTGAACCGCGCGGCGCTGGCCGAGAGCGAGTCGCCGCAGGCTGCTGCAACCGCCGGCGGCGAGAAGAAACCAGTGCGCGTAGGCTTCGTCGGCATTGGCAAGCGCGGCACTTCGTTGGTCAAGACGCTGCTGGCGCTCGAAGGTATCGAGATCGTCGCGGTGTGCGACATCATCGAGGATCGCGTCGCCGCCGCCCAGGATTGGGTGGTGCAGGCCGGCCAGCCCAAGCCGACTGGCTACGCCCAAGGCGACACGGATTTCAAGCGCATGTGCGAGACGGAAGAGCTGGATGTCGTCATGAATGCCGCCCCGTGGCATTGGCACGTGCCGATCTGTGTGGCCGCCATGGAGAACGGCAAGCACACGGCCACCGAGGTGCCGGCGGCGGTCACGGTGGACGAGTGCTGGCAGTTGGTCGAGACGGCCGAGAAGACCGGCCGGCACTGCGTGATGACGGAGAACTGCTGCTACTTCCGCAACGCGATGATGGTGCTCCGGATGGTGCGCGAAGGTTTGTTGGGTGAAATGCTGCATGCCGAGGCTGGCTACCAACACTACCGGATCGCGAACAACGTGTTCGACGTGGACGGCAACCTGTTGTGGTGCGGCGAGCATGAGTCGCGGCGCAACGGCAACCTGTATCCGACGCATCCCGTCGGTCCTGTCGGCCAGTGGATGAACATCAACCGGGGCGACCAATTCGATTACCTCGTGTCGATGAGCGGCGTATCGCGCGGCCTGAATCTCTACGCCGAAAAACACTTTGGCCCGGATCATCCGTTGGCGACGCGCGAGTATGCGCTCGGCGACATCAACATCACGCTCATCCGAACGGTGAACGGCCTGACGATCACGCTCTATCACGACACGCAGGCGCCGCGCCCCTACGACCTGATTTACCGCGCGCAAGGCACGAACGGCCTCTACATGGGCACATTGGACAAGATCTATATCGAAGGCCGCAGCAAACCCGACCAATGGGAAGCCATCGATGCATACATCGAGGCCTACGAGCATCCGCTCTGGAAAGCGCTCCTTTCCAACGCCCTCGGCCACGGCCACGGTGGCGCCGATTTCGTCATGCTGTATCGCCTGTTCGAGACATTCCGCGCCGGCGGCCCCACGGACATGGACGTGTATGACGCGGCGGCCTGGAGCGTGATCGCCCCGCTGAGCGAGCAATCCGTCGCCGGGCGCAGTCGGCCGGTGGACTTCCCCGATTTCACCCGCGGCCAATGGAAGACGCGCGCCCCGCTAGGAATCGTTCACGCGTAGCGCAGCCTCGAAGTGACTGGAAGCCCAACCCGATGCATCCAGATCGAACGACAGCCCCGGAGAAGAATCGAGCGCGGTGGCGGCGCGTCGGCTGTGTCTGTCTGGTCGTGCTGCTCGCCCTGGTGGGCGCCGAGTTGGTCTTGCGTCACGTTGGCTACGGCCACTCGACGCAGCCATTCGTTCGCAAGGACTTCGGCGACGGGACCGCTTGGGCCTACAATCGGTACTGCCTGAACCGATTCGTCTCGTACATCCCTCTTCACATGTGGGACTACGCCGAGTTCGTCATTCCCGAGAAGAAGCAAGACGACGTGTTCCGGATCGTGGTATTCGGAGGAGGCCAAGCCAACGGATGGCCATCGCCGCAGTACGGGTTCTGGCGAATGGTCGAGGCCATGCTTCGGGAACGATACCCCGGTGTTCGCTTCGAGGTCATCAACGCGTCCTTTGGATTCACGAGCTCGGTGGTGATCCGCGAGATCGCCGAAGCCGCACTCGACCGACTCGATCCGGATCTCCTCCTTCTCTACGCCGGCGGCAACGAGTTCATTGGCGCCTACGGGCCAAGCAACCCGTTCACCCTGGGCGGCGTGGTCCCGCCCATGCCCTGGATCCGAGCCAGCCTCTGGCTGAGCGATCTCCGCGTGTACCAGTGGGCAGCCCGCCCGCTTCGACGGCTCGTCGAGAAGCGCCCTTTTCATCTTGGGAATCCGGTGTCCGCCTCGCGCGTGGCACGCGTCTACCGCCACCTCGAGACCAACCTGAATGCCATATGTAAGGCCGCATCACGCCACGGAACCAGCGTCGTGCTGTGCACCGAAGGCGCGAATCTCCGGAGTTGGCCGCCGGATCGGACGCTCGACACGCGTGCGTTGTCGCCGGACGACCTCCATCGGTTCGACCAGCTCTATGACGAGGCCGTGGCCCTCGAAAAGGATGGCGACCTCCACGGCGCGATTCGCCGCTACGGGGAAGCCGAGGCCCTCAGCGCCACCGATGCGCGTGTCCTCTACCGCCTCGGTCGATGCTGGTGGAAACTCGGCGAACTGGAAGAAGCCCGAACCTGTTTCGAAGACAGCCTCGAGCGATCGGCCTACGGGTTCTCCCGTGCCAAGAAGAAATCGCTCGACATTGTCCGCCGAACCGCGGAAACGTGGGCCGGCCACGGAGTCCGACTCGCGGACGCCCAAGAACGCCTCGTCGCGTTGAGTCCCGGCCATGTGCCGGGCCTGGAATTCTTCGCGGACCAGGTGCATCCGACGCTCGAGGGCGCGCACGTCATTGCCACCGCCGCATTCGAGTCCATCGCGGCCGAGCTGGCATCGCGTGGCATCCACGGAGACCACACTCCTCTCGACTTCGAGCGTTGTGAAACGTTGCTGGGGGCCAACGCCACGGCATTCGCAGGCGCGTTCCGCAGCTCACTCGAGTTCCTTCGATCGCGCGAAGACGGCGGCCTCGGCGACTTCGATGTGCTCGAGAAGCGTCTCGAGAAGGTACAGGATGAAGCGAATCGGTTGTCCTTGAAGACCGTCGAAGACGGACTCCGTGAAGCGCTACGCCAAGCCGGCGAGGACTTCCTTCTTCATGTCGAGTTGGCGTTGAACCTCGTCTCGAACGGCAACACCGAGGACGCACTCAGGGAAGCCACCCAAGTCGCCGAGGCCTTTCCCTGGCGACGCTTGGCCCAGCGCCTCAAGGGCGACTGTGAGGTGCGCGCCGGAAAGCCGGACGCCGCCGCCAACACGTACCGACGCCTCCTCGAATGGTATCCGGACGACGTACCCGCCCTCCTCCGACTCGGTGAGATCTTTGAAGGGAACGGCGCGCTTTCGGACGCCCTTAACTGTTACCGGAAGGCCACCCGCGAGAACCCGAGTGACGCCGCCGCGTGGTGGCACCAGGGTCAGGCGCTGGCCGGACTGGGCGATACCGAGCATGCACGCATCAGCCTCCGGCAAGCCGTACACTTGGCGCCCATGGACATCGCGCCGTGCAGCCGGCTCGATACGCTGCTCAAGGAACGCTCCACGCCGCCCGCGCGAGAACAGGAATGGCGCGTCCTGGTCCAGGCGCTGCAAGGCTATCCCCTGCCAAGGCATTTCCTGGCCCGCACCCTTATCGACCAAGGGCGCGCCGACGAGGCCATGCGCCTCTACGAGGAATCCGCATCCCTCTTTCCCGGCAATCATGACCTTGTGAAGGGATGGACCGAGCTGCTCACGAGTAGCGGCCGACTGGACGAGGCGGTTGCGTTGTACGAAGACCTTATCCGCCGCATACCGGAAGAACCAAATCTGCAAATGGAACTCGGCGAGATGCTATCGAAGAACGGCCGGAACGAGCAGGCCGCGAACCGCTATCTCGAGATCATGCGACTCTATCCCGGTTTTCTGTCCTCTTACGACGCATACGACGCCTTGCTCCGCGACACCGTTTCGACGGAGGAACGCGCTGCTCGATGGCAAGCCATCGTCGAGGAACACGCCCGTTCTGCCCGCGCCTGGATCCTGCTCGGACAGGCCCTGACCGACCTGGACGATCTCAACGGCGCCGCCGACGCCCTCGGGAAAGCCGCCGAGCTGGAGCCGGGGGATAGCATACTGGCGGCCTGTTTGGCGGAGGTTGCTTCGAGAACGGCCAGGCGCACCCAGGAGAATCTCACGGAAAGCACCGCCCCCGCCGCCGTTCTCCCTATCGAGTCGCCGGATCAACACCTCCCCTCGGCGGTCTCGGAGGCGTTGGCCCGGGCGGCGCGCGGCGACCTTGACGGGGCCATCCGCGACGTGCGGACCATGATCGGACAGTCGCCGGATTCCGAGGAGACCTACCTGACCCTCGACAATCTGCTCGTGCGCCGCAAGGACGACGCCGGCCGAGTCGCGATGTGGCGGGACATTGTGCGCGAGTTACCGGATTCCGCCATGGCTCGCTTCTGCCTGGGCCTATCTCTCGAGGACACCGGCCAAACCGAGGACGCCCTCGAGGCATACAAGTCCGCCCGGCAACTCGCACCCAAGGACGAACGAATCGCGAGCCGGCTAAGCGATCGCGCCTTCCGCACGGCAGAACACCTCGACCGCCAAGGCCTCCACGAGCAGGCCATCGATGCCTACGAGACGGCCGAGGAGGTCGATCCGGACAACGCGCCTGCCGCCTTGGCCAAGGGCGTCGCGCTGCAAACGCTCGGCCGGACCGATCTCGCCGCCGAGGCGTTTCGCAAGGCCATCGCGCTCGATCCCGACAGTATGGAGGCGTACGAGAGCCTAGACGCCGTGCTCACCGCCACCATGACGCCCGAGGCGCGCCGGGCCGAATGGCAGGCCATGGTTGAGGCCCGGCCAAACGCGGCCGCCGCCCAGTACCAGTTGGCCCGAGCCATGGAGGACACAGGAGAACTCGATAGGGCCATCGAAATCTATCGTCGGGCCATCGCGATCGATCCCCAGTTCGCCCCGGCCAGGGACCAGCTCGAGGAAAGCCTTCTCTTGAAAGCACGGAAGACCCTCGAGCATGGCGAGGCCGCTGAGGCTGTCGAAGCGTTCCGCCACGTCCTCGAGGTGTGCCCGGAAAACGCCGAGGCG
This sequence comes from Candidatus Hydrogenedentota bacterium, assembly GCA_036769985.1. Classification (GTDB taxonomy): domain Bacteria; phylum Hydrogenedentota; class Hydrogenedentia; order Hydrogenedentales; family SLHB01; genus DAIPKA01. The sequence continues at coordinate 37,902 of DAIPKA010000053.1, read as the reverse complement.
ACGTGCGGCGAGGGAATCGCCTTAGCGGAAACGGGCCATACCGAGGCGGCGATGGCATCTTTCCGAAAGGCCATCGCGCTCGATCCCGCCTCCTCGGAACCCTACTTTCGGATCGACCAGTACTACCTCGACCGCGGAGATGCCCAGGGCCGCCTGGCCGAATGGCAACGGATCTGCACCGAGCACCCCAGCACCGCGCGAGCCCAACTCCACCTAGGCATGGCCCTTGACGCCACCGGCGCGCACGACGAGGCCATCGAGGCGTTCCGCCAGAGCGTTGCGCTGGATCCGCGCGACGCGGCGAAGCATATGGCCTTGGGTTATGCACTCCTCGGCGGGAAGGACTTCGACGGCGCCGCCGCAACGTTCCGGCATGTGCTGGAGCTCAATGCCGACGCCGGAGATGCCCGGATCCAGTTGATCCTCGCCTTGTGCAGAAAACGCGCCTACGACGAGGCGTGGCAGGAAGTGGACCTGTGCCTCCAGAAGGGCATTGAGGTACCCCCGTCCTTGCTGGACAAACTGGCGCACGACTCGGGAAAGCCATCAAGCCTGCCCTAGCGGGCCCGACAGCACAACGGCATCAGCGCTTCGGCACCTTCAGCTTCTGGCCGAACAAGATCTTGTGTGGGTTCTTGATGTCGTTGAGTTCCATGAGCTTCCGGGGCGTTGTGTCGTACCGCCGGGCAATGGATTCCAGCGTCTCCCCGCGTTCAATGCGGTGATCCGTTGTCGGCTCGGCCTTCTTCGGCTCGGCCTTCTTCGGCTGAGGTCTCTCCTCGGGCGGTGGCGCGAAGACCTTTAGTGCCTGGCCCTCCTGCACGACACCCTCGGCCAGCGCATTCCACCGGACCAGATCCAGCACCGTGACATCGTACGCCGTCGCGACATCGAACAGTCCTTCCCCCGCCGCAACGGTATGCTCCTTTTCGATCCGGTCGTCGGGGGCCACCACCTCGGCACTGGCCGCTGTTCTTGGTATGCGCGCGACAAGCCGCGTCTCCGGCATCAGGCGATCATCGGTCAAGTTGTTCCACTGCTTGAGGTCCTCGACCGCAACGCCAAATCGCTTGGCCAGATCGCATAAGACATCGCCTGCCTTGACCATGTGATCGATTTCTATCGCGTCCGGGCCGGGCGTCGCAACCGCCCCCTTGTCCGGTTCGGCCTCTTCCGCTTCAGGCGCCGAGGGAATGGCGAAGCGCTCGCGCAAGGCATCGGCCCAAGCATCCAGGCGTCCCTTGCTGGCATCCAATTCGGCCTTGGACAAGCGCCCGTCGCGCACGGCCGCCTCGATGGCCTGGCAAACGCCGTGGATCCCGACGGGATCCGGATCCAGGAACAGCAGCGCATCGCAGCCAGCCGCCAGCGCCTCAACCGCCGCATCGCCCGGGGTTCGCCGACCCACACGGGCCGGCGGCATCACGTCATCCGCCATCACCACACCATTGAACTTGAAGTTCGTGCGCAGCACATCCCGGATCAGCACGGGCGACATCGACGCCGGCCGATCGGGCTGCGTCTTGTCCAGTGCCGGCACGGCCGCGTGGCATGCCAGAACGCCGGGAACGCCATGCGCGATGGCCTCCGCGAAGGGATACATGAGTTCCGCCAGTTGCGGTACATCGCGGTCAATGACCCAAAGGTCCTTCGCCGCATCCAGCCGCGCCGCGCCCAGGCCCGGATAGTGCACGGCCACGGCCGCCACACCCGCACTCGAAAGCCCTTCCGATAAGGCTAGCCCCATAGCCGCGACAACGCCTTGATCCCGGCCGAAGGCCTCGACGGCCAATTCCGGGTGCTCGCCCTGAGGCTCATCGATGTCGAGCCGCGGCGAAAAAACCACGCTGATACCGCGTTCGAGACAGGCACTGCCGAACTCGCGGCCGATAGCGCCCGCGCGCTCCGTATCCCAATCGGCCCCCAATTCCGCCGCGGACGGCCCATCGGAGCCGGCGAATCGCGCCAGCCCCCCCGATTGGGGAAACACGGCGCACAACGGTCGATCCGCCAACGACGCCCCTTGGCTCACGGCCGTTCTCAAGGCACGAACAAACGCGGTCGTTTCCCCAACGTCGCTCGAGAGGTTCTCGTCTCGCAGGACGATGCCGCCCGGTTGGAGTCGCCCCAGAAATTCGGCGCCGGCGTCGTCCATGGCGTTGCCATGAACCGCCACAAACAAATGCCGACCGGCCAGGATCTCACCGTCAAACGCCAGGTTGGCCGCGGCGGCATACGGAGACCCCGGCTCTTGAGACGAGGGCGCGGCCAGCTCGACCGAAGACGGCGTGTCGGCGAGGCCCGCCGGTTCGGGGGACGGAACCTGGGTGGGCATCTCGACTCGGGGCTCGGCGTCGGGACGCCCCCAGTTCAACGAGACCGACAGGCCGTAGCACAACGAGAAACCGATGGCCGCCCCAAACAGAAAGGTCACGAAGAGGGTGCCCGATAGGCTCCTCTTGCTGCGTCGATTCGACTCGAACTGCACGGCACTCACCCCGGTATGTCACGCGGCCCTGGCCACGCCGTCGCCCTACGCGCTCGCTATTCGGCCTCGTGCGACTCGTCGCCGCCGCCTCTCACGTTCACGATCCGTCCCTTGAACGCATCCACGACTTTTGCCACGTGCGGGTCCTTCAGGGCCTCACGCGCTCGATCCGCACTCACGTGACCGCCCAGCGGAAACCCCTGTGGCGCGGCCGGCTCATCGTCCCGAGGCACGGCCACCGCGGACTCGACGCCAAGCGTGGTCACATTCGACGTCCACTCGACCAGAAGCCGCTCGATACGATCCAGGTTCTGGCGCGCTTCGACGGTCTTGCGCTGGCGCGCATCGGCCTCGCGGAATTGTATCACAAGCGCGGCGCCATCCAATCGGAGAGGCGTTGCCCGATCAAGACAGACCGCCAGGTGGAGATCCTCGTTCTTGATCCTCATCACGAGCTTCTGCCAGAAGATCCGTAACGTGGCCGCCGTCACCTCGGTGGGCGCTTCCGCCGTAGCTTCGTGCCGACCCGGTGCGTCAGGCTCCGTTTCCACCTCGGCCGGCACCATGGGTTCCGCGGACACGCTGGGCGAACCCGCCCCCCCAACGCATGCCCCACCGGACGATCCAGGCGCGATTCCGCCGTGCCCCAACTGCACCAACTTCTCGAGCACGGTATCGACGGACAACTCGATCCCCACCTTCGAGATCCGGATCAGGGTCGATTCAAGGGCAATCCGTTGCGCCAGTTGCGAGTCGAAGCCTTTGGTCAACTCGGCGAACTGCTCGACGAGGCGGATCAGGTGCGTCAGCGAGAATCGGCCGGATTGCTTGACCAAACGGGCGATGTCCTCGTCGGGCAGGGCCAATAGCTCCTTCGGATTGGCCGTCTTGCAGACGAGCAGATTCCGGAAATGACCCAGAATCTCGGATACGAACTGAGATAGATCCTTTCCGTTGACGACCACATCCTCGATGGTCTTCAACTGCCGCCCAATGTCCTTGTCAAGCATCGCTTCGCACAAATCGTAGAGGACCTCGGCCCGGACGAGGCCCAGCACGTCCACCACGTCCTGGAACTCGATGCGCCCTTCACAGTACGACATGATTTGGTCGAGGATGCTTTCGGCGTCCCGGATACCGCCCTCGGCCGCGCGCGCAATGGCGTACAACGCCTCGTTGGTGCACGCAACGCCTTCCGTGTCAAGGATGCGCCGCAGAAGGACGCAGAGGGCATCCAAACCGACGCGCCGAAAATCGTACCGCTGACAACGCGAGATGATCGTCGCCGGAATCCGGTGGGCCTCCGTGGTGGCCAGGATGAACACCGCGTGAACCGGCGGTTCTTCGAGGGTCTTCAACAGCGCATTGAATGCGCCGCTCGAAAGCTGGTGGACTTCGTCGATGATGTAGATCTTGTAGCGGGCGTTGGACGGAACGAGACGGACATTCTCGCGGATCTCTCGGACATCGGCAACGCTGTTGTTCGAAGCGCCGTCGATCTCGATGACATCCATGTTGCGGCCTTCGGCGATGGAAACGCAGTTCGCGCACTGGCCGCACGGCTGAGGGGTCGGACCGTCGGTCGCAAGACAATTCAGCGCCTTGGCCAATACGCGAGCCGTCGTGGTTTTGCCAATCCCGCGTGAACCGATGAAGAGAAAGGCGTGACCGATTCGGCCTGCCGTAATCGCGTTCTGGAGTGTCCGGGTGATGTGTTCCTGACCAACCACGTCCGCGAAACACTGAGGGCGCCATTTGCGCGCCAGCACGAGATAGTGATCCTCGGCCATATGCTCCCTCGATGCGAAAAAAAGAATGCCCGCGCACCTACCCTCGAATGGTTGGCCAGAACGGCCGCGAAGTCGTTAACTCGGGCCAGGCTACCCTACAGCACACGAGAACCTCCACCTACGGCTGCTTCCTCTCGGACCTGACCGGGTTCGGCAGCGTCTCGTTGAGTAGGACCCGACCGTCAACGTCACGTGCTCCGCACCTGACTAATGACCAAGACACCCTCAAGCAGGGATTCGACCTCGCTAAAGCGGATTGCGAGTTCAGGACACCGCTAGTTTCCCGTCTAGCGCGGGCAAAAAACACCCTGAGATGCCTCGATACGGCATCTTCAACCTTAGCACACGGTTCCGAAACGTGTCAACCGACCCCATGTATAGGTGACCCAACCGCGTGGGCCTGCGTCCGTGCAGCGGCCGCTTCCTGCGCGCGAGTCGCGCGGCGAACAAAGTGGTTTTGACTCGGGCCCGCGCGATGGCCCATAGTATCTGCGTTGATGCTTAACCAGAAGGCGTGTTCGGATGAATGAAATGGAGAGACTCGCCCGAATCTTCAAAGTCCTTTCGGTGGAGACGCGGGTGCGCATGATTGACCTGCTCAAGAATCGGATGCTTTGCGTCAATGCGTTGGCCCGCGCGCTTGACATCACGCCAGCGGCGGTGTCGCAGCACCTGCGAGTGCTGCGCGACGCAGAGGTTGTGAGCGCAGAGAAGAAGGGGTACTACGTACATTACCGGGTGAACGAATCGACGCTTACCGACTGGGGGGAAACGGCCCAGAGGCTGCTCAGGGTGGACAAGAAGGAGTAGCGGTGTTTTTTTTGCGTTGTTGGATAGTTTCCGCGCGGCCACTTAACCAAAGGGAAGTACATCATGTGTGAGAAGAAACAGTGCTGCACGAAGCCCGAGAACCTGAAGGGCAGACCCACGGAATGCTCGCCCGAGCAGATCAGGAGATGTCACGGGACGAGCGACGAACACCCCTGCTGTGGAGCTGACGAGCATTCTGAAACGAAAGGAAAAGCATCATGAAACTTGGAATGGTCATCACCCAGACCGACCCGGAAACGGTCTTCAACGCCCTGCGCTTGGCGCTCTATAGTCTGGAACAGGGCGACGAGGTCCGCATCTTCCTTTCGGGCCGGGGCGTCGAGATCGACCAGATTGAGGACGAAAAGTTCAACGTGAAGGAAGCCGCGCAGAGGGTTCTCGACGCGGGCGGCGAGTTCCTGGCCTGTGGAACGTGCCTGAGACTCCGCAATTCGGAAGGCTCGGAGATCTGTCCGTTGTCGACACTCAAAGACCACTACGAGATCGTGCGCGACTCGGACCGGCTGGTGACGGTGTGAGCGCCTAACGAGCGGAGCGCGTGACCGATGTGTCAGGTCTTCGATTCCATCGCCGACCAGTATGACCGGTGGTACGACACGCCGGAAGGAGAGGCCATCTTCCGAGGTGAACGTGACTGCCTGCTCTCGTTATGCGACGGACCTTTTGATGGCTGGGTCGATGTGGGTGTCGGCACGGGACGGTTCGCCCACGCCCTCGGCATACCGACCGGCGTCGATCCGTCGCCGAACATGCTGGCCCTGGCGGCGGCACGCGGCATCGTGTCGCATGAAGCCAAGGCCGAGGCGCTTCCCTTTGCGCCGAAGTCGTTCGACGGCGTACTGATGGCCCTGACGCTCTGCTTCGTGGCCGACGCGCCCCAGGTCCTGTGCGAGTGCCGTCGTGTTCTCCGAGCCGGTGGTCAGCTCCTGCTGGGGTTCGTCCCCGCCGACAGTCCTTGGGGCCTTTCCTATCAGGAGAAAGCCGCCCAAGGACACTCCATGTACTCACAGGCCCATTTCCGAACGGCGACCGAGGTGCTGGAGTTGGCTCAATCCTGCGGATTCTCGCCGACCGACTCGGCAAGCACGTTGTTCCGGCAACCGAATGAGCAATTCGAGCCGGAGCCGCGAATCGAGCGTGGCATTGTGCCCGGAGCCGGTTTTGCCGGTTTGTTGTTCACGCTGAACCAATTACCCGAATAGAGAGAACGGCTATGGGATTTGAAAACAAGAAGATCGACGTATCCGGCCTGGCGAAGAGTTTTGGAGATGTGACAGCGGTTGAGTCGGTCACTTTTGACGTGCGCGAAGGCGAACTGTTTGGCTTTCTCGGCCCCAACGGCGCAGGAAAGACCACGACGATCAACATGTTGACCGGTTTGGCCCGCCCCGACGCAGGGACAATTCACATCGCGGGCATCGACTGCTCCCGCAATCCGAAGGCCGCGCAGCACTTGATGGGTGTTGTTCCGGACGAGAGCAACCTCTATCCCGAGTTGACCGGCTACGAGAATCTCTGTTTCTGCGGTGCGCTCTACGGAATGCGCCAGCGGAAACGCAAAGAACGGGCACACGAACTGCTCGAATCTTTCGGGCTTTCGCAGGCGGCGGATCGCAAGTTCGGCGGCTATTCCAAGGGCATGAAGCGCAAGCTGACCATTGCGGCCGGGATCATCCATAGACCGCCGATTCTGTTCCTGGACGAGCCGACCACCGGTATCGACGTGGCCAGCGCTAGGCAGATTCGCCAGATGATCGCCGGTCTGAACACCGCTGGCACAACGATTCTGCTGACCACCCACTACATTGAGGAAGCCGAGCGGCTCTGCGGGCGCATCGCGTTCATTGTCGAGGGGCGCATTGTCCGCACCGATTCGGTAGCGGATCTGATGGGCGAGACCCAGGGACGCCACGTGGTCGAGTTCGGCGTGTCGAGCAGCGCCGAATCGCTGTGTGACGTGATTCGCGAAGCCTTTCCCGCGCTCGAGTGCGTGACGGTCACGTCTACCGTACTTCGTGTCGAATCGCATGAACCGGTTCGTATCGGTCCCCTGGTCCGGCTGATGGAAGACCATGGCGAGGAGGTGTCCGAAGCCCGGAAGATTCGGCCCTCGCTTGAGGATGTATTCGTTCACGTGACCGGCATCGAAGCCAGGCTCATGAAGCAGGAGCGCGAGAAGACGGGTAAAGGAGGCGGGGCATGAACAAATGGATCACATTCTGGAGTATCCTCTTTAAGGACATGCGCACCTATTACCTCAAGCCGCCCAACATCAGTTGGGGATTGCTGTTCCCACTGGTCTGGATTGCCATGTTCTTCGTCCGTTCCGGACTGGGGCTGGAGAGTCTCTCTACGCTGCTTCCCGGACTCGTGGCCTTGAGCATTCTCTTCGGCACCACCAGCGTGCTCTCCGTGACGGTCACGTTCGAGAAGAAAGGGCGGTCTTTCGAACGCCTTCTACTCGCCCCCATTTCGCTGGAAGTGCTGATGCTCGCCAAGACCGCGGGGGCCATACTCTTCGGTGTGGTCAACGCCTTCGTGCCACTGTTGTTGGGGGCGTTTCTGACGGATCTTTCAGATGTCAACTGGGCCGTCCTGACACCCGCCGTCATCTTGATCGCCATCAGTTCCACGTTTCTCGGCCTGTTCATCGCGGTGTCCGTAAAAGAGGTCTTTGAAGCGCAGACCTTCTCCAATTTCTTCCGTTTCCCCATGATCTTTCTATGCGGGCTGTTCTTCCCAATCGAAAAACTGCCCGTCTTCTTGCGGCCGCTCTCCTACGTACTGCCGCTCACGTACGGCACCGACATTCTCCACGGCGCCATCCGCGGCGCGGCCACCATACCCTACGGCCTCAGTTTGGCCGCGCTTGCGGCTTTCTGTGCCGCGCTGTTCGCCGCCAGTCTGCGCAATATTCAGCGCAAATGGATTGAATAGGGGGATTCGAGCCGGATGGACAGGGGCCGTCCTGAATCCAACTGGCGCGATCTGATCGGGTTCGACAGCGTCCCGCTACGTAGGAGCCGGCCCTCAACGACACGTGCTCCGCGCCTGACCGATGCCCAAGATACGTTCGAGCAGGAATTCGGCCTCGCGAAAGCGGATTGCGCGTTCAGGACACGGCTCGTTTCCTGTCCAGTACTGGCGACAACACCCCCAGGATGCCCTGAAACGGCGTGCTCATCCTCAGCACTCGGTTCCGAGACGCATCAACGGGTCCGCACGCGAGACCTCTCACAACGTTCTCGACAGTAGCTGCAAGAAGTAGATGGGCAACATGATGGGCGCGAAGATGAGGTTCAGAACCCCTAGCGCCGGCGATTCCGCAAACCATCCCGAAAGAGCCCCGCCGAAATCGTCCACCGCCTGCTCCCACACGTCGCCAAGTGTCTCAAACAGATTCATGCCGCCTCCTTCACCCTTGCCATCAACAGTCCGGCCTATTTCCCTTCGTCGACGATGATCGCGGTACGCACGCCTGATGCCTCGGCCTGCGAAATGGCCTCATGGGGCCCTCAGCTCCCCAACACGTCGCGGATCTTCGCGGTGAAGTCCTTCTGAAGGAAGGGCTTCTGGATGAAGTAGACCCCTTCTTCCAACACGCCCTGGTGCGCGATGACATCAGCGGTGTAGCCGGACATGAACAGGCGCTTGATCCTTGGGTAGAGGGACAACACGTTTTTGGCAAGATCGCGTCCGTTCATCTCGGGCATCACCACGTCCGTAATGATCAAGTGTATATCGCCGGCATGCTCCTGGGCAAGGCGAATGGCCTCACCGGGAGTCGCGGCCGCCAAGACAGCGTAGCCCTGTCGCAGGAGCATCGTTCGCGTCATCTTCAGAATGGCCGGTTCGTCCTCAACCAAGAGGATGGTCTCGTTGCCGCGTGGTGGCGTTGCCGATTCCGTGACTTCGGCGTCCTGTGCAACGCGGTCCTTGTGGCAAGGCAGATAGACCTTGACTGCGGTCCCCTGGCCGAGTTCACTGCAGATATCGACGAAGCCGCGGTTCTGCTTCACAATGCCGTACACCGTGGCGAGGCCCAGTCCGGTGCCTTCACCTTGCCCCTTTGTCGTGAAGAAGGGCTCAAACGCCTGGGCCCTCGTGCCCTCGTCCATGCCGCAACCGTCATCGTTGACGGCAAGCATCACGTAGCGGCCGGCAGTGGCCCCGGGGTGGGCAGCGCAGTATTCTTCGTCGAAGACCGCCGAACCCGTCTCGATGGCGATCGTTCCGGTGTTGTGTCCGATGGCGTCACGGGCATTGACGCACAGGTTGGCAAGAAGCTGATCCACCTGCGCCGGATCGATGCGCACCGGATCCAACGCCTCGCTGGGATTCCAGGTCAGCTGGATGTCCTCGCCAATGAGACGCCGGAGCATCCTGAGCGTGGACGCCACCGTTTCGTTGAGGTCGAGAACTCTCGGAGCCACCGTCTGTTTTCGGGCATAGGCCAGCAGTTGGCGCGTCAGATCGGCGGAACGCTGCGCGGCCTTCCGGATCTCCTCGATGTCGTCGCGAACGGGGTGCTCGGGAGGCAATTCCTCGACGGCCAGCTCCGCATGGCCGAGGATAACGTTCAACATATTGTTGAAATCGTGTGCCACGCCGCCGGCCAACCGCCCTACCGATTCCATCTTTTGCGCTTGGTTCAGTTGCTCCCGCAGTTGTTCGCGTTCGGCCTCGGCCCGCTTGCGCTCCGAGATGTCCTGAACGATGGCCAGAATCAGATCGCTCTGGCCGTAACGGACCATGCCGGTCGATACCTCGACCGGGAAGACGACGCCGTCCTTGCGTCGCCGTTCTCCCTCCACAACGATCCTCTGTCCGGGCCGCCAGAGCTTCCATGCGCGCACCAGCTCATCCTTCGGCCAGTATCCTGTTTCGGCCTCGTCGGGATGGAGGTCGAAGACGGTGAGCTTCAGGAGTTCGTCTCTGGAATAACCGGACTGGGCGCAGGCCATCATGTTCACGTCGAGGATGCGGCCCTCGAGGTCGTGCAGATAGATGCCCCCCATGAACTGGTTGAACAGCGAGCGGTATTTCTCCTCGCTCTCGCGCAGGGCCTCTTCGGCCAGAACGCGTTCCGTGATATCCGTGGCAATGCCGCACAGGGCGACCTTGTTACCCCGTTCATCGAGAATCACCTGCGTCCGGCAGTCCAGAATCACCTCGCGCCCATCGGCGGTTCGGTTGACCACCTCACCCCGCCATTGGCCCTGACACAACGTGTCCTCGACGATCTCGTGTTGAGACGCCCCGCGGTCGGGATCCTCGCCGTAGCGCTCCACCGATGCGCCGATGAGGTCCTCGCGCTCATACCCCAGCGTCCGGACCTCCGCGTCATTCACATAGGTGATGACACCGTCGAGGTCGGTGACGGTCACTCGATCCGCAATCTGATCGAGCACGAGCGATTGCAGGCGCAGACGCTCCTCCGCCCTCTTGCGCTCGGTGATGTCCGTAGCGATGCTCAACAGCGCCGGTTCACCATGCCACTCGATAGCCTTGGCAAACACCTCCATAGGAAGCACCGAACGGTCCTTGCAATAGTGGGTGACCTCGAAGCGCGCCGCGCCCGCCTGGTTGATTTGGCGCATATGCTCGGCAATGAGCGACTCGCTCTCGGGCATATCGAGATCGTGCAGGTTGATCGCCAGGAACTCGCCGACGTCGTCATACCCGTGCAGAGCGCAGGCCGCCTGGTTGGCAAAGAGGAAGCGCCCCTCGGTGCTATGGATCGTGACCGCGGCCGGCGCCTCGTCCAGCATCTGACCCAGGAGGGCGATATGCTCCTCGCGCCGCTTGCGCTCGGTCAGATCGCGGCAGAACGAAACGAAGCAGCCGCCGCGTTCGCGGACAAAGCTCACCGAGACTTCGATGGAAAACACGCTACCGTCCTTGCGCCGGTGTCGGGTCTCGAAAAACTCCGAGCCCTCTACGACAACGCGTCTCGCGCGGTCGGCGGTGGCTTCGGGCACTTCGGCCGCTTCCAGGTCGGACAGCCGCATTCCCAGGATCTCGTCGCGTGTATAACCCGACAGAAGGCAGTAGGCGTCGTTGACCTCGATGATTCCGCCCTCGTGGTCAACAACAAGGAATCCGTCGGCGGTGGTCTGGAGAATCGAACGCAGGTACCGCTCGCTTTCGCATAGGGCTTCCTCGGCCTGGACGCGTTGAGTGATGTCGTGGATGATCGAGTAGAGCAGTTGCCTTTCCTCGAATTCGACACTGCCGCTGTAGACCTCAACGTCGCGGATCGAGCCGTCGGCTCGACGGTGTTTGAACAGGAAATGATTGCGCCGCATATCGCGAGCCGCCTGCATTTCTGCACGCACCTGCTCCGGTGTGAGCGTGTTGATCTCGGCGATGTTCTTGCGCGTCAGTTCCTCCCGCGACCAGCCGTAGAAGCGCTCCGCCGCCGGATTGGCATCGACAACCGCCCCGCTATCGGAATCGATCACCAGCATGACGGCGTGACTCTTCTCATAGAGGGTGGCGTAGATCCCTTCCAGCGCCCGGTGGCTACGGGCCATCTCGATCCGGCAAAGGGCAAACGCCAGGTCGTCGGCCACCTCGTCAAAGAGGCCGCGCGCCTCCGTATCGCGGACATAGGCCGCCGGAACATCCACCGAGAGTACACCGTAAGTCTTGCCGTCGGACGCGAGACGGCGGCTCAGTCCGGCACGTCCTGCAGACTCTTTCAACGCGGGACACCCCGCACAATCGGCTGCGGGGTTCTCGACAACGACGGTGCCCTCACGATCGAGGGCGCGGGTCATGCAGACAGGAAGCTCTCCCCGGGCCAACTGCTCACGCAGCATATTGCAGCCCCCGCCAGAGCCCGAGAGCGCCGCCGCCGTAACCCGCCTACCCTCGGTGTCGAGCAAGACGATCCGGGCACCCAGATAGCCCATGGTTTCTGTCAGGTTGGCACAGGCGTGCTCGATCAAGCGAACCGGGTCGTCTTCGGACACGATGAGCTGATTGACGCTGCGGATCCCGAGGAGCATGCGGTAGATGTGGCCGAGTCGCTGATGGGTCAGCACGGCCACCATGGCGACGGCCGAAAGGAGCCCCGCGAGAATCGACTCTACCAGAAACGGCTGCGTCTGCCAGCCTTCCCAAACCTTGGGCCAAACCGGCCCTCCGTCCATCAACGCAACCACCGCCCAAACCGCAGGCGTCGTGAAGACTTGATAGCAGCCCAAGACCAGCGCCAACCACCCCAAGCCGTACACCCAACTCGGCCCGCATCGCACTAACAGACGGCTCGAAAGAGGACGGATGACAAGCAGCGCAGGAACCGCGTAGAGCAGGTTGCCAAGAAAGCCTATCCAGAGAGGCACGTGGGAATTCAGGGGAATCGAGAGACAGCAAGCCAACAACAGCGCCGCCCGCCAACGCTGCAACAGGGCGAATCCCATGAAGCCAAAGGCCCAGCGGCCATCAATCAGGGCTCCCGTATAGGGTATCTGAACGCTGTTGAGCTCCGCAGCCACTCCGAAAGCCGCCAGGAGAACGAAGATCTTGATCTGTTCGCGCCTTCGTCCCCAATCATCCATGACGTCCGATGCTCCTCGCCCGGCGGCGGCACGCCAACCGCCTGCCATAGCCTGATGGGAAGGACACCGCGCAGACGCTCCTCATGAATCGCCCTCTTCATCGAAAGCCCAATGCCCTGCACCCCATCGCAACGCGGACGGCGGCCGTCTTCTGTCCGCTTCGTCTCGCCTGGCATGGCGGCATTGCCTGCCCTTCCCTGTCCTATCTTCCCGACGACGCTGATCGGCCTTCGAGCGGAACCTCCGCGCCGCGTGCCACTTGCCGCATCGGTAACTCACGACCCCTCCTCCAGCCCTACGTCGGGCGTCGGGCATCCCCCGACGCCCGGCACCCGCGGGCGGTGACGCCGTTCAGGGAACGCCCGCCGGCGGGTTGGTTGCGGCCACGCCACCGTAGCTCATGAGTATGACCACCCCGTTGCCGCCAGCCACTAGCGGGACATTCGCCACGCCATACTTGAAGCGCGTGACACTGAAGAGAATCTGCTGCTTTTCGCCGGGTCCGGCGACCGGCAATTGACCCAACAGAGCGGCAGGGATGGTGTGCGAACCGTCATCACGAAGCACGCAATTCACATAACCCCTGCGCGTGCCCGCGACGTCTTTGACGCCACTCAAGGGCGTTGCCGTGCTGACCACCATCACATTGAGCAGCGTTCCCGGACTGGCCGCATCCCAAACCAGCGGCAGGCTCGTGCCGAGATCGATGTTGACGTAGTGCGTCCCGTAGGGGCCATCGGTGATCTCCGGCGACGCGAGATCGGGCGGACCGACCACCTGAAGGCTCGCGCTGAAGGGGCCAATGTCGACGCCACCCGGCCAGGAGTAGGTTAGCGTATCCCCGAGCTGAAACCGGGGTTCAAGACCGGGTTCCTGCATGAAGATACCCATCATCGCGGGATCGAAGATGAGCGATTCGGTGCTGCCGTAGAGCTCCATGAACAGGGCCACATAGTAGTCGTACAAGCGCACCATCTCGGCGGTAGCCACGCCGTTGGTGACCGATCCCGGCACGCCGGGATCCAGGGCGCCCAGGCGTTCCTCGTCCTCTTCCCCTTCGCCTTCGCCCTCTGCGGGCGGGTCAAGATGGACCGTGCAGGTGTCGTCCACATCGGTCAGTTCTTCCACCCCGGGGGCATCGCCGATATGCGCGAAGAAGTACGCATAGGAGGTCACGCCCGCGGAGCCGGCTTTGGCGTCGGAGTTGCTCGAGCATAGGGCGGTCACATATCCGACCAAGTCTCCCGATTCGGGATACTCGATCTCGATGTTCGCTTGGACGCAGTCGCCGGTCCCGCAATAAGTGTCGACCATGGTTCGCACATCCACGAGCGGACGCCCGAGCGCGAACACGGAAACGGTGACCCCCCCGGGCGCATCCATGCAGTAGTACCCCGTGGAATCGGTGACTGCCCGGCCGCCCCATGAGTTGAAGACCGTGACGCCGGCAAACGGCGTGCCGTCTTCACGCTTCACGAAACCGCTGACACACGCATCGAATGAAGCGGTCATGTCGGACACGTCCGTGCAGCCACCCGTATCGCAGGAAGCGGCCGCATCCGGCACGGTTACATCCTGCGCCGCCACGACTTCCCGGCCGCCCGGCAACGTTGCCAGGACTTGTACTTGAGAGTCGCGTTTCACGTCCACGCAGTACCGACCGTTCGCATCCGTGGTGGCGAAACTCGAGCCGTTGTAGGACAGGCCGCGCGCCTCGATCCGGGCGCCGGCCACCGGCTGGCCTTCGGTGTTCAAGACACGCCCGCGGACGCAATGAGTCTCCTCAAGGGGCTTGTCGCAGTTCCACCACGAGAGATGCGGCACCGACGCCGCGTACACGAGCCCGCCCGAGCCGTCGGACTCGACGGTGCCCATACCGGACTCGATCCAGACGCCCTGCTCCTCATCGAAATACCAAAGGGGCACTGTCTCACCCAGTTCGAGCGACGTATCCCCCGGCAGTTGTAGCGCGATGTCCGCCGACACGCCGGGCGCCAGGTCCAGTTCCTCGCCGTTTTGGGTGATCACGAAATCCGCCACCGCGAAGCTCTCGAGCTGGACCTCGGCGCCGCTCTTGGCGGTGACGCCGCGGAAGTCGCCTGGGAATGCCGCTTTTTCACTGGGATCCGACAAGTCGAGCGCGGTGATTTGCACCTCGACGTCGCCGGTTACGGCCTTGCGCGCCGAGTCAACCAACGCACCCACCGGCAGCGTGATGGCGTTGCCTTCCGTATCCTCGACCGTGCCGCCGGCCGCCGCGTTCGGCAAGACCTGGGCTTCGGCCCGTTGCGCTAACGCCACGTTGGCCGTGGAGACCTCTTCAGCGGCTGCACCGACGTTGGTCGCATTGGTCGTATAGCCCGGTTTCGAGAACGACACCGTTACCTCATCCGACGGCTCCACACCCGGCACGGTGTACAGGCCATGGTCGTCGGTGTACGTAGTGACACCGCCATCAACGGTCACCTTGGCAAAAGCCACGGGATCCCCTTCGGTATCCGAAACCCACCCGATGATCGTGGCCTTGTCGGTCGGTTCCCCTTCGCCCTCGCCCTCGGCTTCCCCCTCGGCAGCAGGCACCGTAGACATCGACAGGTACACCGTGGCGGGGTTCACGTTCGCAGCGGACACCGTGATCGTACCCGAGTAGTCCGCCTTGGCAAGGCCCGCGCGGCTCACGGTCACGGTCACGACGACCTTGTCGCCCGAACCCGTGCTGGTTCCGGACTTCGGTTCGAGGCTGGCCACCCACGGTGTGTCCGTGGATACCTGGAAATCGAGGACGGAGCCCGCGTCGCCCCGATTCCACACCTCGAACGCCAGGGTTGTGAGCGTGGTGCCAAACCCCAATGCGTCCGGAAGAGCGCCGATGGCGGGATCGCGGGGCTTGGGGCAACTGCAGAACACGAAGGTAAACAAGACGAGCAGCGCAACGAACGGAATGCAACGGCGCATAGGACCCTCCCCTCACTCTCCAGCCCAGGTTCCACTGCATGACACCGCCGCTATGATAACACCCCCCGGCGCCATTGCCAAGCGGAAAGCGCAGCCCGGGGTCATACACTACGTCTCAGGTGCCACCACATCGTTCAGCGAAGAAACATGGCAGGACATCGTTCAGTATCTGCATGATGGAGTCTCCGTGCCGGGTGAAACGGAAGCGGTTCTTGCTGGCGAGCAACCCGCCGTCGCCCGGTTCAAGTCCAGGCGCGGCGAACCAACCCGACGCGCTCTTGCGCGGCTCAGACAAGCTCCACCTTGACGGGGGCATTGCGACGCTCTATTATGCCCGCTAGCCACAGGTAAGGACATGTAACGGTTAGAGAACGATTATGCTGGCACGAGTACATTCGGCGGCGGTATTGGGCATCGACCCGTTTCCGCTGGCGGTCGAGGTCGACCACAGTTTCGGCACGCAACGGGTGTTCATGGTCGGCCTGCCCGACCTGGCCGTGCGAGAGAGCGAGAACCGCGTCAGCTCCGCGCTCAAAAACTCCGGGTTTCGGTTTCCTTTCGGCACGCTCGTGATCAACCTCGCCCCGGCCGATGTGCGCAAGGAAGGCAGCGCCCTCGACTTGCCCATCGCCCTCGGCATGCTGGCCGCCAGCGAACAGATCGCTGGCGAGCGGTTCGCGGACTACGCGGCCGTCGGCGAGCTCGCCCTGGATGGTAGTATCCGGCCCGTGGCGGGCGCGCTGTCCATGGCTCTCGGCGCGCGCGAACAGGGATTGCGCGGCATCCTCGTGCCGGTGGCGAACGCGGACGAGGCCAGCGTCGTCAGCGGCGTCGACACGATTC
Source organism: Candidatus Hydrogenedentota bacterium (assembly GCA_036769985.1). Classification (GTDB taxonomy): domain Bacteria; phylum Hydrogenedentota; class Hydrogenedentia; order Hydrogenedentales; family SLHB01; genus DAIPKA01. The sequence continues at coordinate 21,430 of DAIPKA010000053.1, read as the reverse complement.
CGGTGGCGACGCTTGAAGCTGCCGCCGCGTTTATGTCCGGCCAGTCCGATATCGCCCCGCACCGATCCGATGTGGAGGCGTTGTTCGAGCGTAGCCGGCGCGGCGGACACGACCTCACCGAGGTCAAAGGCCAGGCCCACGTGAAACGCGCGATCACCGTGGCGGCGGCCGGGGGCCACAACCTGCTCATGATCGGCCCGCCCGGCACCGGCAAAACCATGCTCGCCTCGCGCCTGCCCGGCATCCTGCCCGACATGACCTTCGACGAGGCCCTCGAGACCACGCGAATCTACAGCGTGGCCCAGCTCGTGCGCGATAAGGAGGCGCTCGTCGTCCGCCGGCCCTTCCGGAGTCCGCACCACACCGCGTCGACGGTGTCAATCTGCGGCGGCGGCCAAGGCACGCAGCCCAATCCCGGCGAGGTCAGCCTCGCCCATAACGGCGTGCTTTTCCTCGACGAACTGCCCGAGTTCAACCGATCCGCCCTCGAGGTCCTGCGCCAGCCCCTCGAAGAAGGCGTCGTCCACGTCCGCCGCGCCATGTACTCGGTTACCTTCCCGAGCCGCTTCATGCTCGTCGTGGCCATGAATCCGTGCCCGTGCGGATGCCGGACGGATCCGCGCCGGCAATGCCGGTGCTCGATAGGCGAGATCCAGCGGTACATGAGCCGCATGTCCGGCCCGCTCCTCGACCGCATCGACATCCACGTCGACGTGCCCGCCCTCAGTTTCAACGAGATCGCCGACGACCGCCCCTCCGGCCCCACCTCGGCCGAGGTCCGCGCCGTCGTCCAAGAAGCCCGCAACCGCCAACACCGGCGCTACGACGGCCGGTTCCGATGCAACGCCCACCTCGACTCCCACTCCGTACGTCTCCATTGCCACGCCACCGACAGCGCCAAAGCCCTGCTCGAGAACGCCATCAACAACCTCGGCTTCAGCGCCCGCGCCTACGACAAAGTCCTCCGCGTCGCCCGAACCCTCGCCGACCTCGACGCCGTCGAGACCATCGCCGAACACCACGTCGCGGAGGCGGTACAATACCGGAGTCTTGATAGAGAGTTGTTCTAAGGTATTCGTATTCGATTGCCTGGCTCTGCTCTGCTGTTAATAGTCACAGGAGAACACGACTATGACTGGGACATCCGCTTTGCGTGACGCTCTCGACGTGTCGAACGGGATACCGTGGACGAACTTGGGACAAGCATTCGTGGTGGCAGCCTTTCCGTGGATCAGCCAGATGAAGAAACTGAAGATCCATTTTGAGCTAGAGAGCTTTGACTGCCATGGTGTGAACAACTTCTTTGCCATGCTCTTCGCCTCATCCATTTTCGCCTACTCCGTGTACTTCCCTCCCGCAACCTTCCTCTCTCTTCCGGAATGGTGGGTTTTCATTGCCGCCGGGTTTGGAGTGGCGCTCTTGTTCGTGTCCATAAGGATCTACTACTTCGAGGCCGTGAAGGCCGGTAGGAGACTGTGGCCGGTGATGGTGAATTTCGCGCTCTACATTGCCTTGACCTGTCTGCTTACCTTCGGCTTCGGTATCCTTCGCGTTCACTCGACACATCTCCGGATCACGGCCACCGTCACCGTTTCTGAGAACTCCGAATTGTCCGTCAACAATGCGGAGTTCTCCATCACAGGCAAAGGCGGGAATCCCATTCTGACTACCATCACGAACAAGTCTGGCCACTTCGACTTCTTCTGCCGAAAGGATCTCCTTGAAGAAACCACGAATGTCGTCAAGTGCACATGGACGCACGACGATAGCGATCAGTACGAGTTCAAGCTCAGCAATGCGCCGCGCGACACTTTGCCCCTGCTGCTGGAGAACATGAAACTGAACAAGTGCCCTAAGAAGGCTTCACGTTCAGACTGAGGAGAACTACCATGCTCATTTTATCGTTGCTCTTGCCTGTCCACGCGCTCTTGACCACGGCCAGCGGGAACGATCCAGCCAACGTGGTCGCGGAAGTCGTCTTCTATCCGGCATATAAACTGTCCGTAAGCGCAACGTGCTGCGTCAGAACTCCTGACGAGAAGTCCCTTGTTGCGGAACTGAAAGTCGACGAATTTCCGAAGTACGAGATCCATGCCCAAGTGCCTCAGGGCAATGTGCAGTATATCCTTCAGCTTTCGATTGACGATCCCGAGGGTTACGTCAGCGACAAGTATACCAAACAGGCAAATGTCGCCTTCGAGAGCATCATGAAGGCGAAACGGCCCGTGGACGCTCGGGAAGACATCATGACACGGCCCGACGCTTCCCTTCAGGATTACGAACTCGCCCTTGACTGGTCAGATACAGCCGGCCAGAAGTACGAAGCCCTTCGCAGGATCATCGCCCTGGAGACAGATGTCAAGCAACAGCAACACTACTACGGAATAGTCTCGACGACGCTTCTTGACGAATTGGGGCCGAGACGGCGATGGGTCTATTTCCGCGAGCGGCTGGATGCCTTTCTAGCTACGGTGGGCTTTGCTGGCCCGCTACCGAACCGGGCGTTCGCAGAGGGACTCGCCAACTCACAAAAAGAAATCCAGAGTGCCTGGTCCGAGCTTGTCGGAGACTGTCATGAGTATTACGGAGATGACTTGGTAGAGCAATTCCAGGAGGCGACCTATCTTGCGCAATTCGAGGAGATCAGCCGCATCTTGAACGAGGAGAGGGCCACATTGTTCCCGCGTCGCCACGATCACTGAACACCGCGTCGCCGAAGCGGTGCAATACCGGAGTCTGGATAGGGATATGTTCTGAGGTATTGGCCGAGTGGCTGGTGATCTAGTGCCTGGTGATCTAGTGGCTGCTGCCTGGTGCCTGGTGTCTCGTGTTCCAGTGCTTGGTGATCTGGTGCGTTGTCGGCCCGGATCCGTGGAATCAGTGCCATCAGTGGTCACCCGGCTTCCTTTTTCCACCACTCATCACGCCGATTCCACGGATCCGTCGGAGTTGTGGCCGGCCTCGAACACGTAGTGCGCCGGGAATGTGCATCGTGCTTGTAGCCTATGTCTATGCGTCTTGCTTCGGTGCGCCTGTCCGGATTTCTGAGTACCAATAGGCAGGGACACCATATTGGCTCTCAAGATGATTCTCGACAGAGCTTCTGAGACCAGGCTTGCGAGGAGGATGGGGATAGATGATGCCAAGACAGACATCCAGTTTGTCCACTTCAAGGCATTTCTCGACATACATGAAGAGCTGTCGCTGGTGTCGGTATAGGTTCCGTTTCACGTTGGCAGGTTCGATCTTGTCCCAATCGGTGGCTTTGATCTCCAGGACCGTTACGAAACCGCCGAGATCCGTGATGAGGATATCCGCTCTGCCAAACTTCTGACGCAAGTGTGGAAGGCGTTCAAAGGAAAGGCGTGCCTCTGCGTGCGCGGTACCGTCATGCGTGTTCTGTCTGAAGTCTTTCTGGACGAGAGCCTGGAATATCTTGCCTCTTGACAGTCGACTGGGCTCGTTCACGCCGTTACGCTTATCCACGCATACCTCCAGGCACCTCGTCCCCGGCTCGGGAGTGACGCCAACGGAAAGGCGACGACATGCCTGGCGCGGCATTGGTGAGCCCCATCAGCGCTGCACGTCCCACGTCAAGACCCGAGCGGACCGGAAACAAGAATTGAGTATGGTTTCCCGAAATCCCCATGAGAGCGCGCCTAAACCTCGCCCAGTTCCTTGCTCAGAGCGTCACCAAGTTCCAGAAGGAACTTATAATACTCATGAGTTCGCCTGTGGATTTGACAAGCCAACTCGGCCACCTTCTCGTCGGAATCCACGTTGACAAGGAGTCTTAGTAGCTCAGTACTCTTCTCGCGCTCAAACTCTTGCCACTCGGCCGGTGTTCCCTCAAGTGGCAGGTTCGAGATATGAGTCTCGCAGTCCAGGTAAGTGTTGTAAGCGTTAGCAACTTTCTTCTGAATCCGCTTGAGGTCGTAGAGGTCACCCGGGGTCAATCCCCATGTGGCGAAAACTGCATCTTCTTCGTATCGGAACTCTGGGTGCCACATGCTGAGCAAACGGGACACTACAGCGTTCAACTCCTCAGTGGCCGCACGTGCCCGACGAATCTGTGTTCGGAAAAGTCTTACTTGAGCTTTCTTCTGTCGAAGCGTATTCCGATGGGCTATCACCCAGGTAGACGCAACGGCCAACAGTGAGGCTCCAGCGCCAACGGCCGCCACTACGAGCACCGGTGTGATAAAGGGCTCAGGGTCTTTCTTGCAGGAGCCTTGTTCCGCGTCCACTCCCGGTATTCGCGCGCAGCACTTCTTGCTTCCGGCGGCTATCGCAGTTCTGAGGTGCTGCATGCTTCTGGCGATTGCTGCGACGTCAACACTATTAGTCATGTTGCTCCAGAAAATGCCAGTAGCAGGGCCGCAGAGCCTTTCGTGCTCACAACTATTGCTGCACATTGACTGAACCCTCCTCTAGGCGCTGGCTTGTAACACGTAGCCCGTTTGCCTGATTCGCAGCATCTGCGTTGGCCCGGGATTCGCCCATAGTTATCTCTAGGGCCAACCAGCTATCTGTAGTGGAATGTGGTCCTGCCTATATTCTCCAGATTAGAAACACCCAAATACAACACGACAGAACGGAAGAATATCAGAATGTTCCTCAAGACGCAACGCGGAATTACAACTGGGAATTAAGTGTCGTGTCCAGGGATTCCCAGGATTCTCACGAAGTCCCCATCAACTCACATGGCTACGCGAGAAAGCTTAAGATTTGCTCAACGTTGTGTCCGTAGTTCCGCAGTCCCCTTCCTTGCAGCAGAGATCAGGGAAAAGATCCTGCAGAAGATCAGCGCAAAGAGCACAAATAGTAGATATATAACTGGCAAGATATTACATACTATGTTCTTCGTTATGATAGATACATCATAGTAATGTCTGAGATATTCCATCGAAAATGTGATGCCCAAGGCGCCCGCCAGGAATAGAGCCAACGCACCAACGAGACCGAGCAGTGTCAGGAGCTCCAAATGCACGAGCCTCAACGTGTCCGCATTCCCTTTTTGATCCAGTGCCTCGACGTATTCGCGGTCAATTCGCAGTCTTGCCCTGATCATCATCCCCGTCAAACACTCTACGATGAATCGCATCATGCTCCTCCCAAGAACCTGCGCGAGAATCTCCACAGCCGGAAAGACTAGACGATAAAGACGAATGGATTCCTCTGGCACCTGGCCATGAATACCCTCAGGATGAGAAAGCTGCATAGCCATGATGGAACAGACGCAACGACAGCCGTAGGTGTCAATATCCACCATGCCGGAAACGCCTTCAACCTACAGTCGTGAGCATATGCATATGCATGGAAGTACTGGGTACACCAGAACTGGAATGCAAAGCAGAGCGGCACAAGGAAACGTGGGTTGCTCAGATCGGCAATCGGCACGCCATTGACGGATTCCTGTTCCCATGGAGCACTCTCCTCTGCCGCAAGGAGTCTGTGCGGCAAACACGCTTCCTATGCAGTCATGCAACAAAAAGGACCGTGGCCTCGCCATCCTGACATCACTCGCCTAGTATCCAGTGACTAACTATGATTGTACTCGCACTCCTGGTGGCGATGCCATAGATGATATCAGCCCATTTGGGGACTCGGACAAGGCGGGAGACTGCCGGCGTTTCACGCGTATCTGGGCACCGATATGCGCTTGCGGGACGGGCGCGAAACATCCCAGCGGCCCCGAACGGCCAGCCGGCAGGAAAGGGATGAAGCTGTTTTGGAGTAAGGCCCAGTACTTACCTTCCCTGTCCAGCTGCTGTCCCGAATCGTGCTTGTGCAGTTGTCGGTTGAGAGATGGTAGGATACCTACGGAAGACCAAGGGCAAGGGAGAGCGATGGAGATGAATCCACTGGAATCCGGGATCTACAGCATCTCAGAGGCCGCACACTATGCTCACGCGCCGTACCAGCGTTTGTATGCATGGTTCGGAAAGGGAGCGCTATTCAGAAGCGACTACGCGGAAACGGACATTGAGAAATCGATAAGTTTCTTGGATCTCATTGACGCTGTCGTGGTATGCAGATTCAGAGAGAACGGGATCTCCATGCAGTATGTCCGAAAGGCGTTTGAGGCACTGCAAGCGGACCTTAACACTGCCCATCCCTTCTGTTATGAGGGCTTTTTTACGGGTAGCGGGGAAATCTACATCAAGTGTCGCGAGACTCTTTCGGAAGTGTTGAGTGGGCAGGTATACGATGAACAGGTCATCAGCCAATATCTGGAGACGATTGAGTATGATTCCGAGACGCGACTGGCCAACCGCTGGCGCATAGCGCAAGGCATCGTCCTCGACCCGGGCATTGCTTTCGGGAAGCCTGTTCTCGACTCGACAAGGATTCCCACTTACGCTTTGGCAAGGGCCTACTACGCGAATGGCCGAGATGAAGGGTTTGTAGCAGACGTCTATGAGCTCAAACCTAACGATGTCTTGTGCGCAGTGCGGTTCGAGGGTGAGCTTCACCAAGTTAAGAGGGCCGCATGAGGGTGGTTTTCGACGAGAATGTCTCCCCCAGATTCGCGGATCTGCTTCAGTTGTGTTTCAAGGATCTCCGCGCAACACATGTCAATCAAGAAGGGCTGCGGGGGAAAAGAGACGTCGACGTACTCAGGACACTGGCTGAATACCGACCTCTGCCTGTTCTTGTTGGAGCTGACGGGAACATCACAAGACGCGGGGATGAGCGAAAGGCTCTTAAGGACAGCCAAGTGAGCTACGTCTTGTTTGAGAGTGGCTTCTTCAATATGCAGTTCCCGGAGCAGGCGTGGCGGCTTGTGAAGCTGTGGCCCGTGATCAGGCAGAGGATGGAGGATGCGGAGCCGCCAACACGGATCCTCGTCAACCTAGCTAGTGGGAAGATAGGCCCCCTGTAGATCGCGGACACACCAGATGCGCTACTGCCCGCGTGTCGCCTGCGTCGCGGCGCGGGTCTCGGCGACTTGGCGAGAGGAGATGGGTATGTTGGCGTTGATGGTTGCGGGAGTGATGGCGTTGGGGGCTCCGCATGGCGGGAAGGACGGGTGGCCGCCGGCGGATCTCGAGCTGCTGAATATCGCGGCGCCGAGGGTGTTGGGCGATCAGCCGGACCTGCCGATTGTCGTCGAGCCGTTCGTCGAGCATGTCCGAGGCGTTGTGGCGGATGCGTCGGCGGAGGGCGCCACGGGCATCGCGGTCGGCGCGGACGGCAAGCTCACCGTGGTTGCGACACCCAAGCCTACGATGAAGGACGGGCAGGCGATCCGCGCGGAGGTCGCGCTTGGCGGGGTCACGTGGCGCGGAACGGATACGAGCCTGTATCGCCAGGAGAAACCGGGCGGCGCGTGGACCCGTCACGAGTCCTACGGCATCGACGGGCCTTTGGCGACGCAAATCACGGCGCTCGCCGCCGACTCGAAGGGCACGCTCTGGATCGGCACGCCCCTCGGCATCACGCTGCACGCCGCGGACGGGTCGTGGCGTCACGTGCGCGGCACCGACGGCCTGCCGGTCGAGGACGTCACGGCGCTGGCCATCGACGAGGCGGATCGCGTATGGATCGGCACATCGCGCGGCGCGGTGCTGTACCGTCCCTACGAAACGGGCCGGCAGTGGTTCTATCGCGCCGGGAAACGCTACCTGCCGGGCGATCGCGTCCTCGACATCGCGCTGGCGCCAGGCGGCATGCCGGCATACTTCCTGACGGATGGCGGCATCGGCCGAATCGACGCGGTCACGACGACGCTGCTCGAGAAGGCGCTGATCATCGAGCGGCGCGTGAACGAGCGGCACCGGCGGCTGGGCCTCGTGGCCGAGTGCAACCTCGACGACGCCGAGAATCCCACCTCGCACACCATTGGCGATAACGATAACGACGGCCTCTGGACGGCCTATCACGTGGCGGCGATGGCGCTCTGCTACGGCACGACGAAGGATGAAGCCGCCAAGGCGTCGGCGCAAGAAGGCATGCGCGCGCTGTACATGCTCGAGAACGCCTCGGGCACGCCGGGCCTCGTGGCGCGGAGCGTCGTGCCCGCCGAGATCGGCAAGACGAAGGACGCCCAGTGGCGGCCGACGCCCGACGGGAAGATGTACTGGAAGAGCGACACGTCGAGCGACGAGATCGATGGCCACTACCTCGCCTTCTACGCGTATTACGAGCACATCGCCCAGTATGACAAGGCGGAGAAGGCCCTCCTCGATAAGCAGGTCCGCGCGGTTACGGACTACATCGTGGACAGCGGCTACCGTCTCATCGACTGGGACGGCAAGCGAACGCGATGGGGCTTTTGGGATCCGGAATCGCTCAACGGCAATGCGGCGGACTACTCCGAGATGGGTCTGAACAGTCTCCAGATGCTCTCGTTCCTGAAAGTGGCGCATTACGTCACCGGCGACAAGAAGTACGAGCGGTGTTACCGTGATCTCATCGTCGAGCACGGCTATCTCGACAACGTGATGCTGACCAAGAAATCGTTTCCGGACGAGAACAATCACTCGGATGACCAATTGGGCTTCGTGGCGTGGTATCCGATCCTGCAACTCGAGAAAGATCCCAAGATCCTTCACGCGTTGCTCGTCGGCGTGCGGCGACACTACGAGGTGGTGCGGCCCGAGCAGCCCAGCTTCTACACCTTCGTGCTGGCCACGGTGGATCCGGCGCGGGCGGATTTCGCGGGCGCTATCGAGAATCTCCGGCAGATTCCCAAGGATCGCCGGCACTGGGCCATGATCAACAGCCACCGCGCGGACGTCGTGTTCGCGCCAAGGGTGAACCGGTTCGGCGAGCCGATTCTGCTGCGCGCGTTGCCGGCCGACGAGCGGGATTTCGCCAAGTGGAATCGCGATCCCTACGAGCCGGATCAGGGCGGCGACGGACGCCACGAAGATGATGGCGCGGCCTACTTGCTGCCGTACTGGATGGGCCGCTACCACGGCTTCATCGCCGAGCCGTAAGGCGGCCTGACAGAGCGAATCATGGCCTGGAAGGCCATGCCACCTCCGATCGTGGTCTGGAAGATCATGGCGCCATGACGCCTTCGCTCCTTGCCTAATCTTCCTATCTACGGTATAGTGATTTGGGGGAGGACGGTTGTCAAGGCCCCGAAGGCGGAACACGTGAGGTCATCTGAGTTGATACGCGCGGTTCGAAGGACCTTGGCGGTAGTCATCGCGGGCGCGTTGCTCTTCTCCGGCACGTGCAAGAAGCCGACGCCGGAGCCGCCCATCGCCGAGTTCTCGGCCGCGCCGGTCTCGGGTGAAGCGCCGTTGTCCGTCCAGTTCACCGATACCTCGACGCCGGGTACATCGCCCATCGCGTCGTGGTCCTGGGATTTCGGCGACGGTCAGACGAGTTTCGACCAGCACCCCTTGCACATCTACACCGAGGTTGGCACGTACACGGTATCGCTCAGCGTAACCAGCGACGTTGGCACAAACGCGTTAACGAAGGTCGATTACATCACCACGATCGACTCCGGGTGTATCGTCGAGCATGCGTGGACGGCCTTTCCGCTCGACGGTGTCACGGTGCAGCTATTTGACGGCGTCGAGGCCATGCCGATGCCGGTGATGGTCGAGACGGATTGCCCGGAGGACGCAACATCCGTCTCGGTGTCGCTTGATGGCGCCGGCCTCGGTGAGGCCACGGCACAGCCCTTCGCCGTGGCTGTGCCGGATCTGCGCACGCTGGCCTGGGACGCGCACAGCATTGATCTCGCGGCATTCGGCGCGCGCCGGCCCGGCACGGCGGTAACGGCGGTCTCTGCATTCACCTTGGCACAGGCCGACGCCGGCGATGACGCTGACCTCAACGGCATTCCCGACGATCCTTTCGCCGTAACGGCATCCGAGGGCAACGTGTGTCTCGCCGGTGTGCTTGTCGCCGATACAGGCGCGGTGCGAATGGTGGGCGCGACGGCGTGGTACGGAACGGATAGTGCCGGTGATGCCGAGGTGCTGCTGGTCGTGGCCGATCCGGCGGCGCCGGAACGTCGGATCAGCGTTACTGCGCCGAAGGCGCTTTTGGCGCCGGGCGAACAAGGCGTTGTCCTACTCACGACAGCCGACGATCTCGACACCTTGCTCGGCGCAAGTGAGGCGGCCTTGTTGGGACGCGCGCCGGTCGAGCCGCTCGCGGAGGGCGCGCGCTATATCGAGGCGAGCATTTTGGTGACGGCGGATGGCGGCGCGACGTTCACGGAGATGGATCCGGCACGCCTGGCGGAGCATCCCGTCCGGTTGCGGTGGGACGGCGTCGGCTTTGCGGATGGTGCGGCCGTCTATGTGTTCGCCCATGAGACCGTGGTCGACAGCGATGCCGCCACGGGGCCGTTTGTCGTGGCTGGCGATGGTTTCTGGTCGAGCCGGCCCGTGCTGGACGTGGTGGCGGGCAACGACTACGCTGAGGCGCGCGTCATCGGTCTATCGGTTCTTGCGCTGCATCAGGCACCGCCCGGCGCCGTCGACTACGTCTACGATGATTTCAATGACGGGACACTGGATGCAGCGCGCTGGGACACCACCGGCGACGTGCCGTCCGAGTACTCGGGCCGACTCGACTTCACCGTCGATGAGGCCACGCGCACGCTGCGGGCCGTCGAGGGCGGCTATCGCGTCGTCGAGGCAACGGTGCAACTGGCGTCGTATTCGGGCGAAACGGGGTGGCACCTCGACGCGCAGTGGTTCTCGGCAGCGGGCGAGACGGCCGTCGCGCGCATCGGTTTCCACACGGATGGGGCCGGCCCGTGCGTCCGCGCCGAGATCGCCACCGAGGTCACCGAGACCGTGTTGTGGCGACGGGACGCGCCCTTCACGAGAGGAAATGCCTACGCGGCGCTCGGCGTCGGATTCGACTCGATCACCGGCTTGGTCGAGTTCACCTGCGACAACACGCTGCTTGGATCGTATCACGCCGAAGGCACGGCGCTGCTGACCGCGGACCAGTTCGGGCTGTTCTCGATGGACTCCTACGCGGCAACCGAGTCATCGGCCACATACTTCGCCGATGAGGTGGAGGCGCAACGTCACTACGCGGCACTGAATCCGACGCCGGCCGAGGTGTACGTTCAGGCGGGTGCAGCGGGGCCGTTCTACGGCACGGCCGGTTCGCCCTATGCCTCGATCCAGTCGGCGCTGACCCTGGTTGAAGACGGCGGCGTCATCCACGTTGCACCCGGTGTCTACGCCGAGAACGTGTTGGTTTCCGGCGCGTTATCCTGGCCGGCGTTGATGCAGATCTCGGTGATCGGCGACACGGACGCCGTCATCGACGGCGGCGGCGCCGGCGCGGGTCTATACGTTGAGGCCTTGAGCGCCGTTTCGATCGGGAGACTCGCGGTGCGCCATGCCGATATCGGCGTGTTCATTGCCGACACTGTGGGCGACGCACTGATCGAGGCGGTGTCGGCCACGGAGAATGACCTCGCCGGCATCGAGGCGCAGAACGCGCGGCTCACGGCGCGCGGCTGTGTACTATCGCATAACCCCGGTCAAGGTATTCACGCCCATGGTGACGCCGACGACGCGATCCTCGTGGAACGATGCTATGCCCAAGGCAACGGCGATTGCGGCGTGGTGGCGGCCGGCGCATCGCTGACGCTACGCGATTGCGTCGTCACCGGAAATGGCGGCGACGCCGGCGTGGTGGCCAGCGGTCCGTGCGCGCTGCTGAACAACACTGTCTCGGACAATACCGAGGGCGCGGGCATTCTGCTGGAGGCCGGCGTCGGGGCCAGCGCTTCGGTGTACAACAACATCGTCAGCGGCAATGCCGGAGTCGGTATCGACGCGACGCCTCTCGCGGGCGGCCTCGACATCAACCACAACAACGCGTGGAACAACGCCGGCGGCGCCTACGCCAATGTGGCGAATCCCGGCGATCACGCGTTGGCGGAAGATCCGGCCTTTGTCGGCGGCGGCGATTACCACATCGGAACGACGTCTGTCTGCATCGGCGCCGGCGACAACGCGTACGCAACCGGAGATCGGCGCGACATCGACGGCGAGCCCCGCATACAGCGGGATACCGTGGATCTCGGCGCGGACGAAACGCCGTGGGCGCCGGTAACCGTGGTTGTGTTCGCGGACGCCAAGCTCGAGGCGGCCGTACGCGAGGCCATCGCGAAGCCGGACGGGCCGATTCTCAGCAGCGATCTCGTCGGCGGCGCGCTGACGGTCCTAAGACCCAATAACCAACACATCACGGACCTCACCGGCCTCGAGTACTGTCTTGAGTTGACGACACTCGAACTGGCCCTCAACGACATCGAGGACCTCTCGCCCATCGCCGGCCTCACCGCGCTCCGCCGGCTCCGGCTCGGCGGTAATCGAATCACCGACATCAGCGCCCTGGCCGGCCTGACGGCGCTGAACCATCTCGAGTTGGACAACAACACCATCGCGGACATCTCGCCGCTCGCCGGGTTGACCGAGCTCCGCGAATTGCTCCTGAACGATAACCGGATCGTCGACGTCACGCCCCTTGCCGAGCTCATCCTCTTCCGTCAGCTCGATCTCGACGATAACCTCATCGAAGACGTGCAGGCCCTCGCCGACAACGAGGGCATCGGCGAAGGCTTCCTCGGACCGGATGTCCTCGACCTGTCCGGCAATCCGCTCAGCCAGACCGCGTTGTGCGACCAGATACCGATCATCGAGTCGCGGGGCGCCTCGGTGGATTACGATGGCGCGTGCGAGGCCACCGAAGGCGAAGGTGAGGGCGAGGAGGCCGTGTGGGCCTGGGGCCGCAACGCAGACGGACAGATCGGCGATGGCACCACCGTCACGCGCAAGGCCCCCGTGCAGGTCTCGGGCCTCACGGATGCGACGGAATGCGCAGCGGGCGCGGACCACTCGCTGGCGATACTGGCCAATCAGACGATCCGCGCCTGGGGCAACAACGCCAACGGCCAGTTGGGCGATAACACATCGAGCCGCCGCACCACGCCGGTGGCTGTGCTCAACGTAGGTCTCGCCAAGGCCATCGCCGCCGGCGACTCGCACTCGCTCGCGGTTCGCACCGATGGCGCGGTATATGCCTGGGGCCGAAATGCCAAGGGCCAGATCGGCGATGGCACCACCGTCACGCGCAAGGCCCCCGTGCAGGTCTCGGGGATCTCCGGCGTGAGCGCCGTGGCCGCGGGCGCGGCGCATTCCTTGGCGCTCAAGAGCGACGGCACCATATGGGCCTGGGGCGACAACGCGAACGGTCAACTTGGCGACGGCTCCACCGTCCAACGCACGGCGCCCGTCCAGGTGTCCGGCCTCACCGGCGCCAAAGCCATCGCTGCCGGCGGCGATCATTCACTGGCCGTCTGCACGGATGGCTCGGTATGGGCGTGGGGCCTGAACAGGCAAGGCCAACTCGGCGACGGCACGACGGTGGGCCGCGCCGCGCCCGTCCGGTTGAGCGGCCTCACCGGCGTGGTCCAGGTGGCCGCCGGCGACGAGTTCTCGCTGGCGCGCACCAGCAGCGGCAGCGTGTGGGCGTGGGGCCTCAACTCGCGTGGCCAGCTCGGCGTCGGCAACACCGTCACCTACAAGACGCCGACGCGGCTGACGGGTATCACGGCTGTCTCGTGGATTGCGGCCGGCGGCACACACGCCATCGCCGCCAAGAGCGACGGCACCGTGTGGGCGTGGGGCGACAACGCCAGCGGACAGCTCGGCGACGGCACCACGACGCGGCGCACCTCCCCCACGCTCGTCACCGGCCTCGCCGGCACCTCGCGCGTCGCCGCCGGTGGCGACCACTCCGTCGCCATAGCGCACTAGGCCCTTTCGCCGGAAATGGTCTACAATGCGCTCACGGGCTAGGAACCACGGTACGAGCGAAGGAGGAAACACCATGCGTTTGCAGATCGTTATCGCGTTGTGCCTGTTGGCCGGCGGTGTGTGGGCCGCCGATGAATCGTGGCGGCTGCCTTTGGCCGAGAAGGAGCCGCTGCTCGAGAAGAACTGCGTCGAGAAGCACAATATCCTCGGCCTGTATCCATCGCAGGTCGACGTGTCGCTGGCGGACGGATCGTCGGATCCGTCGACGCGGGGCTATGCCAACATCGCCCACTCGGTTTGCTGGACGGCGAACTACTTGGCGGGCGCGTCGTACCGGTACGCGTTCTTGAAGAAGTCGGGCGCATCCGCCGAGGCCATCGAGCAGGCGCGCCTGCGGGCCGACGAACTGTTCGAGGCGGTGTATCGTTGCCAACTCGTGACGGGCGTCAAGGGCCTCCAGTCGCGCGGCTACGCTATCGGCCACGGCGAGTCCTACGAGGAACGCGAGGATGTGCCTACGGCGGACGAGTGGCACCAGGGCGCGGGCGAGTACAAGGATCTGCGGTGGCGCGGCTCGCCGAGCCATCACAACTACAGCGACTCGACGCATGGCCTCATGCAGTACTACGACCTCGCCGCGGAGGGTGTTCAGAAGGATCGGGCGCGCGACGCCATCGTCAATCTCGTGGACTATTGGGTGGACAACAACTTCAACATTCAGCACCTGGATCCCGAGGAGAATACGCCGATTCTCGGTTGGACGGACGGCAAAACGCTGAACACGCGCATCATGATGGCCATCGCCCAAGCCAAGTACGGCCACTACGTTTCAGGCGAGGAGCGTTTCAAGGCGATGTACGATCGGCTTCTCGATCAGTTCGGCGTGCGCGGCCTCGAATCCTTCAAGACGGACAAGGATTTCGACGATGCCGAGCACGTGTTCAGTCATCTCGAAAACCTGTTCCGCATCGAGAAGGATCCGGAACTCCTCGCGGCGTACCGCAAGGTGGCGGACGGCCTCTGGGCCAATCACAAGGACGACGCGCAGAGCCTGTTCACGTACATCTACGCCAACATCGCCCCGGACATGGCCGACCGCGACAAGGCGCTCCGCGAGGCCCTGTACTCGCTTCAGACGTGGCCGACGGACATGACGATTCAGCCGCGGATGAGTAGCCTTCGCGGCGATCTCAAACCGCCCTACCCGGTGTACGCGGCCGCATGGGACAACGAGTACATCTGGAAAGGGAATCTGCTGAATCCGGACGGGTGGCTGAGCCGAATTGTCGTCGACGTAGCCGTGTCTGCCGAGGATCCGCTGGTCATCTATGCGGTCGATAGCAGCGGCGAGGTCTACCAGTCACGCGATGGCGCGGCCACGGCGGGCCAATGGTTTCCTATCGACGCGGGGTTGTGTGGCGCGCGTCCGCTCCGACTGGACGCCGGTTCGCGGATCCGCCTGCTCAGCGCCGTGTGCCAGGACGCTTTCTATCTTTCCACCTCGGCCGGCCAGATGTGGCAGCGACTGCCCTGTCCTGCCGAAGGCGAGAAGCCGGTGGCCCTGCTCTTCGACGCGGAAGATGTGAATGTGGTCTACGCCGTAACCGACAAGGCCGTATACCGCAGTGAAAAGAAGCGGCGGAAGCCCATCGGCGCCGAGTGGGAACCGTTCAAGGGCAACATTCGGCATCCGGTAAAGGTTTCTACGTTCGCCGGAGAGAAGACGCAGGCGGTGGCCGATCCGGGTGATACGTCCGTTCTCTACAAGGCGGGCGATCGCCAGGGTGCGTTGAAGAGTGTCGATGGCGGCAAGACCTGGACGGCCTCGACGACAGGGCTGGACATCCCGGTGGTGGTCACCGTGATCGCGCCGCCCGACACGGACTGGATCTTCGCCGGCACGCCGGCTGGGCTGTACGTCTCGAAGGACTCGGGCGAGACCTGGGAATCGGCCAACCTCGTGCTTCAATTCACGAAGAACATAAGACGCGAACTCGGCGGTGCGGCGTTCATCGATGCCTACTGGCGTGCTCGGTACCGCGGCTTCATCGACGATGCCACCGCGATGGCCGCGTACACCGCCGAGAAGTGAGCGCAAGGCCCTAGAAAACGTCGGCGCCGCGCCCTGGATACTTCCAGCGGCGCGGCGTCGTGTTTCGTGTGCATGGTCTCGTGTCTGGGCGGACACGATAGCGACGATAACCAGAGGCACAGGAAACGTTTCAGGAGGTCCGCGTGAGCGGTTGGCCCGGCGGTAATCCTCGGCGACCGGCGCAGCCGCGCTAAGCGGCTACGTCGGCCGCCCCGGATCAACCACCGAGAAGCTGAAGCGCAGTCTGCGGGATGATGTTGGCCTGCGCCAGCACCGATGTGCCGGCGGAAACCAGGATCTGATTCCGGGTGAAGGCCACGGTTTCCTTGGCAATATCGGCATCGCGAATCGCGCTTTCGGAAGCCGAGGAGTTCTCCTCCTGGATAGCCAACGTACTGATGGTGAAGTCCAGGCGGTTCTGACACGCGCCAAACGTGCTGCGCAACCGGGTAACGCTCTGCAACGCCCGGTCGATGATACTGATCGCCGACACCGCCAGCGCCATCGTGGAGATCGCAACCGCGCTGACACCCAAATCGTTCGTCTTCGCACCGCTAACGACCACGGCCAACGTTTGGCCGACCTCGGGGCCGCTCTGCAGGGTGATGGTCTGCGGCGCGCTGAGGATGTAGATGCCATTGAACTGCGTGTCAACCGCGATATCCTCGATCTGAGCGAGGAGCTGTCGGACCTCGTCGTTAAGCGAAGCCCGGTTCACGTCGGAATTCGTGCCGTTGGCCGCCTGCACAGCGAGCTCGCGGATGCGCTGCAGGGCATTGGTGGTCTCGACCAGCGCGCCTTCCGCGGTCTGCACCAAGCTGATGCCGTCCTGCGCATTGCGCTGAGCCACTTGCGATCCGCGCACCAGCGAGTTCAAGCCCTCGGCAATGGCCAGACCTGCCGCGTCGTCTGCTGCGCGGTTGATGCGTAGTCCACTGGAAAGCCGCTCAAGACTGCGGTTGAGCGCGTTGGTGGATCGCCGCAGTTGACGGGCGGTGTTGATGGCGGCGATGTTGGTGTTGACTCGAAGCCCCATGATGTGTTTCCTCCGTGATTAAACTCACCTTTGCATCCGTGCATCGGTTGTGACCTCATCGGTCACGCCGGGTCTATCGGCAATACGCCCGGATAACTTTAGGCCGGCGTTGACTGCTCTCGTTGAGTTCCGTATCATGGTGTTCCATTCGAGGTCGACGCGACGAGAAAGGTCCTCTCCCATGCGGCATGTGATCATTGTTTGGGCATTGGTAGTGTGCGCAGCGGCATTCGCAGGTGACGCCACCGATTCGGGGGAGGCGGGAATTGCGCGCTTTCTCTCGAGCGCGCAGGAGGTGATTGACGGGGCAGCACAGAGCTCCGGCATTCCCGAAGTGGCGCCGGAAGGCGAACCGCTGGTCCTGACGGTCGACCGGTGCATGGCGCTTGCGTTATCGCAAAATGCGCAGGCCTACATTGCCGAAGCGAAGGTGGCCGCGGCGAAGGCGCGCATCGGGCAGGCGCATTCGGCGCGTTTGCCCCAGGTATCGGCGAAGGCGGCCAGCACCTACATGACAGGCCTTGAAACGGATCTTGGTACTGGGGTGATCGGTAGCGCGATCGAGTACCTGGCCCTGGGCACGGATTGGCAAGGGTCGAAGGACACGCACCTGCTCCAGTTCGATGTGAAGCAGGTGCTGTACGCCGGCGGCCAGATCGCGGCGGCTCAACGGGCCTCCGAGTACTTGGCGAAATCGGAGGAATGGCAGCGAGAAGTCGCCCTGGATATGCTCGCGTACCAGGCTGAGGAATCGTATTACGACACCGTGCTGGCCCGCGCACTGGTCCGTGTGGCGGAGGAGAGCGTGGTGGCCTTCGAACGGCATGTGGCCGATGCGCAGCAGGCCTTCGATGTGGGACTCATCGGCAGTTTCGAGATCCTGCGCGCGCGGACCGAGTTGGGCAAGCGTCAGAGTGACGCGATTTCGGCGCGGAACGCGGCGCTGTTATCCCAAGCCAATCTATGCCGCCTGTTGGCGGTGCCGCAGAACACGGCCGTCGAGTTCGAGGGAAAGCTGGAATGGATGCCGCTCGAGACGCCGCTGCCGGAGATGCTGGCCGAGGCCCTTAGCCAACGGGCGGAGCTCAAGGCCCTCGAGCAAGCCGCCGCCGCCGCGGAAGAGAACATCGCCCGCGTGCGGGGCGAGTACAAGCCGAAGGTCGCGGCCTCGGCCCAGTGGTCCACCATTGCCGGCGGCAGCAAGATCCTTCCCGACGACTGGACCTTCGGCGTGGGCGCTGAGTGGGAACTCTACGCGGGTGGCCGCCGCAAGAACCAGGTTGCGGAAGCCAAGGCGCAACGCGAGCAGTTGGATCACCAGGCCGCGGATGTCCGCCGGCTCGTCGAGCTGGACGTTCAACAGGCGTACATCCGCGTCCAGAATGCCATCGGCACGATCTGCCGCGACAAGGGGACCGTCGAGCTTGGGCTTGAGGGTCGGCGGCTCGCCAATCTGCGATTCCAGGAAGGCGTTGGAACGCAGGCCGAGATTCTCGACGCCGAGCTAGCCGTCACGGCTGCGGAGACCTCGCTGGTTCAGGCCTTGCGCGACTACGCCGTCGCCCATGCCGCCCTTGAGAAGGCCTTGGGCCGGGGCGCCACCAAACGGGCAACGCTGGAAGGAAAAGGCTGCGCCGAGGGCGAGTTGTAGCCTCGCGGTGGCGGCGTTTGGCCACCGTGGGCGATTACGCCGCGCAGGCCGTAGGTTCACCCACGCCGTACACGCGCACCGCGTTGTTGTGTAAGAAGCCCGCGGCCAATCCGCGCAGTCGATCCTCGCTGATATTCAGCGTTGTTCCTTGATGGGCCAGCGCTTGGGCGAGGATCTCGCGCGTGAACAATGACGAACCCACTGCCATTTCGACGCTGGTCGAGTCGTGGGACAACATAATCTTGTTCGCTGGAACGTAGTTGAGCCACCGGGCGAAGGTCTGCCGCAGAAACTCGGGATTCAGTGCGGCTTGCCAACACGTGTCCGCATACACGTTGGGCACGTGCTTGAGCAGCCATCCGGCCTCTTCGAGAAAGGGCCACGAGTGCAGCATCACGAGTCGCATCTGCGGGTACCGCCTGGCCAAGGCCTCGAGGGGTAGAGGTGACGACTGGCGGAGGTTGTGCGTGCCCACGTGCACTTGGTGCGTCCACCGACGCTCATGCGCCTGGGCGCAACACTCGTGCATCACCCAATCCTGAAACGCCACCACCTCCGCACGGCTCAGGGCGCCGCGCCAGTGGACCTCGGCGTCGGATCTTGGTGCGAAATCGAGGGCCCGGGAATAGGCCTGCAGTTGCTTAACTCCGAGGCCC
This sequence comes from Candidatus Hydrogenedentota bacterium, assembly GCA_036769985.1. Classification (GTDB taxonomy): domain Bacteria; phylum Hydrogenedentota; class Hydrogenedentia; order Hydrogenedentales; family SLHB01; genus DAIPKA01. The sequence continues at coordinate 2,232 of DAIPKA010000053.1, read as the reverse complement.
GCCCGTTCCGCGCACGCGTCCAGTAGACGGCCGATGAACGCCCGCCAGCTCGCGGCGTCGCCCGGGTCGACCTGGACCAGGGCCGCCAGGCGGTCCCGCCGGGGGCAGTCCGAGCGCCAGAATTCGAGGAGGGGATCGATGCGCAGGAGACTCCGCGTGAACGTGGCTTCGTCCGCCGCCCGTGCGGTATGCGGGGCGAAGTAGAACTCCGGCTGGACCGGGCGCAGCAATTCGCTGAATCGCACCTCCTTCATGGCCTTCCTATACCAACCGAAGACGTCGCCATAGGCCGATCCCACGGCTTCATCGGCGCGCGCCCAATCGTCAACGCGCATGGTCTTCAGATCCACGCCGTGTAGGCGTACGATGCCGCGCCGGATACACTGAAATGCCCCCGTCAACTCCTGCGCCCGCAGGCATGGTGTCAGCGCCGCCATGGCCTCCTCGGGGCACCGCCGCCACCAGGATACCATGTCATCCGCGCCGGCCGCCCGCGCGAGCGCGCCGGCCTCGACGCCCGCCGAAGCGACCCAGCCGCCGAGATAGGGATCCAACGCGATATCCCACACGGAAGCGCGTCGCGTCGGCGCGGCCCCTGGCTCAACGTCGGCACGGTAGCCTTCGGGGGCCATGCCGATGGCCGCGAAGCTTCCCCAGTGCTCGTGGCCGCAGAAATTGGGCAGACTGTCCACGTCAACGCCGACGTATCCCATCCTCTCACCCTCCTGTGGCGGATCCGCGTGCGAGGGGATGTCTGGGCGCGCCTCGCCCGGGCCGGCCGCGGCCAAGCTCATACCGGCCCCGACCCGGCGTAGGAAATCCCGCCGATCCATCGCCATCCCGCGTCCTCCGTGTAGCACGTCCCTGCTCTCCATCCCGGCGGTCCTGCGCGGCAGGCCGCCGCGCAACGGTTGGAGCGAGCGCTTCCCATTGTTCACGGAAAGGGTGGTGCGACGCAATTCCCGCGACGGTGGGGAGGCCAATAGAAACGCCCCGGAACCACGAAGGCTCCGGGGCGTAAACAAGTGCCGGCGACGACCTACTCTCCCACCCAGTTACCCGGGCAGTACCATGGGCGCTGGTGGGCTTAACTTCTGTGTTCGGAATGGGAACAGGTGTGGCCCCACCGCCATAGCCACCGGCAAAAAGCTTGACAGCGAACGCAAGGGTGGGCATCCCCGTACTCCCGGGCGAGGAAGTAATTGGGCCATGTCCATGTGCAAGGCTCTTCCGCTCATGCAAGAAAAGTCAAGCATAAAGGCCAAGCCTCACGAGCGATTAGTACTGGTCAGCTGAACACATTACTGTGCTTACACCTCCAGCCTATCAACCTGGTAATCTTCCAGGGCTCTTCAGGGACCTTTCGGTCCAGGGAGATCTTATCTTGAGAGGGGCTTCGTGCTTAGATGCTTTCAGCGCTTATCCCTTTCGATCATAGCTACCCGGCGATGCCACTGGCGTGACAACCGGATCACCATAGGATCGCCCACTCCGGTCCTCTCGTACTAGGAGCAGCTTCCCTCAAATCTCCTGCGCCCGCAAAGGATAGGGACCGAACTGTCTCACGACGTTCTAAACCCAGCTCGCGTGCCACTTTAATCGGCGAACAGACGAACCCTTGGGACCTGCTTCAGCCCCAGGATGTGACGAGCCGACATCGAGGTGCCAAACAACCCCGTCGATGTGAACTCTTGGGGGTTATAAGCCTGTTATCCCCGGCGTACCTTTTATCCGTTGAGCAACGGCCCTTCCATACGGGACCGCTGGATCACTAAGCCCTGCTTTCGCACCTGCTCGACTTGTTGGTCTCGCAGTCAAGCTCCCTTATGCCTTTACACTCTTCGCATGGTTTCCAAACATGCTGAGGGAACCTTGGGGCGCCTCCGTTACTCTTTGGGAGGCGACCGCCCCAGTCAAACTACCCACCAGACACTGTCCTCTGCCCGGATTCACGGGATCAGAGTTAGAATTCCGCCTTAATCAGGGTGGTATTCCAAGGTTGACTCCACCGACGCTTGCGCGCCAGTTTCAACGTCTCCCACCTATCCTATACAGACTAAGACAGAAGCCAATATCAAGCTGTAGTAAAGGTGCACGGGGTCTTTCCGTCCTTTTGCGGGTAACCAGCATCTTCACTGGTAATACAACTTCACCGGGTCTCCCCTTGAGACAATGCTCAGATCGTTACGCCATTCGTGCAGGTCGGAACTTACCCGACAAGGAATTTCGCTA
>DAIPKA010000052.1:45397-50238 GCA_036769985.1 Candidatus Hydrogenedentota bacterium | reverse complement strand
CCTTCGGAAAAGCCTGGATGCCGAGGCGCGCGTCGATCGGTGGCGGGCCCTGTGCACCACGTATCCTGACCTGGCCGAGACGCACGTGTTCCTGGCACAAGCACTTGAGGACGCCGGCCGAGCCGACGAGGCTTTCGAGCACTATGGCCAAGCCCAGGCACTATCACCCGGCGCGGGCTTGGTGCGAGCGCTCTGCGCGCTCGCGCTCGCGCGTGCGGGAAGAGTCGACGAGGCGCGGCCGATGCTCGAACGCTCCCTGGAGCCTATCGGGGATCGTCCGAACCTAAGGGCGGAAATCACGGGGGTCTTGGAGGAGCTGGGCGCGGGGGCGGCGGCGACGGAGGAGTGACGCGCATTCCGCGTGTCGGTCAGGCGGCGCCAGGGGTCCACGTTCTCCGCGTTACGGCCGTCGGGCGCGGCATGGGTCAGGATAGAGACCAATCCGATCAAAGGGAATCGGCCTGAAACCCGGGATGGCTTTGTACACCACCGAGTCGTCGCGCAAGGCGAAGTTCATGGCCGCCACATCGACGAATCCAGGATCCTGGTCCGTCACGAAGTTGTCTTCGACCTGCAGGTAGGGCGTATCGATGTTCTTGGCGAAGGTGCGGCGGCAGACCTCTTCGGGATTCGTCCATCCGCTCCGTACGGAGACGTTGCGCACGAGCACGTTGCCGAGGGGCGCCTGGGGACACTCGTTGAGAATGCGGGCGAGTTCGGGATAGCGCGAGCTCCAGGGCGGCCCGTCGTGGTCGACTTCGTCGAGGTCCGCGTACATGGGGCCTCCCGGCTGAAAATGGCCCCACCGCAGGCCGCGATTGTCGAGCGATACCGGTGTCTCGCATTCGATGAACACGTTGTTGTGGATGACATGATCGCGGCCGCCGCCGATGAGGATGGCTTTGGTCATGCGGTAGAACACATTGCCGTAGGTCTCGCCGGAACTCGCGCAGTTGTCGAAGTATACGGACACAACGCCGGGATAAGGCCGTTCCGGGATATCGTGGATGAAGTTGTGTCGGATCACGTTGCCGCGGCAGGTCCAGTCGGTGCCGCATCCGATAACGCCGACGTCGCTCATCTCGAGATCGAGATCGTGCAACTCGTTGAACTCGAACACGTGGTCGTTGCCTTCGTACGAGATGCCGTACTGCGGCGCGTGATGGATCCGGTTGTGCGCGACGCGCTGGCCCACGCCCTGGACTCTGATGGCCGGCTGCCAGTTCTTGAGGAGCTGCGCGTAGTCGTGGATATGGTTATTTACGGCATACAGCCCGCCGGGGGCGAGTGTCTTGCGGTCGCCGCCACTGAGGAGGATGCCCATGCCCTCGAGATCGTAGATGTCGCATCCGTCCACGCCATTGTGCGTGCCGGACACCGACGCCGCCTGCCGCGCGCCTCGGATGACACAGCCGGCGATGCGTGTGTCGCGCCCGCCGGATATGGAGAGGGCTTGGCCCCGCATGGTCTCGAGTACAAGGCCACGGATCGTGACGTTGCGGCAGTCCGAGATCGCGATCATCGTGTCCCCGAGCATTGAGACGCAGTAGTCCGGCGACGCGCCTGAGTCCTCGGGCGGCAGCACGTAGAGCACGCCGTGCGCGCGGTCGAGGAACCATTCACCGGGCGTCGTCAACTCCTCGAGGGCATTCGCAATGTAGAATCGACGCCAGTTGCTCAGCGCAGGGAAGAGGTCGAAGGGCATGGCTATCCGGCACGCCTCGCGGTCGAAGCCGGCAGGATGCCAGGCCTCGAACCAGTATTCCTGCTGCCAGATGCCGCGCAGCCACACCTCATCGAGGCGGTACGGGCTGCGGGGCGCGGCGCCCTCGTATCGAAACGCGGCGACCGGGCCGAGCCGGTGCCCGCGGGCCATGCGTTCCGCGGCCTCGCAATCGAGGTCAACCGTGCTAGCGCTGCGTGCTTCGGCCCAACCTGCGTCGGGCCACCGTGCGAGGGGAAGGCGTTGGCCCTTGTGGAAGATCGCCAGGCCGCCGGCGAGGCCGGCAAGCTCGCCGAACGCGGTAATGCCGTGGGCTATCAGATCCACCTGGCGCACGGCATCGCGCACGGCGGGATCCAGGCGATCGAGGATCGTCGTATCGTCCACGGGAAGAAACCACTCCGGGTCCAACATCTCGCCGCCGACGAGACGCGCCGTTTCGTCGCCGTAGGCACAATAGGTGATCGGCGCTACGGCGGTTCCGGAATCCTCCGCCGTCAGTACGAAGGAAACGGCTCGCGGGTATACGCCACCGCGCACGTAGACCGTGACCGGCGCCGCCAGCGGCCCGGCCGGCTTGAGCGCACGGATGGCGTCGCGCGCGGCCTCCATCGTGGCGAACGGCTGAGCCGGCGTGCCCGGATTCGCGTCGTCACCGTCTACGGCCACGTAGAATTCCGTTGCGCCGACCGACCACGCCGCAAGCAAGAGAACGAGGATCCTTGTTCGCATCGGCACCCCACCTGAGCCACATGCCGCCAGCACCAGACTCTACCTGCCGGCGGCAGAGGCCAGCTAACGCACGAGAATTGCCTCGTCGGCCTATCGGCCTCCTCGCAATGACACGAAGAACCGGCCGCCCTTCGTGATTGCGAGGAGCGAGTCATCGAGCGACGCGGCAATCTGGGCCTCTACTACAGTTCCCCGGCCGCCAAGGCTACGGCCCGACAATCGAGAAGGTCTTGCTCCAGCCATAGACGTTCCAGTTTTCCATCGAGAGCAGTTTCAGCTTGTAGTTGGTGTCCACGGCGAGATCCGCTGGGATATCCCAGGTCCAGCTTCCGGCCAACACGTCGACGGCGCTCACCAGCACGGTCCGATCTCCGCCGTGATCGAGCCAGATGCGTACGTTGCCACCGACGCCCGTCGACGTCCACTCGATAACGTGGCCAAGACCACGCGGCCACTCGGCGCCATAGGCGGGCTGAGAGATCGTGATGCTGCCTGTCGCCAGATCGGTGATGTTGAAGCCGCCCTCCGACAATCCGCGAAGGGACGTGTTCAGGTTCGACTGGACACGGATCCGGTAGTTGGCCGCCAAGGGCGTGTCGATCGGGAGACGCCAGCGCCACGAGCCGTCATTTTCGGTATCGCGCGTGAGCCACTCGATGAATGTGGCGCCCTGATGCAGGCCGATCCGCACCGAGTCGCCGACGTCCGGCGAATGGCATGTCCACCGGATCTCGAAGAGCATGCCGGGGCCCCAGTTGGCGCCGCTTGTCGGATTCGTGACGACGATGGGTGGCAGATCGACGATCGAGAACGTATTGTCACTGTCGTCGCGTATCAACGGATCGTCGTAGGACTGGACACGTATCGCGTAGTCCGCGGCGGCTTCGGCATCTGCGGGAATGGCCCATTGCCACGCGCCGTCGTTCTCGGTCTGGCGCACAAGCCAACGGACAAACACACCGCCCCGAATCACGCCGATCCGGACGTAGTCGCCCGCCGCGTCCGTACCGGTCCACGTGACGGGATACGCCTCGCCCTTCGCCCATTCCTCACCTCCGTTCGGCGCGCGAAGCAACAACGGTCGCTCGAGGATCGCGAAGAAGGCGTCGCTGAGATCGCGTATCGACGCGTTGTCGTAGGACTGGACGCGAATCCGGTAGTTCTCGCCCGGCTCGAAGTCAGCCGGCACGACGTACTCGAAGACTCCGTCGTTCTCCGTCTTCAGAGCAAGCCACGCGACAAAGTCCATGCCGCGATGCAAGCCGATGCGCACCCAGTCGCCGACGCCCATATCGGCAGGGACCGGCTTGTCCGCGTTCTTGCCACCGCTGATGCTCGTCCATGTAATCGTCTGCGTGTCGCCGGCGGTCCATTCCTCACCGCCGTTGGGCGAGGTGACGGTCAGTGGCTGGCCCTCGTGGATCGTGAAGACGCCGTCCGTGTAGTCGCGGACGTAGTCGTCGGTGTACGACTGCACGCGGATCCGGTAGTTCGTGCCGGCGGGGATGTAATCCGGCACAATCCAGCGGTACTCGCCGTCATTCTCCGTCTGCCGAATGATCCACTCGATGAAGCTGTCGTCGCCGAGATGCAGCGCTAGCCGGACGTAGGGATCCGTCGCCGCATCGGTATCCGTCCAGCGGATCACCTGGACCATGCCCTTCGTCCACTCCTCGCCGCCGTTCGGCGAGTCGAGCCTGAAGGTCCTGGGATCGCCCGCTTCGTTGACGGTAATCGTGATGGATTCGCTGTCGCTCTGCGGCGGCGCGCCATCGTCCGTTACCGTAAACTCGACGCCTGGATACTCGCCGGCGTCGTCGAAGCCAGGCGTCCATCGGAAGGTTCGCGAAAGCGGGTCGAAGTTTGCGCCCGAAGGCAAGTGGTTCGCGGTGAAGTCGAGACCGTCGTCTTCGGCGTCGCTCGCGATCACGGTGAACTCAAGTAATGCGCCTTCATCCACCTCTCGGTTGCCGATGGCATCCAGTTCCGGCGCATCGTTCTGCGGGGTCACAGTGATGTCGAAGGTGCCTGTTGCCGGCAACGTGCCGTCCTCGCCGCCATCGGCCAGCGAGAAATCGAAGCCGTCGGTGGCCTCTTCACCGCCATCGTGGACGTACTCAACCAGGCTGTTGTCCACGTCGCCTTGCGTGAAAGCGGTAATGGCCACGCCGGGATCTCCGGTCAACTCGATCCGGCCGCTGAATGGCCCATCCGTTACCGTATAGGTCAGTCCAACACCGCTGTCGTCCGGATCGCCCGCGTCAAGCATTGTACTGTCGATGGCGACCGTGCCGCCTTCGTCAACGGTGGCTCCGGTATTCGTCTCGACGATTGGCGGATCGTTCACGGCCGTTACCGTCACGGTGAGGTCGAAGCTGGCGCTGTC
>DAIPKA010000052.1:0-45297 GCA_036769985.1 Candidatus Hydrogenedentota bacterium | reverse complement strand
CCTCGGGCGTTGTCAGCGCGCCCTGGCCTGTAATCGTTGGCGGATCGTTCACGGCCGTTACCGTCACGGTGAGGTCGAAGCTGGCGCTGTCGTCGGTGCCATCGTTGACGGTCACCGGCACGGTGAGGTCGCCGTTGAAATCGTCCGCCGGCGTGATCTCGTTGCCCAGCCGCGTGTAGTTCGTGCCGTCGGCCACGCTCAACGTGAAGTCGGCGGGATACGTGTTGTCCACGTCGGTGACCGTCAGGTCATCGAGCGTGATGGTCAGCGCCGTCTCCTCGGGCGTTGTCAGCGCGCCCTGGCCTGTAATCGTTGGCGGATCGTTCACGGCTCCCACCGTCACATTCACCGTGATGGTATCCGTACCCGTGGTGTCCGACACCTGAATCGTGAAGCTGTCGCCGCCGTTCCAGTTGGCGGTTGGCGCGTAGGTGAAGGTTGTCGGCGACGTGCCGGTACCGGACACCGTGGCAGTGCCGTGCGAGGCCGGACTGGATACACTCCACGTCAGTGTGGCGCCCGCGTCGGCATCCGTAGCGCCTAAGGTTGGCGCGCTCCACGCCGTGGGGGCGCCGTCCTCGGACATGGTCACCGAGAGCGGCCCGGCGCCTTGCGTGATCACGGGCGGATCGTTCACCGCTTGGACAGTAACGTTCACCACGATTGTGTCGGTACCACCGTTGCCGTCGCTCACTTGCACCGTGAAACTGTCGCCGCCGTTCCAGTTGGCGGTTGGCGCGTAGGTGAAGGTTGTCGGCGACGTGCCGGTACCGGACACCGTGGCAGTGCCGTGCGAGGCCGGACTGGATACACTCCACGTCAGTGTGGCGCCCGCGTCGGCATCCGTAGCGCCTAAGGTTGGCGCGCTCCACGCCGTGGGGGCGCCGTCCTCGGACATGGTCACCGAGAGCGGCCCGGCGCCCTGGGTGATCACGGGCGGATCGTTCACCGCCTGGACCGTGACGTTTACGACAATGGTGTCGGCGTCGGTTCCGTCGGAGACGCGCACCGTGAAGCTGTCCGAGCCGCTCCAATTGGCGGTTGGCGCGTAGGTGAAGGTTGTCGGTGACGCGCCGGTGCCGGACACCGTGGCGGTGCCGTGCGAGGCTGCGCTCGATACACTCCACGTCAGCGTATCACCCGGATCGGCATCGGTAGCGCCCAAGGTCGGTGCGCTCCACGGCGTTGGCGCGCCGTCCTCGGACATGGTCACCGAGAGCGGCCCGGCGCCTTGCGTGATCACCGGCGCGTTGTTGGCCCCGGTAACGCTGACGGTGTAGTCCTCCGCTTCGCCGTAGCCGATGTTGCCTTGGTTGGGCGGCCAGCCATCCGAGATAGCGATACGCAGCCGGGTGTTTCCGGCGACCGCGTCCCCCGGGACGTTCACCGTTATGCTGTAAGGTCCTGAGGACGTGATGCTACTGGCGATGTCGTAGCTCTCGCCGGGATCGTCGAAGCTGTAGTTATGATTCCAGTCAATCCATGCCCGTATGTAGTCGGGATAGGTTGGCCAGTCGCCGTTGGCGGTGCAGGACAGTGTGTAGCCCGATCCGGCGTCGACCGACGCCACGTAGGCCGTGTAGTCGCCGTAGCCGCCCGTTTCGGCGCCGGTGGTTTTGTTGATGCCGGCGAAGGTCAGGTTCGTGATCGTCTCGTTGTACGAATTGTCTCCCGATATTGCCGGGTAGTAGGCGGCCATGACCGTGCGGTTCCCACTGGGCGAAGTCGGATTCGGCGTGCGCGCGGATCCGGCCGCCGTGAGCGAGGTACACTGCGCGTCGACGACGTTGCCGTAGGTCGCCGACGAGCGGATCGTGTAGGCCAGCCAGAAATGGTTATCGCCGTGGGCGAGCGTCTGCGTTCCCGTAAACGTCATGGTGCCGCTTGGATTGTTGATGGTCGAGCCGAACTGGCCCGTCTCGGAAAACGCGTTGGTTGTGCCGGTGTAAAAGAGCTTCGCCGAGGCGATGTCCGTCGAGGGATTCGTCGAACCGGTCGTGTTGAACGTGAACGAGGTGGCGGTCAACGGCGAGAGGGCGCCGTCTACACAGACCTGGGCGTCCAGAATTGCCACCGTCGTGTCCCGGAAGACCTCGCCTGTCACCTGATGGATATCGTTCCGGAGGTATTCCATGGCCTTGTCGGCGTTGTGGAACCGGAGCACGGCGAAGTCGCGATCCGCGGCGGCCTCGCTCATGCCAACGGCGACGAGCCGCCCCTGGTTATCCAGGGCGAAGTCCGTCGGATACTCCCATCCTCCCGTGGTCGCCGTCGCGATCCCGTCGCCGCTGCCGAACGTCGTGTCGAGACTTCCGTTCGTGTTGAAGCGCGCAAACCCGAACTCCCCATCAGCGTAATTCCCCACGATGATCTTGCCGTCCGTCTGCACCGCCACGTTGCAGCCCTGATCCCAGTCGTTGATGTTCACGGTTGCCTTGCCATCGCTGCTGAAACTCGTGTAGAACGAGCCGTCGGAGCTATTGAGAACGGCCACCGCGAAGTGGCGGTCGTCGCCCGCATCGGCGTCGCCACCGACGACGACCTCGGTCGAACCGTTGCTGCCGTAGTCGTAGAGCGCGATGCCGTCACCGCCGCCGCCATCGCCGTTGAGCGTGATGATGTTGTGCCACTGCTTCGTGCCGCTGCTGTTGATCTTCATGGCCATCATGCGGTTGTCGGTCCCGCTCTTGGCGTAGCCGGTCGCGTAGATGTTCTGTGAGCCGGACGGACCGTCGTCAAGCACCATGCGCGAGATGCTCTCGAAATCGCTGCCGCTGGCCAGGCTATAGGTCCAATGCGTCTGATAGGCCCCTGCCGCAGTAACCTTGACGATGGTGCAGTCGTAGCCGCCCGATCGGCCGCCAACAAGGATGTTACCGTCCTTCTGCACCACCACGCCGAACCAGTCCGAATACGTGCTCCCGATCTGCTGCGTCAACTTGCCATCGCCGCTGAACGTGGTGTCCATCGAACCATTCGCGTTGATCCGGGCAATGGCGAGGTCGGACCGGTTGGTCGAGGAGTTCACCCCATCGTAACCGTTGTATGTGCCAACGAGGACCACTTTGTCGTCGGACTGGATCGCTACGCCGGTGCATCGATCGAAATACGTGCCGAAGCTCACGGTTCGATAGCCGGTACTGTTGAAGGTGGTGTCCAGCGAACCATCGGCGTTGTACCGGGCCACAACGAACTGGTCCTCGCCCTCGACCAAATCCTCCGTGGTGCCGGCGACGACAAACCTGCCGGCATAGGTCGACGAGGCCGGATAGAACGCGATGGCCGACGGACTGTCCCCCTCGTCCGTGGCGGTGAAACTCGTCAGCACAACGCCGTGTGTCCCAAAGGTGTGATCCAGTTCCCCCAGCTGCGCCAGCACAAGGGCCGGAAACGCAAACGTACCCAACATACCGACGAGCAGACTCCGCGCAACATCGAACATCTTCATAGCTTGTCCCCGTTCCCTTGTTCTCCAGGCGGCACGCCGGAACCCCACGGAAGGCCCCGGTCAGAGCAACTCCATCTTCAAATCGAACGCGGAGATTCGGGTAGGTCGCGACCGTCAACCGACGGTCTTCAGCAATCGCGTGCGATTGCCAGTCGCGGCCATCCACAACGCGCGATCAACTCCGCTAGACTGCAATTTATGCTAGTATGGATTCTGACATTTCGGTTCAGCCTTGTCAAGCCCAGGCGTCATCGCGCGCCAACGGCATCGGGGGAATGGATTCGGTGGCCACACACTGGCGTCGCACGCCTACTTCTCAAATCGGAGGCGCCAGGCCACCTCGCGGGTCTTGTCGCTCTGGATGATCACACGGGCAGACTTCTCGCGTTGGTCGAGGTCGAGGGGCTCGATAGTGCCCGAGGCCTTGGCCGAGGTGACGCGCCACGGGGCTGCTTTGGCGATGCGGAGTTCGTAGGGATCATTGGCGACGACGCGCGATACGCCTCGGAGTTCGGCGGCGCCCTCGTCCCACTCGACGGAGACGAGGTCAACGGCGCCTTGCGTCACGTGACGGGAGGTGCCGACGAGTTGCGGGCGGTCGACGCGCCGGTGCAAGGCGATGGCTTTGCTCGAGCCGGGCGGGATTCGGAGATCGAGACTGGCGGACACGTCGGCGAGGAACTCGTCCTCCCAGAAGTCGAAACCGGTGCATGGGACGCCGGCGAGGCCGATCCGCGCCAAGTCGAGCGAGACGTCCATCGCGTCTTGCTTGCTCCAGTTGAATAAGCCGATGACGTGCCATTCGAGTCCGGCGCGGTGGACGGGCAGGTGCCATACGGCGGGCAGGTCGTTATCGAAGAGGTCGAGGGGACGCGCCCGGAGGCCGTGGTTCGGCATGGTCCGCTTGACGATATCGAGGCGCTCGGGCGGGAGGCCGGGTAACCACTCGCTGACGACGTTCATCTGGCCGGCGATGGCGATCCAGGTGCCCCAGGCGCGGGCCTGGTCGAGGGTGAGAGGGGGGCGCAGCATGAGGCAGTCGGGATCGTTGTGCCACACCTTGCCATTGAGAAAGTAGAGCCTGGAACCCATCTGGGCACAGGGCAGGATCTGATCGAGGTTGGGGCCAATATCGCGGCCGACGCGCATGCCGTCGAGGAGACCGATGGAGGCGCCCAGGGTGCGCATGTTCTGGGCAATGTTGCAGCCGAGGAGGAAAACGTCGTCGCCGGCCGCCTCGCGCACGAGCTTGAGGCCGTCGCGGTACGCCTCGACGTTGGTTTTGGCGGCATCGTGGAATACGGCATCGCCGAGCCCGTCCTCGCGGTAATCGGGTTCCGGATAGAGCAGCGTAACGGCCATGCCGGCCCACAGACCGTCGATTTTCAGGTAGCGGTAGCCCCAGGCGCGTGTCGTACGGCCAATGACGTCGCTGAGGAACGCGCGCGCGTCGGGATGGCTCATGTCGAGGCAATCGCCGCCCCATTCCACAGCGTAGACCGAACCGTCCTCGCGGTGGACGAACCAGTCCTGATGATCGGCGAGGGCCGGGGCGTTGCGATCCCAGCCGAAAGGCGTCAGCCACAGGCCGGCCCGAAGTCCGGCGGCCGTGACGGCGTCGGCGGTGGCCTTCATGCCGGAAGGATACGGGCCATCGGCTTTGTGGGTGGTGAAGTCGCGGTTGCTCTGCTGCCAGCGGTCATCGATCTGGAGGAACTCGAAGCCGAAATCGCGCAGCTCGGCCTGGCAGAACGCAGCGAGCTCGGCCATGCGTCCTTCGTCGAGGGCGCCGGCATGATACCACGTGCAGTAGCCGGAGGGCGCCGGTGGCAGGTGGATATCGTTGGCCTTAGCAATGGCATCGGCGTAGGCCTCGAGACCATCGAGCGCGTCGTCGAAGTACCCGATGGCTAGGATCTCGCCGTCGGCGGTCTTGGCCGCCGGGATGTTCAGCTTGCCGCCATAGGTCGTGTCGCCGACGACCTGGATCTTCCCATCGATGACCTCGGACTGCACAATGCCCGAGCCGCGCTCGTGCGTGAGCCAACCGCACACGAAGCCCGAACGGTCCGACACGTTCGCGGCGGCGAGGAACGTGTAGCTTGTGCGCGCCTCGGTCGCGGGAGTGAGTTCATCGCAGCCGAGCACACGGCACTGCTCGGGCGGCGCGCCGAGGTCCATCGAGAGCGCCACCGGCTCGAGCTCATTGATGGAAATGGCATCCTCCCACGTATTCGTGAAGGCGATCTTGACGCATACGAAAGGCAGGCCCTCGTACAGAACGAGCCAGTTCGTTTGCCCACCGACATCCTTCTCCTCGATGGCCTGTCCTTTACCGAGGGCGTCATCGACATCGATGACGCGCACGGCGACCTCGGAACCGCTGTTGAATCGCGCGCCCGAGGCGAACCGGCGCTCGCCCTGAAACAGCTCGAAGGTCTCCATGTTGGTGTCGTACGCGACGCTGAGGGTGCCGTTGTCGATTCTCAACACGTTGGATTCTCCCAGGGCCGGAACGGCCGTTGCTGCGGCCAGAATCGCCATTCCCGCAAGCAGGATCCGTGAACGCATGGTGCTCCTTTCCTTACGCAAGGCTGATGACACATTCCTCATTTCACGAAGTCCGCGGTGTTGCCCCATTGGCCGGCGAAAACGATCGACTCGAGCGGACGGCGGCTGCGCGGCGTTTCATCGCGTTGGCGTTGTGCCTCGGGGGCCGCGGCCACGTCACCGAGGTAGCCGGCCGCAATGGCCGTGACGGGCTCGAAGCCCTCCGGAATGCCGAAGGTTTCGCGCGCGCGGTCCGGGTCGAATCCGGCCATGGCATGGGCGTGCAGGCCGAGATCGGCGGCCTCGAGTAGAAGGCTCATGACGGCCATGCCGATGTCGTGCCGCGCCCAGCGATTCTCCCGGCCGTTGAACTCGAAACGCACGCTGGCCACGGCCAAAATGAGCACCGGCGCCGAGGCCGCCCACGCCTGGTTCTTCTCGACCAGGCACCCGAGCATGCGCCGGTATTCGGCCTCGTGCTCCTTCGACGCCACGAGGAACCGCCACGGCTGGTCGTTGTAGCACGAGGCCGCCCACCGCGCCGCCTCGAAAAGGCTGCCGAGATCGGCGAGCGCGACGGGCCGGTCGCTGTACGTGACCGGACTCCAGCGGCGGCGAATCAGCTCGTGCACCGGAAACCGCGTTTCGGCGGACTTATCCATATCGGCGTCTCCTTTCGTTTCGCGCCGCGAGGTATCATACGCGCGTGCATTTTGTGCCGGTTGGGCGGCCTATCGCAAGTCCGGCGCGGGCGGTAGTTGCAGTCCGGACCGCGGGTTGGCCACAATGCGGCAAGCGCAAGCGTAACCCAAGGAGCATGTTCCGATGGCGCACGGCAAGTACCAAGGCGTGATTCTCGCGGCGGGTCACGGTTCGCGGATGGGCCCCTTCGGCGATGCGGTGCCAAAACCCATCGCGCCGATCTGCAACAAGCCGCTGTTGGTGTATCAACTCGAGGAGATGCGCCGCCTCGGCATCGAGGACGTCATCGTCGTGATCGGCCACCTCGGCCATCGGGTCACGCAGCATCTTGGCGACGGCTCCGCGTTCGGCGTGCATATCCGGTATGTCGAGCAGGAGAAACGGCTCGGACTCGCCCATGCTGTCGGCCAACTCGAGCGGCACATCGATCGCCCGTTCCTCCTCATGCTCGGCGATATCTTCTTCGACAGTGCCGGATTGGATCCGATGTTCGACGTGTTCGAGGAGAAGGACGCCTCGGCGGTGTTGGCCGTGAGGATGGAGACCGATCCCGCCATCGTTCAGCTCAGCGCGTCCGTCGTGTTGAGCGAGGACGGAACCGTGCGCCGGATCATCGAGAAACCGAGGCACGTCCCCAGCCTGCTCCGGTGTATCGGGCTCTACCTGTTCGACTCGCGGATTTTTGACGCGATTCGGCGAACGCCGCGAACGGCCATGCGCGACGAGTATGAGCTCACGGACTCGATCCAGATCCTCGTCGATTACGAGTATCCGGTCAGGACGGCCGACGTTACGGACTGGGCCGTGAACATCACCTACATCGGTGATCTCATCGACTGCTGCGTCCACCGGCTCCATCAGCAAGGCCGAACGTCGCTGGTGGGCGAGGCTTGCTCGATTGCCGACGGCACCCGCCTCGTCGACACGGTCCTCGGGCCGGGCGCCGAAATCGCCCACGCGATGACGCTGGAACGGTGCGTGGTGTTGCCCGGTGTGCGCATCGACCAAGGCGACTACTACCGTGAGACCGTGTTCACGTCTTCCGGGCAGTTTTGCGCCGAGTGAAACGCGGGTGCCGGGCGCGCCCCTGCTTGAGGGGCGTATCCAGTTCCACTCCCTCCTCGGCGGCGGCTGCGCGGAGCTTGCGCAGGCCGCGCGCGATGGCCCGGTGCGCCGACGAAACATTGACGTCAAGGAGATCGGCAACCTCTCGGTAGGTGTTGGTCTCGAAGAAATACAGCTCAACGCATTCGCGTTCGAAATCCGATAGCTGGTTCTCCATCTGCTGCCGAATCCAATGGAGCAAACACCGCTTGTGACGTCCCCACTCGAGTCCGGCGGCGACCTCCTCCGGCGTTTCGTACCACGCGGCGCGTGCCGTAGACAAGCGCTCGAGCACAACCGGCCGCACATACACGGCGTGACGACTGGATTGGCTTCGAGGGCCGCAGTCATCTCTTCTTCGCAGGGGATCGTTCATGAGAAGCCTCCTTTGCGATCCGGTTCTCGAGGATCGCCGGAGCCACCGTAGGCCGAACGCGGCCGAAAAGGCTTTTGCCCCTCCTGCGATCTTGCTGCGATTTCGGCGCACGCCGGATTTCCGCGTGCATCGCATCGGCGCAGGACTCGACGCCGCCCCTGCGCCGGGCCTCGAATCGACGCACAGGCAACGTGATCGATGGGACCATGCCGATGAGATGCACGCCCCACAACAACGGTTTCCCCGGGCGTTCCGGCCGGGATGGTCATGCGGGCTTCGTCCCTGCATCATAGACAGACTGAATCCAAGCCGAAACGCTTGGTTTTCCGGCGCGCACATGCGAGAATGCCCATGGCAAAACAAGGCGACCTCGGGTCGGGAACGACGGGAGGACAACCGTGGGCGGCAGATGGCGAATCGAGCGGATGCGGTGGGTGTTCACGCTTGCGCTTCTCGGCCCAGGCGTCGGATACGGGGGTGAAATGACCGATCTCGTGGTGGCAATTTCGAGCGACGACATCGTGTGCGATCGATTCATCGGTTTCGGCGCGCAATGGGATTCGGCCGGCTACGTGGACTACGCGGTAAGCGATGAGGAATTCGAAACCGTCGCGCGCCGCGTTCGATGGATGAGACTGCCCATGGCCCGCGTGATGATGCTGACGAAGTGGTGCTACTTCGGAGAGGGGCGCTTCGAATGGGCCACGGCGGGGATGAACGCGCTCTACCGGCAGTTGGACGTATGTCAGCAGGTCGGCACAACGGTGTTTCTCACCGATTGGGGTGCGGAGAAGGAATGGACCACCGGCCCCGGCATCGGCGGCGTCGACGATCCCGAGTATGCCAAGGTCATCGGCACGTACCTCGATCATCTCCTCGAAACAAAGGGCTACACCTGCATTCGCTACTTCATCCTGACGAATGAGCCAAACTGGGAGGTGGGCGACTGGGAGAAGTGGAAGCGGGGCGTCAGGCAGGTGGCCGCCGAGCTTGCCGCGCGCGGACTCGATAAGCGGCTAACCTTCGTCGGCTCCGACACGTCGCAGGACGGCACGAACGAGTCGTGGCATCGCCGCGCCGTCGATGAACTTGCCGATGTCTTTGGCGTCTACGATATTCACCGGTATGCCTCGGGCCGCCGCGTGCGCGACGGCCAACTCGAGGACTACTGGAAAGCCCAGTGGGACTACGCGCGGGCGAACGATCCGAATGGTCGAACCAAGCCGTGCATGGTGGGCGAGGCCGGCCTCAACGATGATGCCCAGCACCCGGCATCCAGTCCCCATATCGGCGAGTACATGTACGGCATGTTCATGGCGGACTACGCGGTGCAAGCGGCGCGCGCGGGCAGCGCGGCCGTGTCGGCCTGGATGTTGGACGACAACTGCCATCCGGGTTTCGCGTGGGGCATGTGGGGCAACAAGCCCCAAGGCATGCCTCTCCGCCCTTGGTTCTATCCCTGGGCGCTTCTTGCCCGGTACTTCCCCGGTGGTTCGGTGATCTACCGTGTCGCGAACCAACCCGACGATGTGCGGATTCTGATCGCGCACGTGCCGGGATCCGCGGGCGGCTGGAGCGTGTGCGTCGTCAACCGAGGCGATGCGGCCGTTGCGGTGCGCGTGACGGGCCTGGACGCCGCGGCGTCGCCGTTCCGGCGCTACGTCTATGCGCGCGAGGGTGCCCCGAGCGACGCGGCGGGATTTCCGGAGCCAACGGATGCCTCGCTGCCGCGTGCGGCGGAGGGCGTCCTTGTGCCGTGTCCTGCCGATGCCGTCGCCGTGGCGACTTCCCTGAAGTGAGAATCCCTCGGCCATTCTCGGAAATGGAGAGCATACGAAATGCTTGAGACGATCGACCTGAAGGCAAAACTGTCCAAGTCCGAGTATAAGGAGGCCCTCGAGCGACTCGACCTTCGCCTACCCGAGCTGCAACGCGAGTTGCGCGACGCCGGGATTCCGTCCCTGGTGGTGTTCGAAGGGTGGGACGCGGCCGGAAAGGGCTCCGTCTTGGGGCGATTGCTGCAGCCCCTGGATCCGCGCGGATTCAAGGTCCACAACATCAAAGGGACCACGGACGAGGAGCGGATGCGTCCTCCGATGCGCATCTTCTGGCTCCTGCTCCCGGCGCAGGGCACCATGGCCATCTTCAACCACAGTTGGTACCGACAGGTACTGAGCGAACGCGTGGAGAATGGCGGACCGACCGAGCGATTGCGCGCCGCGTACGAACGAATCCGCGTACTCGAGCACCAGTTGACCGACGAGGGCATGGTCATCGTCAAGCTCTTCCTGCATATCTCGAAGAAAGAACAGGCCCGACGGTTCAAGCAAATGCGGGAAGATCCGGCCTTCGCGTGGAAGGTGGGGAAAGAAGAGCGGCGGCGTCACAAGCACTACGAGGCGTACTACGAAGCCTCAGAGGACATGCTGCGCGAGACGTCGACCTCGCACGCGCCGTGGACTATCGTGCCGGCGACCGACGAGCGGTTCGCCCTGGTGAAGGTTGCGGAGACGCTCTCCCTGGCGTTCGAGAACGCGGCCCAGGCGGCCCGCTGCGGCAAGCCGAGCGCGCCCAAGCCGGCTTCGCGCCGCACGAGCCCGCTGGACCGCGTAGACCTTACCCTGGCCACGCCCCCCGAAACGTACGATAAGGAGTTGCCGAAGCTGCAGGGCGAGTTGCGGCGTCTCCAGCACCGCTGCTACGTGCGCCGGGTGCCGGTGGTGATCGTCTATGAAGGCTGGGATGCCGCCGGGAAGGGAGGGAACATCCGTCGGCTGACGCGCGAGCTTGATCCGCGCGGGTACGAGGTGGTTCCGGTAGCGGCGCCGGAAGGCGAGGAGAAGACACACCACTACCTCTGGCGGTTCTGGCGGGCGTTGCCGAAGGCGGGTCACATCACGATCTTCGATCGGAGTTGGTACGGCCGCGTCCTCGTCGAACGCATCGAGGAATTCGCCCAACCTCGGGATTGGATGCGGGCCTATCGCGAGATCAACGAGTTCGAGGCACAACTCTCCGAGTTCGGCATGGTCGTCGTCAAGTTCTGGCTGCATATCTCGAAGCAGGAGCAGCTTCGGCGCTTCAAGGATCGCGAGCAGTCGCCGTACAAGCAGTGGAAGATCACCGACGAGGATTGGCGCAATCGGGAACGGTGGAACGACTACTGGATCGCCGTTTCGGACATGATCGAGCAGACATCCACCGTGCATGCGCCCTGGACCATCGTCGAAGCGAACGACAAGCTCTTCGCCCGCCTCAAGACACTCCAGGTGGTTACTGAGCGCATCAAGAAGGCGCTGAACGCATTGGACCTGCCGGCCTAGGCGGACGTGGACCTCGCATCGCGGGCGCGGGCAAGGATCTCAGGACATCCCAGCTTCTCCGCGAGGGCCTGCCAGCGGCCCGGATGGGTCTCGTCGGTATACACCGCGTCATAGCCCAGTCCAACATACAATCGAATGGCCGGCTCGCGCCAATCGTCGGTGTCGAGGATGTGACGCGCGAATCCCTCGCGGCGCGAGTACCGGATGGCCGCTACGGTGAGGATCGCACCCAGGCGCTTGCCGCGGTGCTCGGGAAGCAGTCCGACCATGTGGAGATAGCCGGCCTCCGGCGCCTCGGCCTTCACCCATGCGGCGGCCGTACCTACCAGTTCGCCGCCGTGCTCGACCACCAACACGCGCCCGGGGACGTAACACGGATGCCCAAGGATGTTCCGCTGCACCGCCTCAGCCGTCTCCGTCCCGAGATTCGAGGCGGCGTAGACGCGGCCCAACGCAGCCTCCTCGCCCGGCTCGAACGCACGCAACGTGTAGCCTTCCGGTATGGGAATCTCAGGCACGTCATCCAAGTTGACCTTTTCCATGCGAAGCTGCGACACCGTCCTTCTCCCAACTGAACGCCCGGCCTGAGTTGATTGCGCGCGCGCGAGCCGCCATAGTAGCGCACGCTCGCATCAGAAAGGAAGCACTGCCACATGGTTCTCGGAGTCATGAGTGATACGCACGGCCGTCGCGCGTTGATGCACCGCGTCGCCGATGATCTCGAAGCGGTCCACGGTGCATCCCTGATCTTCCATCTCGGCGATGACTACACCGATGGGCAGGAGCTTGCCGAGGCCGGGCATGTAATGCGCCTCGTGCCCGGCCTCTGGTGTCCCGAGTATCACGACCCCCGCGTCGAGAACCGCCGCATCGAGGACCTCGACGGGCTGACCATCGCCTGCGCCCACGCCGACAAGGACCTCCGCCTGCTCGAACGGCCCGCCGCCATTCTCCTGGTCGGCCACACCCATCGGGCCGCCATCGAGCTTCGGGGCCGCGCGTTGTGGCTCAATCCGGGCCACCTTCGCGGCACGTCAAACCGAGGAGAGCAAGCCTCCTACGCCACGGTCGCCATCGATGCCGAGCAGGTTCGCGCCGCGATCTTCGAGATATCGGGAACGCTCCGCGAAGAGCGTGTCGTGCCTCGAAGCCGCCTGGCCGGTGCGTGAAAAAGTGACTTGCCGTATATCGCGCCACCTGTCGGCTATCGGATTCCTTCTCATTGCGCCATCTCAATGACGCTATCAAACGGGCTGAAGCGGGCTGTCTACGCTAGGCTCGGTGCGTTCTTCGTTCATGTCGTTGAGACCCCTCTTGCCTCCTTCTTGTTGATGCTTCTCTGATGCATTTGTCGATACCCTCTCGAGGCATCCCGGTCGATCGGACCTCCCAGGGCGTCCACTTCGTCCACATTTGTCCAGAATTATCCGGCTCGACAGACCTGGTGCGGATCTTCGTTGGAGAGTTCAGAGTTCGCCTCTACGTCAAGTGAATTCATACTAACGCCCCATATCCCTCCCGACAAGCCGCAACTTCTAGTTGTTAATAGAGTTGACAACCTCTATATATTGTGGTATTGTGCCCGCCGGCAGGGATGGGACCGTCCAAGGATGGGGCTAAACGGTCGGGCCGTAGCGGAGAGGGCGTGTCCATGACGATTGACGACATTGTGTTCCTGGGGCGCGACGCGATGCTCACGACGCTGCTGGCGGCGTCGCCCATGCTGTTGTCGGGAATGGTCGTCGGTCTGTTAATCAGTGTACTGCAATCGGTTACGCAGATTCAGGAAATCACATTGACCTTTGTGCCGAAGATCATCGCGGTGATGGTGGCTTTTGTGTTGTTTCTCCCGTGGATGACGTCGGTATTGATGCGGTTCGTGGAGCCGTTGTTCGGCGGGTTCGATGCCTTGGTGCGATAGGCGGGAGCGTGACGAATGGAAGGGTTTGTTATCCCTGAAATCGAGACGCTGAAGCTATTTGTGCTGGTCATGGTGCGCTTCGGCGGCCTGGTCGTGGCCGCGCCGGTGCTGGGTTCGAGCAATTTTCCGCTGATTGCGAAGATAGGTCTAGTGGCCTTGACGGCGATGTTGATCACCCCGACGTTGTCGGCCCTCGATACGCCGCTGCCCGAGGAATCCATTCCGTTCGCGGCGTTGGCCGTCGGCGAGGTGGCCATCGGCCTGATCATGGGATTCGTGATGACGCTGGTGTTCGCGGCTATCCAAGTAGGCGGCCAGGTTATGGACATGCAGACCGGTTTCGGCATGATGAACGTGTTCAATCCGGCCTTGGAAACGCAGTTCCCGATCTTCGGCTTCTTCTTCTTCATCATCGCCGTGTTGTACCTGTTAATGACCTACGGCCACCACCTCATGATTCGCGCCATGGTGTCCACCTACCAGCAGATCCCCATCGGCGGGTTTGTGGCCCGTCGCGCGCTGATGCTCGAGATTACGCGCTGGGGCCGGGTTATGTTCATCGACGGACTCATGATCGCGGCGCCCGTAGCCGGCTCAATGCTATTGGCCTATATCACGATGGGCTTGCTTGGCCGCGTTGTGCCGCAGATCCATTTGTTCGTCGTCGGATTCCCGCTGACCATCGCCACGGGCCTTCTGGTGGTGGCGTTGATTATCAATGTTTACCTGAGCGTCCTTGACGGCATGTTCTACCGAATGTTCGAAGACGTGGAAACGGTGATACGGGGAGTAGGCTAGGCGTATGCCCGAGCAGTCCGGCGGCGAGAAAACGATTCCGGCGTCGCAGCACAAGAAGCGTCGCGCGCGGGAAGAAGGCAACGTCGCGCGAAGTCAAGATCTGACTTCGGGCGCCGCGCTGCTCTTGGCGCTTATTGCCATGCGGTTTCTGGGCCCGTATGTCTTCGACCATCTCGTCGAGTCGGGGCGATTCTTCTTCGGCAATGCCGATAGTCTCTTGCCGGAAACGGGCTTGCTGCGTTCCCTCTCGATCGAGGCGGTTCAGCGCCTGAGCCTGTGCGTGCTGCCTTTCGCGCTGGTGATGCTCGTTGGCGGCCTGACGATCAACCTGCTCCAGGTGGGCGTGTTGTTCACCGCGAAGCCGTTGACGCCGAAGCTCGAGCGCCTTAATCCCATCCAGGGCATGCAGCGTTTCGTCACGTTGCGCTCGCTCATCGAGCTCGTCAAGTCCATCCTCAAACTGATCCTGGTCGGCTACATTGTGTGGCTCACGCTTCGCGCGAAGCTGAGCGAACTGCCGATTCTGATGGAACTCACGCCCCTCACGCTCGTGCCGGCCCTCGGCGCGATCACGGTGTTGATCTGGTGGCGGATCGCCTTGGCCATGTTGGTTCTGGGCGTTCTCGACTACGGCTATCAGTACTGGCAGCACGGGCAAGACCTTCGCATGACGGTACAGGAAGCCCGTCAGGAAGCCAAGGAGCTCGAGGGCGATCCGCGGATCAAGGCGCGGGTGCGCCAGATCCAGCGGCACATCGCCATGCAGCGGATGATGCGCCAAGTGCCCACGGCGGACGTGGTGATCACGAACCCGACGACGTATGCCGTGGCCCTGCGGTATGACATGGCCAACATGGCGGCGCCGGTCGTGGTGGCGAAGGGCGCGCGGCTGTTGGCGGAACGGATCCGGAATCTCGCGATCGAGCATAGCGTGCCGATCGTGCACAAGCCGGAGCTCGCCCGGGCGCTGTACCGCACCATTGAAGTCGATCAGCCGGTGCCGGAGCATCTGTTTCGAGCCATCGCCGAGGTGCTGGCCTATGTGTACGAGATTGACCGGCGCGCCGAGAAGCGGCGCGAGCGCAAGCAGTTTGGACGGTTGATGCGTGAGGCCGTTTAGGTCTTCGGGTTGATGCGGCAAGCCGCATGGGGCTTGCCGGGCGAATGGGCGCCAACGGCAGGAGAACGCCAAGTGCGTTGCGCGACGGAAAGACATCGGCGGTTGTTGCGCGAAAGCCGGAAAACGGCCCGGACGCCGCGTCCGGAGACCGTCCGGCGATCCGCGACGGCGCCGAGCACGGCCAAAGGGGCCGCGTGCCCGGGCCTGCCGGCCCAGGCGCAGTCGGCACTGCTGCCGTGTGTCCGCGCGCCGCGGGACAGTGTCCCTGCGCGGCGGATGACCACGTTGGAGGGGATCTGAGGTGGCGGCTATGGCACAACAGATGGCCCGGCCTCGGACGTTCTCGCTGGGGAATAACCAGGACGTCCTGCTTGGCGTGTGCGTCATCGGCATCCTCTTGGTGCTCGTGATCCCGGTTCCCACGTGGTTGCTCGACATCCTGCTGACCGTCAGCATCTCGATCTCCGTGGTTGTCTTGCTGGCGACGATCTACCTTCAGCGCGCCGTCGAGTTCGCCGTCTTCCCGTCGTTGCTGTTGATGTTGACCCTCTTTCGCCTCAGCCTGAACGTGGCGTCGACGCGTTTGATTCTTTCGCAGGCCGATGCGGGCCGGGTTATCGATGCCTTCGGCGTTTTCGTCACAAAAGGGAGCCCTATCGTCGGCGCCGTGATCTTCCTCATCCTCGTCATCATCCAGTTCGTCGTCATCACGCGTGGCGCCGGACGCATCTCCGAAGTGGCCGCGCGGTTCACCTTGGATGCGATGCCGGGCAAGCAGATGGGCGTGGACGCGGATCTCAACGCCGGACTTATCTCGGAGGAGCAGGCACGCGAGCGGCGAAAGAACATCGAGCGTGAAGCCGATTTCTACGGCGCCATGGACGGCGCGACCAAGTTCGTTCGTGGCGACGCCATCGCCGGCATCATCATCACCATTGTCAATATCGTCGGCGGACTCGTTATCGGCGTGTTGATGCTCGAGATGCCGGTGAGCGACGCGTTCAGCGTGTATACGCGCCTCACCATCGGCGACGGTCTCGTCTCGCAGGTGCCGGCGCTCATCCTCTCGACGTCGGCCGGCCTGATCGTGACGCGCACCGCCACCGAGGCGAACCTCGGCGTCGATTTCGTCCGGCAGCTCACGCGCTATCCTCGAGCGCTCGGCGTCGCCGCGGCATTGCTTGCCCTGTTCGCCCTGGTACCCGGGCTTCCCGCACTTCCGTTCATGACCGTGGCCATCCTGTTGGCGGCTATCGCCTATCGCGCGCGCCATGCCATGGCCCACGAGAAGGCTGTCGAGGAGGCCCAGCGTCGCGCGGCGGACGAAGAGAAGGCTCGGCCCGCTGCGCCGACGACGGAGGTCCTGGTTCGGGTCGATCCGCTCCGAATCGAGTTGGGCTACGGTCTTATTGCCATGGCCGATCCGAAGCAAGGCGGCGATCTGTTGAGCCGGATCCAGAGCGTCCGGCAGCAGACGGCCAGCAAGATGGGATTCGTGATTCCGGTGGTGCGCGTGATCGACAACATGCGACTGAGGCCGAACGAGTACCGGGTGCTCCTCCGCGAGTCCGAGATCGCCCGTTACGAGCTCATGCCGGACCATTTCCTGGCCATGAATCCGGGCCTGGTCGAGGAGGAGATCGAGGGCCATTCGACCAAGGAGCCTGCATTCGGTCTGGACGCCATGTGGGTGTCCCGGGAGAATCGCGATCGCGCCGAACGTGCCGGGTACACGCTGATCGACCCTTCAGCCGTGCTGGCGACGCACTTGACCGAGCTCGTGCTGGACTATGCCGATGAACTCCTCGCGCGCGAGGATGTTCAAACGCTCGTCAACCATGTCAAGGAGCACTCGCCGAGCGTCGTCGAGGAACTGCTTCCAACGCGCCTGACGCTCGGGGAACTGCAGAAAGTCCTGCACAATCTGCTCCGAGAGCGCGTCAGCATACGCAACATGACGCCCATCCTCGAAGTGCTCGCCGACTATGCGCCGCGCACCAAGGATATCGACATTCTCACCGAGTACGCACGGCACGTCCTCGCCCGTGAGATCTGCGGCGCCTACAAAGATGAGGACGGCGTGCTGCGCGTGATCACGCTGGAACCGAAGCTCGAGGAAGAGATTCTCGATGCCGTGCGTCAGGCCGAGTCCACCGAGTATGTGCCCATCGAGCCGCAACGTGCGGATACCATCTCGGAGAACGCGGCGAAGGCGATCCATCCGTTGGCCCTGGCCGGGCAAGAGCCCGTTATCCTTTGTTCGGCCCCGGTGAGGAGGTTCTTCAAACGCATCGTCGCGCGCCGGCTGCCGAAGCTGGCGTGCTTGTCCTACAACGAAATCGACCCTGCAGTACAACTGCAAAGCGAAGGGCAGGTGAGCGCCTAGGATGGGAGAACGACTCCACACGTATAAGGCCGGAACGCTGGACGAGGCCTACCGGTGTATGCGGGCCGAGTTGGGCGAGGACGCGGTCGTGCTGAGCACCCACGAGGAGACCGAGGGGGGGGTCCTCGGCCTGCTCGGGCGTAAGGTCGTCAAGCTGACGGCTCAAGCCACCCGCCAACCCGCTCCGGAGACCGCCGTCAGGCGAAGGCCGTCGGCGGTCGAGCGCAAGTATGCTCAGCACGGCGTTCCCGCCAAGCCGCCCGTATCGGATACCTGTGCCTACTTCCAGCGCGTCATCGAAGAGGCGAAGGAGCGCATGCGGGCCGGCGCCACCGCGCCGGCGCCGGACGGCCGGGCCCCGGCCTCGGTTGTCCCGTTTCCGCCGCGCGGTCATGAGCAGAACCCGGTCGCGGATGCCGGACACCCCGTCGAGGAGATGCGGCGGGGCGTTCAGGAGATGAGCGACATGTTGCGCGTCCTCGTAGCGGAGACCTCAAGCACGGGGCCGTTCCGCGAATTTGCCGATCACTATCGGGCGTTGGTCGATCACGGTGTCGCGCGCAAGATCGCCGCGGCGCTGATCAACGGGGTTGTCCAGGGAACGGATGAGTCCTATCTCCGTGATCGCCGTGTGTTCCGCGAGCGGTTGCGAATCGAGGTACAGAAGCGCGTCGGCGTAACGGGGGGCATCACCCTGACTCCAGGTATCCGACGCACCGTGGCCCTCGTGGGCGCCACCGGCGTGGGAAAGACCACCAACCTCGCCAAGCTCGCCGCCGAATTCGCCATCCGGCAGCGCGTGCGTGTCGCCCTCGTGACCTCGGACACCTACCGGATCGCCGCGCCCGAGCAACTGCGCGTGTACGCCAACATTCTCGGCCTCCCCATGACGGTGGTCAATAGCCCCCAAGAGATGGGACGGGCCATGCAGCAATTCCGAGATTATGACCTGATCCTGGTGGATACGGCCGGGGGCAGCCAGTTCAACACAGATCAGCTCGAGGAGCTTGAGGCGATCCTGGCACCGGCGCGCCCCGATGAAGTCCTTCTGCTCCTCAGCGCGAACACCCAGGTTCATGAATTGCTCACCATCGTCGAGCGCTTTCGACGTTTGAGTCCGACATCGTTGTTCTTCACCAAACTGGATGAGACTCGGCACTATGGCTCCCTGTTCACGGTGTGCGCGGACGGCGGGCTTCCGCTGAGTTACTTCAGCGTGGGCCAGGATGTTCCCAACGACATCGAACTGGCGAGTCCCGGCAAAGTGGCCGATTGGGTTGTGGAGGAGTTAGGTAGCCGTGACCGATCAAGCTCAAAATCTGCGTGAATTCGTTCGAAAGAATCATCCGTCCGGACGCGTGCTGGCCGTGACCAGCGGCAAAGGCGGGGTCGGCAAGTCGACCACGAGCGTCAACCTGGCCATCGCCTTGGCGGCTCAGAGAAAACGCGCCATTATTCTCGATGCCGACCTTGGCCTCGCGAACGTCGAGGTACTGATGGGGCTTAACTCGCTGTACAACCTCCAGCACGTCATCGAGGGCGAGAAGTCCATGATGGAGATCCTCGTCAAAGGCCCCGGCGGCGTCGAGATCGTGCCGGGAAGCTCGGGCTTGGTGAAGATGGCGGACCTCGGCCCTTCGGCGCGCCAGAACCTCCTCAGTGGCCTCCGCGCCCTCCAGGAACACGCCGATTTCATCGTGGTCGACACAATGGCGGGCATCGGCCGCAACGCGGTCTCCTTTGCCGTGGCCGCCGATGAGATCATCTTGGTGACCACGCCCGAGCCATCGGCCATCGTTGATGCCTACGCCATGGTGAAGGCGATCCATGCCCAGCGCGACTCCGCCGTGTTCCGCCTCGTCGTGAACATGGTGTCCAGCCGCCAGCAGGCCGCCGCCGTGACCGCCAACCTCACGCGCATCGCCCAGCAGTACCTCGGGTGCAATGTGAACGCCCTCGGATACATCCTCCGCGACCCCCATGTCTCTCAGGCCGTTATGCAGACCCAGCCCTTCTTGCTCAAGTTCCCGGCGTCCACTGCATCGCGGTGCATCGAGGAGATCGCTTCCCACGTCATCCACCGGCCCATTGCCGCCAACCGGCCCACGGCGGGTTTTCTCCGCCGGTTCGCCCAAACCTTTGGCCTGGCCGACACCGGCTGAGCGCGGCCCCGGCCACGGCGTGCGTCTTGAACGGCGGACGTGCTAGGCTGATCCCATCATGTCGGAAACCACGGCGCGCCAACGGATCATCACCGGACTTGTGCTCGGGTACGCCGCCTTCGTTCTGATCCTCGACACGTTGGCGGCGCAGGGCTTCGCCTTCGGCGTCGACTGGACGTTCCTGCGCTGGCGGTTGGCCTATGGATTCGACCTGTTCAAGTTCCTGACCTGGTTCGTAGTCCCTTTTGCATGCTGCCTGCCGTGGATGGATTGGGGCGCCCTCGGCGTGAATCGATGGAAACGCGCCGACGTGATCCTGCTCGCCGTCTTGGCCGGCCTCGGCCTCGCCGCGGTGCTGATCATTCCCTTCGTGCCATCGCTCGATCGGATCTACCACGGCTTGGGCGACCGCTCGCCGGAATTCAAGTGGCGCTATGGCACCGGCACCCTGGTCTGGACGTTCTCGTGGTTGATCGGCTGGGAGTTTCTGCACCGCTACTTCCTGCTCACGCGCCTCGAACGAACGTGGGCAAGGTGGGGCTGGCTACTCGTGCCGGTGTACGAAGGCGTCTACCACCTCCAGAAGCCGCTGATCGAGGCCGCCGGCATGGTGGCTTTCTCGCTGCTGGTCACGGCGTGGGCCCGCAAACGCAAGAACGCGCTCCTGCCGTTTCTCGCACACTTGATCGTCGAACTCGAACTACTGGCCTTCATGTTGGTGGCGTAACAGGAATCCCGAGAGAGGAAAGTCGATATCGTGGCATCGTCTGACACACGTCCCGAAGCGGCCGTGGTGCTCTTGAGCGGCGGGCTCGACTCGACGACGCTGCTGCATCACGTGGTGAAGCGGCTCGGACGCGCCCCGGTGCATGTCTTGAGCATCCTCTACGGCCAGCGCCACGCCCGCGAACTCGAATGCGCCCGATACCAGGCGCACGCACTGGCCGTTGCCGTGCACCGCGTCGTCGACATGGCGTTTCTGGGCGACCTGATTCGGCCGGGCTCGGCGCTCATCGAGGGCGGCTCCGAGGTGCCGAATCTCGAGGATATTCCCGCCGACCGCCTCGACCAGCCGCCCACGTACGTGCCGAACCGGAACATGATGCTCCTCGCCGTCGCCGCCGCCTACGCCGAGGCCCACGGCATCGGCGACGTGTTCTACGGCGCCCAGGCCCAAGACGAATACGGCTATTGGGATTGCACCGCCGCGTTCATCGAACGCCTAAACGCCGTGTTGGCGCTCAACCGCGGCCGCGCCGTTCAGGTCCACGCGCCCTTCGTCGCCATGAAGAAAGCGGAGATCCTGCACGGGGGACTCGAACTGGGCGTGGACTATGGCCGGACGTGGAGCTGCTACCGCGGCGGCGCCACGGCCTGCGGCACGTGTCCGACCTGCGTCGAGCGGCGGGCCGCCTTTGCGGCGAACGGCGTCGATGACCCGTTGGAATATGAGGACGCGCCTCGACGGCCGTAGCGGCCGTCCGCGCTACGAGAAGGAAACATGCGAATGCTCGTTGTGCACGTACACGTACACGTGAAAGCCGACTGCGTCGAGGCCTTCCGCGAAGCGACGCGCGCCAACGCGCGCGAGAGCGTGAAGGAGCCCGGCATCGCCCGCTTCGACGTCGTCGAGCAGAACGACGATCCGACGCGGTTCGTCCTTGTCGAGGTCTACCGCACCGATCAGGACCCGGCCAAGCACAAGGAAACGGCGCACTACCAAGCGTGGCGCGATACCGTGGCGGACATGATGGCCGAGCCGCGCACCAGCGTGAAATACGCGAACTGTTATCCAGACGACGCCGGGTGGGGCTGATGGCGCGCCTGCGCCGAACGGAACAGACGGTTTCGCCCCTGTGATTTGACGAAGGGCTCGGTTCTCGGGCGATAGCTCGAACGCACGCAAGGACTTGCACCGGTGACTGAATACAACGCATCGCGTAACACTTTCCCGACCCGTCGTGAGTTCCTCCAGACAACGGCCAAGGCGCTGGGCGCTTCGGCCGTGGACTGGCCGAGGCGCCTGTTGCCTTCCGCACCGCACGCCGATATGGCCATTGCCGCATGGGACGGTCTCGCGCGTCACGGCGAGTCTGCGCCGGACGAACTCAAGGCCGTGGCTGAACGTCTGACTGAAGCGGCCGTCGAGAACCTCGGCGGCATGCGCCGGTTCGTCCACCGAGGGGATGTCGTTTGGATCAAACCCAACATGGGGTTCCGTCGGCGCCCCGAGTTCGCCGTCACCACGAATCCGGACGTTCTCGCCGCCCTGGTGCGCCTGTGTCTTGACGCTGGCGCCAAGCGGGTATGCATTGGCGATCACGCGGCGCGTGGCTGGCCCGGGGCCCACACGTGCCGCCGTATCGAAGAGGCCGTCAAGGCCGTTGACGGCGAGATGATGGCACTCGATGGAGGCCGCTTCAAGAATGTGGGGCTCGCCGGGCAGCGTCTTTCCGTCTGGCCGTTATACCGAGACATGGTCGAGGCGGATCTCCTCATCAATGTCCCGGTCGCGAAACAGCACTCCCTCACCAGGATCTCGGTGTGCATGAACAACCTCATGGGCGTCGCTGGCGGCCCGCGCTACCTCTGGCACTCGGACATGCCTCGGTGCCTGACGGATGTGGCCGCTTACGTGAGGCCGCGGCTGACGGTCGTTGATGCGGTTCGTGTCCTCACGCGGGGCGGCCCAGCCGGGGGCGCCCTCGATGACGTGACCGTCAAGGGGATTGTGGCCGCGGGCCACGACATGGTAGCGCTTGAGGCGTTCGGCGCGGAGCTTCTCGGATGTGACCCCGCCCAGAGTAGGACGATGGCCTTGGCCCAGGAGCGCGGCCTCGGCCGGATAGACTACCGCAACATGGCCCTTCGCGAGGTCAAGGTCGCCTAACGCGATTCCGAACCTCGGTCCATCCCGGTTTGTTCACGAAGTCCTCGTCGTTAACTCGGCGGGGGCGGGGTGACCTCGCGCCCCTCGGCGCCTCAGGCGTCCGCGACCTCGACCGCGCCCGAGAAGTAGTGATATCGGCCCGGCTCGAACCGCAACGGGCTGCCCTCGGATGTGCGCAACGCCTGCAACACGCGCGCCTGCTGGTGATGCCCCGCGTTGATCGCCGTCATCCGGAACGGCACGTCATCGAGGGCGCTCCGCAGCGTCAGGGCCGGTACGGACGCGCCCCGCGCAACGATCCAGGCGCCGGGCGCATAGTTCCGATTCGCGTGCACCCAGTCTTCGACACCGGCGGTGAACTCGGGGAATTCGCCTCGCTCGTGTTCGGTCTCCCACTCGATGTAGTCGGACACAACCAGAACGGAGGTGTGGTACTCCTGGACTTCGAGGGCCTCCAAGGCCTCGAGCCAGATGTCGAGGCGAACTCGACCTTCCTCAATCGCAATCTCCCAGTCTTGCCGGAATGGGAAACGCCGCGACTCGCCCGATACGCGGAGGCTCGATGCGGTCTGTTCGACGGCGCCCCAGCGCAGATTTGGGCTGTCTGCCCAAAGGTTACCGATGAGCATAGACGTGTATCCATGGATCGCCGCCGTCAGCAGGCGGCCATCGTGCCGGATTTCGATGTGACCTTCGTGGAACCGCGCTTCGAGGCCGCCTCGACGCAGCGTCCGGCGCCGCTCGGCTTCCTTGAGGCGCGCCTCGATATGATCGAGGCCGGACTCGAAATCCACGTCCAGGGTCGCGAGGTCATGCCGACCTGCGGCAATGGTCTTCTGGCCTTCGGGCGCCTTCGCATACACCTGCAAGACGCGGCATCCCGCGACGTGATCCGTGTTCTGCCATACGAGCGTCGCCTGCGGATTGTCGGTGGCCATCGTGGCGAGAATCGGCGGAAGGGCCGCGCCGGCTCGCGGCAGGGCGGCCACTTCACGGCACTCGAGACTCGGGGGCGCCACCGTCATCCACGTGATGTCGCTCGAGAGGATCTCGGGGAACCTGCCGGCGAGGGCACCGTAGTGCCAGCGGTCGTAGCCTTCCGGAAGGAAGAGGTTGATCTCGGTGGCCTCGACGGCCGTTTCCCGTTCGCACTCGAGGGATACGCGCCACACGAGATGGCCGTTCTCGAGCCGCATGTCCCAGATGTACTGCAGTGGAAGGCGCATCATGGTGCCGCGGGCCACGCATCGGTTCTCGGCCCGCTCGAGGATCTCCCACTGCGCCTCGGAGGCATTGTGCCAGCGGCCAAGGCAATTCACCTGCGCCTGGAATCCAGAGAATCCGCTCACCTCGTCCGTGTCGCGATACATCGACAGACGGCCGTGGGAAAACACCGACTCGAGCCGCCCCTCCTGCATGGTGTGGATACCGTTCTCGCGGCCGATGCGGCGCAGGTAGAAGTCGATGGTCTTCTTCGGCGAGCCGCGCGAGATCATCCGGCCCTTTTCGAGCAGCACCACGCGGTCACACAGCGCGCTAACCGTGCTCAAGTCGTGCGACACGAACACGATGGTCTTGCCTTGCTCGCGCAGCTCCCGGATCTTCTGGCGGCACTTGCCCTGGAACTCCTCATCGCCCACGGACAACACCTCGTCGACGAGGAAGATGTCCGGGTTGCAGTGCGCGGCCACGGCGAATCCGATGCGCACGTACATGCCGCTCGAATAGGTGTCGACGGGCTGCTCGATGAAATCGCCAATGCCCGAGAACTCGACAATGCGGTCGAAGAGCTCTTCGACCTGGGCGTGCCGCACGCCGAGCAGGCCCGCGTTCAGGTACACGTTCTCGCGGCCTGTCAGCATCGGATGGAAACCGGCCCCGAGCTCGAGCAGGGACGCCACGCGGCCGTGAACCGTTACATGACCCGAGCTTGGCAACGTCACGCCGGCCAACACTTTGAGCAAGGTGCTCTTGCCCGAGCCGTTGCGGCCGATAATGCCGAGCGAGTCGCCCGGCTCGACGGTGAAGGTCACGTCATCAAGGGCGGTCTGGTGCGCGCCTTCGCCGCCGCGGAGGATCTCGGTCAAGCCGCCGCGTCCGAACATGGCCCGCATGCTCCGGCGTGGCCGGAACCGCTTGGTGACGCGATCCACTTCGATAATGGACATCAGAGATAATCCGAAAGCAGCGGCCCGCTGCGGCGAAACGAAACCACGCCGATTGCGAGACAGGCTGCGGCCGCCACACCGGGCCAAATCAACAAGGACACGTCCGGAAACCGGTTCTCGAAGAGCACCTGCCGGAACGCGCCGATCAACAACGCCATCGGATTGAGCATGTACAGCCGCACCAGGACCGGATGCGCCTCGCCGAGATGCCGCACGAGGTCCAGCGTATAGAAGATGGGGGTCGCGTAGAATCCGAACACGATGGCCACGCCCACGATGTAGCCGACGTCGCGATACCGGACATTGAGACACGACAGCAGCAAGACGAGCCCGATGACCATTACGAACTCGATGGCGAATACCACAGGAAACCACACCAATCCCACGCCGATGCTTCCCCCCAATACCACGTGCACAAGGACGAGCAGCATGAAACCGATCGTGAAGTTCACGAGGCACGTGCTCACCGAGGCGAGCGGTACAATCTCTCGGGCGAAATGGACCTTCTTGATGAGGTTCTGGTTATCGACGAGTGATTGGACGCCTTTGCTCAGGCCCGTGGCAAAGAACTGCCACGGCACGAGGCCGCACAACAGCACGACGGCAAAAGGGCGCGTGTCTCCACCGCGGAATGCGGCTGCCTTGTCCGCAAACACCATCGTGAATACGAACGTCAGGATCACCATCATCGCTACCGGCTCGAGAATCGCCCACAAGAAGCCCATCACCGCGTACCGGTACCGAATTCGCAGCTCCTTCCAGACGAGGTCTACAAACAACTCGCGCGACCGAATCAGGTCGCGTACCACCCGCGATACGCGCCGCTGATCCCGATCCGTGTAGACCACCGCATTCATGCGCCGGATGGTAACACCGGCCCCCGGGCAATTCAATTTGCCCCCCTCGGGCTTGTCGGTATCGCTGATACGAAGGTTCGCCTGTGAGAATTGAGCAGCGCTAGTGATGACCGTCTTGCCGGCCGGTCGCCGGTATTTCGCCGACGTGTCACGCCGACTCGAAACGCCAAAGCGGAACGGAGGCAGAAGCCTTGCGGAGGCGCGAGGTCCGTCGGGCCAGCGGCGCTAGAAGTAGACGTTGAGTTGCGCGAACAGACTCGCGGGGGTCGCGCCGTATTCGCTCCGTAGCTGGCCCCAGCGAGGCGCTTGCCCCCAGGGCACGAAGGCGCTGAATCGAAGCGAGGTTCGCTGCGAGATATCCCAGTTGACGGACGGCGACACGAGGCCGGAACCGTCGGCGGGACTGCCCAGAAGGAGGAGTCCGCCAGCGATCATCGGCGTGA
This sequence comes from Candidatus Hydrogenedentota bacterium, assembly GCA_036769985.1. GTDB lineage: Bacteria > Hydrogenedentota > Hydrogenedentia > Hydrogenedentales > SLHB01 > DAIPKA01. The sequence continues at coordinate 19,049 of DAIPKA010000052.1, read as the reverse complement.
AGGAATAGCTGAGCTGTGCGGCCAGCCCATGTCGGCCGAGAATCTGCGAATCGCCTCGGAGGAACCGTTCGAGGACGTCCGCGTCGCGCATGCGCCATGTTGCGTCTTCGGAATCCTCGAAACCAAACCCGGAGTAGTGATACTCGCCGAGCAGGGTCAGGCCGTTGCCTACCGCGAAGGTGTAGGACCCGCCCGCCACGATCTTGCCGACGAGTTCCGTGCCGCCGAACGCATCGTTCTCGACCTGCGGTTCGTCGAGGTGGAACAAGGCCAACTCGAGATGGGTTTCGGCGTCGGCCAGGATGGCGGATAAGATGCCCGCGGCCATGACGTCTTCCGCGCGCTTGCCCAGGATGAACTCGCCATCGACGTCGCCGAGGTAGCCGCGGACGCGTCCGAGGACGGCCGAATCGTCCCATGTTTCACCGAACACGCCGAGGAATTCGACGGCACTGGTATCGGAGGTGCGGTACTCGAGGCGCAAGGCGTCGACGCCGCGACGCCATTCGCGGTCGACCTCGGCCGGCGAGAAGGGCGAGAACATGTCAACGGCGCTGAAGATCACCCCGCGGCCGAGGCCGATGGCCTGGCGGCCCAGGGTGACGTCGCCCCATTTTGGATGCCAGGCCACGAGGGCGCGATCGATCTCGTGGCGGTAGTCGAACCGAGTCCCACCCTCGAACAGCTCCCAGTCAAGCTGCCGGATCCGATAGGGCGCCTCGGCAAAGGACGACAACACGCCGCTGCTCAAGCTGGTCCCGCCGGCCGACGAGGTCCAGCGCGCGCGGTGCTCATAGGCCAGCTCGGCATTCGTCCGGGCGCCCAGATCGGCCTCGAAACCCAACCGCAACCGGAACAGGCCCAGGGCGCTCGACCGTTCCGGATACAGCCAGGGATCGTCGGGCGCATAGGTGCCGAGTCCGCTCACCTTCACGGCGGGGTCGAGGCTCAGAGAACGGTGACCCTCGTTATCCATCCAGAGTTCAACAGCCCGCGCCGATACGGATAGGGCGACGAGTCCGAGGGCGGCCGCGCTGGCGAGGGCAAGATGGATGGGGCCGTGCGACATGACTCTTCCTTAGGCCTTGGCCGCACCGTTCACAGTACAGCACTCCTTCTGTTCATCGCGGGCGACACGTCCATCGACCAGCGTGACCACACGGCGCGCATGGGCGATGACGCGGGGGTCGTGGGTCGAGAACACAAACGTGATACCGTCATGCTCGTTGAGGGCGCGCATCATGGCTAGAAGCGACTCCGCGTTCTCGCCATCGAGGTTGGCTGTCGGCTCGTCGGCGAGAACAAGCTTGGGTTTCGAGGCAACGGCCCGGGCCACAGCCACCCGTTGCTGCTGACCGCCCGAGAGCTCGTTGGGCCGGCGCGTCGCGAACTCCTCGAGGCCGAGACGATTGAGCACGTCGCCGGCTCGTGCGCGGCGTTCGAGGCCGACGCCTTGAAGCTCGAGCACGAACTCGACGTTCTCCTGCGCCGTGAGCACCGGCACGAGGTTGTAAGCCTGAAACACGAATCCCAGGGCGTGAAGTCGGAGGTCGGCGCGTTCACGCCGGCTCATTTTCGAGATCTCCTTGCCGAGAACCTCGAGCTGGCCGCTCGTGGCGGTATCCAGCGCGCCGACGAGGTTCAGGAGGGTGGTTTTGCCGCTCCCCGACGGCCCGACAATCGCCAGGAACTCGCCCGACCTCACCTCGAGATCGACGCCCCGCAGGGCCTGGGCGTCGATCTTGCCGGCGTGATAGACCTTGGTTAGCCCATGCGCCCGCAACAACACTTCGTTTTCCCGAACGGTCATGACACTTTCCCCAATGCGGTCTACTTCCTCAGAGCCCGGGCGGGCTCGATCCGCGTCGCCATCCGTGCCGGATACAACGACGCGGCCAACGTAGCGACGACCGAGATCCCAAACGCGAACCAGACAATCCACCATCCAAAAGCGCCGTACACGTGCGGATCGAGCATGATATCGCCCACCGCCACTTCGTCGCCCATGATGGCCTCGATGTCGATGCCGATCGTGGCCAGGTAGTAGGCACCGGCCCCTCCCAGCAACATGCCGGTCACGCCACCGGCAAGGCCGATCACAAACGATTCGATGGCCAGAAGAATGACGACCTGGCGACCTTTCATGCCGAGGGCGGACAGGATGGCCAACTCCGTCCGACGCTCGAGAACCACCGTCAGTTGGGCACTCGCAATGCCCAGCGCCACCACAATCACGATGATGCCGATAAGCAGCCGGCCGAAACCGGCATCTCCCTCGATGCTGGCCGCGAAGGCGGGATTGACCTCTTTCCACGTAATGACGGCGTCTCCTTGCGGAACGGCCTCGGCCAAGGCAGCCCAGCCCGCGTCGACACGGCGGTAATCGTCGAGCAGGATGCTGATCTCGGCCGGTCCCGGGAAACCGGAGACGCGCTCCAGTTCGTCAAGGGTAACGTGACACACCATGGCGTCGACGTCCCGGCTACCGGTCTCGAGAATGCCGACGACGTTGAGCATGGCACTCTGGATCTCGTCGCGGCCCACGAGGGTAACGAACAGGCTGTCGTCAACCTCGACGCCGAGTCGTTTGGCCAAGGTCCGCCCAATGACGACGGCGTCCGTGTCCTCTCGAGTCAGGTAACGGCCCTCGATGGTAGCCTTCTGGACGATACGGCTGGCGCCGGCCTCGAGTTCCGGAACCACGCCGGCGATTTCGACGCCGGCGGTGCGGTTGCCCATGGCCAGCAGGCCGTTCACGCGTGCACGGACCCCGTAGGCGCGGACACCGGCCAGTGCATCCACGGCCGCGATCGCCTTGGTGGGATTCTCGAGGCGCAAGGTGTTTTCCCGCCGGTCGGGCCAATCAGCAGGGACGATGCGCAGGTGGCCGCACCCGCTCTCGGCCACGGCCCGGATCTCCATCTCGCGGGCCCCGCCGATCCAGGACATGGCAAACACGGCAATGCCCGAGCCGATGCCGACGCCGATGATGGAGAGGATCGTCCGCCGTGGGTTGCGCAAGAGGCTCCGCACGGCATACTTCAGCGACACATGGCCGATCATGAGTGCATCGCCTCCACCGGTTCGAGACGCGCCGCCAGCACGGCCGGCCAGAGCGATGCCAGAACCGAGGTGATGACCACCGCGACGATGCCGAAGGTGACGTGACGGGCTTCGAGATGCGGATAGATGATGTAGGAGAAGCTAACGCCGGCGAAGCTGATGTCTTCGGCTTCGATGCCGCTGAAGGCCGAATAGTCAAGGCCGGTCTGGCTAGTGATGAACACGGCGGTCAGGCCGAGAATCGAGCCGGCCATGACGCCGATCAGACCCAGCGTGACCGATTCGATGAGCACCATCCGCACGATCCGGCCCGGATTGGTGCCCATGGCCAACAGCATGCCGAATTCCTTTGTGCGTTCGAACGTGGACATCAAGGATGTGTTCGCGACACCGGCCGCCGCCGCCACGAAGACAATGGCCAGGAAGATCACGTCGACCCAGTTCTTCATATCCATCATGCGGACGATCTCGGGCATGGCCTCGCGCCACGAGATGACCTCGTTGGCCTGCAGTTCGGGCAACGCGGCGACCTCGGCCGTCAGGATGTCGGCCTCGCGGTAATCCTCGCCTTGGATGATGAGCTCATGGGCCTTGTCCGGCATGGCGAGCAACTCGCCGGCGTCGGCCGCGCTCATGAGAATGCCCATGGTCTTGACGATGTCGACCGTGCTGTCGACCACGGCCCGGACCTCGAACAAGTCGCTCGTCGGGAACCCGTCGGCGTCTTGGGCGATGATGGCGATCTGGTCGCCTCTCTCGAGTCCCAGCCGGATGGCTAGCGCCTTGCCGAGGGCAACACCGTGCGCTCCGGGGAGGTTCTCTTCGGGCAAGGGGCCCAACAGACCGCCGGTTCGCGCCTCGTTGGCCACGTTGAGTCCGACCACCACGGCCGGCTCGGCATCGGCGGGTGCGTTGCCCGTTTCGCCCGAGGCGGCCAGGACGGGGGCGTAGGTGCGTGTCGAGACTGCCGTGACGCCCGGCAGGGCCTCAATCGCACGCTGGCTCTCGGCCACGTTGTCGATGTACAGGTCCACAGCGCGCTCCTCGCGCCACGCGCGATGGTGCACCTGAACGTGTCCGATGAGCGGGCCCGTCACGGTTTTGATCATCGTCTCAAAGGAGCCGGCCATCATGGCGTTCACAAACACGAGGGTGAACTGACCGAGGGCGATGGCACTGAGCGCCAACAACGTACGACGCTTGTTGCGGCCAAGGTTGCGATAGGCGATCTGGAGTGTACTGAGTCGCATCGCGTGCGGTGCCTAGCGAACTTGTTCGAGTCGAGACAGGCTGAACGTGTCTTCCGGCACATCGACATCGAAATCGATGGCGTGATAGACCATCACGGTCTTGTTCTCCGGGATGTCCTCCGGGATCAGCGTCATGCGCGCCGGCAGACGGCGGCCGCCGAGAATCTTGACGTCATCCCAATGGATGGTACGCGCGTGGCGATCCTTCTGATCGTAGAACCGGGCCAGCAGCGGTATCCGGCCGTCTTCGGACATGATCACTTCGAGGCGTTTCCACAGACCCACGGTGTCCGCCTTCGCATCGAAGCGGATCTGCCAACCGGCCGGATCCTCCGAGCGGCCGTCGACGGCGTAGGTGTAGTCCTCTTCGTAGGACGATTCCCGCACGAGATCGTCGTTCGTGAAGTCGCTGCCCATCCAGGGAGCCAGCATCATCGAGGGAGGAATCCGGACCGTCTTCTTGATCTTCGGCATGTAGTTCCAGAGATTTTTATCGACCTTGAGTGTCGCGGTGCCCTTCTCGCGCGCGGGCTCCTCGACCAGCACCAGGGCCTTCTCCTTGCCACTCGTCCACACCTTCATCCGAAGCGAGCGCTCCGTTCGCGGCCGCACCACGGTCAATTCCGCGTCCGAGATGCTGCTGTCCGATCGGTACAGATCCTCGAAATGCTTCACCACGGCATCGAGATCCAATTGGCCATCCTTCACAAGCGGCGTCTCCGAATCCACGGCCGGCGCGTCGGCGGCGGCCCCCGCGGCGGAGAGCAAGGCCAGGATAACAAGGCGTCCGACCATGGGTAGACTACGTTCGATCATTCGGTCTTTCCTCCGGGTGTGTCGGTCGATGCGCGCTATCGCCCATCGCTCAAGAAACGTATACTCCAACCACGGGGGTAGATTCCAGATAACGAGAGCGCATTGCCTTTGTCCGTTGTGATATGATCTCGATGCTCGTATGAAGAGGCCACGCGTGGTCTCGTTTTCCGGGACGGAGTCTTGTGGAGGATCCAAGGGTGCAACGCGCAGTCCTATGGTCGCTGATGATCGTCGTGGCCCTATGCGTTTTCATAGGGTGCGGACCGCCCTCGACGGACGTCATGGTTTCCCAGCCGTCCGCCGCCCAGGTCGCGCCGGATGACGCGGCCGCCGATCCGGCCGCGGCCAGTCCGGAGGCGGCGTCGCCGCCCCCGGCCGAAGCCCCCGCCTCGGATCAAGCCCCGGCAGAGCAACCGGCGATGGAGCAGGCTCCCGAGGAGAGTGTCCTGGACCGCTTGGGCGAGTTGCCGGATACGAAGGAAGACTTGATCGAGCGTTGGCGGGAGGAGGCGGAACGCGCGCGAACCGATCCGTCGAGCACGGCGTGTCAGGTGGTGGCCTACAAGCTTCGGACGATTGCGCCGGAGGCCCTGTTGCCGCTCATCGATATCCTGGCCAATCCGAAGGAGGATCCCTTCATCAAAGTCTGCGTTGTGAAGAGCGTTCAGGGCCAGGCACATCCCATTCTGACCGAACGCCTCTTGGCACTGGTAGGTCCCGAGCAGGACGCCACCACGCGCGCCTGCGCGACCCATTTGCTGGGCGATGTGCCCAGCGAGGAAGTGCTCGCAACATTGCGCACGTTGGCACACGATCCGGATCGGCGGATTCGATTGGCCGCGTTGCGCGGACTTGTCCGCGGCGGCGATCCGGAAGGACGCCACGGTCTTGCGGCCATGTGGGACGAACCGGGATCCCGAGTGCAGGAACGCAACGAGATCGGCCTCACACTGGCGAATGACATCCAGCATGATAAGGAGAACGCGGATGTCATGATGAAGGCGATAACGGATTTCGAGTTGGACGTGGCGGTGCGTTCGGGAGCGGTGGCTGCATTGGGCCGCGCGCTCGATCCGAAGGCCATTCCGGCACTCGAGATTTCCGCTGAAAAGGATCCCGACGAGAGTGTCCGCGAGATCGCCGCGAGTGCCATCAATCTGATTAAGGCCCGAGGCAACCCGCCGAAGGAATGAGTTCATAAACCTACCATTTGCTGCTGCGTGAGGCGGGTTGGGCCGTCGGATCGGCTTGAATGGCCTGCCTACGTGGGAGGACTGAGTGCGTGATATTTCGAAGGCGTCAGCGAAGGGGCGGTGCTCCACCCCATGTGCAAGCCGGAGCCACCGACCAGGAAGGCCTGCGGGAATTCTATCATATTGAATTCGACATGATGGTGAAGGGACGGGTGATCCACCGTCGGAGCGGCCCGGTCCGCCAGTTCGGCGTTACCGTCGACGGATCGACGCGTCTGGTCACAAGCGGCGAGACGGTGGATCGGCAGACCTACAAGGCCCTCCTGGCCGCCGGCGCCCTCCGCCCCAATCTCCCGCAACCGGAGGACGAAGGGATTCCCGCCTCGTTGCGCGACGAAGTGTAACCCACACCGAGTAGGAATCGAGCGTTGACGCGGTCTATCTCGATGGCCATGATCGTCCGAAACGAGGCCGCGCTGCTCGCCGCGTGCATCGAGTCCGCCGCTGCCGTCGTCAACGAGGTATGCATTGTCGACACCGGCTCGGCCGATGAGACCCCTGACTTGGCCCGCCGCCTCGGCGCGCGCGTCAGCGCCTTTCCGTGGGACGACGATTTCGCCGCCGCTCGGAATGCCTCCCTCGATAAGTGCACGGGCGACTGGATCCTGATCGTGGATGCCGATGAACGGCTGGCCTCGGAGGATGTCGACGAGCTGCGCCGCGTGGCCGAGGGGCCGGTGGATTGTGCGTACCGGATGATGACGCGCAACTATGTCCATCCCGCCGGCGTCAGCGAGTTCCGTCCGTGCGCCCCGGATGATGCGCACGCGCAGGGATTTCCCGGCTGGTTTCCCAGTTGGAAGGTGCGTTTCTTCCCGAACGGCGTTGGGGCGCGCTACGAAGGCCGTGTGCACGAGCTCGTGCGGCCTTCGCTGGAGCGGGCCGGCCTGGCCATCCTCGATTGCCCCGTCACCATCCTCCACTACCCGATGCTGCGCGACGTGTCCCGTGTGTTGGCCAAACGGCGGATGTACGTCGAATTGGGCCGACGCAAGGTTGAAGACGAACCGGACAATCCCAAGGCCTACGCCGAACTCGGTCATCAGTACGCCGAACTCGGCGAATACGGTGCCGCCGCCGCCGCCTACCGCGAGGCGTTGAAGCGTGCGCCGCACGACGCCGGGCTGCTCAAGGATCTCGGCGGGGTGTTGCACATGACCGGCCGGGCCGATGCGGCGCTTCAGGCCCTCGATCTCGCCGTGCGGACCGACCCGACATTGGCGGAGGCGTGGCGCAATCTCGGCGTAGTCCACGCGGCCCGGGCATGCTGGCGCGATGCCGAGGTCTGCTTTGCGCGGGCACTCGAGCTGGCTCCGGACTGGGCCGAGGGCCACCGATACCTCGGTATCGCGCTTGAACACGTCGGTCGCTTGCAGGAGGCCGTCGACGAAGCGCGGCAGGCTGTGCTCTCATGCCCGGCGTCTCCCGAGGCGCTCGATCTCTATGCCCGTCAGATGACTCAGCTGGGCCGGCAGGATGATGCCTGGGCGTTCATTGAGGAGCACGCCGCACGGCTTCGGCCGAATCCCGCCGTGGCTGCGATCATGGAGCGGCTGTCGGCGCGAGGCAAGGTAACCGATACCGGATCCGCCTAGGAAGGCGCCAACTCATTCGGCGGTCGCGTCTTCGCCCGCGTCCTTGCGTACCTCGGCGATGATGGCGACCACGACCTCTCGTTGCGACTCGGGCACATCGAGTCGCCCCCATCCCTTCTGCAACTGGAACAGGCCGTCGTACGCCGAGTCATGATACGAGCGTATGACGTGGGGAATCCCGCGCTCCGTCAGGATAACGTCCACGAGTCCGGCCTCGACCTCGTTGTCCAAGATAGCGACTTTGACCAGATTATCCACGGCCCAACTCCGCAACTGAATTGCTCAGTACTTCTCGATAGCGTGCCACAATCTCCGGATAGACCTCCAGCGCGGCCACGCCTTGGGCCGTGAGCGAATACACGCCGCGATCCACGCGGTCGAACCAACCGTAAACGTTGCCATAGAGAATGGCGGTGGTCTTCGGGCCGGTTCCGAGCGCGCGGAGCCGGCCGGGGCTGGTCGGGCCGAGGGCCTCGAGACAACAGGCAATCTGAAGGGCGTTCTCCCGGTAGGCGGTAACGAGTTTCCGTTGAGCGCTTCCGCCGACATTGAGGTCATTCGAGCGGCCGGCCATTTCCCGGAGGATAGCGCGCCGTGCCCCGCTCCGTTTCTGTCGCTGGTAAGGCAATGGATGAAAGACCAATTCGACGCGAGGCGCCGGCCCGCCGAAGAACACGACGATCAGGCCTAGTTCGAGCTGGCGCAGCAGGCGCTTGATGGCCCGCCAACGCGGATTGCGCCCCATGTCGTCCGGCACCGGAATGGCGACGTACACGGAGTCCGTCCGTCGTTGCCGATCCGTGGCTTGATACAGGAGGTCGATGCCGAAGTGACGTTTCATCTCGATGATGATGAGTTCGCCGTCCTTCTCGGCGGCGATATCGCAGCCGTGGACTTCGGCGCGCACGGTATAGCCGTTCCCCTCGAGGAAGTCGCGGATGGGCGCGTAGAGCTCCGTTTCTCGCTGCGGTGTGTTCGCCCTATCTCTGCGCGTCTTGCGTTTCATCCCTGTTGACGGTGGGCCCTTGCGGCCTCGATCAGTCTCGCGGCACTGAAATCCGATGCCGAATGCCGCGCGTGCTCGATGGTGACATCCGCCAGTTGCTCGTACCGCTTCTGCCGCGAGGCCAACAGGTGCGGATAGCACCGAGCCAGCGCTTGGGGACCGGTCTCGCCGGGGCGGCGGTTGAACATACCACGCCACAACACAGGCCTTGGACTCGAAACGTATTGACGGCACAGCGCTTCCTGAAACTCGATGGGCACGGACAGGTAGATGATCGTCGTGCACTGCCGCAACCGGGCGAGTAGCGTGCGGTCCACATAGATGACGCTCCCGGTGCTGTCAATAACGACATGGTCGTCGGGGGAGTGCGACGTACGCTCGAGGCGCTCCACCACTTCCGTCAGCACGGCGGTTTCGGTGGCCAGGTATTCGGCCTCGCGCGCTTCGTAGCCGGGATCGAAGGGAAACCCGAGCCATTCGCCGAGCTGGATCATGTGGCAGCCGTTGCCGCCTTGAAGCTGGCCGGCCAGACGGTCGGCAATCAAGCGATCGCACGAGTAATGGGTGAATCCACACTCGGCCAGACGGCCGGACCACACCGACTTCCCCGTTCCCGACATTCCAATGAGTGTCAACCGCATCGAAGTGATACTCCTTCCTTCAGATGCCTTGGCCGTCGAACCGGACCGCGCGCGTATCCTGCTCGATTCCGGTAGGGCGAGCCAGCAGACCGTACAACTCGGGCCGGCGCGTCCGGATCCATCGGCGACCGGTGTTTCGCTCCGCCAGCCGGGCGTCCAGGTCGGCAACGACCATCCGATCGGCCGCCTTCCAGGTCTCGGCCAGGATGCGGCCGTAAGGATCGATGATCATCGCGTTGCCGGTCCGGACCTCGTCATCGTCGACGCCGACGCCGTTGCTGAACACGAGGAACAGCCCGTTGTCATGGGCCCGTGTCGGCAGCCACCGCAGGAGCCACGCGCGGCCTTTCGGGCCGCGGAACTCCTCTTCGATGGCCTCCGGATCGCGGGCCCGGTTGTCCCACAGCACCCGATCGACGAGGCCCATGGTATGCGGGTCGGGCGTCGTGCAGCCGCCGGTCTGATGTGGCGCCAAGAGGATCTCGGCGCCGAGGAGCGCCGTAACGCGCACGTTCTCGCCGAGGTTGTTATCGTAACACGTGAGCACGCCGACGCGACACGCGTGGGGCGTGTCGAATACGGTGAACTCGGTCCCTGAGGTCATGAACTCGCTGATGAAACAGTGGATCTTCCGGTGCCGCGCAAAGCGGCCGTCCGGCATGGCCACGACGTAGGTGTTGTACAGGCGCCCGTCGCGGTCCGCCTCGACGAGGCCCGCGCCGACGGTTATGCCATAGGCCCGGGCCATGTTTCCCAGGTACTGCGAGGAGGGGCCGTCGAATACCGGCTCGGCCAGCGCGCGCAGGTCCTCGATCCGGAGGTGGCGCAGGAACCAGTACCCGGTAATGCAGCATTCCGGGAACGCAACGATCTCGACGCGCTCGGCCGAGGCCTGTTTCACAAACCGCGCGATGGTGTCGAGATTGGCTGCCTTGTCGCCATTCCGGTGCTCGAATTGAACGGCCGCGACACGGACGTCACGCATGGACGAATCCTCCTGCCTTCGGGTTTGTACCATACGCCAGCGAGACCCGGCGATACAACGCCCGAACCGTCTATGAACGCGCGCCCCGCCCGTGGAGGCGTAGGCCCGAGGGGTAAGATGGACCTCATTGACGATGTTGACCTTGTTGACCGTATGGGCCCGAGGAGGCACAGCGCGCGGGCAGATCCAGGGGGCGATGGGCGTTCTTGTTCAGAAACCCTCGATGCGGACGCCGAGGGATACGGGCTCGGGGGCGTCGTGGGTGTCGAGGTAGTGGGCCAGGATAGCGCAACGGTCGGCGTCGATGACGTGGTCGTCGCCCTTGTCGTAGACGATCTGTCCGTTGAGCCCGACGCTGTAGGTATGGGACGCGTACTGGCTCTCGCGATCGGGCAAGCGCGGAAACACGATGGTGCGCTCGGTCATCCGCCGCTCGAGTAGCTCCGTCATGAACTGCTTCGTTCGGCGGCGGTTGGGCGATCCGTCCGGCAGAGGTGCCAGGTCGAGCGTAGCGCCGAAGTCGAAGGCGCGCACCTTGGCGCACCATTCTTCGCCGAGGCCCATGAGATTATGGGCGACGGCGCGGCCGCTGTTGCCGCAGTCGATGCCAATGCAGCAGAAGCCGTAGGCGGCGTCGAGTCGCGCGATGAGGTCCTGTTGCCGGGCGTAGTTCACGCCCTCGAGATGGAGCCGCAGGACGTTGACAAAGTGGGGTTCGTCGGCGCGGTACACGATCATCTCGGAGGGATCGCGCGCGTAGCCGAGGTCGCAACCGAGGTAGTAGGCGCCCGGCGGCGGCGCGTCCGGCTCGAACGGGTCCTCCTCGCCGAGGGCGACGTTGACGAAATCGGCGCCGTCGTCGACGCAATGCAGGTAGTCGTCGAGATTGAAGACGGCGTGGGCGGGCGTGCCGTGCTGTCCGAGGACGCGGTGCAGGTAACCCGGCGACGACCGGCCGCCGTAGAGCAAGGCGAGTTCGGCGTCTTTGGCATCGGTGAACTCGGGATTGAGTGACGACGGCCAGTTGTACTGCTCGGCGTCCTGCATCTGGGTCATGCGGTGGAAGGTGTTGCGCAAGCCGTTGGGCACGCCGTAGACCCACCGGCGTCCGCCGCCGTTGAGCCCCTGAAACAACTCGCCCCAAGCGGTTTCTGTCATCTCCTGGGCCTCGTCGACAATCTGCCAGTCGACGTGCATGCCCTGGAAATTGACCCCGTTCGGCCCGGCAATGCGGCCCCACAGGACAAATCCGTTCGAGAACCGGAAATACCACGAGGGCGACCGCCGACAATCCTCGATCGCGGCCGCAAAGACGGACTCGCCGTTGAAGCGTTGCCACAGCCGATTCATGAGTGGAAAGAGGTGGTTCTCGCACTGGGTGGCGATGAGCATCTCGGAGTCGGGGCGCGCGACCATGGCCCAGGCGGCGATGATCTCGATCTCGGCGGTCTTGCCGACGTCGCGGCCGTCGCAATGGACCTTGCGCTCGGACCAGGATTCGAGCGAAGACGCCTGATACGGCCGCGCCTTCCAGGGCCGCCCGGCGCGGTCGTGGATGTGGCGACGGGCGAACTCGGTGCGCCGGTGTAGGTCGATCCAGCGCTGGACCTCGTCCTCGGTCAGGTTCCTCTTCCGGAGTAGGCGACGCGTCCGGCGGGGGTCCCACGGCAGGGTCACGACTTCGACCTCTTCCTTTCCTTCTTCTGCTCGAAGGCCAGCGCGTCTTCGATAACGCCCTCGGCCTTTTTCAGGATAGGTTTCATGAGACCGGCAATCCCCTGATCGATCGGGGCGCCCGCCCGGGTGCAGTAGTCTTCGAGTTCTTTCATGGCCTTCCTCAATCGTTCGCGGGCGCGGCCCGCCGCGTCAATGACGCGTTCCTCGTTGGCGGTGGTGGCCGTCGCCGCCTCCACGACCGAGGGCGCGAGTAGGTGCTCGACGCGTCGGACGTGGAGGTAGGATACGATGACGTCTTCGGTTCGCATCTTGAGGCTGGCCGTTTCAGCCACGCCGCACTGTCCGAACAGCTCGGCGAAATCTCCGACAAGCGCCTCGGCCAGCGCTCGCTCGGCGTCGGTAAACCACACGTGACTCAAGACGAAGCCGATGATACCCAAAGCGATGTCCCCCTTAGAGATGGCCCGGTGCGTTGCACGGAGACGCGGCCGCCGGGCCCACGGTGGTCAATGAGGGCAACAAGGTCTCTGACCTGAGCTGCACCCCGTTGGTCCCTGGCTTCTCCCTACCGCTCCGTGTTCCGGTAGGGCTGCCCGATGCCGTCGATGCGGTTCCAGACGTCGGCCTTGTCGGGCGAGCTGAGCAGTCCGTAGCGGTGGGGCCGGCGATAGGCATTGCCCCAGATGGTCTTGCCGCGCTGGCGACGCATGGCCTCGAGATCGAACCGCGCGAGGAAGATGCCCTCATCCTCGCCGGCCTCGACGAGGCACGTGCCGAAGGCGTCGAAGGCCACCGAGCGCCCGTTCTGGTACGGCGCGGGGTAGTTGGTCATCGCGACGCCCATCATGTTCTCAAAGGCACGCACCATGAACTGGGCGACGCGCCGGTCGTCGAGGCCGCAGCAATTCGGTACGAGCACGAGTTCGGCCCCCTTGAGCATGAGGATGCGCGCGCTCTCCGGCTGCTCGCGGTCGAAGCAAATCATCGCGCCGACCTCGACGGGCCCGGCGGCCGTGTCGAGCGTGGCCACGTAGAAATCGTCGCCGGGCGTCATGTTGCGCTCGAGCGGTTTGAAGTCGCTCGTGTGGACTTTGGCGTACGTGAACACCTCGCGGCCGTGGCGATCGAAGAGCGTGACGGCGTTGCGCGGCATGGGCTCCCACGCCTGGGCGTAGGTAACGGCGATGGCCATGTCGAGCTCGGCGGCCAGCCGGGCGAAATGTTGTACCCAGGGGCCATCCTTCGGCGCGGCGCTCGCCCAGAACGCCTCCTTGGCGCCCAGCGTTTCCGGATCGAACCGCGTGTAGCCGATGTTCCACATCTCGCCCATGAGCGCGATGTCCGCGCCCTGTTCGGCGGCTTGCCGACAGAACCTGTCCGCTTTCTCGAGATTCCTCTGTTGATCGGTGCCGAAGGATGTCATTTGCAGCAGGGCAACCGTGACCACATCGGACTCCTCTCTGCTCGCGCTGCCGGGTTCTTCGGCCGTGAGACACGATAGCGAAGCCATCGCGCCGAGCGTTAGGGCAATAGCGACTGACGAGGAACGTTTGGGCATGGGGAGTTCTCCTTGACCATAGCCGTGGCGAGTATAGCAGGCGGTTGGCGCAAATGCCTGGAGACGATCTATCGGTCGGATCGGTCGGATGGCGAGGACAGGCCGCTCGTTTTCGGAGCGGCGGTTGGGCTACCATCGATGGCGTTGGGCCTAGCACGAACGCGGACACGACGACCAGGGGAGAACGGACGATGAAGAAGCCTTCCGACGCCAAGCCGAAACGCATCGCGCACATTGTTTCGCACACCCATTGGGATCGCGAGTGGCGGTATCCGATGTGGGAGACGCGCCTCTTGTTGATGGACTTCATGGACGAACTTGTCCGCGTACTCGAGAAGGGCCAGTATCCGAGCTTCCTCCTCGACGGCCAGGTGTCGCCCGTGTACGACTATATCGAGGCGCGACCCGAAATGCTCGAACGCGTCAAGGCGCTGGTGGCCTCGGGGCAACTGCTGGTCGGGCCGTGGTATACGCTGCCCGACGAGTATCCCATCGACGGCGAGGCGATGGTCCGCAACCTCGTCCTGGGCCATCGGCAGTCGAAAGCGCTGGGGCAGGTGTTCAACGTGGGCTACACGTCCTTCGGCTGGGGCCAGACCGCGCAGCTTCCCCAGATCTACGCCGGGTTCGGCATCGACGTGGCCATGGTCGGCAAACGCGTGAACAACGAGCGTGCGCCGAAATCCGAATTCATCTGGCGCGCACCGGACGGCACCGAGCTCCTCGCAACGCGGTTCGGCGATCTCGGCCGGCAGAATTTCTACTTCGTCGTCCACCTGTCGGCGCTGTTCGGCGTCGACCATTGCGGCCCCGACTGGCGGTACGACTGGGCCGACGGCGGCATCGCGTACCATCGCGCCGACCGCGAGCAAATGGAGCAGGACCACCTGCGCCTCGATGCGCCCGACCGCTGGTATCCCGAGACGGTGACGCCCGAGATGATCGAGAAGGCATGGAAGACGACGGACGAGAGCGTGCTCGACAACGACCGCCTGATGATGAACGGCTGCGACTACACGGCAAGCCAGCCGATGTTCCCCGAGATGGTGGATCGCCTGAACGCGGTGGATCCGGATCCGGAACGCGTGTGGATTCACACGACGATGCCGAAGTTCGTGGACGTGATGCGGAAGAAGATCGACCGCTCGACGTTGCCGGTGGTCGAAGGCGAACTCCGCGACGGCCCCGTCGGCGCGATGACGGGTAACGCGCTGACGACGCGACTCTACGTCAAGCGGCTGAACAAGCGCGCGCAGAACATGCTGATCCGGTTCGCCGAGCCGTTGTCGGTGGTGGCCGCGATGGCCGGCGCGCCGCTCGAGAAGCACCTGCTTGCGCGGGCGTGGCAGTTCCTGCTCGAATCGCATCCCCACGACTCAATCAACGGCGTCACGCAAGACAAAACCGTCGACGACGTCTGCGGCCGGTTGAGTCAGGCCATCGAGCTATCGCAGGCCCTCGGCAATCGCGCCATGCAGGAACTCGTGCGCAGGATCGATCTCGGTGCCTTCTCGGAACGCGACGTGCTCCTCGTCGTGTTCAATCCGCTGCCGTACGCGCGGCGCGAGGTGCTCGAGGCGTGGGTGACGCTGCCCGCGCCGGGACCCAACACGGATTGGCCGAGTTCGCCGCAGGAGCCGCACGTGTTCGACGCGAGCGGACGCGCCCTCGATATGCAGTGGCAAGGGCGAACCGACGAGCTGTATTGTGTCGCCGAACTGCACACGCGCGCGTTTCCGTATCACTGCCACCGGCACCGGATCTTCTTTGACACCGGCGAAGTGCCGGCGTGCGGCTACAAGGTGTTCCGCGTCGGATCGCGTGCCGAGGTGCGCGGCGCGGCGGTGGCCACGAACGATTCGCAGTCGCGCACCGGCACGCTGTTGGCGGCGCCGAACGTCATCGAGAACGAACACGTCCGCGTCGAGATGAACGCCAACGGTACCTTCGACCTGACGGCGAAAGGCCTCGGGCGCACGTACAAAGGCCTGAACTATTTCGAGGAACGCGGCGAACACGGCGACTATTGGATCAATTCGCGGCCCATGTTCGATCAAGTGCACACCTCGCAAGGCTGTGCGGCGCGCATCTGGAGCGAGGAGTCCGGGCCGCTCCAGGCCACCCTCGTCAGCGAAGTCACCATGAACGTGCCGCGACAAGGCAACAAGGAGAAACAGCGGCGCGGCGCCGACCTCGCCGAACTCACGATCCGGACAGCGGTCACGTTGCGCGCCGGCGCTGAACAGGTCGAGGTCAACGTCTCGCTCGACAACCAAATCGAGGACCACTACCTGCGCGTGATGTTTCCGACCGGCCTCGCCGAGGCCACCCACGCCGATGCCGGCGGCCATTTCATCGTCGACCGCCGCGCCATCCGGCCCCAAGGCCCGACAGCCGACCGCGTCTGGCCCGACATGGCCACGCTGCCGCAGAACAATTTCGTCGACGTCAGCGATGGCGAAACCGGCATCGCGTTCCTGAACGACGGCCTGACCGAATACGAGGTCGTCGACAACGCCGCGCGTACCGTGGCCCTATCGCTCGTGCGCGGCGTACGCAACTGGGTGTGCACCGAGACACGCGTCGGCTCGGATTGGCCCTCGCAGAAAGGCGGACAGGCCCTCGGACGCCACGAGATCCGCTACGCCCTGTATCCCCACGCCGGCACCTGGGAGACCGCCAACGTGCCCCTCGCCGCCGAGCTGTTCAACGCGCCCGTGCGCCCCGTGCAGACCCGTGCGCACACCGGCGCGTTGCCCGGCAAAGCCGCGTCCCTGTTCCGCATCGACAACCCCGCGCTACGATTCTCCGCGCTCAAACCCGCCGAAGACCGAAAGTCCTACATCGTGCGCGTCTACAATCCGACCGATTCGCCGCAGAAGACCCGCCTCGGCTTCGCCACACCCATCGCCCGCGCCTGGACGACCAACCTCAACGAGAAACGCCTCGACGAACTCCGCATCACCAAAGACAACCAAGTCGCCATCACCGCCGAACCCAAAAAGATCGTCACCGTCGAGGTGAAGATGAGGTAGAAGAGACGGAAAATTGACCGATACCGGTGAGCACTGGCACGCACCACTGCGCGTCCCTGCGGCGCATTGGCGGTGCAAGCTGAGGGCCACATGCGTATAGGCCCCTGTTGCGGGAGCCGCACCGGCCTACAATGCATTACTTCAGCGCAGGCGAAGGAGGCCTATCTGACGCAGCTCCCAGCAACCTGCGTGTCTCGAAATACTCTTCCGCGAGAACTGTCATTCGGAAGTCGACATCGTGATCGCAGATGTCATCAACAACTGCTCGAATGTCATCCAGGGATACCCGAAAGAACTCCTTGCGCATATTCACTGCATTCACTCGCGCGTGGTGAAACTTTCTGTGTAACGCCGTTTCCATTGCGGGCGCGTCATCACTATAGACTATGGCATGCACGTCGAATTGAAACGGTACGCTTGCGTCGCCGAGCTCTTTGACGCGATCCATTGGATCCAGTCTGCGCGTTAAGCCTATCTTGTACACATCTTCTCCAAATGATCCTATATTGCTAATTATGTATACGTGACCTCGTCGCGTTTGCTCTGCCAAGCTTTGAGCCCTGATTCCTTTGTCATGCGCTTCCCTAAGCTGTGTTTCAAGCAGATCCACTCTAGCCTCGAGGTCTGCCCTTGCGCTCTCCTCGGTATCAAGAAGCTCCCGCCGTGCCCTCTCCAAGAGCTGCTCGTACATCCTCTCCTCCCGTTCAGCCGCATCGATGGCACGCTGGTACTCCTGGATCGCCTTCTGCTCTTCGCGCATCTGCTCACGGATGATCCTCTGTTCCTCCTGTTCTTCCGCCTTCTTCAACTTGTATTCGTACTGCAAGCGGCATTCGTCGAACTTCAGCTTGACGTAGCTAGTCGATATGCCACACATAAGACTTATGGCGCTCCTCTCGAGTTCGTCCGCCGTCTTCTCGATTCTCTCCAAGGTCCGGGCGAAGTTGGATGGATTCACCTTGCCTATCAGGACATCGCACTCAAGATTGAACGCCCGAAGCATCACCCTGGCCTGTCCGGCGAGAATGGCGTTGCCCTTCTGAGAACTTCCCTCTACTTGAATCTCATTGGGCAATTCTATCGCCTTCTTCTCTCTTATCAGTGTTTTCTGCTCATCGCGTACTCGTTTGATCTCCACCTTGTAGCGTTCTGAGGTTTCGTGGAGATATTCCGGCTCCTCATAGATACCGAAGTCAACAAGATCCATAATGCGGGAGTACAAGTCCAGTTCGGATTTGAGTTCATGGATCTCGCGTTCTACATCCTCACTCTCTTTCCTCTTTTCCGCGATCCTTGCTTCTAGGCTTTGAAGACGCTTAGGCCCGTCCTTCAGCAAAGCGTAGATCTCCTTTGCCCGAGTATCGAGTTGAACGAGTTCCTTTGTCCGAAGAGTCACCGCAGAGAGCTCATGCTTGTGCGCCTGCAAAGATTTCGCGGTCTCATTGTACGACTTCCGCAATGCGGCCAAGGTCTCTTGTGCTTGTGCAATGGCCTCTTGAATCGACAGATGTTCCTGGATTTTTTGCCTGTACCGTCTGGCAACAAGTATCCAGGCGACGACGGCACATACGAGCGACACGCCAAGAACAATCAAGACGAATGCAGCAGTGTTCATGTTGTTACCTCAGCACTTCGTTTGTGAGTTCCTCTCGGGCAACCGTCCTTGCATGACTCCGCGCTTCGAATGCTCGGTTCTCTTTCATGCGGAGAGCTTCCTGCGCGGCCCGATCCTGCTCACGTCTGTATCTCTCAGCTTCTCTTTGTTCTCTCACGACGGCCCTTTCCTGCGCTCTGGCCTCGCGCTCGGCTGCTCGCAGCCGGCGTTGCTCATCTCGGTACGCGCTCGCTCGCTCACGAGCCGCTCGCTTGGCCGCGCGGTCAATCTCTCTCGTTATACGAAGCGTGGTGCGGATCAGTTGCCGCTCGATGCCCATCCGCCATTCCTCCAGGAAGCTCACCATGGCAGGCGCCAGTGCCCGTACGTGCCTTTGAAGACGGAAACTGCAGCAGCCGCAAGACCTGAGCATTCCCTCCCTTGCACTCCAAGTGTGGCTGGAGTATCGCATACACTTGGGCGCACATTGTGTTTGAGAACAATAATGAGTTGCGTTTGATCTGCGTAAGCCGATAATAGCATATTTAGGGAGAAATTTCACTCCACACCGTGGAA
>DAIPKA010000051.1:0-51459 GCA_036769985.1 Candidatus Hydrogenedentota bacterium | reverse complement strand
GGATCGCCGTCCGTCTCGCTGGTGCGGTAGACCTCGACCCGAGCGCCGTCGAAGGCCGCATGGACGGTGTACCAGACGCCTTGCGCGGTCTCGATCTCGGCGGTGTCGAGTTCCTGGATGTCGTCCGAGCCATCATACGCGATCAGCGCTAGCTGATCCGGCGCGACGCGCAGGGCGACATAGGGGTGATACGGCGGCAACTCGGCAGCATGGCTCGTATCGACGGCGAGCAGGATCTGGGCGTAGTACTTGGCCGCGTAGTCATCGCCGTCGGCCTCATCCATGTTGCTGTCGCCATCCGGGTCGGCTGGGTCATGGACGGACCGGTACTCGACCGTCAGCGTCGCACTACCCGCCGGCAATGCCCGCAACACGGCCCCGACCGTAGCCGTGGTCTCCTCGAGGAACCCGCCATCGCCCGTGTTCCAGTTCCACGTGCCCTCGAGGACGGTGCAATCGCCCGGCTCGATGGTGAGTGCCGTGGTGGTGGCTGCCGTGGACTCGTCGTACTCGACGAGGCGTCCCAGGGCGTCGTAGCGGTGCCACTGCGACTCGGCGACGGTGCACAG
This sequence comes from Candidatus Hydrogenedentota bacterium, assembly GCA_036769985.1. Lineage (GTDB taxonomy): Bacteria > Hydrogenedentota > Hydrogenedentia > Hydrogenedentales > SLHB01 > DAIPKA01. The sequence continues at coordinate 50,890 of DAIPKA010000051.1, read as the reverse complement.
CGCGCCGGCCGCGTCATATCGCCGCGTCTGGCCGACCGTCGAGGTCGTGTAGCGGTGCATGATGGCATCGATGCCCGTCATGGTGTATCCGCTGCCCGTCCGGTTGCTGGCGCTATCGAGGGACCACGCGGCGCCGATGCTCGACGGGTCGAGGCGGTTCAGGCCGTCATAGGCGTAGTCAACCGCCGCAGCAGCCAAGGGCCCGCCGGTGACCTGGTAGTCGTCGAGGTTGTACGCAGCGTCCCACGAATAGGTGCGGACGTCGAGCGCGGCCTTCGAGCCATCCGAGTGGGTGACCGTCTCGACCCGGTGTCCCGTTGGGTCGTACCCGAGCGCCGTATCGGTGCCATTTCCGAAGTGGCGAGCTGTCACGCGCCCGCCCAGGTAGTCGAAGCCGGCCACGTGGGCGCTGTCATGCCAGACATCGGTGATTCGGTCCGCCGCATCCCACGCGTAGGTGACGGTGTTGCCGGTATCCGGTGGATCGAGGCGCGTGCGGAGTCCTTTGTTGTTGCAGCGGCTCGTTGTGGTGTATCCCGAGGTGCCCTCCGGGACGATGCTTTCCTCGACGACGTTGCCCAGCGTGTCATAGCGCTGCGTGACGACCGACGCGTCATTTGCCGCCGCCACGAGCCGACCCAACGGGTCATAGGCGTACGTGGTCGTGCCCGGATCGCTCCGTCCGGCCAGGTGGTCGAAGTGCTGGGCGACCGGCCGGCCGAGGGCATCGTACGCAGCATGCGTGATCAAGCCGTTGGGGGCCACGTGCTCGCGCGGGTTGCCGACGGCGTCGTATTGGCGGAATTCCTCGGCGGTACCGTCGGCATAGGTCGTCCGAACGGGCCGGCCCAGGATGTCGTATTCGTGGACGGTCTCGTTGCTGTTCGGATCAATTTCGATGGTGAGGCGGCCGTTGGCGTCGTAGCCGTAGAGCTGCGCCGCATCGATGCCCGTAGCGTCGTGCGCGGCCTCCGTCAACTGGCCCAGCGGGTCGTAGGCATACTCCGTCACATTGCTTCGCCCATCCGTCTCGACCACGGGGCGGCCGAAGCTGTCATAGCCATAGCCCGCCGTGTTCGGCGTAGCTCCGCCGAGAATGCGCGTCTCGACGAGCCGGCCAAGGTAGTCGTATTCGTACTCGGTTTCGAACTCGGCGTCGGCCTTGGACGCCGTATCGAGTGCCGTCTCGGTCACGCTCGTCACATTGCCATCAGCGTCGTAGGCGTACTCGAGTGCGTCGCCCGAAGCCGCTGTGACCGACGCCACGCGCGAAACGGTGTCGTAGGCGTACTGCGTGGCGGTGCCCTCGAGCACGCGGGAGACCAAGCGCCCGGCATCGCTGAAGACAAGGTCCACGTGCGACCAGCCGTCGGCGATGTTGATGCCGTCGGCGTCCTCATGCATGGCGTTAACGTCGGTCAACCGCCCGGCCAGGTCATAGCCGTAATCGGTTCGCGCCAGGAGGGCGGAGTCCGGCCCCACGGCATCCACCCGCGTGGCGCGGCCGAGGGCGTCGCGCACGTACTGGGTTTCGAGGCCCACGGGATCGACACCGCTGGCCAGCCGGCCGAGGCTGTCGTACGTATACTCCCAGCCACGGGCCTCGGGCGTGCCGTAACCTTCGATACGCCGCGTGACGCGCCCTGCCGCGTCGTAGTCGAGGCGCGTCACGACTTGCCCGGACCGTACGATGCGGACCGGCAGATCGCGCGCATCGTATTCGTACTCGACCACGTTGTCCGGTTCGGTCCCGGCTGCGGCCAAGGGCGTCTCGACTTCCACGATGTTCCCGTTCGCGTCGTAGTGATACGCGGTCACGTTCTTGACCGAATCCGTCTCGCGGCGGACCTGAGTGACCCGGTTGCGCGTGTCGTAGTCGAATCGGGTCGCAACCAGGGCGTCGCCGCCGTCCTCGGGATCGAATATCGGATTGCCGAAGAGGACGGAACTGCCGCCCTCGTCGAACCACGCGCGCTGGATACACGTTACATTGCCATTGGCGTCATGCTCGAAACTCGAGGTCGGGCGCTGCGTGATGGTGGCGCTTGTCTGCGGGTACTCGACCTCCTCTAGGCGGTCGAGATGGTTCCAATGGAAGATGGACTTGCGTGCCTCGATCGGTACGCCGCCACTGTGTCCGTTGGGGGCGGCGGTCTTCTGGACGCGGCCGACGTTATCGGGCTCGAACGAGGTCTTGAGCGCGAGGCCGTCCGCATCCGCCACCTGCGCGGTCAGGTAGCCGTTCGTGTACGCGAAGGTATCGCGCCGCCGGTGGTCCTCGTTGCCGACCACGGGGTTCTTCGGATGGATGTGTTGGGTGACCTGGCCCTGGGCGTTGTAGGCGAACTCCTGGTGATGGTGCGGGGCCGTGTACAGCGGGAGGCCGTCGTAATCGATGCCGTCGAGGGTAGCCAGGCCGTCGGTCGAGTAGGTGTACGTGGCGCGCTCGAGCAGCACGCCGCCCTTGTCACGCACCGTGCGCCGTGTAACGAAGGTTTCGCCGAACCGGGCGTCCCAAACCGGCAGGCTGTCGTCGTGGTCGAAGAGCGTGACCAGCTTCGTGCCCGAACCGTCGTTGGCCAGGCGCTCGATGCGTGTCAGGTTCAGCCGCCGCGTGTAGGCCGGTGCCGTCGTGCCGAGCCCGGCGTACTGGTACGAGATGATGACGCCATCCGGAAGCGTGATCTGCGTCGGGACATCGTCGGAGATCAGTTTGGAGTTGAAGATGTGGCTTTCCCAGGCGATCCGCGTCGTATAGGTCTCGTCCGGGCCGATTTCGCAGCGGCGGACGAGTTGGTTGCGGCTGTTGAAGAAGTGCTCGGTCACGTGTCCTGCGCCATCCGTGGTGCGTGTTCCGCGCGCCTCGCCCGACTCCAAGGTCAGGCCGGTGTACGTGAAGGCGACCGTACCCGCCTCAGGGCCGGAGCCGTGCTGCTGCGAGGTCAGGAAACCGTCCGTGTAGGTGTTGGTCAGCGACACGTTGCCACGGCCGTCGGTGACCGTCTGCAAGCGGTTCTCGCCGTCGTAGGTGTACCCGATCGTGTCGCCGCCGGGATAGGTGACCGTTTCCAGATTGCCGCCATTGTACGCGTACGCGATGCTCCGGCCGAGACCGGCATTCTCGGTGAGCGACGCGATGGTGCCATCCGGATTGTAGGAAATCGTGTAGGTCCGCCCGAGCGTGTCCGTGATGGTCTGGAGGCGGTCCTGGGCGTCATAGGCGAAGCTCAGCGTGTTGCCGAAACGATCCGCGATCTCGTCGATGATGTTCCGGTCAGTAACGTCTGAATAGACGAAAGACCATACAACGCCATCTCCGAAGAGGATGGCGACGTCGCCGCTCTCATCATCTTCTGTCAGGGCGGCGTCCCATCCATCGGCGTAGTAGCAAAACGGGGTCTTGACGGCATGATATCCGTGGTAGCGGAAGCGGGTGGTGATGCCATTGCCCATGTGCACGTCATAGACAAAGTCGGAACCAAGATGTAGTGATATCGCGCTGATGTCGAAGTTGTGGCTCCACTCGCCGCCGAAATAAGGATCGGCCGAGGCACTAGATCGATGGATACGACTCCAGACGAAATCCAGGCCTCGCCCCGGCACAGCGAAATCCACCTGCTTCTCAAAGGCCTCGCCTGAATACAGCAGCGCCGGATATGCACTGGACTTGGGATTGTCTACAGTGCGCGAGGCCGCCTGATACGCGGGCCCCCAGAGCAGACCTCCGCCCGAACGACGCCCAGCGTCCGGATCCCACCGAGGTGACACCGGATTGCGAACTTGTGTTCCTGCAGACTTAAGGTAGAGTGAGACGCTCCAGTCGAAATCGTCGTCGGACGAGTAGAAAAGGCCACTGCCTTCATAGATGGCCCCATTACGCAGCCACTTGTCGACGGTTGCGCCCGGAGCAAAGAAGTCGGCGTCGTGTAGGAAGAATCCGACCTCTGGCCCAACGCATATTCCAGCGCAAAACATACCGATAGTAATGTTATAACTATGGTAATGAATTTGGCCTGATCCCAAGACATCAACCTCAATCACAGAATCATCGGTGGGCAAGGAACTCAGGTTCTGCAAGACACCGTCCAGATAGAGGTAAAAACTGACGACATAGTTGTAGTCATCCGCCCGCGCCGCAGCGGGGAGGAACAGGAGCGCGCACGCCAGGGCCATTAGGAATCGAGTTGTGTTCTTCTTCATGGCTATTCTCCCCCGCGTTATCGGGCCAGGACGGTGTCCAGGACCGCCACCCGCTTCGAGACTGCGTTGTTTTCTTCGCTCGATTCAGCCGCTGCCGACACGTTGGTGACGCCGAGGACGTAGTACACACCCGGCGCGAGGTCGGGAAACGCCTCGGAGACGACTACGCTGTAGGATCCTTCCGACGGCAAGGCGCCCACGTGTGCCTGGAGGTCGAGTTCGAGGTCGGCGCCGTCCCATGCCGTGTCGCGCGACAGGTAGATGCCGTCCGACCAAGAGGCGCCCGCCGTGGTCGCCTGGCCAATGTTCGTCACCGAGAACGTTGCCGACAGCGTATCGCCGGCCTGGCCGGAATCCGGCGGGGGAGATAACCAATCCGCGTAGAGATCGCCTTCCGGTGGCGCAAACACCGAGGTCACGGCAAGGCCGTCTTCTGCAACTTGCATCGTTAGTGGGTCCGTGTTTCCCTGGACATCTCCGGTCCATGCGAAGAAAGCCCAATCCTCCGCCGGTGTAGGCGCCAATTGCAGACGTTCGCCCAGGAAGCAGAACACCGGTTGAGTACCGTAGTCGACGACGTTGTCCACCGGCGCGGGATGGAGTGTCGCAGTGTAGGCGGAGGTGACCTCGACCGTGCCCTCTCCGGATACCCCCACGGCCAGATCCGTCCGCATGCCACCCAAGAACACAGGCCCGCCCACAGCCTTGAGCGTCAGGGCCTTGGTGGCGTACGTGGATCGCCCATTCCACGGCCGCACAAAGGATCCGGACAGGAGCAACCTGTCGCCCGCGTTGGCCGTTGCCGCGGCGGCCGGAATGCTGTCCCCGGCCGCGAAATCGACCGACACATTCGCCTTCGGACTGCCCGCCGCGGGCGTGTCGTCAGCGAAAACGGTTCCCCCTGTCACGAGTCCAAACACCAAGAGCGCCGAAGCAGACGCCCACCGCCCCCTCTTGCGCATACCGATGCCGGCGAGGCCGAGCACGGCCCCGGCGGTCACGAGAAGTGCCCATGCCGCCGCGGCGGGCATAGCGCAATCGTAGGTCCAGGGGTCTGTTCCATCCTGGAATTCCTTCAGGTTGTCTCGGCCATCACCGTCGGGATCCGCGTGGGGATGGCCCGGATCGCCGGGATCTCCGACGGCGTAGGGATCGAAGCCGTACAGGTCTTCCCAACCATCGTCCATGCCATCGCCATCCGAGTCGGGATCGTTGAGATTCGGGTCTCCATCGAGGTCCACGTCCATGCTTCCGAGAATGATCTCGGCGACGTCGGCCAGGCCGTCGCCGTCCATGTCGCCCTCACCGATGACGTACAGCCCGGCCCCCGACGCCACGACGATCTCGGCGTTTGCCTCGAGGATCAATCCCGAACAGAAGCTTTCGCCCGGCTGGAGCGTTGGGAACCGTCCACCGGTGGGGGTTGCGGGAATCACGGCCGAGTCGGACAGTCCGGGTGGCCCCGCCGGCGACCAGTTGGCGGCTTGGCCCCAGTCGTTGTTTACGGCCCCCGTCCAAGTGAAGGGAGCGGGGTGGGCGAGGAGACAGTAGGTAGACGCCAGCATGAGGATGAGGCAATGGCGATAGGCAGCACTGCTTCCCATGACACGTTACTCCTTTCCGCAAGCTTCCGGTTTCAACGAACCTGTCAGGTGACAGGCGGTATCCATGCTTGTACACCCAGGAGCCGTGGCCCACGGCCCATGCTGGTCCAACGGGCAAGGCACCGTGTGGACTGCGCAAGCTTGCTTGCGCTTTGGCTTGGAGCGGGGCGTCGACTGGCCGGCGGGGCAGCAAGCTACCCCGAAGAAGAGCGGCAGCAAGCTACCGCAGTCCACGTAGGTCCCGTGTTTCCCGCGAGATCCTTCCTTCAATGAGGCGCTGAGGATGGCGTAAGGAAGAGCGTTCGTAATGACGGAGAGAATAGTCTGACCGGCAGGACGCCCGTCTGGAACGATAGAAAGGCCCTGCCTTCTATGACATTTGCTCGCGTCCGTTCGCATTATCCTCACTTTTGTCTCCGTCTTCCTGAGGTCATGCCCAGGTACCTCATGGATTGCCTGGCGATTCCGGCGGCCAGCAAGAGCGCGCTCAGTGCCAAGCCTATTACGCTCGAGGCCGGGACAGCCCAAGGTTCGTGTACGTCAACCGTCGCGACGGGCGTGGGGTAAAACGCCTTGGCCGAATCGGTGATCACGGCATCGTAGTCGCCGGCGTCGGAGAACTGGAGGTTCAGAATTTCGAAGGTGCTGCCGTCGGCCCCGGGAATATCGACGCCATCTTTCCGCCACTGGATGTGCACAGGGCCGACGGTTCCCGTGAATCCCACGTGGAGAAGGAGGCGTTGCCCTTCCGCGAAGTCCCCGCCCTGGGGCAGGTGGGTGAAAGCGAAACCGGGGTTGGCGTACTCAGCAAAACGCCGTGCATAGGTGTTGTGAGCGGCATAGAAACAACCTCCGACGTAGAGGGATCTTTCCGAAGGGACGATGGAGAAGACGGAATACAGCAATTGAGGCTGCCAGCCTGTTGCACTACCGTCGACCGCATCCGAGGCGATGAGGGATAGGCGGGTTTGGCCGCCGACTGCGAGATGATCTCCGCCGACATAGATTATCGTTCCAGACAAGGCCAGTGCGTTGACGAAGTCGTCGTCTGCGGTGCTTTCCAGACGCGGATTCCATGCGGTCGCTTGCCCCGTGACGCGATCCAAGGCGGCGATACGATGACGAGGCTGGCCCCCAATCTGCGAGAAGTAGCCGCCGGCGTAAACGGCTGACCCTGAGACGGAGAGAGCGTTGACTTCATCATCGGCGTTGGGGTTCCACGGGGTTGGCAGACCGGTGCTAGCGTCGATAGCGGCAATATGGTTCCTGGGTTGACCGCCCACGGCGCTGAAGCTCCCCCCCGCATACACGGTTCCCTCCGATACCGCCAGGGCGTTCACGTCGCCGTCGACATCCGGATCCCATGCCAAGGGAACACCCGTCACGGGATCCAGGGCGGCAATGTGATTCCGCAACTGGCCGTTGATCTTGGTGAACGGACCACCGGCATACAGGATTCCGGACGAGAGCGCCAGCACAGAGACGTCAGGCCGATTGTTGATGTCCCACGTGAATGGCGTCCACTTTTCCACAGTTCCTGTCAGTCTATCGAAAGCCACGAGGCCGCCGTAGAATCGAAAAGCTCCGCCCATGTAGACGGTATCCTCTGAAGCCACCAAGGCCCGCACTACATCTTTCGGATGGGGGCACCAGTCTGTGGCGGATCCAGTGATGGCATCGACGGCTGCAACATTGGTGCGCTCTACACCTCCGACACTTGCCAACTGGCCGCCGGCGAACACCGTGTCTCCCTGAAACGCAAGCACATCTGCGGGGCGGTCTCCCCTCGGATCCCAAGACGTCACGTGGCCGGTTGCCAAGTCAATCGCGGCAAGATGCCTTCGATGCTGGCCCCCGACAGAGTCGAACCAGCCAATGGCGTAGAGGGTGCCGTCGCCGAGGGCCAAGGCCGTGATCGAGCTGTTGAACGCGTCGAGAGTGGCTGCCGTTGCTCCTGTGACCGTATCGACGGCAGCGATTCGTCCACATGTCTGGCCTCCCGCCTGCGTGAATCCACCGCCCAGATAGACGGTGTCACCGGAGACGACCAGCGCATATGCCTCATGGCTCAACTCGGGATTCCAGTCCGTGACCTCGCCTGTCGCAAGGCTGAATTGGGCGACACTCCGGCGTGCCTTCCCGCCAATGACGTTGAATGATCCCATGACATAGAGCACGTCGTTGGCGACTACCAGGCCTTCCACACAACCATTTGCGCCGGGATTCCAGTCCATGACGGCACCTGAATAGGCATCGACCGCGGCGATGTTCGTCCGCGCTTCACCGCCAAGATCGTCGAAGAAGCCCCCGGCGTAAACGATGCCCCCGGAAACCGCGAGGGCACAGACGTAGGTCATAGGGCCTTGCGGATCTGGATCCCAGTCGGTTACCTCGCCTGTGGCGAGGTCCAGGGCAGCAAGGCCCATTCGACGTTGGCCATCAACATCCCAGAACCCTCCCCCTATGAAAGCCCTGCCTTCGAAAGGAACCAGTGCATTCACGGCGTAATTGGCTTCCGGACGCCAGGTCGAGTCGACGGTGCCGTCCGCGTAGATGTGGGCCAGATTCTTTCTGGGAAGGCCGCCCACACTCCGGAAGGATCCGCCAATATACCAGCCGCCGGAACCGTCTGGGGCACAGGTCTGGACTTGGCCGTCCACCTTTGGGAATCCCGGCCGGACCAACCCCGTGTCTGCGGCGATGGGCACCCATGAGCCGGTTTGTGGCCCGATGTAGGTGAATTCCCCGCCGAGGTACGTCGTGGTCGGTGTGGTGGCGATGGCGTAGACCGGGCCATCCGTTATCCACGTTTCCTCACGCGGCACGTTGCTCTGTGCCGACGCGCTGCCCATCGCGAAGAGCGCAGCCAACCACAGGGTACCAACCGGCATGACCGGGCGCGCCATGGCCTATTCCCTCTCCAGAGTGGGTATCCATGCATACGATGAGAGACCTTAGATATCGCTCACATGGGATAAACGGCCCAGTAGAGAATGTCATATGTACCATCAAATGTCAACAGACAAAATGTGGTGCGTCATAAACACCTGGTAATCGAGGGCTTGCATAATGAACTGTGTAATCCCGGTTCGCGTGTTCATACACCGTGGAACCTACCCACCGACAGAAACGGGTGTGGATTGGGGTGATTTGCCCGGGGTTGACGGAGCCGGGGTGGACGACAGGACACCCCAGCCACGGGCGATCCGGCGTTGAGGGCCCCTACTTGACGATATAGTCCGTGCTCAGATCATCGGGCGGGATCGGCTGTTCCGGCAGCGCGGCGTCGCCGTCAACGAAGGCCTCGAGCAAGACGGGCTCGTTTCCGAAGGTCACTCTGCCATAGGCGAAGCCTCGCTCCCGGTCGGCGAAGAACGCGGCGGGCTGCGCATTCACGTTCACTTGGCGGATGGTATGGCCTCCGGTTCCCAACACGACCCAACTCTCGCAGCCGGCGGGCTCATCGAGCCGAAGCGAGAGTGTGTGGCTCGTGGCGTTCCAAACCTCCGAGATCCGTTTGCCGCCCCACTGGTGGTACACGGCCCCCTCGGGGGCTTTCCGGACGTGAAACAACTGAACCTCGAAGGGGTTCAGTGCCACATTGGAGAATGGCGCGTCCGCTTGGCCCTCCGATACGATCGCGGCGTTTCGGTGATGAACATTGTAGATCACGGTCGGCCCAGCAGAAGCTAGTGACTGCATGGGGGCATCGGGTGGGGTCAATGCGCAGACTGCTGCGGTCTTGTTCATATTGGCCAGAACCACGAGGCTCTCGTTCCAGACGCGGTTGTGATAGAGGACGCCGTACGTGCCCGGGGTTGTTGTCACGAGTTCTGCAAAGGGATCGCATTCATAGAATCCGAAATCATACTGGGCAAGGTTGTAGGTTCCGACGAAGAGCGGCTCGTATTGATTGACGCCGGCGGCATAGGGGAATTTCTCAGGCCAGAGCCGCCAATCCAGGTAGCAGTATTGGCCGCCGCCTGTGAGTAGATCGAAGGCGTAGGCGACTTCGGCGCCGCACCGGGTGGTCTCGCTATCGCCGGCGAAGAGGCAGCCCTGGGCGTACATGTTTCTGAACGAGCCGAAGGTGTCTCGAAAGGCCTCGAGCGACGGGAAGCTGTAGCCTTCGCCGAACAGGTGGCAATCGAAGGCCGAAATGGCGGGGAGGATGAAGCCCTGACTGCAATGATCGATGAGCACGGTGTGTGGGCATCCGGCGCGCAAGGCCTGCCGCCGGCGCCAGTTCACTTCGTGCAGCTCGATAAGGCAGTCGTAGACCTTCTGCGGGTGGCCATGTTCCTTCCAGAGGGTGCAGTTCGAGTAGGGCAAGTTGTCGTCGATGTACATGCCGTCGACGGCATAGCGCTCGAGCATGCGCTGGTCGCACTCGATTCGGTAGTCGGCGAGCCCGTTGGGCGAGGCGAGGCACGTGGCGAGCGTGTTGCAGAACCCGTCCATCGAGGCCCGGTAGTGGCCCCCGTAGTTGAATCCTTGCCAAAGCGCCCAGTTGCCCTCGGCGACCAGTTTTGCCACCGGTTCCGCGTGGGCGTATTGGAGATCGGCGTTGGCCGTCCAGATGAACAGCATGCCGGCGTCGTGGACGGTCTTGATGACTCGGTCGAGTTCTTCTGCGGGTGGCCGTGGCTCGCCGGGCGGGCCCAAGCGGTGCATCTGAAACAGCGTGAAGCCCAGCCGGGCGGCCGCCCAGATCTCGTCATCCGTTGGATAGGGGTACTTTTCGTCGCCTACCCAGATGAACATGCGGAGGTCGCGCCATCGCGGATGCGGCAGGCGATTGGGTGCGACGGCCAGTCCGGCGCGGAACGTGAAGGTCTCGCCCGCGCGAAGTATGTAGGGTGTCCCGTTCTCTCCCACGTGGATCATGTGCTGATGCAGGGCCACGGCGGCTCCGTCTTCTCCGACGGAGTCGACGCGGACCGCGCCGGTGTCCAGTTCCTCGGGCGAGCGGTAGAAGTCGCCCATATCGGTGAACATGGCCAGCGCCGCCTCAGAACTGAATACCTCCAGGCATGAGGTCGGCGTGTGCATGCGAACGGTCTCACCGACCTCGGGCAGGGCGCCCTGGAAGCAGTCCATGCCGTTGGTGTCTCGGCGCTTGTGGAGGTAGTGCGTGAACGCTCCCGTGGCATTGACGTCGTAGCGAATGCCCTGATGCATTTCGAGGTCCGCGGCCGGCGTTAGCGAGACTTCCGACACCAGGACGCCGTCGCTGTAAATGACATTGCGGATGCTGTAGGCAACGCCGTCGGCCCAATCGCCTTCCGTGAGCAGGATGACCTGGCCCGGGCCTTCGGCCAGAATCCGTGTGGCACCGATTGCCGACTTCGCAAGGCTGACGTCGTCGAGCCACAGGGCCGCCGGTTCCCGTAGCTTCACGACGATGCGGCCCTCGCGCACAGCCTCCACTTCAGAAACCGAGCCCGTTGCTCGATCGACCACATACTGGAATGTGGGCCCCTGCACGGCTATCGCTGCATCGCCTGCCGCGCACGACAGATCCTCCGAAGGAAGAGGTTGGCGAAGAAACTCCGTGACGGCCTTGCTCACGGGATCGGCGGCCGGAGTACATCCAGCCAGTTGCACCAGGGCAACTAATAGAATTGAGGTCCTCACGGCGGTGTCCCTTTCACGCGTTCCAATTTCCAGACATCGGACTCCATGTTGTTACCGGCGACCATCCACAGGGCGTCCTTGAAGACGAACACGCTGGCGGCATGGCGAGGTTTCCACGGCGTGTTCGGTACCTCGTGCCAGTCTTCGCCGTCGGCGGAGTACCAAACATCGTTTCGGTTCGCCTGGTTCCAACCTTCCATTACCCACATCTTGCCGTCGAAGACGGCGACATCGTGGTATTCGCGCGGATGCCACGGCGCGGAGCGGGTATGGCACGTCCAGGTAATGCCGTCGGCGGAACTCCAGACATCGTTGTAGAACTGGCGATCGGGGGCGCCGGGCGTGTCGTACGTGCCGCCGCCCAGGATCCACATGCGATCCTTGAACACGACGTTGCCGCCGATCTGGCCTCGGGGACACCAGTGTTCTCCGGATGGCTCCACGCGGTTCCAATGGACGCCATCCTCGGAATTCCAGATGTCGTTGAAGAAACCTTCCTCGGCCGGAGCGTACTGCGGCGTCGTTTGCCCCCCCATGACCCAGATCTTGTCCTTGAACGCCAGCGTGTAGTGCAGCACGCGCGGCCCCCAAGGAACGGGCTGGCCCTCGTTGACGTGGACCCAATCCTTTCCGTTAGTCGAGTTCCAGACGTCGAACTGGTAGTGGCCCTGGATCGGATCGCCGCCGACAATCCACATCTTCCCGCGGTGAACCACATAGCCTGCTGTGTGGCGGCCTTCCCATTCGCGCTGCGGATCGAACTCCGGTTTGCCGAAGGTGTTAGCCCGTTCCATCCCCCAGGTGACGCCGTCGGTTGAACTCCAGACATCGTTGACGCAGTCGAGGGGATAATAGACATCGTCACGGGCGTTCCACCCGCCGATGAGCCACATCCGGTTGTTGTAGACCAATGCGCCTGCACCATCGCGTGGTGGAAAGGCGGCCGTCATCGTAACGTTGGTCCAGCGATAAGCAGGATCGGCCTGTGGCGTCGCCGGGCATCCGAGAAAGAAGCCGACGGCGAGCGCGAACACACCGAATCCGTGAATAGTCAGCCCCGATGATTTCATAGGCCATCTTCCTTGTTCGACAGAACCACGGAACCCTCCGCCTCGGATTCGGCGATTCACAACCACTGTACATATTCGATGATATTGTTATCGAGATCGTGAACGTACACCCATCGGACGGAGCCTTCGATGATGAACGGTCCGGCGGCGACGGGCACGCCGTTGGCCTCGAGTGCCGCCAGTTGGGCGTCCATGTCGTCGGTGCGGACAGCGACGTGCGGGCAATAGGGTCGGCGGATCGGAGGCGCTTCCATGGCACGGGGATGGCCCTCTGCGTCGATCATCTGGAGCAGTTCGAGATTGCCGCCGTTCAGCTCGAAGAAGGCAAACACCTCGCCATGCTCGCGGTCTTCTTGCCGCGAAAGAAGCCTCAATCCGAGTCCCTCGGCGTAGAAACGGACGGCCGCGTCCATGTCGGATACCTGCAAGGCAACGTGGTCGAGAGTCGGCATGCTTTCTCCTTCGGGCCCGTTTGAGCGGTCCATGCAGACTTCAGGCTTCGGACTCTACGGACGTGACGGACTCCAAGGGACCTCAGTCCGTACCCGTTGCCGTCCGTACGGGTCCATCTCGAGCAATATTCAGGCGCTAACCGGCAATCAGTCGCCTGATGACGTCGAGACTTTTGGCCGCGGCGCCGTCCAGGTTCTCGATGCTGCCGCCGCCGCGTAAGGGGGAGCACATTTCGTAGGCGACGTAGCCATGAAACCCGCCGTCCTTCAGACCGGAGAAGAACGCGTCCAGGTCGACGAAGCCTTCGCTCAGCGGCACGGCGCGAACCATCCCCGGGACTTCTTCGTAGTTGATCAGGCCGGGCCGGTAAACGAAGCGTTTCAAGCGCACGTAGTCGGCCAGCGTGGTCTGAACCATGTGGGGCGCCATGGCCTTGGCGCATTCGTAGAGATCGTCTCCGTGCAGGGCCGGCGCCCACGGATCGAACATGGCGCGGCAGTTTGAGTGCCCCACATCGTGGAGGAACTCGCGATACGCGTCGACGCCGACCGCAACGTCGTGGTGGTTCTGGACGCCCAGGACGACCCCATGCCCTTGGGCCACCGCGGCGCACTCGCGGATGGCCGCGACGCAGCGGTTCCAGTCCTGTTGCGGGGCGGTGACATCGGCGGTGTAGCCGGTGAACACGCGGACGATCTTGGCGCCGAGGGCGGCCCCCATTCGCGCCAGGCCCTCCACATAGGCGACCTGCATCTCGACGCAGGGCACTTCGGCGGCCGTTTGGCCCGCGGTGAAGTCGGTATAGCCGGCGATCGTGGCGATCTCGACGCCGGCGGTACGAGCGGCGTCATGCACGGCGGCGAGTCGTTCGGGCGATGCCTCGAGCACGGAAAGGTGCGGCCGTTTGCCCATGAGTTCGACGGCCCGATAACCGAGTTCGGCCGCCTTGCGAATGAAGGAAACGGTGTCGAGCCGGGCCTGACCCCACAGGCCGGCATAGCTGACCGAGAACAACGTAGGTATCATGGTCGCCTCCCGACAGCCGGCCCTTAGTTGCCGGCGCGCTCAAGTCGATACACGACCACCTGATCTTTCATGAACAGGGGAACATAGAGCAAGGAACGGTCCCGATCCAGACCCATGTCGGCCGGCGTCTCGACTTCCGCCAGCGTATATACCGTCTTGCGGTCCGGCGCGATGGCGCACACCTTGTTGCCGATGAAATCGCTCACAATGAAGGTCCCGTCGTCGAGAACCTCGATCCCGTCGAGATTTGTGAAGTGCTCGGACACGCCAAAGGGTTTCGGCTCCGCCTTGCCCTCCGGATCGAGCTCGAACACGTCGTGCGCATCCCAACTAACGGCGTACATGTGCTCTTTGTGGAATGCGACGCCGTTGACGCTCGGAGGCGCGGCGAGGCGTCGCACACCCCCATCGGGTGCCACACGGTAGATGAGGCCTAGCGCCGTATCGGTCAGATAAACGGCCCGGCCGTCCGTGCCCACATCGTTCAGTCGTTGGGCCGGCGGGATCTTGACGACTTCGAGTTGCCGTGGGGGCTTTGTGGAACAACGCATGAGGCGCGCGTTATCGGAGAAGTACAGGTAGTCACCGAGCAAGCCCATGCCTTTGGGGGAATTCATGATGGCATCGGGCGCGCTGTCCAGCCAACGAAGCTCTTGCATGGACCCGTCACTGGCTATGAGCGAGATGAAGCCCTTCCCGTCGTTGTCCCAATAGGCGTCCTTCTCGGCTTCGATATTGGAGACGTACGCGTTGCCCTGTGAAGGGTCCGGACACACGCACTCGGGCACACTCAGGCCGGTGACAACCTTCACCTCTTCGGCAGTCCAGCGGCCGGCGTCCGTGGCGTGTGCAAGGGAGGCAGTGAAGGTCGCGACGGAGCTAATGACGATCACACAGCATCGCACTGATACCATGGCTGATGTCCTCCTACCGAAGCGCTGCCGCGTCCACCTCAATCTCGAACAACAGGTCGTCGCGGCAGACGTCGCTTTTCGTTACGATAGCCGGTAGCGACTCCAAGTTCCTACGCGCTAGGAACGCGTCGTAGCGCGGGATGTCCTTCGTGTCTTTCACGTATACGACGCACCGCGTGACATTGTGCCATTCCATTTCTCTCGATTCCAGAATGGCCTCGACGACCTCGAACGTGCGCGCGATTTGCCCGTCCACATCCCCCAAAGGCTCGGTGCGTCCGTCGAGTGAGATGCTGGCCGTTCCGGAAACGAGTACCTTGCGGTATTCGGACGCAGCGATCTCGACGGCGCGACTGAAACAACTGCCGTAGTCGAGGGCCGGACACTGGAGGGGCGACGGCAGTGCGACCACGTGCAGATTGTTCGCCTTGTTCCGAACGGCAAGCGCTCCCGCCACTAGCGCCGCGCCGGCATGGTTCCGCGCACCGATGCCGGTGCTGGCAGGCACGAGGCCGTCGAACACCTGCTTGCGGTTGAAGAAATCGCGGCGGACGTCGTTGAACTCCTTGTACCAGCCCAAGATATCATCGTTGTAGAACCATGTGCGGATCACATCGGCGAATCGGAATCCGGCCGTTCTCAGGGCGGTATCCAGGGCCTCGAACACGGCGTGCGCCTGGGCCGGCTTGGCGCATGCGGTATTGTCAGGCACGACACCACCCAAGCGGCAGAAGGCGGCCTCATGCGTTCCGAAACAACGGCCGACAACACGCCCCTCGACTTCGATGGGTGTTGACGACGCACCACTAATGGCCCAAATGTGGAGGCCCGAGAAGGGCGACGCCTCTTCCGCGCCTTCTTCGAGCCACGTGATGGGCCAGTCGGGTTGGCCCAGGGCCGAAACCAGAGCCGATTCCGCGTCCTGACGCCGAAGGCCGAAAACATCCAACGATACGGGCTCGGCGTTCAATCGATGGAGCGCCGCGGCGGCGGCTCCGAAGAGGTCTTCGGGCGAGGCGTACTGACGGCTCGAGGCCGTGATGACGTGTTCGCTGTGTGTAGACAGCGGGAGTGAGGCGACGGTGGGCAACTGCAATGTTCTCTCTTGCTGCACTTCAGACATGATACACACCTACTGCTGAGGAGAAGCCGTCATTTCCGGGCGAATCGACCCTTGTCTGGAACGGGCGCACGCGACGCCCCGCTCAGGAACCCAGGGCTACCTTGACCACAACCTTACGTATTCTTCCCGCTCCAACGAGCGGCGCATGGGCATCGTCCGTGAAGAAGATCGCGAAACAGCCGGGCGGCACGGCAACCCAGGAATCCACCCCGTCGCCGAAGAACTCGATATCGGCCGCCGGATTGTAAGCCTCGATCGTCTCGCGGCACGTGATGCGCGAGCGCCACCCCATCTGTTCGTTGCCGCTGACGATGAACTGGATGTCGATGTACTTCCGATGCGCTTCGAGGGCGGCCTTCTCACGGGGCCGGGCGTCGGCGTCGGCCTCGTCCACAATAGCGTACAGGTTGTCGCCATCGATGGCATATCGGCCCGTGGCCATGCTTGTGAGGTCGTCGCGCTTGAGAAAGGCGAATGCCTGCGCAAACCGCGGATGTAGTGTCTCGTATCCTTGGGCCTGTTCAAGCCGGTCCAGTATCATCTGAGTCCTCCGAGTCTGGCATGTGTTCCTCGAACACTTCTCGATGCTCCTCGCGCAGTTGCACCAGACGGCGGTCTTGATCCTCGGAGAAGGAACCCAACCGCTGGCCATACGTATCGATCCATGTGACTAGGCGCTCTTGGTCTTGCGGGTCAAGTCGCTCGCCGTAGTGACCTTCCGGTGCCGTCAGCAAGGCGAGCAGTGGACTGGTTTGGGCCGCGCACCGCCCCTCGGTCGAGAAGCCCTGGGCGTATTGGCCCTGGACGTGTTGACGAAGGCTGGGCGAGCCATAGTCCACAAGGGAATCATAGGCTTTTGCCTCGGTGAGATCCAGTTTTGCCGCGTCCGGACCTCGAGCATCCGGCGCGTGGCATCGAATACACCGATCATTCAGAACCGGCTGCACGAGCCGATCGAAGCGCAGGGGCCAAGAACCCTCAGGACCCACGCGGAGGTTCGAGGGAGGGCGTTGGGCGGCCAATAGCTGCTTGGCCGGAGGTGCGAGGTGACGGTTCTCGTGACAGCCTATACAACTCAACGTCTGGCCCGGCTGCACGTGCGTCGCGCTGCGCATGGTTTGGATCGCCATACCCCTCTCGTCCAACGCCTGAAAGAACACGATGACACCCGCCGGTACACGGAAGAAAGCCGAACCATCCGCCTCAACCGGCACGGTTCCAAGAACGCACTTGCCGGGATCGTCATTCGTGAGGCCGAGACTCGGGAAGTTCATTGTCGGATGAGTCTTGGCCGGCACGGCCACAATCCGCAGCGCCTTCACATTGCCGCGCACCGTAGCGTTCAGGCCCGCATACACATCGGCCAGTAGGAAACGGCCCTCGTTCGGGCCGTCTCGCCGCAACGTACTGGCGATCACGGGCGGCCTGGGCTGAGGGCGCAGCGGCATGGGCCACTGACTCGATATCTCCGGATCGCGGTAGAGCAGTTCCATGTCGCCATCGGTGTCGAGCAGGTACAGGCCCATGGCGTGTGCTGCACGGCTCTGACCTTGGCGCGGTGTGGCTTCGCATCCCCACGCCACCAAGTACAGACTCTCGGAGAGCGGCCATGGATTCGCGAAGCAAGCTTTCGGCCAGCCTTCGATCTCGGGAAAGACCACCTCAGGGGTCAGACGCGTGATGGGCGAGGTGCCTTCGGAAGACTTTGCCGGATCGAGAAGCACCAGAGAGCCGAGGGTCTGTGCGTGGTGCCCGGACGCGGTGAAGACAATCTTGTTCGAGTTCGGCACGCAACGAGGCTCGAAAGTGCAATGCGGTGCCTGGGTGAAATTGCCGTAGACGATCCGCGCGTTCGTGCCGTCCGGATTGATGGCCCACAGGCTCATGTAGGGCATGTTGTGGCGGTCGACGTAATCCCACCGCGAATACAGAATCGTGCCGTCGCGACCCACGCTGGGCGTCCACTCGAACATCTCGAAGGGAGATATGGCGCACAAGTCCGAGCCGTCAGCATCCATGGTGTGTAGCGTGTACACCGCCACTGGGCGTTCTGGGCCGCCACCGCAACGGACGTAGCAGTCGGGCAGGGCATCGTGGGCGATCGTCTCCATGGCGCTCCGGATACCGCACTGGACGGCCTGGCCGCGCCGCGTGGACAAGAAGACGATGCGGTCGTCCGGGAGATAGCGGCCGTCGAAATCGTCGTACTTCCCGCGTGTCACACGCCGAGGCGTCCTGTTGTCCCGCCGCATCTCGAACAGGTGGTAGAAGGCATCCTCCGGCACGTTGTCCTTGTTGAGCTTGTCCGGCTGGGCCGCCAGATCCGGATAATACCGGCACCACGCGAACAGTACCTTCTCGGCATCGTAGGAGAGGATGGGGCGCAGGAAGCTTCCGGGGGTGTCGAAGGAGTCGCTGATGCACTCGCACTCGGGGGCGTCCTCCTTGAAGCCTCTCAGGATGAACAGGCCGCCGCCGGGCCGCGACCACCAGCCGTAGTACTGGTCCGACATGTGGTTGAAACTGCCGGGGACGCGTTTGGCGAAGAAGATGGCGTCGAAATCGAGGAGCGGGTGGGCCAGCATGAGCCGCCGTTGAAGCCAACGCGCCTCGAAGAACAGCGCCTTGGCGTCGGCTTCGCCCGGCGTACCGGCAGCGAGTCGCGCCGCCAACGCCCCCGTTTCCTCGAGAGAAGCCCGGACGTCCATGCCTGCATCGGCGAGTTCGCGAGAGAGGCGCGCGCAATTGGCCAGGATATCGGGTACGCGCTGCGCCCAATGCACGGGCTGGGCGGGGCGACTGTCGGTCGACCACTGTGACGTGCTGCTCTGGTCGGCCGGCCGGTGCAGCGCCAAGTTGGTCGAAGGGTCATCAGGACCGAAAACCTCGACCTCGTCGAGATGGAAATACGTCTTCTCCGGCACCTCGATGCGCACAAAACGTGCTGTGACGGGGCCGCCGCCTTCGCCGCAGGGCGTCACGCGCAACGGCTTACCGTCCGTGAATCCGTAGAACGTGGCTCCGTCGTGCTGATAGACGGTCTGCCACGCGGCGCTATCGTCAGACACCTGGACGATCAGGTTGCGACATCGAGACGCCACACCGTCGCACCGGTTCCAGATTGCGATCTCGCGGATGGCCTGCGCCGCTTCGAGGTCCACTTGCCACCACGGAGGATCGTCGACATCGGTATGAAAACCCCACTCGCCGGACTTGACGCCATCGCAGGCGCCCGCGGCGTCGATTTGGGTTGTGACGGTGGAGGCTTGCGGCGCGTGGCGATACTGCTCCTGGAGGAGCCAGTCCGCCTCGACAGTGGCGCGGAAATCACTTGCGGCAGCGGCAACGGATAGCGTTACAGCGATTGCCAGACCGCACGACCACCGCATCGAGGCCTTCCTTTCCCGTAGAACGGGCCTAGCGTTGATACCATCCCATGGTATAGAGCCACTGGAGACAGAGCTCCGTCCATGTAGCGACGTGGGGACTGTCCGGCGCCAGGCCGAGGCCGTGTTGGCCTTCCGGATAGACGTGCAGCTCGAAGGGAACCCGGGCGTTGCGCAACGCTTGGGCCATCATGAGACTGTTTTCGACGGGCACGCCTTCATCGGTAGCCGTGTGCCACAGGAATATCGGCGGTGTGTCCTTCGTGACCTGCTTCTCGAGCGACATGTACTCGAGCATCTCCGGCGACGCATCGGCGCCGAGCAGGTTGTTGAACGAGCCGCGATGACCGAGTTCACCCGACGAGACCACCGGATAGCACATGACAACCGCGTCCGGACGGGCGCTCAGCGCGTCGATCTCATCCTTCTTGGGCGGCGTGGCATCGCCGAAGTGCGTGGCGAGACTGCCAACGAGGTGGCCGCCGGCTGAAAACCCGAGGATCGCGATGTGGTCGGATAGGACATTCCATTCCTCAGCCCGCGAGCGGACAAGACGAACGGCGCGCGCGGCGTCATACAGCGGCGCCGGATGCCGGTGCGGCGCCACGCGGTAGTGGACGACGAACGCGTTGAGGCCGCCCTTGTTGAAGCGCTGGGCTATGGGCGCGGCCTCATGGTCGGCGCGGCCGCCATAGCCGCCTCCCGGACACACCAACACGGCGCCGCGCGCCTTCTCGGCGTCGACGAGATACGGCTCGATCCACGGCCTGAAATCATCCTTGACGTCCGAGCCCGGCGGCTCGCCCGGCCAGAGCGGAATCTTCTCGACTTCTGTCTGGGTGGCCTCCGTTTCCGCTGCCGCCATGAACGCGTCCGCAGGCAACATCGCGCCTCCTATAACCGCTACGTCTACCAAGAACAAAGTAATCAGAGACATCGTTCCAGGTCCTCCGGGATCTCGCTGAATTCCCTCAAACCACGCAAACCGCTTGGAGAACTTACCGGTTTCCCGAGGTACAAGTCAACGCCATGAGCGGAAACGCCACGGCGCCTTACGATGCTTCAGCGGCTACGGCTGGAACAGGCTCGCGAGCATTTGCTATGATCATTGCACGGAGAGGTGGCCGAGTGGTTGAAGGCGGCGGCCTCGAAAGCCGTTGTACTGCTTGCAGTACCCCGGGTTCGAATCCCGGCCTCTCCGCCAGCCTTTTTCAGGCCTTTCCGAGCGTTTCCGGCGGCACTTTCCTGCGTCTTCTCTCCCTATCCTCGCATTCCTCACATTGACCCTTTGCGCCATTCTTCTGGAGTCAGCATGTCGCAGAGGCGTTGCTCATTGATCGCTACGAGGCTGATGGGCTACAACCTTGCGAGTTGGCGGCGCTCGTGACTTGGCTGATGCGCGGTGGTGGATGGAGGGTGATGGAATGCGTGGTGCGGGAGTGGTGGCGATGGTTTGGTTGGCGATGGGGGCGTGCGGGGTGAGCGCGGCGGAGAAAGGGAGTGTCGTTGTGAAACACGTGAAGGTGTATTTCGAGCCCACCCGGTTTGGCGGATGGCCGGCGAACCATGGTATCTGGTGCTGGGGCAATGAGATCCTCGTCGGATTCAGCCGCGGCTACTACAAAGACCTCGGGCCGTACCGGCACGCCATCGACCGCGATAAACCGGAGGAGCACCTACTGGCGCGTAGTCTCGACGGCGGCGAGACGTGGATCATCGAGGATCCTCGGGCAAAAGGATTTCTCATCCCGCGCGGCAAAGCCCTGCATGGCACCGAGTTGCCGGACGTGCCGATACCGGACCTGAAACCGTGTCCCGGCGGCATCGATTTCACGCATCCCGACTTTGCCATGACCCTGCGCATGGATAACATCGACGGCGGCGTGTCGCGTTTCGAGTATTCGTACGACCGTGGCAAGACGTGGCAGGGGCCCTTCGAACTGCCGAAGTTCGATACGCGAGGCATCGCCGCGCGAACCGATTACCTCGTCGACGGCCCGCACGCGTGTATGGCCTTCCTGACCGCGTCGAAGAGCAACGGCGAAGAGGGCAGGACACTGTGCGTCCGCACCGAGGATGGCGGCGGCTCGTGGAAGTTCGTGTCCTGGATCGGCCCGGAGCCCAAGGGCTTCTCGATCATGCCAAGCTCGGTACGGCTGTCGGATAGGGAGATTCTCGTGGCCGTGCGGCGGCGCGAAGGGCCGGATCGATGGATCGGCGCGTACCGCTCGGGTGACAACGGCCTGACATGGGAGGCGCTGGACAATCCGGTGCCGTCGACGGGCGAAGGCAATCCGCCCAGCCTCATCAAGCTGCGCGATGGCCGCGTTTGCCTGACCTACGGTGTCCGCGCCGAGCCCTTCCGCATCTGCGCGAAATTCACCGATGATGGTGGCCGGACCTGGAGCGACGAAGTCGTCTTGCGCGACGACGGCGCGAACCGCGACATGGGCTACGTCCGGAGCGTTCAGCGGGCCAACGGAAACGTCGTAACCTTGTATTACTTCTCGGACAAGGAAACCGGCCCCGAGCGGTACATCGCCGCTACCATCTGGGATCCCAGCCGGTCGCAGTGACCGGGACTACTTCGCCACGATCGCCGCGTCGAAGGGTTCGGCGAGTGCGGCGATGATGTCGAGCCAGCGGCGGTAACGGTCGAGTGCGAAGGGCGGGGTACCGGCGAGGTAATGGCTGCCGAAACGGCGTTCGCCGATCGTCCACTCGATGGTGTACAGGCCCTGATCGCTCTGGAAACACCGTAACCGCGTGACTTGCCAGTTCTCGTTGGCGGGCACGTCGAACGCGCCTTCCGCGACAGCGTCGCCGGTGTCGGCGTCAGCGATGCGATACGTTCCGCGGACGGCCTCGCGCGTATCGTTGCAGACGACGACGGGCCGGTACTTTTCGGAGCCGGACTCGCCGATGATGATCGAGACGGGCCGCTGGGCGCGGTGGATGTAGTAATAGGCCAGTTTCTTGCCGAAGAAGTAGTCGACGATGGCGTCGGAGAACTGCGGCCAGCCGTCGATGACGTTCCACCACAGAATACCGCTCGTGCGCCATTTCCGGAGCCGCGTCGACTCGATGAAGAACTTCTTGGCCTCGGCCTGGACGATCTGGCTGGCGAGGGCGAAGGTGTCGAGGTCGTCGGGCACGGTGCCGAACACTTCGCGCACCTGATTGGCCATAAGGCCGATGCGGTCGCGGTCGATGCGATCGTGGCGCCAGTGGTAGGAATCGTGGATGTGCCACTCGCGGTTATCTTGCCATGGCCACAGCGCGTCCTGCGAGATGAACCGCCGGATCGACGAGACGTTTGGGCAGCCGTGGTAGCCGATCTCGCCAATGAAATGGGCGTTGTGGTGCGTATAGTATGGCCCTTTGTAGTAGCCGCGCGGGCCCCACAGGTGTTGCTCGGGCGTGCCATTGCCGGTTCCCGGCGGCATGTACGGCGAACTCGGCACGTAATGGCGGTAGGGATCGCAACGGTGGACCACACGCGGCAGCACTTCGCGATTGATCCGGTTCCGCTCCGGCGAGAGGCCGCCGCCCCATTCGTACGAGGCGTCGATCTCGTTGTCGCCACACCACAACGCGAGACAGGCGTGATTGCGCAGCTTCTCGACGACGGATTGCGCCTCGACGCGTACCTTGTCGAGAAACGCGTCGGTATGCGGATAGCGGCCGCAGGCGAAGGCGAAATCCTGCCAGACAAGCATGCCCTTCTCGTCGCACAGATCGAAGAAACGATGATCTTCGTACACGCCGCCACCCCAACAGCGGATCATGTTGCAGCCGAGGTCGTCGAAGAGCGCGACCGCATCGTCCACCCGCTCGGCATCGCGGCCGTGGAAGGCGTCAAGGGGTACCCAGTTGGCGCCCTTGACCATGATCGGGCAGCCGTTGACGTAGAAGACAAAGTGGTGATCGGGCTCGGGGGGGACGCTGTAGCGGCCATTGCCTTTTGGGCCGGGCATCCATTGCGGGCCAGCCGTGTCGGTACGGTCGACGACGAGTGTTCGCAGGCCGACGCGATCCGTGCGTTCGGCGAGGACGTCACCGTCGCGGCACAACTGCGCGGTGATGGTGTAGAGATCGGGCTTGCCATAGCCGCGCGGCCACCAGAGGCGTGCATCCGGCACGTGAATGTGGCAGCCGCCTGCGACGAACTCGACCGGCCACTCGAAGTCGAACGTGTGGCCATCGCAGGCGCCGTGGAATCGCAAGGAGAAGCCATCGAGCTCGCGCGCGTCCGTGCGGAATTGGAAGCGTACGCCGAGCGTGGCGCCGCCGGCATCGACGCCGGCCGTCCAGTAGTAGAGCTGCTCGATAGCGTTCTTCGGCTGTGCCTCGAGCCATGCCGGACGCCAGATGCCCGCCGATACTGCCCGCGGAAAGATGTCCCAGCCGAACATGTGCGGCGCTTTCCGGATGAAGAGGGCCTCTTCGCGGTGCTCGGCGCCTGCCATGCCCGGCTCGTAGTGCTGCTGCCGCGCGAACTGGATGGGCGATTGCAGCCGCACTGTTACGCGGTTGCGGGCACCGAAGTGCAGCGCGTGCGAGACGTCGAAGCGGTGCTCGATGAGCATGTTGTCCGCGCGGCCGACCTCGGAGTCGTTTAGCCAGACGGTGGCGAGCGTGTCGAGTCCGGAGAAGACGATGTCCCAGTCTTCTTCGGCGCCCTCAGCCGGGCCGTCGAACTCGCGCGAATACCACCATTCGTGGAATTCATAGGGCCGCAGAAGATGAATGTTGGCGCCAAAGAACGGATCGGGCAGGGCGCCAGCATGCACGAGGTCGAGTTCGACGTTTCCTGGCACTCGTGCCTCGATGGCGTCGAGGGCCGCGGCGTCGAGGTCGGTGGGCGTAGCGATGGCATGATCGCCTTCCGGGAAATGGCATAAGGTCCAGGCGCCGTCGAGTGTGATGCGGGACATCAGGGAACCCTCCTGTTGAGTTTCCAGAGCCTACCAGGAAAAGGACACCATCTCCAAAGAAGATCGGTCCGATCGGACGGATCCGACGGATCAGACCGATCGGACCGATCCGCGCGCGAGGTTGAATTCGCCGCGCGCGCCACGTACCGTTGAGCGGTTGCCACAAGGAAGAGAGCACGGGAGTCCCGGATGATGAACCGAAGCGTGTGCGCTGTGTTGTTGCTGCTGCTTGCCGTTTCTGCGTCGGCGGAGGGCCGTCGAGGCGAACGGTTCTTTCGCAGGCCGATGCCGTTGGGCGCGCATCGAGGCGGCAGGACCATGTGGCCAGAGAATACGCTGGTGGCGTATCAGAACGTTTTCGAGCGCTGGCCGGAGGCCATTCTCGAGGGCGATGCGCAGCGTACGGCGGATGGTCACGTGGTGCTCATGCATGATTCGACGGTGGATCGCACGACCAACGGCCAAGGCAAGCCCAGTGATTTCACGCTTGATGAATTGAAAGCGCTCGATGCCGGTTACCATTTCACGCCGGACGGCGGCAAGACCTTTCCATACCGAGGCCAAGGCGTCACGATCCCGACGCTTGATGAGGCATTGGATACCTTTCCTGATTCGCGGTTTCTTATCGAGATGAAGCCTTCGGAAGGCATCGCCGAATTTGTCGTCAAGATCATTCAAGAGCACGATGCCTTGGATCGCGTGATTGTGGCGGCGTTCACACCGGGCGCCATGCGCATCGGCCGCGAACTCGAGCCGCGCCTGCTCACGTGCTTCGACTTCATCGATGGTCGGCACATGCTGCAAGCGCTACGTGAAGGCGACTGGGCGGCCTATACGCCGCCGGCCGTCATGCTCGCCGCCGATCCGGAGATGCTCGAGAAGCTCGAGGTCACCCCCGGGGAAATGGCTGCTATTCGGCGCAAAGGCGTCCTTATCCAGATCCACACGATCAATGATCGCGCCCAAATGGATGCCCTGTTTGACATGGGCGTAGACGGTTTGCTCTCGGACAAGCCGGAACTTCTCGCCGAGGTGATCGCCGAGCGGAACGAGCAGATGCAGAAGACCGGCACATTCATCGAGGCCGAGGCCTTTGCGGAGAAGGTCGCTCCGAACGAGGATTTCGCCGTGCCTATCGAGGAGCGGGGTACGAGTCAGGGCCGCGCGCTCTATCGCTTCTTTACAGAGGGACACGTCGCCTATCATTTCGCCGTATCCAATCCGGGCGTTTATACAGGCTGGCTACGCTACGCCGCGAACGGCGACGTCTCGCTTCCGGTTGCGCTGGATCCCGCCGACACGCCGGAGTTCACGGGCATGCCGATGGGCAACACGGGCGATCTCACCGGCGCTGGTGCGTGGGATTGGGACGTGCTCTTCCGGGCCGAGCTCGAGGTCGGCGATCACGTGCTGGCCCTTGGGTCCGCGCCGCTACGGCCGGATTGCCTGCTGATCACGCCGGAGAAGGGGCGGCCGACGGATGCATTGATCGCCTTCGAGAAGCCGGTGGTCCAGTATCCGCCCGACGTGCAGTCGCGCCTCGACAAGCCCATCGAGGCCGTTCGTCCGGCGTGGCTCGAGGGCGCCACGGACTACCGATTGCCGGCGTGGTTTGATGGATGCCGTGTCCAAGCGCACACGCGCCTTGGCCTGCCGTGGCTGGATAAGCCGGAGTTCCTTTCGGCGGGGGCCAGTTTCAAGGCGATGGACGCCGACGTTTTCACGCGGCACATCAAGAGCGGGAAGGAAGGGGCGTGGTGGCCGAGTGCCGTCGGCGCGTCGATTCCCGAAGCGAAAGGCCGGAACCTCGCGCGCGAGATTGTGGAGGAGGCCCACAAGGCCGGCTGCCGAATTCTGGTCTACCACCGGCACATGGAGGACGCGCTTGCAGCCGTCGACCACCCGGACTGGCTCTGCCGCGACGCAAACGGCGAACCGAGCGTTGCCGGGCGCGGTGAGTACATGTGCTTCAACTCGCCGTACCGCGAATACCTCCTGACGCGGCTCCTCGAACTTGTCGATATGGGCGCGGACGGTTTCTACTTCGACGAGATGCATATGCCGAAGAAGGGTTGCTGGTGCGATCATTGCCGAGCGAAGTTCAAGGAGTCCTGCGGACTCGACTTGCCGCCGTGCGCCGATGAAAAGGATCCGCTGTGGCACAAGCTCGTGGATTTCAAGAATCAGGCCATTGAGCAAGCCTTCGTTGAGTGGCGCCGAGCCATCCACGCGCGCCATCCGGAATGTGTGGTGCTCATTGGATCGAACACGTGGCCGGCCCTCAGCGATCGCACCATGACCGGCCGCCTGTTCCGGATCGCCGATTCCGTCAAGACGGAGTTCGAGCTCGCCGCGCGCCCCCCGGCCTACAAGGCGTTGCCGGAAGGCATGCTGCCTTTCGACAAGGACGCGAAGATGACCCTCGGCTACGTGCTGTCGCGCGACGCCGCCGATGGCCGGCCGGCCCACGTGTGGACAAATGGATTGCTGGACGATACGGCGGCGCTCTATGCCACGGCTGGGATACTCACGTACGGCTGCATCGCCAACCTGGACGTGGCGGAGGCGGATCTGCCGGGCCCTGTATTCGCGCGGGCCTTCGATCTCGGCAAGAAGGTTTCGCCTTATTGGCTCGGAACGGCTCCCGTTCGCTGGGCGGCGATTCACTACTCGGAGGTCGCCCGAGACGCGTATGCCGTGTATCCCGAGAAGGCCTGGGATCACATCCTCTACCCGCTGTACGCTGCCTATCGCGCCTTTCAGTCCGCCCGACTCCCCGTCGGCGTGGTCACGGACAGCCAACTCGAGGAAGGCCTCCTGGATGGATACGAAGTGTTGTTCCTGCCCGAATCGGAAGCGTTGACGGACCCCATGAAGCGCGCCGTCGAGCAGTTTGAGGCGCGCGGCGGCCTCGTGGTGGTTCAGCGTCCCGAGTGGCAGTGGCACAAGAGCCAAGCGGCACAGGATAGGGCCACGGCCGCCCTGATCGAGGCCGTCAGCGCCAAGCGGGGCGCGGCCGTCTTCCGTGTGACAGGAGGTCCGGAGCGAGTGCACATCGGCGGATTTCAGAAGCCGGGCCGGCTCATCATCGCCTTGGCCAACGAGTTCGCATGGGTGTACACCGGTAAACGTCTCGGCCGCGACGGCCAGCCGCGTCCCGAGCCATCCCAACCGGCGCCGCCGTCGGTTTGCCGCGACGTCAAGATCGTGCTGGCCGACAAGATAGAGTGCGCAAGGGCCCTCGAGGCTGTCAGCGGCCGCCGTCTGGTGCCTGCCCCGTCGGCCGACGGACTTGAAATCGTCGTGCCCGACTTTGATCATATGGCCGTAGTCGTGGTCGAATCGTGACCACGCTGGTGGGATCGCATGCCTTCTTCTGACAACCGTGGAGGACTTCGTCGTGTTTGAGGATCGTATCGCTTTCTTGGCCGGCCTGGGCTTCTCCAGTATGCCCGCCGACAAGGTCGTCTCCGAACTCAAGGCTCTGGGCTATGCCGCGGTCGAATGGACCTTGGCCCACTTCAATCCGCGTGGCCAAACCGCGGCGGAACGTCAAGCCGTGGTTGACATGACGCACCAAGGCGGACTCGCGGTCAGCGAGCTCGTCGTGCAGCAGGACTATGTCTGCAAGGATGACAAGGCTCGCGAGGATCGCGTCGCGCTCACGCTCGAGTGCATCGATGCGTGCGCCGAAGCCGGCATCACCACGGTGAACCTATTCACGGGCCCGGCGCCTTGGGATCCCCAGGCGCCCAAAGTGCCCAGCGATATCTCGCACGGCATGGCCTGGGACATGATCATCGACTCCTTCGACCGTATCGTGTCGGCGTTGGAACGGCGAAAAGTACACGGCGCGGTCGAGGGAGTGTGGGGCCACCTCTGCAATGATTACTTCACGACGCGGCCGCTCATTGACCATTACAACTCGCCCTTCCTCGGCGTGAACTTCGATCCATCGCACGGCGTGCTCAAGGGCAACTTCGATACCGGGTGGATCGTGCGCCACTGGGGAAAGGACGCCATAAAACACGTCCACCTCAAGGACGCCATCGGCATTCCGGAGGATGGCCGATTCCTGTTTCCGTTCCTGGGCGAAGGGCGCGTCGACTGGAAGGGGATGTTCTCGGCCCTAGCCGAACTCGGGTACGAGGGCTACCTCTCCATCGAGTTTGAGTCCTTCACCTACCATCGCCAGGTGCTGCACGGTAATACCGTCGAGGCCGCCCGGCGATCCATCGCCGACGCGAAGGCCCTCATGGCGCTCTGACATCAACTGGAATAAAGCGAGGAGAATACACGCATGCTGAACCTTGGTATTATCGGCGCCGGTGCGGTGGTGCAAGGCGCCCACGTGGCCGTGATCAAAGCGGCCGGCGACGTTGAGGTGGTTGCGGTTGCCGATCCGGTGGAGCCGAACCGGCGGGCGATCGGGGACGCGCTGGGCTGCTCGAAGACCTCGGAGGACTACCGTTCCGTCCTGGACGATCCGAAGGTCCAGGCCGTCGACATCTGTCTGCCGCATTTCATGCACGAACGCGTGGTGCTTGATGCGTTCGAGGCCGGAAAAGACGTCCTTCTCGAAAAGCCCATCGCGCTGACGTTGGACGAGGCGGACCGCATGATCGCGGCGGCCGCGACTCATGGCCGCCAGTTCTATGTCTCGCTCAATCAGCGGTTCTATCCGGCGCATCGGAGACTCAAGGAGATTCTCAATTCGGGCGAGTACGGTAAGCCTTTCCTGGCGCTGGCCCAGTTGATCGGCGACGAATTCGCCCGGATGAACGTTCGGGAGGGCTGGAAAGGCACGTGGGATAGGGCCGGCGGCGGGGCCCTTGCCGATACCGGTACGCACATCATCGACCTCATGCTCTGGTGGTTCGGACGCCCCAAGACTGTTTCCTGCCATTACGGCCGGTTCATGGTGGAGCCCGATAACAAAGGCGACGATAACGTCTGCGTGACGCTCGGTTACGACGGCATGCTGGCCGACGTCGTGGTCTCCTATTCAGCGATTTCGGACGCATGGACGGAGTACAAGCAGGTGTATTTCCCGAAGGACTCGATCCACATCACCATGGCGCCGGAGCATCCGATGTTGCACGGTGCGAACAAGCAACCGCACCAACCCGTACCGGTCGAGGCGCCCGCGAACTGGTGGACGAGCAGCGTTGGCGCCTCGGTGGCCCACTTCCTCGAGTGCCTCGCCGGCAAGGCCGAGCCGTGGTTCGGTCCCGAGGCCGCGCGCGACACGCTCGAGATCATCCTATTGGCTTACAAGGCGGCCAACGAGGGCCGAACGCTGGGGGTGCCGGCGAGGAACGCGAAATGACTTGTCGGACGTCGCGTCGGGATTTCATGAAGAGCGCCGGCGTTGCCGCACTGGCCGCCGCCGCGCCCGGGCGCACGGCACGGGCCGAGAGCGCCCGGGCCGCACGCAAGCGAAACATCCTCTTCATCCTGATCGACGACTTGCGTTACGACGGGCTGAGCATACTCAACCCGTATTTCCGGACGCCGCACCTTGACGCCCTCGCGCAAGACGGCATCCTGTTCGATCGCGCCTTCGTGACCACGTCCCTGTGTTCGCCGAGTCGCGCCTCGATTCTGACCGGCCAGTACGCCCACGTCCACGGCGTGCTGGATAACAGCACGCTCTTGCCGGCCGACACGCCGACTTTTCCGCAGGAACTCCAGCGCGCGGGATACCGCACGGGATTCGCCGGCAAGTGGCATATGGGAGGGTCGACGGACGCGCCGCAGCCGGGCTTCGACCGCTGGGTGTCCTTCCGAGGCCAGGGCGTCTACTACAATCCAACGTTCAACATCGACGGCGAGCAGGAGAAGCGCGAAGGTTATGTTACGGATCTGATCACCGACTACGCCGACGAGTTCATTCGCGCCTCGAAAGATGGGCCGTTCATGCTGTACATGTCGCACAAGGCCGTCCACGGCGACTTCTATCCGGCCGAGCGTCACAAGGACAGCTACGCCGGAAAGAAGTTCACGCGGCCGGCCTCGATGGCGGACTCCGAGGAGAACTACCGTGGCAAGCCGGCCTGGGTGCGTGCCCAACGCCAAAGCTGGCACGGCGTCGACGGCATGTACAACAAACATACCGATTTCGATACCTTCACCGAGGACTACGCCGAGACGCTCCTCGCCGTCGACGATAGCGTCGGCCGGATTGTCGACACGCTCAAGGAACTGGGCCTACTCGATTCGACGCTCATTTTCTTCACGTCCGACAACGGTTTCCAGTTCGGCGAACATGGCCTCATCGACAAACGCACCATGTATGAGACGTCGATCCGCGTACCGCTCATTGCCCATTGCCCGGAGCTGTTCAAAGGCGGCCAGCGGCGCAAGGAGATGATTCTCAACATCGATTTCGCTCCGACCATGCTCGAGGCCGGCGGCGTGGCGATTCCGGACAGCGTCCAAGGCGAGTCCTTCTACGGCCTGCTCACCGGCGAGCGAACCGAGTGGCGCGACGCCTGGCTCTACGAGTACTTCTGGGAGCGCTCGTTTCCGCAGACGCCGTCCGTGCTCGGTGTGCGTACTGATCGCTACAAACTCATGCAGTACCACGGCGTCTGGGATAGGTACGAGTTGTACGATCTCGACAACGATCCCGACGAGATGGACAACCTCCTCGCCGACTTCATGATCGAGAACGAGGGCGGCACGCTCGACGGCCTCATCGCGCGCACAGCGGAGGGCGAGATTAAGGGCCTGTTCAACGACCTGCGCGGCCGGCTTGATGCCATGCTCAAGCAATACCGCTGCGCCGCCGAACCCAACTGGCATCCCTGGACGTAGTGTGGCTGCTGTTGCCCGCACGCGCGCAAGCGGCGGCGGTTTGACGCGCACAGAATGCACGAGGCGTATTGCCGTAGGAAAGGTTTGGTCTATGTCAGCTCTTCGATCGTACACACCGCGCCGAGTTGTGGCCCCTCTCGTACTGTCGGCCTTGGCGCTGGCCTTTGTCTCCTGCGCTACGCGAAACGAGAATTATGAATGGTACGAGACCTGTCTCAAAGAGCAGCGGAATCTCGGGCAATGGCAGAAGTGGAAGTCGGTTCGAACGCTGAAGATAGGCATTCCTTCCGTCGAGGGAGATCCGGCGGAATTCCAGGTTCCTGTGCAAAGCCTCTACGAGGATGCCGTCACATTTCTTAGAGCAAGAGGCGTTGACGTCGTCGACGCCGATGCGGCCAGTTGTGACGCGGAACTGGCGATCAGCGTCCACGCGGGCGGCAACGGAATGGCCTTTGTGGCCGTAGACGCCAGCGGCAACGTGGTACAGAATCCGTGGGTGAGCATGTTGCCGCTCGAGATCACCGTCAATATCATGCTCGACATGGCAAGCCCGGGAAAACCTAATGTCTTGCTTCAAGCCGCCCACGGCGAGGTCAAGGCACCTTCACAAATGACGGTGGAGTTCGCCAACCAGTTTGCCGAGCGATACGGCGAACACGTGGCTGAGGCATTTGAACAGGCCTACACTGGTTATCAAGGCCGGTTGGATTTGATTGCTCGTGCCTTGGGCAAGTAGCCAAGGTTCTGTGGTCTGGCCGTGATCGCCGCTGCTGCGCCCGCGCACGAGTCGGCCTACAAGTGGTCCTTGCCGTGGCGGATGGGGGAGACGCGCCAGGTCGCGTCGGGGCCGTAGCGCAGCATATTGCCCGCGTGGCCGGCGTGGATGTCGCCGTAGAGTTCGCGGGTAACCGTGAACTCGACGGCAATCGCCAAGGCCGTGGCGAGGATGCCGGCGACGACGGCCGTCCAGGCCAATCGTGTCCAGGATCGGGTGGGCGTTATCGCGATGGCCTCGTCTTCGCGCGGACACAGCAGGATCATGATCGTGCAGATCACGCCGACGACGAAGATCGTGCCTTCGGTGAGGATGCGGCCGGCCGAGAACGCGGTGAGGGCGCGCGTGAAGTTCCCGACCACCATGATCCACAGGAAGACAAGGAAGAAGAGTTGACCTTTGCCGAGCCAGGTTGGCGGCACGAGGGCGATGGGCCGGCGCAGGTGCATGGCCATGAGATATGTACCGGCCGCGATGATGAGCAGGTAGATGAGCGTGAACCATACTACGGCCGGCAGCTCGATGCTCTGCACGAGGGGCATTTTCATCTTCTCGGGAACGGCGCCCTGCTCGACCCACGTGCCGACGCACTTGACGAGATTCATGTACGTCAAGGCCAGCATCGTGAAGACGACGGCGAATACTTCCGTCCAGCGTCGGACGGGCGGCGAGTCCGTCACCTTCGGCAGGCGGGTGGCGAGGAGCGCCATGGCCACGGCGATGCCGATACCGTTGACAAATCCGTAGGTTTGCTCGAGGAAGCTGTGCCAGTTGGCGCTCTGCCAATGCTGCCAGTGGGCGATGACTTCGGGATCGGTAACGCGCATCGGATTGCCGAGGGCGGTCATCGCGAGCTTGAGGCACTGCATGCCGGAGAAGCCGATGCCGCCGATAACGGCGCTCACGATGGAGGCGAACACGACCGGTTTGTAGCCATTGCGCCAGAACCAGATGGTCGCGCCGATGAACAGGCCTAGGATCCCGGCCCAGTCATCGCTGCGCGGCGGTGTCATGCGGATGCCGAGGAGTGTAGGCAGGATGATGAAGGCGATGAGCCAGCCTGCGGCCATGTGCACGTACAGGGAGGCGTGGAGGCGCTTGAATGCGTTGAAGGCATAGAAATAGAGGCAGACGCCGGTGGCGAGACCGACGATCCAACCAACATGTTGGGGAATTATCAGGACGAACTGCGGCCAGTTGATGACGAGTTCGCTTCTGTCGAAGAGCGTCGTGTCGCCTTGGTACCGCACCAAGAGTGCTTGCAGCGGCGTCGTCAGGTGCGTCAGGCGCAGGAACACTTGGATGAGGAAGCCGACCACGGCGCCGGTGACGGCGAAACGCACGAGTTGACCGACGTACTGGAACCGGCGCTCGTGCAAGTCGTACGCAAACAAGGCGAGGAGTGCGGTGACCGCGGGAACCCAGTCCGCATCGAACCAGTAGAGCGGACTCTCGTGGCGTCCCCACGTTTCGGTGTACCGCGCAAAGAGGCGTTCGAGGAAGGGTTCGGCGAAGAGTGCGAACACGAGCCACACGGCGAATACCCAGAGCATGGGTCTGAACAGGGCAGTTAGGCGGTCGCGATCGGCAACGGCGGGGAGCGCGGTGCCGGCGCCGCCCATGCCTCCCCAGAGGAAACCGATGGTGAATAGGCCGATGAAACCGTACAGTTGCGAAGGCCAGTGACCGGAGTGCGTGTACGCGATGACCTGCATGTATGAAATCGAACCGCCAAAGGCCCAGCCAAGGGCGCCGAAGAATCCGAAGTAGCCCACGCGCCTTCGCCAGTCCGGACGCCCGGACAGTAGGCATACGGCAATCGCTGCCAGGCCGCCCGGCACCATGGCGCCGATTTCGTGTCCGAAGTTTCCGCGTATGCCCCAGCCCAGGCTCAGCGATAGGGCCACCAGAAGAATCGTGCTCGGCCGCCAACTCGGCGCAGTGGTTTCGTTAGTCATATCGCCTCTTGTTATTCTTCTTCAGCCTCCACAGGCCCGCACTGTACAGACTCCTTTTCGCGAAACGCAAGGCCGCGCCTCGCCAGGAAATGATCTGGCTCCGCCCGAGGCTCGCGTCCATGCTGTGAGCACGGTCAATACGGTCAGTACGGTCTACGGCCTCACCACCAAGGCAGCCCTTCGAACGTCCAATCGCGCCTCACTCCGCCGCCGCCTCGATCCAGCCGAGCAATTGCCGGGCGCGGGCGGAACCGGTGTGAAACCGGCGCAGGTGAGCGTGGCCGGCGGCCGCGATGGCGGCGCTCGCCTCACGATGTGCGCCGTAGTACGCAAGCTTGTCTTCGAGATCCTTGAGATCGTCGAAGAACATTGCGGAATGCCCGTCCTCGAAGTCGTATGGAACGCGGATAGGCAAGCGTTCGGAGAGCAACATCGCGCCATGCGCCGGGATTTCCCAATATCGGACGGTGTCGTAGCCGAAACCGAAGATGTTCAGACCGATGCGCGCGTTCTCGATGGCGCGCACGTAATCGCCCGGCGCGTAGTCGCGATCCAGGGGCTGACCGAGCAGGCGCTCGACGTGTTCGAGGTAGAGGCGGCGCAGGCCGAACCGGCGATGGCCGGCCCAGAATACGACCTGGGCGCGCACGTCGGGCGTCGTGTCCGGCACAAGGCCGTCAGGATACGCGAAGGGGAGGGGATAGGTATGCGCGTGGTATTCGCGGCAGGCCAACATCTCCCGTTTGAAATAGCCGGCGAGCGGCCGATCAAGAAACGCCTCGATGTCGTGCCAGTGGTCGATGGGATCGTCTTGGACGTCGACCGCAAACACGGAAATGGCATGGGCCGCGTTCGCGAGCGAGCGTGCTGTAGCGGTGTCGACTTCGTGCTCGAGGTCACTGAAGAGCACAACGTCAAACAGGCCGTCGCGTAATTGCCCGGCAATGGTGTCCGTGCCCATGGGTTCGCCGGGGCGATTGAACAGACACGGATAGTTTGCCTGCGATGTGGCCGCCCGGCCGTGAAGCGTGGGCTTCCACGGGAACTCGATCACGTGATCATGGCCGAGGACGGTGCACAGACCGTCATACAGTACATCCATGCCGTAGTGGGGCCGGCCCGGCGTAACGATCATCAATACGCGCGGGCGCACGGCGCCGCTCCACTCGGGCGGGACTATGGGCCTCGGATCCGATCGGCCTCCGGGCCACGACGCCAATGCTTGGGCCGTTTCCGGACTGGGTGCCGCGTGTTCGATCGACCGCAAGAGCCGCCGGCCCATGTCCGGATCGCCGATGGACTGCCACAACTCGGCCTGCGTGTGGTACGCGTCGCGCCAGGTCGGCACGCGCGATACGGCGCGGTAGAAGAGTACCTGGGCCTCGAAGAACCGTCGCACCTTGTCGTTGGGCTCCTCACCGCGACGCGGCACGGCGAGGCAATACTGCATGTCGGCGTAGATGGTAGCCGCCACCTCCGGATTCCTGAGATAGGTCTCCGGAATCTGATCGAGGATCGCAAAGCAGTCATCCGCACGGCCCTCACCGAAACGGGCGTGGGCGTGCTCGACGGGATTGTAGGTGGCGCGGACAAGAACGAGAACGGAGCCGTCATCTACCGGATGGACTTGATACACGCCGAGTCCAAGCGGGGCTAGGGCGGCTTGGATTCCGTCCGGAATCGTCGCTGCACCGTCTGCACCATGCACCGAGGTCATGAGTCCGGCGATGACGTAGCCGTCAGCGCTGAGTGCGGTGGCCATCGCGGCCAGGTTTGCTGAATCGCTGCACAGGGCCTCCAAGTCCTGGACAATCACGGCGTCGTACGGCGATTCGACGTCGAGATGGCCAAGCGCCTCGGTAAGACAAGATCGGACAGCCCGTTGCGGATCCTGCGAGTGTGGCAGCACTTCGGTGACGCGTTCCGGCGTCCCGCCGACGACGAGCAGCCTGCGCACCCAGATTGGGACATGAGCCGCCAGTTCTGTTGTCAGCGTGTCGGCCATAGACGTCCCCACAGTTCTCACTTGGCGACAGTGCCCTGCCCTGGAACCCTACTCCGCCATCTCGATCTCGACCGCCACCAAGCCGGACTCCGGAGCGCCTTCGACGAGATCGATCCTCTCGATGTGCAGCATGCCGACCACGTCATCGAGTGCGAGCTTGAGGGCATCGAGAGTTGTGGCTTTGGCCGTCACGGCCACCCGGGCGACGGGCGCGCGCATGCTCTTGTTAGCGTCGGCTTTGGCCTTGCGCACGGCCTCGATCACCTGGACGGCCGCCGGATACATGTCCTCGCGCAAGGCTGCCGGAATCGCGGCAAACTCGGCCAGCGTCGGCCATGGACTGCGGTGCACGGATTCCTGCATGTCCGCGTCACCCGAGTAACACCAGTGCCAGATGTCTTCGGCGATGTACGGGAGGAACGGCGCCAGCATGCGCACCAGCGCGCGGTGGAGCAGCCGCAACGTCGACGCGGCCGAGATGCGCCCCGGGGTGAGTTCCTCGTCGTACGTACGCGATTTCGACAATTCGAGATAGTTGTCGCAGAACGTCTGCCAGAAGAAATCCTCGGTCAGGCTCAGCGCCTGGGCATAGTCGAACTGCTCGAAGGCGCCTGTGGCGCGCTCGATGACGGGCCGGAGTTGGTCAAAGACGGCGCGATCCGTTTCTGCGGTTATCTTGTCCGCGCCCAACAGGGCCGGATCGATGTCGCCGAAGCAGCCTACGGCGAACTTGCTTGCGTTGAAAAGCTTCGTGCACAGGCGCTTGCCGACCTTGAACACCTGCTCGTCGTAGGCCGTGTCAACGCCAAGCCGCGCGCGGGCCGCCCAGTAGCGCACGCTGTCTGCACCGAACTCGTCGAGCAGCGGCTCGGGCGTGACGACATTGCCTTGGCTCTTGGACATCTTCTTGCGATCCGGATCGAGGATCCATCCGCTGATGACCACGTTGTGCCAGGGCACTTCGCGTTCGTGCATGTAGGCCTTGCATATCGTGTAAAAAGCCCACGTCCGGATGATCTCATGACTCTGAGGGCGAACGTCCATGGGGAACAGGTTCTTGTGACGTGCCCTGTCCTCGACCCATCGCGAGGCGATCTGCGGCGACAGGGAACTCGTGGCCCAGGTATCGAGCACGTCTGGATCGCCCGTGAACCCGCCCGGTTGATCGCGCTGCTCCTCCGAAAAACCGTCCGGCACATCGTCAAGGGGATCGATGGGAAGCTGTTCGAGCCTCGGCAACAGGCGCTCTTCGTAGACGACGCGGCCCGCGTCGTCGATGCGGTACCACACCGGAATCGGCACGCCGAAATACCGCTGCCGGCTCATGCACCAATCCTGGTTGAGACCTTCAACCCAGTGCTCGTAGCGCTTGCCCATGAACTCGGGATACCACTGGATCTTGTGGCCCTGTTCGATGAGCGCATCCTTCTTATCCAGGATTCGCGTGAACCACTGCCGCGCCGGAATCAACTCGAGGGGCCGGTCGCCCTTCTCGAAGAACTTCACGGCGTGGGTGATTGGTTCGGAGGGCCGATCGATGACGCCCGGTGTCGACTCCGCGATCTCGACGATGATCCTCTGCGCCTTCTTGACGTAATGGCCCTGCATGCGGCGGTACACGTTGTTGGCGGCGTCGGCATCGAGGCTTTCCCAGCCCGGTTCGCCGAAACTGACCGGCATGAGGTGGCCATCGTAGCCCACGATTTGGCGGAGCGGGAGATCGAATTCGCGCCACCAATCCACGTCCGTCTGATCGCCGAACGTGCATACCATGACGATGCCCGTGCCTTTGGCCGGATCGGCGTGCGGATCCGGCATGATCGGCACCGGCACGTGGAACAAAGGCGTGACGGCCTGCTTGCCGAAAAGCGGCTGATAGCGCGCGTCCTCGGGATGCGCCAGGACGGCCACGCACGCCGGCAACAGCTCCGGCCGTGTCGTGGCGATCACGATGTGGTCCCGATCGCCGCCCTGGATGCCGAACCGGAGGTAGTGGAACGCGCTTGGGATCTCCTTGTCGGTGAGTTCAGCCTGGGCGATGGCGGTGCGGAAATCGACGTCCCACATGACGGGGCGCTCGGCCTGGTAGCATTCGCCCTTCTCGAGAAGTTCGAGGAAGCTGAACTGCGATGTGCGGCGGCAGTGCTCGTCGATGGTGGCGTATTCCTGATCCCAATCGTACGACAGGCCCAACCGTGTCCAGAGGCGGCGGAAGGCTTCCTCGTCATCCTTGGTGACCTCGTTGCACAGCTCGATGAAGTTCGGCCGGCTGATGGGCGTCGGGTCGCCCTTCCGTCCACGCTCGAATCTGAGATTCGACTCGTGATGAATATGCGGCTCGCACTTCACGTTGTAGAGATTCTGCACGCGCCGTTCCGTAGGAAGGCCGTTGTCGTCCCAGCCAATGGGGAAGAAGATGTTCTTGCCGCACATGCGCTGGAATCGGACGACGAAGTCCTGGTGCGAGTAGCTGAAGAGGTGGCCGACATGGAGCGAACCGCTCACCGTCGGTGGCGGCGTGTCGACCACGAAAGTTTCCTCGCGCGGCCGCGACGGATCGTAGGCGTACAACTGCTCCTGCTTCCAGTGCTTACGCCACCGGTCTTCCATCTCTTGCGGATCGTACTTCTTCGGCAATTCCATGGTTCGCTCCTGTGCAAGTGCCCCAATATTGAGCCGGACGGTGGATCGTCGGCATGGGAATCGAGTCGGGAGTATAGCAAATGGACGCCGTGCTTTTCCTGAATCGCCTACGGCCTGCGGGAACGTTCCGCCCACTAGATCGCCAGAAACTGGATCACGAGGCACTGGACGGCAACGGAAGCGGGAAGAACGACGGATGCCTGCCCAACAAGCGATCCTGTTGACCCCGTCCGTCTTCCGAGCGGAAGTCATACCATCGCGAGTCGTAAGCCTCCGTGGCATAGAAGTTGAAATGGCTGAGCCGATAGCGTTTCCTGTCGGCGCTGACTTCCTCAACAAAACCAACGTGTCCGTAGTGTCCGCCCTGCCAACAGGCGATCATGCCGGGCCTGCGCAAGTCGCGGGGAAGAGGGGCCTCGTTCGTGTCGTGCCACGTGCCTCCGATGAACTTCGGCCAGTTCGTGGCGTGGCGGCCCGACTTGCCCCCAAACGCGTCATGCACGAGCTTCTCGGCAGACGGATCTAGACAGCCGCTACGGGCCAGTTCGACGATCCGTCCATACACGTACCACGTGCACTGGCCGCGAAGCCTATCGCCAAAGGCGTTCAACGGGCCCGCGGCATCGCACGTGACCGTCTTGTCTGTCAAACACGTTGCCGGGAAGCCCTCGACAGGTAAGGGGCTCACGGCGCAGGCCATGTTCACGATGGCACACAACGCGAGACACAAACCCGTGCTTCTGGCCACACCCGCTTGTCGGCTACGGCGCATGGAATCCGAACCTCTACTTCCGCAAATGGCGACGACGCTCAAGCATTGTAGAGTCCGGATCGCCGGGGCGCAAGGAGCCGCTACGACTATGCGGATCGGACGGACCGGTCCGATCCGTCTAATCCGTCCGATGGCCCGCAGGGCGTGGCGTCGCGGCCGTCTGCTCCGCCTCGCTTCCGCGCGTCTCTTCGCTTTTCCCTCGTGCTCTGGGGTATAATCTCAGTCACTCTCCTTGGATGCCGTGTAGTGCTCTCCTCTTCTTGGCGAAACGGCGCGTTGGAAGGCCAGGGAGAGCGTGTTGATCTGGAGGCGCTGGCCGAGGCGGCGTCATGTTGGAAAGGAAGGACGTATGGGTATCGAGGATTCCGGGCCGGGACTGGACTTCATCCGGACGATTGTGGCCGAGGACTGCAAGTCGGGCAAGTGGGGCGGACGCGTTTTCACGCGGTTTCCGCCGGAGCCGAATGGCTATCTGCACATTGGCCATGCCAAAAGCATTTGCCTGAATTTCGGCATCGCGCAGGAATTCGGCGGCCAGTGTCACTTCCGCCTGGACGACTCGAACCCCCTCACCGAGAAACAGGAATACGTGGACTCGATCCGCGAGGACATCCACTGGCTCGGTTTCGACTGGGGCGAGCATGAGTACTACGCCTCCGATTACTTCGACCAGCTTCACGCCTGGGCCATCCAGCTTATCAAGGCTGGCAAGGCCTATGTCTGCGACC
This sequence comes from Candidatus Hydrogenedentota bacterium, assembly GCA_036769985.1. Classification (GTDB taxonomy): domain Bacteria; phylum Hydrogenedentota; class Hydrogenedentia; order Hydrogenedentales; family SLHB01; genus DAIPKA01. The sequence continues at coordinate 10,840 of DAIPKA010000051.1, read as the reverse complement.
TCGATCAGGAGGTCTTCTCGAAAGAGTATCGAGGCACCATCACCGAAGCGGGCAAGCCGAGTCCGTACCGCGATCGATCCGTCGAGGAGAACCTCGACCTCTTCGAGCGCATGAACGCGGGCGAATTTGATGAAGGTTCGCGCGTGCTCCGCGCGAAGATCGATATGGCGTCGCCCAACATGCTCATGCGCGATCCCGTCATGTACCGCATCGTTAAGGTGTCGCACTATCGCGCCGGCGACAAGTGGAACGTCTATCCGATGTACGATTTCACCCACGGCCAGTCCGACTCCATCGAGAAGATCACCCACTCGATCTGCACCCTCGAGTTCGAGGTGCATCGCCCCTTGTACGACTGGTACTGCGACGCCCTCGGCATCTACCATCCGCAGCAGATCGAGTTCGCGCGCCTCAACCTCACGCATACGCTGCTCAGCAAGCGGCGGCTCATCGAACTCGTTGAAGGCAACTACGTGTCCGGTTGGGACGACCCGCGCATGCCCACCATCTGCGGCCTCCGGCGGCGCGGTTACACCCCGGAGTCCCTTCGCGATTTCTGCGGACGCATCGGCGTCGCCAAGGCCGATGGCACTACCGAGGTGGAGTTGCTCGAGCATTGCCTCCGCGCCGATCTGAACAAACGCGCGCCGCGCGTCATGGCCGTCCTCGATCCGATCAAGGTCGTCATCGAAAACTACCCCGAAGGCCAGGTCGAGGAGATGGAGGCCGTCAACAATCCCGAGGACGAATCCGCCGGTACAAGGAAGGTCCCGTTCTCCCGCGAGTTGTACATCGAGCGGGAGGATTTCATGGAAGATCCGCCGCGCAAGTTCTACCGGCTTTCGCCCGGCGCCGAAGTGCGATTGCGGTACGCTTACTTCGTGAAATGCGTTGGCGTGGTCAAAGACCCGAGCGGCAACGTCGTCGAGCTACGGTGCACCTACGATCCCGAGACGCGCGGCGGCAACACCCCGCCCGACGGACGAAAAGTGAAAGCCACCCTCCACTGGGTGTCCGCGGCCCATGCGTGCGAGGCCGAAGTCCGTTTGTACGACCACCTGTTTAAGGCGACATTCCCGGGCGACGCGCCCGAAGGTCAGGACTGGAAATTCGGCCTGAATCCGGATTCACTCCAGGTCCTGCCCACATGCTATGCCGAGCCGAGTCTGGCCGATGCCAAGCCCGGCGACCGATTCCAGTTCGAGCGGAAGGGATACTTCTGCTGCGATCCGGATACGAAACCGGGCAACCCCGTGTTCAACCGTACTGCGACCTTGCGCGACACCTGGGCCAAAGTCCAGAAGGCCGAGCAAGCTGGCGAATAGACCGATTCGCGCCGGGCTCGCAGGCGCAGATTGGTTCTGCGCCTGCTTCGGCGTGGGCTACCTGAGATCGCCGAGCTCCAGCTCGGCGGCTTCCGCTTGTTCCCGCGGTCTTCTGTGGAGACGCGGGTCCGGTCACGCTAGCGCCTGGCGTTTCCAGGTTGCGCACGATCAACGTCCGCCCACGAAGGCCGGCATGCAAGGTTACGGGGCTACCTGCGTCTCAAAGGTCGTCACAAGCTTGCCTTCCCCACTGGCAAAATCGAGCTTGATTGCCTTCGGGGAAATCCCGGACTCGGAAAGCCGCTGCACATCCAGCGTGATTGCCATCGAAAGCCGCGGGCCGATGGCAAACGCACGCTCGCCCTCGACGCCCAATCCGTTTTGAATCCATCGCGTTGCCTCCGCCGGAACCAGTCGCCAAGGGGCATCCGCCGCTTCTCGAACGGACAGCGTAACGCCGTACGCTTTCTCCGACGCATCACCGACCGTGGGCGTTCCGGAGGGCCACGGCGCGTGGAACGCGATAGGGGCCTTCCGATCGTTCTTCACGGTGATCTCGACGGCCTGCGCCGTGCCGGGCGCGATGCACGCGGCGAACGAGACCTCGCCATGGGTGCCAACGCCTCGCGAAAGGATGTAGATGCACACTGCAACACCCATCACGACCACCACCACCGACAACACATTCGAGTACGACCACGTGAATCGCCACTGCGGGCGCGCGCGCTTTGCGCTCGGCGTCTGCGGCACGGGTGTCTTGCCCTCGGTGGCTGGCGCATAGGCGTCGAGGGGCAAATCGATGAAGCCCCCGACCTCTTCCGCGGTCCGGGCCGCGTTGAGTGCATTCAGTTCCGCGAGGGCGCGGCGTAACGCTTCGATGGTCGTGTTGATATGGCGGCCCATTTCCCGGGCGGCCTGCCGCGATGTACGCCCCTCTCGGACACTCGTTTCGAGTCGCGTCTGGTCCGCAAGGGCGTCGCGTAGGTGGGCGGCCAATCGAGGCGATTCCTCCCGCAGGGCCTCGCGCAGCCGCGTCAGTTCTGCCTTGGCCGCCTCGAAGTGCCGCGTGCACGACGCCGCGTCCGGAAACGATACCGGCGACGAACTGTGGGCGTGGGCGCGCCCCTCGATGGCCTTCTTCACCTGCTCCCGATACGAGAGGGCCAGTTGGAAACGGCGCCTGAGTTCCGCGCTATCCACGGGATTTTCGCAGCTCCTTGGCCACGCGCACGAAGTCGCGGAAAAGGGGTTGGGGAGCGAGCGGCGTGCTCTTGAACTCGGGATGGAACTGCGACGCGCAGAACCAGGGGTGGCCGTTCAACTCGATCAGCTCGACCAATTCGTGGTCGCCCCGGCTATGCGTGCCGCTGACAACGAGTCCGGCTTCCTTCTCGAGCCGTTCGCGATACGCATTGTTGAACTCGTACCGGTGCCGATGCCGTTCGTAGATGACGTCCGCATCATACGCGGCGCGGGCCCGCGTACCCGGCTTCAGATCGCACCGATACGCACCCAACCGCATCGTCCCACCGAGGTCTTTGACGACGCGTTGCTCGGACAATAAGGAGATGACGGGATGGTCCGTTTCCTTCTCGAACTCCGTCGAGTTGGCGGACTGGAGGCCCAGGCAGTTGCGCGACATCTCGATGACGGCGATCTGCATGCCCAGGCAAATACCCATGAATGGGCGCTTGCTCTTGCGCGCATACTCGACCGCGCGGATCTTGCCATTGATGCCCCGGCTACCGAAGCCCGGGCCGATGAGGATACCATCGTAGTGTTTCAGGACGCTCTCGACATCGGCGTTCTCTTTCTCGAAGTCCGTAGACTCGACCCACTCGAGCTTTACCTTGCAGTTGTTGGCGATGCCGGCGTGCACAAAGGCCTCGTTGATGCTCTTGTACGCGTCGTTATGGCCCACATATTTGCCGACCGCGGCGATCCGCACCTCGTCATTGAGCGACACAAACTTATCGACCATGGCCGTCCATTCGGTGAGGTCGCTCTCACCGGCCTCGAGGTTCAGAACCTCCAGCACGGTACCATCCAGGTTCTGCGCCTTGAAGTTGAGCGGAATCGCATAGAGCGGCGCAATGTCGCGCGCCCCGATGATCGCCTTCGAGCCCACATTGCAGAAAAGGGCGATCTTCGCCCGCTGGTCGTCGGCAATCTCCTGATTTCCCGTGCGGCAGACGATCACGTTCGGCTGAATGCCGATATCGCGCAGAGCACGAACGCTGTGCTGGGTCGGCTTCGTCTTCAGCTCACCCGAGGCTTCGATATACGGCAGCAGCGTCACGTGAACGTAGCAGCAATCGTGGGGACCCGCATCGAGACCGAACTGACGGATGGCCTCAAGGAACGGCTGGCCCTCGATATCGCCGACGGTCCCGCCAATCTCGACAATGGCGACGTCGGTGTCGCTCTGCGAGTCCGTAGTCAGCATACGAACGTACGACTTGATCTCGTTGGTGATGTGGGGAATGACCTGCACGGTCTTACCCAGGTACTCGCCGCGGCGTTCCTTCTGAATGACGCTATTGTAGATCCGCCCCGTCGTGGCGTTGCTTTTCTGCGAGAGCTTCGAGTGGGTAAAGCGCTGGTAATGGCCCAGGTCGAGGTCGGTCTCCGCGCCATCGTCCGTCACGAACACCTCCCCATGCTCGTAGGGATTCATCGTGCCGGGATCGACATTGATGTAGGGATCGAGTTTCATCATGGCCACTTTCAGGCCACGCGCCTCAAGCAGGAGGCCAAGGCTTGCCGCCACCACGCCCTTGCCCACCGACGAGACAACACCACCGGTCACAAACACATATTTAGGCATCTACAGCCCTTTCTCCTCGATCCATCCGCGCACCCGTTCCAGATCTTCCGGCGTATCCACACCCAAACACCGATGCTCGGTGTCAGCCACCACGATCGAGTATCCATTCTCGAGAACGCGCAACTGCTCGAGTTTCTCGAACCGCTCGAGAGGAGTCTGCTCCATCTGAGCATAGCGCAAGAGAAAGTCGCGCCGGTATACGTACAGTCCGATATGCTGCCAATGGCATTGCGGATCGCCGCGCCGATCCGCTTCGTCTCGAATGTAGGGAATCGGATGCCGTGAGAAGTACAGCGCCCGGCCTCGGCCATCGCAGACCACCTTCACCACATTCGGATCCGAGATCGCCGAGGGTTCGGTAATCCGCCGCCTCACGGTGGACATGGGAGCCTCGGGCGCAGCCAGCAGCGCGTTCACCGCCGCGTCGACAGTTGCCGGCGAGATCAGCGGTTCATCGCCCTGGACGTTCACCACGATCGCCGCGCTGTCTCCTGCCGCTACCTCGGCGATACGGTCGGTGCCCGACGCGTGGTCCGCCCGGGTCATGACCACCGCCACGCCCAAAGGGCGCAGGGCATCGGCAATCCGTTCGTCGTCTGTGGCCACCACCGCGCGATGGACGCTTGCCGCTTGGCAGGCCCGCGTGTACGTGTGCCAAACCAGTGGCTTGCCGGCCAACGGGGCGATCATCTTGCCGGGGAACCGGGTGGACGCGTAGCGCGCCGGGATGACCGCGAGAACATGGAGTGGAGTCCCAACAACCATTCGAATGACGCACCTCTTGGCGTATTCAAGGCATAACGCATTGAAAAGAAATGACTTAGGAAGGAGAAGAGATTGTCCCGTTCCCCTAACGGGACTCTAAAATAACACAGAACCCTTCCCGTTTTCAATGAGAATTTCGCGCCTCCCGCGACACGCGCATTGAAACCCCTGCGTTCTTTTGGGATACTCGGGGTGTGCGTTCTGCGGAAGTCCAGCATTCAAAAGGGTATAGGAAACCTTGGCGGAACTTATCGTATTAGGTTATTCGAGGATCTGGCGAGGCCTTCTCCTGGGGTCGCCGGTTCCCAACTGAGGGTAGAACGCGGGCATGGGCTCGTTTGGGTGCGCGTGGACGCGCACCACGCGACAGGTGCGACGGGAAAACTGATGGATCGTGACCGAAACCTGCTCCTTGGCGTGTTCGCGGTGCAACTCCGTCAGGTCACTCCCTCTCAGCTTGCGGCCGCTGCGGTGGATTGGGCCAGCGACCGGGAACGAGATCTGGGCCGTAGACTCGTCGATTCCGGTGCGCTAACGCCCCAGGCCGCTGAATTGCTTGTGGCGTTCGTTGACCAGACGGTGGCCATGTACGGAGGCGATGCCTCGGCCGCTCTCGAGGCTTTCGGTGGCGAGCGTCAGGTCACGAAATCGTTCCGGAGCAGCATCGAACTGAGTGAGTCGGGGGATGTTGAACCCATTCCCGAGGCGGCCCTGATTCTCAAGGATGCCGAATCGGTGCCGGCGGTTGAAGAGAGCGAGGGACGATACGCGGACCTGGCGGAGTACGGCCGGGGCGGCATGGGCCGGATCGTGCTTGTGCACGACACCTTTCTTGGGCGCGAGATCGCCCTGAAGGAGCTGCTCTCACCCGGAGACAAGAAGGGGTCGTCGGGACGCTCGAGCTCCCGCCGCCAGTCGGTGCCGCACATGGCGCGTTTCCTCGAGGAAGCGCGCATCACGGGCCAACTCGAACACCCCTCGATTGTGCCCGTCTACGAGATTGGGCACCGCAAAGACGGCACGCTGTATTACACCATGAAGCTGGTGCGTGGGACCACGCTTGACCAGGCCATCAAGGGCGCTGCTTCGCTCGAGGAGCGCCTCGGGCTTCTTCCGCACTTCGTCGACGTGTGCCAGGCCATCGCCTATGCCCACAGTCGGGGCATCATCCACCGGGATATCAAGCCCGGCAACGTGATGGTGGGAGAGTTCGGAGAAACGGTGGTTCTAGACTGGGGATTGGCCAAGAACAAGGCCGCCCAGGACGTTCACGAACAGGGGTTCCGCGACTCGCTTGAGGCCGCCCACAAGGGCAGCGAAATGGAGGTGCACAAGACGGTCTACGGCCGGGCCGTGGGCACGCCGGCCTACATGCCGCCCGAACAGGCCGAAGGCCGCCTGAATGAGGTCGACGAGCAGTCGGATGTCTACAGCCTTGGGGGGCTGCTCTATGAGCTGTTGACTGGCCGCCCGCCCTTCGAAGGCGAGAATGTATACACGATCATTTGGCGGGTCATGTCCGAGGAACCCGAATCCATCACGAGTCGTGAACCCAAGGCGCCTCCCGAGCTCTGTGCCATCTGCCGGCGTGCCATGCACAAAGACAAGGCGGCGCGTTACGCTTCGGCCAAGGCCTTGGCCGATGAAGTGCAGCGTTTTTTGTCGGGCGCCCTTGTCCAGACTTACGAATACCGGACCTTCGAGCTCATTCGTCGTTTCTTCCGTCGGTACAAGGCCATCTTTGCGACTGCGGCCATCGCCGCGGTGGCCCTGGTTCTGACGGGTGTGGTGTCTTACGTCCGAGTCGTCGAGGAGAGGGATGCCGCGCTTGCGGCGCGCGAGAAGGAGCAACAGGCCCGCGAGGCCGAGGAGCGGGCGCGCCGAGAGTCCGAGCTGGCCCGCGAGGAGGAGCATGAAGCCCGCCAACTCGCCGAACGGGAATCCTATCGATCGAGCGTCTTGCTCGCGCAACGCAACATTGAGGACGGCCTGTTCGAGCGTGCGCGCAAGGCATTGTGGGCCACGCCGGAAGACAAACGGAACTGGGAATGGGGCTATCTCCTGGGCCGGTGCTATCAGGACGTGTATACGTTCTCGGAACATGATGACCGAATTGTGGACCTCGACCTGAGCCCGGACGGTTCCCGGTTTGCCACGGCCTCCTGGGACGGCGCGGCCTGTGTGTGGGAGATGGACACCGGCCGGCTTGCGGCCAAGCTCAAAGGTCACGAAGACGGCCTGACGTGTGTGGCCTTCAGTCCGGACGGAACAGCCGTCGCGACGGCGTCCTTCGACGCTACGGCGCGGGTGTGGGACACCGCGAGCGGCGCGCTCCGGATGACGCTGACCGGGCACGAAGGTGCGGTGAATGCCGTGGCCTTTAGCCCCGACGGCACGTATCTGGCCACCGCGTCCCAAGACGAGACGGCGCGCGTCTGGGACCTCGCCTCGGGCGAGCCGATCAAGGTCTTCGGCGAGGAAGGGCACAGCGTCTCGAACGTGTCGTTCGGGCCGAGCGGCAATCGGGTGCTCATCGTAGCCCAAGGCGCGGATGCCCGGATTGTCGACCTTGAAACCGGCGTCAAACGTATGACCTTCGGCGGCGAAGCGTGGCCCTGCAGCGACGCCTTCTTCAGCCCGGACGGCACCCGGGTACTCACCACCTTTCTCGGCAAGGCGGGCGCTACGGCAGTCGTGTGGGACGTCACCAGTGGCGAGGCCTTCGCCACCCTCGCCGGCCACGCCGACCGTGTCGTGTGGGCCGGTTTCAGTGCGGACGCCCGCGACGTGGCCACGGCCTCTTCAGACAATACGGCACGGGTGTGGGATACGGAGTCTGGCGTTCTCCTGGCCGAATTCCGCGGTCATACCAAGACCGTGAACGCGGCGGCCTTCAGCCCGGACGGGCGTCAGTTGGCGACGGTTTCGAAGGATCAGACGGTTCGCCTGTGGGACATCGTCTCGGAGGCCCCTCTCGCCGTGTTTGCAGGCCACGAAGGATCCGTTGTTGACGTGCGATTCACACGCGACGGCAAGCGTCTCCTGACCACGTCTGAGGACGGCACGGCGAAGCTGTGGGAAGTGCCCGCCGATGAGCAGGAGGACCTGCTCTGCGAGGCGGATGCCCCCGTTGCCGACGCATCGTTCAGTCGGGACGGAACTCGTCTCGCGATGGCCTTCACGGATGACACCGTAGCCGTTTGGGACACCGAGGCCCGCAACGAGCTGCTGGCGCTCACCTGTTTCTCGGAACAGAGCCGAGCGGCCGTATCACCCGACGGCCGCCTTCTGGCCACAGCGTTTGCCGAGGCCGGTTTCTCGTGTCTTGTGTGGATATGGGACATTGACCAGCAGTGCATCGTCAACACCCTGTCAGGCTCCCTAGCCCAGGTTGAGCAGTTGACGTTCAGCCCTTCGGGGGAATGCTTGGCCACGGCATCGAGCGATGGCGTCGTGCGCGTATGGCGGACCGACTCCGGGGCGCTCGAGCGCACCTTCGAGGGGCATGCAAAGAACGCGCCCTGCGTCTGCTACGACTCGGGGGGCACGCGCATCGCCACGTCCTACGCGGACGATACGGCGCGGGTGTGGGACCTGGAGAAGGGCTGCGATGTGGCGACGTTCCACGTGGATCAGTGGCTGGACCGTCTCTCATTCACTCCCGATGGCGAGGGATTGATGGTAGCTACGGAGGAATATGGCCTGATCTGGGGTATCTCGACGAACGAACCGTTGGCCGCCCTCGATGGCGCCGTCGAGCGCCTTTCGAGGGCGCCGTTCAGTCCGTCCGGCGCGCGCGTGGTGGGGATTTCGAGCGGCAGCGCCAAGGTGTGGAAAACCGACACAGGCGAAGACTTGCTCACGGTTCCGGGTGTCGAACTAGCGGAATTCCATCCCGACGGGCGTAGGTTGCTCTTGGTGCAGACCGACAAGGCGGTGCGCTTCCTATCGGCCGAGCCATTTCGGCCGGACATGCTCCCGGGCGACGACAGCATCGAGTGGGTCGACCGCTATGCCATGCACAAACAAACGCGGCTGGCTCAACAGAAAACGGCCACGCCGGCTACCCAGAAGCCGTCTGTCTTGGCTATGGTCACCCGTGAAGGTCTGACGACGCGACTGAACCAGTTCGTCCGAATCTGCGCCCTAGAGGTCCATGACGCCAAGACCACCGAACAGGCGGCGGGCTACGTCGTCCGGCCGGACGCGGCGGCGCCCATTCTGGCGCGTCTCGGCGCCCGCGAGGGAGACCGCATTGTCGTCATCAACGGCGCCGAGATCCGCGACAGGAACGACATCATCGAGGCCTTTCAGAAGTACTTGAACGCGCCGAACGACGAGGCGTCGGCGACCTTTGCGCTCAGCATCGTCCGCGGCAGCCGCCGGATACACCTTCGTTACTTATTCGTCGATCGCGTGCACGCTCAGATCGACGTGAGTATCCCGCGCGTCGCGTTGATGCCGCTCATCAAAAGCCAGCTCGACGCGGCGAAGGCCAAGCATGACGCCTTTCTCGACCATGACCTGCGGCTGGCCCGGTGGCACCTCGAACCCGTCTTCGGCAATGAGCCCGCCGGCTTCTGGATTGGCGAAGCCTATAATCCTTATGCGGACAACTTCCTTCGTCGGCTGGGTTTGCAGCCCGGCGACCGCGTGCTCTCGGTGAATGACCGGACCATCACCAGTTCGGTGGACCTTCTGGACGCCGTTGAGGCGGTGGCTTCGGATCTGGCAGGAAGCGAAGTCGATCATTGCGTGATCGAGATCCAGCGCGGCCAGTTCCAACGGTTCACCATCGACCTCGCCTTCACGGATCCCCAGCACGCCGAACAGCCCTGAGGTGAACGAAGCCAGCGATCGCCTGTAGGTCAGGCGGGCTCTTCGATCTCGCGGACGTGGTCTTTCCGGATGAAGTCGATGCGATTGCCGAAGCGGACACGGTAGAAGGGCGGCTCGTCGAGGACTTCCTCGGCCGGCTGGGTGAGGCCGCTGTTAAAGCGGATGGTGTAGTACTTCTTGGTTTCCGGCGGCGGATTGGTGACGCTAAGTTTCGGGGGCGAGTCGCTCTTGTAGGCCGACGCGGCATACTCGGCGCCCGAACCGGCGCGGTCGAAGGCTTGAACCGAGGCCAGCACGTCGCGGACGTAGTCCTGAGTCTCCTGGAAAGGCGGGACGCCCCCATGCTTCTTGACCACGCTCGGCCCGGCATTATAGGCGGCGAGCGCTTTGCGGTAATCATAGTTGAAAAGCTGGAGCACCTTGGCCAGGTACTGGGTTCCCGCCGCGATGTTCTGGGCCGGATTAAAGATGTTCGTGACGCCCATCTCGGCCGCGGTGTCCGGCATGAGCTGCATTAGTCCGCACGCGCCCTTGGGCGAACGCGCATAGGGATTGAAATTGCTCTCCGCCTTGATTACGGCAAACACGAGGTTCTCGTTCAGGCCGTACGCTCGGGCGTACCGGCGAACGAGATTGGCGATGCTCGCCGACGTGTAGCTCGACGCCGACTTCATCTCCTGATACTCGGCTGGAACCGTTACCCGCTCGTACTTGATCTCGACCACGTCGTAGCCATCGCGCTGCTCGTACTTCTCGGGTCGATTGGTGATCGTTACGACCCCGTTCTTGTCGCGGAAGTAGCCCACGCGTTGTCTTACCTGGCGCGTTTGGGCCAGGTGCATACGCGCTCCGGGTGCCGACTCCTGGGCCGAGAGCACGCTTGAAGCGCCCAAGAGCGCGAGAACACCCCCTACCACGGCCTGCCACAGCCGGGGCCGCTGCTCCTGGAGAGCCGATCGCGTTTGGCGCATCATATTGTCAATAGAATACCTGGAAACGCGTTCCCGGCGCAAGGTGGCGGTGGAACCGGCAGGGCAATCGCATTAAAACCTAGCTCCCCGCCCTTGGCGTGTCACGTCACCCC
>DAIPKA010000089.1:0-12970 GCA_036769985.1 Candidatus Hydrogenedentota bacterium | reverse complement strand
AAGGGTACCGAGCGGTACTCCGCCACCATCCCGAGGCTCGGATACGCCACCAGCAGGTCGCCTTGCGCGTCCACCTCGAACTCGCCCGGCGTCGTCAGCAGGCCCGTCCGAGCGATGATCCGGCCATCCGGCGTCATCTTCACCAAGTCGTCACCCTGCACCGAGTACATGTTCCCCGACGCATCGACGGCAATACTGCCGAAGCCATTCCAGCAGGCATCCTCCATCCCGGCGGGCGAGAACCGCTGTAGGAATCCGTCGACATCCACGACACACGTCGTGCCCGAATCGTTCGCACTAACGCTCAGGCTAGGCGCCCACCAAACAATCTTGAACGTGCCTAGGCCGTTGGACACATCTTGTGTTCCGAGTGTCCGGATGAGCGCGCCTTCCGGTGTGAACCGGTGAACTTGTGCGTTGCTTCCGTCCGCCACCCACACGGCGCCCGAGCCGTCGCCGCTGACGGACGACGAGCTCCCGAGGTTGGGTAACATCCAATCAGAGAGCCAATCACCGGTGTTCGTGAGTTTGCGCAGCGACCCCGCGGTCACGTAGAGGGCACCGGCATGGTCGGCATACAGCGATCTGGCACTCTCCGGAATGTCGCGGACGATGCTTCCGGTCGCGTCAACAACCCGGATCCGCGAGCCGCCCGTGTCGCCTACGAAGACCGTGCCTTCCGCATCAACGGCGAGCCCGTGGGCCGAATAGAAGAGCGGGCCCCACACGGCCAGTACTTCGCCTGCGGGCGAGAATGTGACGATGCCCTCAAGGCCGCCCGTGAGATCGATAAACGTCCCCAGGGCATACAGGCTGCCGTCACCCGCTACGGCCAAGTCTCGCGAGCCCGACCACGAACCGCCCGGCATTGCCGCCGAGGACCCGTCCGGCGCGTAGACCAGCACGCCGTCATTCGAGCAGTTTCCGATGAGATAGACGTTCCCGGCCGCGTCCACCGCCAGTCGTTCCCCACCACTACACGTCCAGTAACCGCCGTACATACCGTACTGTTCCGTTACTAGGCCCGTGTTCCAAGTGGCTTGCACGTTACCTAAGACATCATATCGCTCGATATCCAGTAAACTCTCGTTACTGACCAAGACCGACACGATGCCGGAAGAATCCACCACAATCGACCAGGGCACGCCGACCGTCGCCCACGCGTTGACCGGAGCCCCGGTATTGCCATCGAGCACCAGGATATGGCCATCCATGCACGCGACATAGACCTGGCCCGAGCTCTCTACGGCCAGGTCGACTGGTTCGACGGCGCCGAGGTCCCACGAGGCCAGGAAAGCACCGCTCGTTGTGAAGCCTTCCACGAAGGCATGGGATTGCGGCGGCTCGCCTTCGTCGAGATAGGTCCCCGCACGCAGGATCCGGCTTCCGGCACTATCCAACGCCATGGCTACCGAGGCACTCGAAGAAGGGGCTTCCGCGGCCGTCCACTGCGTGACCAGCGCGCCATCTTGCGTGAATTTCTTGACCTGCTCGCGCACGAACACTTGGGTCGGGACCCAGTATCCCTCGCCTTCTCCCTCGCCTTCTCCTCCACCTCCCGGCCACCAGACGAGTTCCTCCTTGTATTGTCGTTCGGAGAGATAGACGTAACCCGTGTTGTCCGTGAGAATGTCGCCCAATCCCTCGAACTGCCAAGCAAACTGGCCGCCGGGTATCGAGCGGATGAGCCGCAGGGCCTCTCGAGGATCCTCGTCCGGCCCCGGCGTGACGAGCACCTGCGTGCAGTTGGCCAACGGGCTCTCGACATGAACGTAATAGCTCACGCCTTCCGTAAGGTCCAACGGCGCCGTGAGGGCAAACGCGTCCCCATGGGCGAGTTCGGCGCCGCCGCAGGCGTCGTAGACGGTAACGGCGGTACTCGTGCCGTCCCAAGACAGCGTGACCTTGCCCGTGTGGCCCGCCGTGTAGGCGTACCATTCGCTCGCGCTATGCACCGGGGCTACCACGCCGTCCACGAGCGGCGCGGCCGTCGCGCACGTATAATTGGGCGCTTCATGGCTCACCCACAGGCGGAAGTCGCCCAGGCCTGCCGTCCGGATGTAGTACGTCTGGCCGGAAACGCCCTCAAACACCGCGAGCGCCCGCGTGTCGGTGCCATAGCTCCCGGTCACCTGCGACCCCGTGTCGCCCTTGACGGACATGACCCAGTGCGAGTCTGGGAACCCAATTCCTGCGAGGTCCACCGGTTCGGGCAATTCACAGCCCCAGGCCGCAAGGTAGCTTGGCGCCGTCTGACCCAAGCCGTTGGCCCCCAGGAAGAACTGGCGACCTGTTTCGTAGGCATTCGGAACGTAGACATCCGCAACGAGGTCCGAGCTGGCCGGCGTCATAAAAGTTCCGGTGATAGGCCACGAGACCATCTCCAGGTCCATGTCCGGAAACGCAGAGTCCGTGTAGCTGCCCAGCAGCGTCATGGACGCGAATTCCAAAGGAGCGGATTTGGGAATCTCGTAGAGCCTGGCCTGGACCATTTGCGGGCCGCCTGAGGCGGTCAAGACGCCAAAGGTCAGGCACGAGATGTCAAACGGCCTAGTGATCCCGAACTCGTTGCTCAGGTCGAACCTCCTCATGAAATGGTTGTCTCGGTGCCCTTGCAAGGGATCGTAACAGGCCACCGAGGAACCGAAGGTCACCGTGTCGGGATCCGTGGACTGCGTGATGGTAATGGCCCCTTCGCACTCCCCTTCCCCTTCGCCCTCGCCCTCGCACGCGTCGAATACGTCGAGCGCGACGCGCAGATCGGCAAGCGCCGTGACGCAGTACTCTCCGGACTCGGGCGCGGTGAATCGGTACCAGACGCTCCTATCGGGTGCGCCCGTGGTCGTTCCCTCGACAATCTCGTCCAATGCCAGGGCTGTGGCCGAGGCGCACGTCTCGTTGTCCGGAACATACGCGGCGATGATCTGGAACTCGCCGTGGTAGACGCTCGATCCGCCCACGCGAAGCCAGTAGGTCGCTCCGGTGGTCACCGGAAACGAGATCAGCGGGCCATCCGCCGCGGAGCCCGTGGCACATGCGATCTCGTTCCCGCCGCACGCGTCGAAGGCCCCCAACGTCTCGCGCTCGAACGATGACACGTCGAACACTATCGAACTTATGCTGAGGACGCCCGTCTCCGGCGCGACGCAGTAGTACCAGACGTCCGACGCGTCCCCATCGCCGCACGATGTGATGTCCACGCCGCTGGCGTTGACGTGGCTTCCTCGCAGCGGAGTGCCCAACGCCAAGGGAATGGCCTGTGCGCAGTCATCATTGGCCGGAGGTATCACCGCCTCGGCCAAGAGCGTGAAGGCTTGCGCGTCGAACTCGTCCTGGCCCGGTAGCGCGGCCACACGGATGTAGTATGTGACGCCTTCGGAAACCGCGAAGACCATCCCGTCTCCCAGCAGGCCGCACACGAGTTCGGATCCCGCGCAATGATCGAAGGCCGCCAGCGTATGATCGCCCTGGCCTCCGACGCGCACCCATCCCGATGTCGGCACCGTAAGGGCATACCAGAGGTCGCGGGCGTCGCCGGCGCCGCACGAGGTTATGTCGGCGCCCGTGGCCCGGCACGTGTTACCGCTCACGGATGTCCCCAGCGGCAATGTCGCGGCGTGAGCGCAGTCGTCGTTTTCCTGTGGTGCCTCCCGCACGGAGATTTGGAAAGTGCCCTCGGCGCCGTCCACGCCGGCCACACGGAAATAGACACGGTGTCCTACACATCCACCGGGCCAGCAATAGCGACTGGTGGTGAAGCGTAGCGTGACCGTCGTGCCAGCCGGAACAACACGGCAATCGGATGTGGAGGAACAGTCCGATCCGGAAAGCGCGACGGTGGCATCGAAGTCCGGCGTCACTTCCACGATATGCGGCCAGACGCGGTAATCCTGCCGCGCGAAGGAGTACCACACGTCGTTCCAGTCATTCGAGCCGCAGGACGTGATGTCTGTCCCGGTGGCCTCGAAGTTGGCGCCCGTCAGCGGCGTGTCGAGCGCCAGTGGAACAGCGTTCCCACACTCATCGGGCGGCTCCATATGAAGACGAATCTCGAAGGTGGTTTCGGCGCTGTCCGCTCCCGCGATGCGAACATAATACTTTCCTGCCGTCATCGGCCCACCACGCGTAACCACACCTGTCGGATTCGCGGCAAGCACGCGGCAATTGGATCCGCTGAAATCTTCCGGGAACATGGCCAATGTAACCGATTGGGCGTTGTGAGCTATGTCTATTAGATAGGTCCCATCGACTGGCGCCGTGAACTCGTACCACACGTCGTTCGAATCGTTCAACGCGCAGCCCGTCAGCTCATCATGCCCATAGATGGCGCCCACCGTCGTACCGTCCAGCCACTGGCCCAACACCAGAGGTTGCGGCGACTGGATGAAATCGTTGCCCGGAACGTGGAGATAGGTACTGAACAACCCGCTGCTTCCCGACTCTCCCGCCACGCGGATGTAGGAGGGAACACCGGCTTCGCCATACAAGGTGAGCAGCTTCTGCGCGCCCACCCCGTGGGTGCTGCACGCCAAGAACTTCTCCGCGCCGCCACAGCCGTCAAACGCGGCAACCGTTGGCGTGAACGTTTCCTCGCCCGGCTCGGGCGCCACCGTGAGGAGGTAGGAGCCGTTCGACCCGGGTATGAACACATACCACACATCGTTCCAGTCATCCGTGCCGCAGGAGGTGATGTCCGTTCCGGTCGCGCCATAGTTGCTTCCTCCCCCCGAGGGATCCCAGAACTCCGCGTTCTCGCAGTCGTCGTTTGGAGGAACACTCGTCACACACACGGTGAAGTCGTCCTCGGCGCCATAGGTGCCCGCGACACGGAACAGGTAGGTAGTTCCTGCCTCCGCGGTAAAGGACAGGCTGTGGGAGCCCAAGATCGCGTCACTACACGCCACAAGATGCCCATCGCAGTCTTCGTGAATGGCAATGGTAGAACCGAAATCGTTTGCTGCGGTGAGACCTACCGCCATCGGAGCATCGGTCGCGGCCGTGTAGCGGTACCACACGTCGGTCGAGTCATCATAGCCACAGTTCGCGACGGGCCACGCGGTGGCGCCCACGGTCGTTCCCGGCACCGAAACGTTCCGGATCAGAGGCCACGCGTTCGTGCAGTCGTCGTTGGGCGGCGTCGGTCCGGGAATGTAGGCCGATATGCAGAACGAACCTGCGCCGCCCTCATCGCCGGCCACACGCATGTAGTAAGTCTCGCCTTCGACCACCGTGACCGTCAGCGACGAAGAAGCACCGGAAGGAACGGGCGCGCAGGCGAGTTCCGTGCCGACGCACTCGTCGAATACTGCCAGGATCATCGGAGAATCGCCGTAGAGGCTGACCGTTGCGAGGGCCGTGCTCGAGGCCGTGTACTCGTACCAGACGTCGTGCCAGTCGTCGGTGCCGCACGAGGTGATATCCGTGCCCGTTGCCCCACCCGTCATTCCGCACACGCTGGAGCCTTCCAGTAGTACTTGTGCACTAAGGCACTCATCATTGGAAGGCGGCACCGTCACGCACACTTCAAAAGAGCCCGTAGCACCGTTCTCGCCGGCGATACGCAGGTAGTACGTCTCGCCCTCCACGACCCCGAAGGGCAGGGAATCCCACGCGTAACCGGGGATCGTCCAACAACCGATTTCTGTCCCGGAACACTCATCGAGGCCAGCTAACGTGATCACGCCGCCGCCATGGTTGGAGAAACCGAGCGTCGCGGTACCCGTGTCCACGGCCGTATACACGTACCACACGTCCGTCCAGTCGTTCGTGCCGCACGAGGTGAGATCCGCACCCGTCGCGCCATAGTTGGCACCGAACACCCACTCAGAATTGGGCAGAAACTCGGCATCGGTACATTGGTCATTGATTGGTGGATCATATACATTTAAGCTAAGGTGATAGGTTCCTGTGTCGCCATTTTCTCCGGCAACCCTCAAGTAATACGTCTCGCCTGCCGTGACGGCGAGGGACCATAGCGAGGACCCGTACGTCGGATTCTGCAGACAGAGAAGTTCCGTGCCCGAGCATTCATCGAAAACGGCCACGGTTGCCGGGAAATCGCTCCATGCGCTGAAGCTTGCCGTAGCCGTACTCGATGCGGTGTAGACATACCACACGTCGTTCCAGTTATCCGTGCCACAGGAAGTGATGTCGGTTCCCGTCGCGTTTGCCGTAGATCCATCCACGGCTGCGCTTTCTGTAATCGTCTCGGCGCTCACGCACTCATCGTTGGCCGGCGGTACCGGTAGCTCTACCATGGCTTGGAAGGAACCTGCGGCGCCGTTCTCGCCCGCGATGCGCACGTAGTAGGTCTCGCCTTCCACAACGGCAAACGGCCATGACGACAGGTAGGACGTCGGGCTCTGGAAGCAAGCGAGTTCGGTCCCCGAACACGCGTCGAAAACGGCCAGCGTCATGTCGAACGCGCCCAAGGCAACGAGGGTCGCGGTGCCCGTTCCGGCGGCCGTGTACACATACCAGACGTCATTCCAGTCGCCCGTGCCGCACGAGGTCGCGTCTGTCCCAGTCGCACCGAGATTCGTCTCGTACACCTCGATGTTCTCGACGATGACTCTCGCGTTGGCGCATTCGTCGTTGGCCGGGGGCGTATCCATCGTCACGGTAATCTCGTAGTAGCCCGTGGTGCCGTTCTCCCCGGCGATGCGCAGGTAGTAGGTCTCGCCTTCCACAACCGGAAGAGAGCGTTGTGAGGACGAGTACCCAGGATTCTGCAGACAGAGAAGCTCCGTACCCGAGCATTCGTCGAAAACGGCCAGCGTCATGTCGAACACGCCGTAGGCAAGGAGGGTCGCGGTGCCCGTGCTGCCAGCGGTATACACGTACCACACGTCCGTCCAGTCGTCCGTGCCGCACGAGGTAATGTCCGTGCCCGTGGCGCCCTGATTTGTCGCATAGACGGTACCATCAACGGCTACCTCGGCGTTGGCGCATTCATCGTTCGCGGGCGGTGGGACAATATCAACCAGAACGTAGCACGTGCCCGCACCGGCGCCATAACCGGCCACGCGGATGTAATACGGCGACCCGGACGCGGCGTTAAAGACCACCTGGGATTGCACCGTACTGTTGGCGTCGTCGTTGCAGGCGAGCTCGTTGCCGCCGCAGGCGTCATACACGGCCAACGTGGTGTCGAAATCGCTGCCGCTCAAGTCGACCATGAGTGGGCCATCGGTCCCCGCCGTGTACACGTACCAGACGTCGTTCCAGTCGTTCCACGCACATGACGAGATATCCGTGCCTGTGGCGCCAACGTTGGTGCCAACGGCCGTAACGCCCAGCGTTACGGCCTCCGCATTAGCACACTCGTCGTTGGCCGGCTCGCCTTCGCCTTCGCCTTCGCCTTCGCCTTCACCCTCGCCTTCGCCGCCCCTCGCCATTAGACAGAAAGGCAGGTCACCACTGGTCGGACTGACACCATAGGTTTCGTCCATGATGGCCATCGCGCTGTCACCCTCGCGGGCCGTCGGAAGCACAAAGATGCAGGAATCGGAGTTGCTGTTGGAGCCGAAGATGGATATCCAGCCGGCCGTGATCGAGCAGTCGGAATCGAGCGTGACATCGTACCGCATGAGTTCATAGGGGCCGTTGTAGCCGGATGGGTCGTAGAACAGGCCCGTGGGCGTCCGGGTCGGCGTCACGTCTTCGTACGTGCATGTCACCGCACCCGGCAAACCACCGCCGTCGGCATAAAGGGTGATCGTAAACGTATTTGTGGCGCGCACACACGGACTGGTGTCCGCTAAGGACGCCTCTGCGCCCCACCAGCGCACGGCACCCACCGGTTCGCTCAGGCCCCAGAAGTTATCGAGGGGCACATCGAGGAAATCCATGGGAATTACCAGCTCGTCACTCAGCCACACGGCATAGGTATCGCCGGGCAGCGCCGGCCGCTGGCCAAAGAGGGCCGACGGATTACAGTCGTCGGGATTGGGGCTATCGGTACGCGTGACGGTGGTATCCGCCGGCAACGAGAGCTGACCATCGAGGTCCATGGCAAACACGGAGATCAAGAAGACGCCTCCTTGATCGAACCCGGAGTACACCGTTTCGTACCGGTCGCCTGCGGTATGTGAGAAATCAACGGTATCGACGTCCGCGTTCGGCTTCGTGATCACGGCGCGCACGCTGTCCATGCCGGCCGTCGCGGTCACCTGATCGACCCATAGGGTCAGCATATCCGTGCCGGTGATGTCCTGGGCTGGCATCACGGAACCGATAAGCGGGGGATCCGCCGCAAAGACAAGTCCATTCCCAATCCGGTACAGGCTTGCGATCGCTCGCTCGTCCACGGAAACGCACCGGCCATCGCCGCTCGCATCCATGATGGCCGTTTGGCCGCCACCACAGGATTGGACGCTCGCACGGGCATAACTGAAGGCATCGTTGATGCTTGCACCTCCGGAGACTTTGCTCCAGAAATACCAGGAGAAAGACACAGAACCGTCCCAGAAGGATTTCGCCCGTTGGGTCCCCATGGCACTGCAAATCACAATCCGCTTACCGGCATAGGCCGGGGGCGGCGTGAGAAGTGGCATGAACGTCCCGGAGTAGTCACCATCGTATATGACGGTTACCTTGCCCGGCAGCGTTGTCTGGAGATCATCCAGCCAGGCATCCAGTTGCGCGGCCGCGAGCGTCTCCGTGCCATTCACCTGGAATTCGCTGCCCAGGCCCGGGCCAACCAGGTAGACGGTGAAATCCTGCGTTTGCGAGGCGGCCCACACCGTGATGGCCGACTCGATACTGCCCATCGTGGCGAGGCCATCGACGCCGGCCGTCGATACCGGGCTCAGGTAGTAAACAGAACCTGCGTCATAGCCTTGGGCGAGCAAAGCGGAGTAAGACGTTTGTGCGCCTCGCTGTGTCGCCGGCCAGGAAGGAGCCGTCGATTCACCTCCGGCCACAATCAACACGCGGCGCGTGAGGGGAGTATCGACGGAAACCGTGGTTCTCTGAGGCGCTGACGTGTTGCCGATTCGATCTCGGGCATAGATGAGAACATCATAGATCCCGGGCATGGTGAAGGAGGTATACGTCGCCTCGTAGCGGTCGCCGCCTGCGTGCGGCAGATCGATACTCGGCAGGCCGACCACGGGGCTCACGCCGGAATCGGAAACCACGCCCGGCAGCCGCATGACCGCCCACACGCGATCGATGCCGTCGGGATCCGTGACGGGCTCGGCCCAGATCGGAGCCTCTGCCGTTCCACTGATATTCGCGGGAGGAGAAACCGCGCCAATGACAGGGCCCGACCAATACAGACGCGTTCCATTGCCCAGATAGGTGAGGGCGGCCACGGTGCCATCATCCGGCTCGCTTCCGAGGCCGTCACCGGTGTCGTCCAACAAGGGAGTCTGATAGACGTGCGTCTCGGTCAGGGCGTCCTTGCTGGCGTCAAAGGCCGTTCCGACGCACCCGCCATTGAAGATCTCCGTCCAGAAGTAATTCGAATAGGACACGGTGCCTGTCGCGACGAAGTAGGCCTCCTCGTCCGGCGACGTGCTGGTCATGACGATGCGTTTGTCTTCGTAGCCGCTGGGAGCCTGCAAATCGTCCACAAATGTACCCGAATAGCACGCGTCGTAGACGACCGTCAGCGTCCCCTCAATCTGCGTCTGGAGCTCGTCTAACCATGTGTCGAGTTCCGACGCCGACAGGAGTTCCGTGGCGCTCAACCGGAACGTGCCGTTGCCGCCGTGGTCGACGAGGTACAGCACCACGTCACCGGGTGGCAATCCGTTCGAGTCCACATACCGCGGTGCCCACTGGGTGATCGCGTTACCGAGATTCGCTTTGGTGGCAAGCGCATCGACATCATCCGCCACGAGATTGCCGTCCAGATCGAGCTCCGTGTCCGACGAGAGGTAATAGATGGTCTCTTTGGTAAATCCCTGATACGTCAACGTGCGATAGGCAAAGTTGGCGCATATCTCGGTGGCATTCCAGAGCTCGTTGCCCACATAAGGCCCGCCGCCGGCCAAGATGATGGCTTTCGCGCTGTTGCTGAGCTCGAGGGAACGAAACTGCTGAATGCGGTTGTTCGCCCGGTCGGCAACGTACACCCGTCCGGTAGCATCCACGGCCACGCCCCACGGCGAACGGAACTGCTCCGGCTGACTGCCTGGCGCCCCCAAGACGGTCGGAAGCCCACTGCCCAGTCTCAGTACGCGGTCGTGGCCCGTGTCCGCGACGTAGAGGTGGCCGTCGGCGTCCACGGCCACGTCGCGCGGCGCAATGAATCCCAGCTCGGTTGCGTTGTCCCAGATCGCCATGAAGTTCCCAGCCGGATCCAGTTGCTTGACGCGATTGTTTCCGGTGTCCGCGACATAGACGTTCCCCGAGCTGTCCAGCGTCAGACCTCGGGGCGAGTCGAACTCGTCCGGTCCGCTGCCCTGGCTTCCCCACGGCGTTTCGGGCGTTCCGTTGGGCTGGAGTCGCTGGACGCGGTGGTTGCCGGTATCGGCTACGTAAATGTAACCGGCGGCATCCACGGCCACGCCCTGCGGCTCGTTGAACTGACCCGGCGCAGTACCCAACCCGCCCCATTGTGCTTCCGGACTGCCTGTGGGCGACAGCTTCTGAATTCGGTGATTTCCGGTATCGGCTACATAGATGTAGCCAGCGCTATCGACCGCCACGTCCGATGGCCCTTCGAATTGTGCAGGGCCGCTGCCTTGGCTACCCCATTGAGCGACGGCCTCGCCGCTCGAGTCGAACTTCTGGATGCGATGGTTACCGGAATCCGCAACAAACATGTTTCCGGCACTATCCACGGCCACGTCGAGCGGCGCCGAGAACTGTCCGGCATCCGCGCTGTAGCTCCGCCACTGGGCAACCGGCGTGCCGTTCGGATCCAGCACCTGCACCCGCGCATTATTCGAGTCGACGACATAGATCTTCCCGCTGCTGTCCACAGACACGCCGAGGGGATCGTCGAATTGACCCAGTGCCGAGCCAAGGCTTCCCCACCGCGCCAACGAGGTACCGTCCGGCCCCAGTTTCTGGATGCGGTCGTTGCCCAATTCCGCGACGTACAGGTTTCCGGCCGTATCCACCGCGATGCTGCACGGCGTGTCGAACTCCTGCGGGCCCGAACCCAGCGATCCCCATACCGCTAACGGCGTCCCATTGGACGCCAGCTTCTGGATCCGGTGGTTACCGGAGTCGGCCACATACACGTTCCCGGAGCCGTCCACGGCCACGCCCAATGGATTGTCGAAGAACCACGGCGATACGTCGGAGCCGCCCCAAATGCCGCTCACCTCGCCATTGGCGCCGAATCGCTGGATACGGTCGTTACCCGAGTCGGCCACATAGAAGTTGCCCGAGGCATCCACCGCTACGCTCGAGGCATTCGAGAAATAGCCCGGCGGTAAAGAGCTCTGGGCATTCCCCCACTCCTTGAGAAGCGTGCCGCCTAGACCGACCTGCTGCACGCGGTAGCCTCCAGCCAACAACACGTCCCCGGTGCTTGTGGCGGCGATGCCACGGCCGGAAAAACCCTCCCAGGAGCGCAGGAACTGCCCCGCCGTACTCATTTTGTGCGCGGCGCCGGCGCCTTCGTCGGAGATGTAGATATTGTCATTGCCGGTTACCATGACGGCTGACGGCGAGGTGAAATACCAGGGCTGCTGCAATGTCGGCCAAAGACGTTCGAACCGAAACACCGTCGTCGTCATGCCGGATTGTACTCTCGGGGTGACTCTCAGGATGAACGAGTCGGACGTGTTACTTCCGTACCCATTGGTGACGGTGCACCGGTAGGATCCGGAATTCGCCACCTCTACGCACGGGATCGAGAGGCAGGCTGCGTCGGCACCCGGTATAGGTGTTCCGTCCTTCGTCCACTCATACGTGAATGGGCCCACGCCCAAGGCACTGACGCAGAACGATACCGGCAAGTCCGTTTCGCAGATATAGCCGCCTGGGGGAAATCCAAGGTTGAGGACGATGGGCGCCAACTGCACCTGCAGGTCCACCGTGTTGCTCACCACGACGTAATCGCCGTGCTCGCCGGCCGTCACTTCGCAATAGTAGACGCCGACATCCGGGAAATCAACGGGATCAATTGTGAGTGTAGTACTGTTTGCGCCAGGGATTGGCATGCCATCCTTGTACCACTGATAAAGCAGCGGCGGTTCACCACGAAGGTCCACGGTGAACGTGAAGGACTCGCCCACCGAAACGGTGCCAGCCACCGGCTGAACAAGGAAGTACGGATAGACGCTCAGAGGGTCGATGGACAATAACACGTGGCTCGAGTTAATGGCCTCGTTGTCGTCGCTCACGGTTACCCAGTAGTAACCGCTATGCTCTAGGCCGCACGCGGGGATGGCATAGCTCGAGGAATCCACGCCTATATCCAGAGGTGCGTCGATGCCGTTATACCAATGCCATTGGTAGTGCACCGTTCCCGTCCCGCCGGCCACCACGACGCTAAACGTCCACGGGTCGCCGGCATTCATTTCGTTCCCCGAAGGTTGGACGATGATCTGCAGGGGGTCCGCCGCGCTGACAGAGGCCCCGAGACACAGGACAACCAGCAAAGAAATCCCGGCCAAGAGCGGGAACCTTCCTGCAACGCGCGCATTTCCGTTACGGCCATCCATTCGTAGAACCTCCTATGCCAGTGCCGGAGACAGCCATCTCCGCGTCTCGCCATGCAGTGCCATCGTCCGCGGCACCACACGTAACCACACTACTTCATTTCGAGCCTCACGCAACGTCCTCGATCGCTTTCCTCGCCTCACCTTCCCGGGACCGGTCTCCGGCGACGCTGCGGAACCAGAAGCTCCACGTCGCCGGAGACCGGCAGGGAAATGCGGGGCGTCAGGGCTAAAACGCCCCACGGTATACGCTATCTCCTCTTCCGGAACCGGCCCATGCCAGCCAACGCCACGCCCACACCCAGCAAGGACAAACCAATCACGCCCACCGCCGGCGCCGAAAC
>DAIPKA010000009.1:0-175579 GCA_036769985.1 Candidatus Hydrogenedentota bacterium | reverse complement strand
CGACTACCTTCGCGAACTGCTCGCCGCCATGTAGTTTTAATGCGATTGCCCTGGTATACTTGCGGGATCTGAGGATGAACCGGTCAGTACGGTGAAGCGCGTTCGTCCATAAATAATAATAATTAGAAAAGCAATTACACCTGACACCCTGTCGGCGATTCACGACGCGAGCCGGCCTTGGCGTGGGATCGGATTTCGCATGGTGCGGGGCTCAACCTGCTATACTGGAGGCTGTTGAGCCGGGGTGGCTTGGGCGGAACCCATGCGGAGTAAGGAATGAGGTGCCTCATGAGTGATCTCAGATTAGGGTGGGTGATTGCGGCGGCAGCGTTGTGTGGGCTGGGGACGGCGTTTGGCGGCTACGCGGCTACGGAGCAAGCCGAGTCCGATGAGGGCGCGTTGGCGTTGTCGGAGGATCCTGTGGCGCTTGCGCAGACGGAGGATTCCGACGGATTCCAGAAGGGATCATTTTGGTTCTTCGGCACGTCGAATTATCACTTGCGGCTCGATGAATCGGAGGCGCAGGTGGATGGCATGTTGGATCGGCCGCTTGGACTCATTCTTCCTCGTTGGGAACGCCCGACCACGTTCAAGGACTGGTGCGATGATTTCATGGTGTGGGATCTGTGGGGAGGCTACGGCCGCGACATCAACGAGAAGTTCTCGTGGTCGATCTATGGCGGGGGCGGCGCGGGTACGATTGAGAACAGCGACGACTACTTCCCGTTGCTGATCCCCATCGAGCTTGACATGGATTTCACACGGCGCTCGCTGATGGTCGGGTCGTCGGTGTCGTATTTCCCCTGGGGCCGACCCGTGAAGGGCGAACGCGGCTTCTGGAACGCGGTGAGATGCACGCGGCCGGTAACGGAGATGAACGTCGGCTTCAACCGCCAGGTTTCGATTGGCGACATGACGGTGAAACTGCCGTTCATCGGGCGCGTGTTCCACTACAAGATGGAAGACACGTACAACCTGTTCTGGGCGAGTCCGCGTATCGGCATCGAAACGCCGATCACGAAGCAGGATTCGTTCAGCATTCTGACAGGCTATCTCTTCTTCCACGACCATGCGGATGAGTACAACGGCATCCTGCTCGAGTTCCTCGTGCGTCATCGGTTCAAGAGATAGCGCGTGAACGTTGCGGCCGACACCCACGAAGTGCGCCGGCGGGCGGTACTCATCTACGACGCGTCGTGTCCGCTGTGCACGGGGGCGGCGTTGTGGGTGGCGAAGCGTGTTTGCGCCGACGCGCTCGAACTGCTTCCGTGTCAGTCGGCGGGGCGTACGATACGCTTCGCTGAGATAGACAAGGCGGCCTGTCTCGATGCAATGCACCTGGTGCTTGCGGATGGCCGCATCGTGACAGGTCACGAAGCGCTGCCGCACCTCTTCGCGATGATGCGTGGTTGGCGATGGGCGGCGCGCGTGTTCGCATGGCCGGGCATCCGGCGTGTTTCGCCGTGGTTGTATCGTTGGGTGGCCCGTCACCGACGGGCGCTCAGCGTGTTTGTGTGGCGCAAGTCCGAGCGCACGGAGGATGGGTAGATGGATCCGGAGTCGGATGGCAAGAAGTACCTTCCGAATTCGAAGGAGTGCTTTGTGTGCGGCGAGGAGAACGCCGCTGGGCTGCAAACGCGTTTTTATGTGGAACGCGACATCGTGAAGACGCCATTGAACGCGCGCGTGGAGCACTGTGGCTATGCGAATACCGTGCACGGGGGCGTGGTGGCGGCGGCGCTCGACGAGTGCATGTGCTGGGCGGCGGCGCGCGCCCTCAAACGGTGCTGCGTCACGGCTGAGCTGACGATTCGCTACCTCCAGCGCGTTTCGCCCACGAAGCCGATGACGGTGTGCGCCGAGATCGAGCGCGCTCATCGGCGACTCGCCTATGTGCGCGGATGGATCGAGGGCGTCGATGGCGAAGTCTACGTGCGCGGCGAAGGATCCTTCGCGCCATTGAGCGTGGACCAGACGCTGAGGGTAGATGACGCGCTGCTGTATCGCGGCGGCGAAGAACGCGTCTTCGAGGATCTGCGCGCGCGGTAGAGGGCGGGGGAGAGTGGAGACGCCGAACCTGCGCCACACCGAACGGCTTTCGGGCTGCGCGGGAGTGCTATGCGGAGCGCGCGCACGGCCGAGCTCTCGGTAGGATTCCGTCGGTTTGGGAATGGAAGGAAGACGGGCTCAGAGCGAAGCGGGAAAGGACGGCATTCTATGCGAGGCCGGGCCGGAAGTAGGAGCAGGACGCCGGAATCCAGTTGAAGCGGAGCGTGATGCCGCAGTCAGATGCTTGTCGGCTACGTGCTGTGTTGGCGGAGCACAGCGTTGAGTACATGGTCATTGGCAAGGGCGCGGCCATTCTGCAGGGCGAAGCGACCTCTGTATCGGCACGTTCATTTCCCTTCGAGTGTGATGCGGAACACGTTGCGGCCCTTAGCGAGTTCGTAGCGGAGGAAGAGGAGTTCGCGGGAAATCATCTTGCCCTCGACGAGGTCGGGGGCGTCGCCGATCTGGTAGAGGGCGTAGTCGCCCCAGAGGGCTAATCCATAGGGCATGACGCGGGGGCTGTGTACGACGATCTTGAGGTCGCGGCTCCAGGAGTGGCGGATGTCGCGTTCGAGGCGCGGGCGGGGGATGTGGGGTTCGGCGAAGTACTCGCCGGGTTTGTAAGGCCGCGCGTAGTTGCGGATGCAGACGGGCTCCACCTTGCCGTTGATGAAGACCATCTGGGCGCCGCGATCGTAGTAGAGGAATGTCTTGGGCCAGGGCCCGCACGCCATGTTCCAGGCGTAGTCGCGGTTGTGGGGCGGGGTGGGCGTGTCTTCCCACAGCATGTACGAGGAGAGGGTGTGGGCGGCTTTCTCGCGGTAGAGCCGGGCCGCTTCGGGCAGCGTCATCATCGTGACGCGATCCTTGATGTATCGCGCGAACGCGTCGAGCTGGACGGCGGACTCGCGGATGTCCTCTTCGGTGTAGCAGCGGAACAGGCTCGATCGCTCCATTTCGTGGGCTTCCTGGTGTTGGAGCAGGAAGATGTAAGGGTTATAACGCTCATTCCGGAGGTAGTTGTCGGCAAGGCCCTTCCAGTAGTCGATGTGTTCCCACGAGCAGAGGCCGCCGCGGGCGACGTCGTTGGGATCGGTCGAGTAGAGGCAGGGGTTGCCGGAGTGGTAACTCTTGAGTAGGTCGCGCGCGGTCCACTCCATGCCGATGACGCCGGTCTCTCGTGCGGGGCGCAGGCGGTCGGCGGGGTCCATGTAGTAGAAGCCCCAGGGGCATCCACGGTCGGTGATCTCGTCTACCTCGATCTGTTCCCAGCAGAAGCCCCAGAGCCCCTCGAACCCCGTGTTTTCGAGCACCACGGGAATGTCGGGATCCTGGTGGCCCCCGGCGGCAATGGTCAAACTGGCCCAGGGAAGCGCGGCCCCCACGGCGTCGCGGGTCTGCACCATCTGATCGCACTTGGCGTCGACATCGCCTGTGAGCGTTGGCGTATAGACCGCGATGTCGTCGCCGAAGTCATCGTGCCAGTGCCGGAGTTCGGCCGCGGCCGCCTTGGCGGAGTCTACGCTGACGATCCAGGTGATCTTCACGCCGTGGGGATGGAGGGTGCGCGCCAACCGCCGCATCCCGCTGACACAGGTGACGCCCTTGTCACACCGCGCGGCGAGGCTCGCAAACATGTAGATGGTCTTACCCACAATTCCTCTCCTCAAGTTACGCGCCGGCTACGCCTACCGGTTGGCGTGGTCGGGCGGTTCCACGGCGGTGATGGCGGCCACGGCCTGTTCGACAATCTGCGTGATGGCGCCGCTCATGGCGGCCGGGAGGGCCGAGGTGTCATTTCGCTCGAGCGGTTCGCGCGCCGATAGGGTTGCGGCCCACGCGGCGTCGTGTTTGAGGCCGGTGCGGAGCTCGAGGCGGACCTCACAATCGGCTGTCCACGGATCGGTCGTCCGGTTCTCGTCGAAGAGGCGCAGTTGGCCGGTGAGGACGAAATCGGGCAGTCGCAGGTCGGCGGCATTGCCGACATCGGCAAAGCGCTTCGATTGCACCAACGCATCCGTCAGGGCGCGGGTCACGGTATCGCGGGGCATCTCGACCCATTCGACGCCGGTGTGATAGCTCACCTCGTACGGATCGAGCCGGAACACGATGCGCTGCTTGTACGGCAGGAGCGGCTCGATGGGACGTATGCCCAGAGCGCACGACGTGGGTGATACTGTCGGTACGGCGGGCGCAGGCGCCATCGCGTATCGGATGACGGGCGTGTAGGCCTTGGTGATGCATCCGCTTAGTGCGAGCGCGGCTACGGCGATCAGAACACAGTAACGCATCAGTTGCCTCCGGACGGTTTCCCCTTGCCACGCAGGATCTGGCCGGGATCTTCTTCGAGGGAGTTAGTGAGGGCGCGGATCGATTCGAGCGTTTCCGTGGCGGTACGCAGGGTTTCGCGCAGGCCGTATTCCACGTTGTCGACTTCGTTGAGGGCCGAACGGCTCACCGTGTCGAGGGTCTCGACGGTTTGGTTCAGGCGCTCCGCCAATTCCGACACGCGGTCGAAGACTTCGGACACGCGATCCTGAGTGCTCTCTACGTTGAACTTCTCGACTTTCTGCCGGACGGACGTCACGGTCTGCTGGGTTTCGTCGGCGAGTTGTCGGAGTTCGGCCGTGAGTTGGGTGAACTCATCGAGGCCCTTGCGCACTTCGGTTTCCACGCCATCGACCGTTTCCGTCGCTTCTTCGAGAAAGGCATGGGCGTCTTCGAGCACCACATCGACATTCTTGGCGATGGCGGCCAGTTCTCCTTTTTCGAGGCCCTCGAGTCCCTGACGGATCATGTCGCCGACTTCGGTAATGCTGTCGAGAAGGCCTTCCATGCGCGAGCTGACTGCCGCGACAAGGGAGGCCCGCGACGGGATCTGGCTGTTGGCCGGCAGGACCGGGGCGTCCAGTCGACCGCCGCGCAGCTCGATGGCCAGCATGCCCGTGGCGAAACTAAGCAAGACGGTCCGCCCCTCGACGCCTTCGCGCAGGCGTACCTTGTCCGGGGCGACCATGATATCCACGTGGGCGTGGCCGTGATCCGTCACGTAGATGTTTTCGACGGAACCCACCGGCACGCCGAGGTACTCGACCGTCGCGCCGTCGCTGAGGCCGAGCACGGATTCCTCAAACTCGATCCAGTAGGGGATTCGGACCTCACGTTTGTATCCTGACACCATCACGAGGCCCACCACGATTAGGGCCGTGCACAGGATGAGGAAGAGGCCGACCTTCGTTTTCTGCGCGCGTGTTGCCACGGCATTCTCCTCGGCTAGATACCTCGTTGCATGATGAATTCGTCGGCGCGTCGCTCGAAGAACTGCCGCAGATACTTGAGATCGGCGGCGTCCGCCTCGGCCATCGTACCTTCGAAGACGGCGCGGCCCCGATCCAGCATAAGGATGCGGTCGGCCACTTTCCGGATCGAATCCAGTTCATGCGTTACGATGACGAATGTTATACCCAGCAGCTTGTTGAGTTCGAGCACCAGCTCGTCGAGGCCCGCCGCCATGATGGGATCGAGGCCGGCAGACGGCTCGTCGAAGTAGACAACGGGCGGGTCCAGGGCGATGGCCCGGGCGAGCCCGGCCCGTTTGCGCATGCCGCCGGACAGCTCCGCCGGCACGAGGTTGACGGCGTGGGCAAGGCCCACGAGACTGAGTTTGAGGCGCACGGTCGCATCGACCAGCGCTTTGTCCATGTGGCCGTATTCGCGCAGGGGCAACGCGACGTTGTCTCCGATGGTCATCGAGTTGAAAAGGCCACTCGACTGAAACGCGATCCCAATGCCGCGCTGCATTCGGGCAAGAGCGTCCTCATCCAGCGTCGTAATGTCGACACCTTCATAATAGATCGCCCCCGAGGTGGGTCGGAGGAGACCGGTCATGTGTTTGAGCAGGGTGGTCTTGCCACAGCCGCTGCCGCCGATGATCACGAAGATCTCGCCCCTCCGTACCGCACAGGAGACGTGGTCGAGCACCAACGTTTCTCCGTAGTGCGTCACGAGGTCGCTCACTTCGATGAGCGGCGCGTCGGTTCCGTTGAGCGATTCCGCATTCACGATGGCTAATCCAGCACGTAGTAGAAGACCGTTGCGAAGATCATGTCGATGACGATCAGGAAAAAGATGTCCATCACCACGGCGCGGGTGGTCATCAACCCGACACCGCGGGATCCGCCCGTAACCCGCAGGCCATTGTGACATCCGACGAGGACGATCATTACGGCGAAGAACAGGGTCTTCAGCATGCCCTGGAAGAAATCGCCGAGGTCCGCGGCGTTGAGTGTCTGCTTGAACCACACGTCCCCACGGTATCCCAGGATGCCGATGCCCCACACGGCTCCGCCCAGGATGCCCGATACCATGCCCAACGCGACAAGGCACGGCATGACCAGCACGAGCGCGACGACTTTGGGCGCGACCAGGAACTGCGTGACGTTGAGCCCCATGCCGCGCAGGGCGTCGATTTCCTCTTGGACTTTCATCGTGGCGAGCTCGGCGGCAATGGCGGCACCGGTCCGCGCCGACACGACCGTCGCCGTCATGATGGCGGCCAATTCCCGCGCGAAACCGATGATGATGAGGTTGGCCACGTAGATCCCGAGGCCGAGGGGTGCTACTTGTGCCGCGCTCAGCATCGCGATGATGAGCCCGAGCAAGAAATTCATCAGCAGAATGATACGGACGGCCCTTACGCCCATCTCGTGGATCTCGTCGACGAGAAGCCCCCAACGGAAACCGCGGCCTTCGAGGGGACCGATCAGCGTCCAGTAGATGGCGTCGACTAAGAGCTTGAGGAACTCGCCGACCTCGCCGAGCACCATCAGGGCTCGGCCGCCGATTTCCTCGACAAGGCCCTCGCGTTGCCGCGCGCGTTTGGGCGGCGCCACAAGCGCCGGCTCGATCAGGTCCACGAACTCGGCCACGCGTCCGGTCTGGCCCGTGCAACGGAAGGATCCGCGCTTGGCATACGCCCTTTGTGCGAGCTCGACAATCCAGGCGCCGCCGCGCGGATCGATCGATCTCGTGTCGGAGAGATCGAGCGTGAGGTCGTCGCCTTGTTCCAGTCCGGTCTGGTTCAGGGCGTCGAACACTTCTCGTCCGGACTGTTGATCGAGCCGCTCCGGGGCGGTGACACGCACTTCTCTCATGGCGCCGCCTCCGCGAGTCTGTCGAACTCGTCTTCCGAAAGCACCGGCACGCCGAGCTGCTGCGCCTTGGCCAGCTTCGATCCGGCGTTCTCTCCGGCGATCACGTAGTCTGTGTTCTTGCTGACGCTCGACCCGGCACGGCCTCCGAGGCGCTTGATACGTTCATGAATCTCGTCGCGTGTGTACCGGCCTAGCGTGCCGGTGACCACAAAGGTCTTCCCTTCGAAGGGGCGTTCGTCTGGCCGGCCCTCCTCAACTTCCTCGCGCATGGTGAGGCCGTGTGCGCGGAGTTTGGCAATGAGATCGCGGTTCTCGGGCGTGTCGAAGAAGTCATGGACGGTGGCGGCCACGACCTCGCCGACGTCGCCGATTTGCTCGAGTTCGTCGGTTTCGGCAGCCATGAGCGCGTCGATGTTGCCGTAGTGTTGCGCGAGGACCTCGGCGATGTGGCTGCCGACGTGACGAATACCGAGGCCGTTGACGAGCCGCGACAATGGCTGTGCCTTGCTGTGCTCGAGGGCCTCGACGAGATTCGCGGCCGACTTCTCGCCCATGCGCTCGAGTCCGGCCAAGGTCGCCGTGTCGAGATCGTAGAGATCCGACGGGCCGTGCACGAGGTCGCGGCTGACCAGTTGGTCGATGATGGCCGGCCCGAGACCGTCGATATCCATGGCGCCCCGGCTGGCGAAATACTCGAGGCGCTCGCGGATCTGTGCAGGACACGCGATGTTGAGGCAGCGGAGGAACACACCGTCCGGATCCTGATGCACGCCGCCGTGGCACGCGGGACATTCGGAAGGCGCCTCGAAGGGCTGGGCGTCCGCCGGACGCTCCTCGGGAATGAACCGGATGACCTGGGGAATGATCTCGCCGGCCTTCTGCACCTCGACGAGGTCGCCGACGCGTAAGTCCTTCCGAGCCAGATCCTCGAAGTTGTAGAGACTGGCGCGTTTGACTGTCGTGCCGGCGAGGGCCACGGGATCGAGTTCGGCGACCGGCGTGATCGTGCCCGACTTGCCCACCTGGACCGTGATGGCGTTGAGGCGCGTGCGCGCCACCTCGGCGGGGAATTTGTAGGCGATCACCCAGCGTGGGGCTTTCGATGTGGCGCCGAGGCGCCGGCGCTGATCCGTCGAGTCAACCTTCACCACCATGCCGTCGATGGGAAAGTCGAGATCGTTCTTCTTGGTGTGCCAGGTTGCCACCACCTCGAGAACATGCTCGATCGTCTTGCATCGCGTGACGTGGGGACTCGTTGGCAGGCCGAACGAGCGGAGGCGTTCGAGCGTTTGCCAGTGCGAGTCAAGCGTAGTCCCTTCCGCGAGCGGCATGTCGTAGACGATGATGTCGAGCCGCCGCTTGGCCACTTCGCGCGGATCGAGGAGCTTGAGAGTCCCGGCCGTCGTATTACGCGGATTGGCTAAAGGCGGTTCGCCGGCTGCTTCGCGCTGAAGGTTGATCCGCTCGAGTTCGGCGTAGCGCATGAAGACTTCGCCGCGCACTTCGATAGCGGCCGGCGGATCGCCTGAGAGCCGCAGCGGTACGGCGCGAATGGTCCGCACGTTGTTCGTGACATCATCGCCGCGACGCCCGTCGCCGCGCGTCGTGGCGCGTGCGAGCCGCCTGTTCTCGTAGAGGAGCGACATCGAGACGCCGTCGATCTTGAGCTCCACGACGTACGCGGGCGATTCACCGGGGCCGAGGCCCCTCCGGACGCGGTCATCGAAGGCGCGCAGTTCCCCGGGGCTGTACGTGTTGTCGATCGAGAGCATCGGCACAGCGTGCTCGACGGTTTGGAAGCCTTCGATGGGCGCGCCGCCTACGCGCTGCGTCGGCGAGTCCGGCGTCACCAGGGACGGGTATTCTTCCTCGATGGCTTCCAGTTCGCGCAAGAGCGCGTCAAACTCGAGGTCGGTAATCTCGGGCGCTGCCTCGACATAGTAGAGGCGGTTGTGTCGCTCGATTTCGTGGCACAGCGCCTCGTAACGCGCGCGCACCGGTCCCGGGGGCTCTCGAAGACTGTTGACCATAGGCGCATTATATAGATTTGTAACGCCGGAAATCGATCCCTGTCGGTGAACCGTCGAGATTCCTGATCGCAGCTTGTCTCGCCTGCCGGCCATGCGCTACTGTCTCCATGCTTCGTAGCCGGAGGCCACGAGATATGGATAGGAGGGACGCCACGGACCGGTATCGACACCGTGTTTCATGCTACGGCGTTGCGTGTCCATAGAGTCCATCTTGTCCGAGGTCTGCAATACATCGGCGAGAACCGACACGATCCGCACGGGCCGTCGGGCGCGCGTCTGATTGGGGCATCGAGAAGGAGAAGTGCATTGCCACTCGCGTTTCCATCGCACCAAGGCCTCATCGCGCCGTTGTGGCGCCGGTGGCCGGATTCGTTTCACGTGTTGGCCATGGGTATCGGTGCGGGCATGCCGGATGCCGTGGACGGTATTGCGGGCGCCTTTTGCGGCAGCCTCGGTCAACGGTACGGACACAGCCTCCTCGGGACTTTCATCTTCTGTCTGCCGCTGGGGATGGCCCTGACTTGGCTGACCCTGGCGGCGGGGCGTCATCTGCCGGGCCTCGGCAAGCCGGGCAGTTCGGCCCGGAGATGGGGCGAGACGCTCGGGCGGTGGATCGAGGAGTGGAACCGCATACCGGCTGCCTGTGCCTCAGGCACTCAACGTGTCTGCTTCATGCTCAGGTCTATGTGGATTGGGGCGTTCTCGCACGTGTTCTTCGATTTCATTTCGCACGGCGGTTTTCCGTGGTTCTACCCGTGGTTTCGGAAGGTGCGCGTCTTTCCGGACTGGTGGTATGTGAAGTGGTTCGAAATCCCGGTCTTCGGATACCGCGATCCCTATCCCATGGGTCCTCACTTGCTTGTTTGGATCTTCTTTAGCGTTCTGGGAACTGTCATACTCTTCGCGCCGGCCTGGCGCCGGAGAAGGAAGGCACAGTAGCGGCGGGCGAACATTCCGCCTTGCGTGCCGTCGGTGCACTCAGCGCGCGCCAACAGGTACGGCCGTAACGCGCCCAGTCAACGGCGCGGGCTCGCGGCACAAGCAGACAACAGCGCCATCGCCCACTTGTTCGTCCAGTCTGTCGAGAACCGAGAGGGCGGTGCCCCACTCGCGCTTGGGAGTCGCGCCCATTTTCGCCTCGACCGGATAGAAGATCTGGTTCTCTTCGAACAGGAAATCGACTTCTTTGCCGTCCTCGTCGCGGTAGTGGTATGGATTCGGAACGCGCGTCCGATGCCACGAGCTCTTGAGGAACTGGTCATGATATGGCAGGGCACGTTAGAAGTCGTCTGGATTCCGGCCGCTGACATGCCGCCTCAGGTGGATTGAGAACGAGACCAACTTGCGGCTCCGGTTCAAGGAAGGGCCACCGAACCCGATCCTGAATCGTGTGCCTATTCGGTGCGGAGGATTTCTTTGCGGGCCCCCTGGAATGAGTGCATGGCCCGTTTCTCATCGGGTGCTATATGCCGTTCCTCTTCGGGAATGATGATGACCTCGACACGCTGTCCGGCCTTCAGTTCGCGGGACTGGAGGAATATGGTGCCCTCTTCCTGCACGGTGACCACCTGCTTGATGGCGTTCCTCATGAGTTAACTCCTGGTGGAAACTCGACTTGCCTCTACATTGCATGAATCCGTCGGCGAACAGGGTAACTCACTGCATATCGCAATTTTAACATCCAGTCCGACCGTGGTCAAGCGTCGCGGGTTCGCTCGGGGGGTCATGCGCCGGCGATGCGTGGCATCCGGGTCGGCTCGCGCTCGAGTTCTGCCTGCAGGAACCGGTGCATGATGCGCATCTTTAGTTCTACGGCCGAAGGCTCGTTCCAGAGGTTCCGAATCTCGCAGGGGTCTTCTTCCAGGTCGAACAGCTCGCCGTAGTCGGCGTGTCGGTATACGGTCAGTTTGTAGCGTTCGTCGACGTAGGTGCGTAGGTGAAGGCGTGTCGGCTGGTGCCGATTCTCGACGATGATATGGTCGCGGGCGGCGTTTTGCTGGCCGCACCAGACGCCGAGCTGGTTGACGCCCTGCATCACCCCAGGGGCGGGGATCTCCGCGGCGGCCAGGCACGTCGGCGCGAGGTCGACTTGACTCTGGAGCGCCGAAAGGACTTGGTTCTGCGGGACGTTGCCGGGCCACCGGACGAGCATGGGCAGCTTGATCATGTCTTCGAAATGGAAGGCCCCCTTGGCGATGAGACCGTGCTGTCCGAGGAAATGGCCGTGGTCGGTGAGAAAGATGACGAGCGTGCTGTCGGCGATGCCGAGCCGGTCGAGTGCGTCAAGGATGCGGCCGATGTGGTGGTCCATGAGACTGATCATGCCGTAGTAGACGGCCATGTCTTTTCGGAGATCGGCCTCGTTGTGTACGTGGGAATGGAAACCGTGGGAATAGTATTCCTCGTGGTACCACGAGCAGTCCGGCTTGGGCTGCTGCGTCAACTGGAAATGCTCGCCGAGCCGCTCGAGTTCGCCGTTGGCGAGGGTTCCCGGCACCATGTCGTCGGGGTGGTACACGGATGCCCACGGCTCGGGCGCGAGATAGGGGGGATGGGGATCGTGGAAGTTGGTGAACATGAAGAAGGGCTTGTCGAGGTCGACGGCTCGCTCGATGTTGGCGATGGTGCGGTCGGCCGTCCACTTGCTGTAGTGAAACTGCTCCGGCAGATCCCAGGTGTGGCGGCGTTTGCGCATGTCTTTCGCCGAGTGAGGCCATGGCCAGAAGAAGTCGCGCCAATTATCGAGGCCCTGCTGCTCCATCCAGAGGGCGTAGTGTTGGCCGGCGTGGGACTCGTCGGCGTGGTTCCGCGCGACCTCGATGTGCTGGAATCCGTACCAGGGCCCATGGAACCCGCGCCAAAACTCAAGGTCGCGCAGCGTGGGCTGGCACTCGAGGGATTCCGAGCCGGGCGCCGAGGCGAGCGGCTGGAAATGGGCCTTGCCGATGAGCGTTGTGGCGTAACCGTGTTTGCTGAAGAGGTCGCCGACTGTCGGGACATCTTCGGGCAGTTTGACGCCGATGGTCCAGCAATGATGCCAAGCTGGATAGAGCCCGGTGATGATGGTCGAGCGCGAGGGCGAACACACGGGATTGACGCAGTAGGAACGCTCGAATCGGACGCCCTCATGGGCCAGTCGGTCGAGGGCCGGGGTCCGGATGCGCGGATTGGTGACGCCGAGGGTGTCGAAATGTTGCTGATCGCTCGTGATCAGGAGAATATTGGGTCGTCGCGGCTTCATGCGTATTACTCCGGGCGGCAGATTGTAGGATCGTTAGGGAAAAGAGGAACAGATTCAGGTCCGATGATGGCACGGTGCATGCACTGTCCTCAAGCGCGGTTCAGCGGCGGGGGGCGGCGCGATGCTCTACTTAATATGAATAGCAAGGAATTCCCTTGACTTTACTGCGGGTGGCTGCTATGTTGCCTATGGCTGGGATATCGGTGCAGGGGCTGCGTGGGGGAGGGCGCCCAAGCCGTGTCCGCCATGGTGTCGGTTTGACCCTAGAGAGTGGAGGCCGGCTCGCCGTCTACGGAGCGAGAGGAGAGTAGCTATGCGAACGCAGGTGAAGTGGCTGGGGCTGCCGATTGTCATGCTGGCCTTGGTGCTGGGTTCCAGTGGATGTCCCGATCCTGACCCTGAGCCCGAGCCTGAGCCCGACCGCTATTCGCTCCACGATTATCAGACGTTTGCGCGCGGGGCCGAATGGGTGTTTGCCCGGGTGACGGGCGGCAAAGCCGTCGCGGGCGAGTACCGGCTTACGATTACGCAGGCCATCACCGGCTCGTCGCACGCGCTGTGGAAGGGCGTACCCGCGTGGGAGATTGCGTGGCGTGTGAACGGCGGCGATCCAGCAACGAGCTACCTCGTCGAGGTGAAAAACGCCGACGGGAGGACGGTGTTGTATCAGGTGTCGGCGGCGGAGTACGCCGGCCTGTCGGATCCGGTGCAGGTATCGGGTTCCTTCGATCGTTGGGACGCCGTGGCCATGGAGGACGGCGCGCTGGATGAGGGCCTGTACCGCTACTACTCGACCGGGACCATCAACGAGCTTATGGCCAGCGCCTCGTGGCCGTCGGACCTGCCGGCCGCCGCATTGGGAGACCTGGGCGTCGACATCCGAAGCCAGCGAGACGGACTCCGGTCGGACTGGGCCTCGAGCAAAGACGGCCCGGTGACGTTCTGGCGGATGTACGCCAAGGGGGTGGGCCCCGTGGCCATGTGCACGAGCGAAGGGCTACTCGTCCTGCAACGGCGTGCGGATACGGCCAATGGCCGGATTATCTTGGCCGGTTCAGGCACGGGGGGATCGATATCCCCGTTTGGAGCCACCCGAGTCGACTACGATGGAACTCAGGCGTTCACTATCACGCCGAACACAGGATATAACGTCGCCGATGTCGTTGTGAATGGCGTTTCCGTGGGGGCCGTGAGGAGCCATACCTTCGAGCACGTTACGGAGGATCAGACGATTATGGCGACCTTCGCGCTCGCCGGCCACACGATTACGGCGACGGCCGGCGCGGGCGGGTCGGTGGCGCCCTCGGGTGCCGTGCCGGTGGCGCACGGTCAGGGCATTGTCTTCAATGCGACACCCGCCGCGCACTACCACGTGGCGGATTGTCTCGTGGACGGCGTGTCCGTTGGGGCGAGGATGAACTACACGTTCCAGAAAGTCACGGCGGACCACACGATCCACTTCACGTTTGCGCTCAATGAACACACGATATTCGTGGTGGTGGGCGATCACGGTTCGGTGCTTCCTGCGGGCAACGCCCAGGTGGTTCACGGCGACGATGTGACGCTCCAAGTCGTTCCGAATGAGGGCTACCGCGTGTCGTCCGTGTTGGTGGACAACGTGCCGGCAACGCTTACCGGCGACTCATACACCTTCGTGAATGTCGTGGGCGACCACACGTTCTCCGTGGCCTTCGACATCAAACGTTACACGATCGTGGCCAGTGCCGGAACCGGCGGATCCATTGTGCCATCAGGCAGTATCATTGTGAAGCATGGTGATGATCGGGCGTTCGACATATCGGTGAGCACCGGCTACTCGATTGCCGAGGTGTTGGTGGATGGTGTTCCGGTTGCCTTGACGACCGGCTCGTACCGGTTCGAGAACGTGGTGGCCGATCACACCATTCACGCCACGTTTGCCCTCCTCGAGTTCTCGTTGGAGGTACAGGTGCAGCCCGAGGACGGCGGCACCGTGCTCGTGAATCCCGACAAGGAGGTCTATATCTTTGGCGAGGTGGTTCAACTCACGGCGCAACCGTCGGCCGGCTTCGCCTTCCTTGACTGGGAAGGTGACGTGACGGGCGACAATCTGCCAATCGCGGTCGCCATCACGATGAACGCCGACAAGACCGTGACGGCCCTATTCGGCGAGATCGTTCCGATTCCGGATGGCGCCCTGAACGGCGCGGTCCGTGACGCCATCGAGGCCTTGACCGGTACCCGTCCCCTAGGCGATCTGTACACCGATGATCTCGAAGGACTGACGACGATCAACGCGTCGGCCAAGGGCGTCAAGAGCTTGGCCGGTCTCGAATACTGCACGGACTTGACCCATCTCTACGTGTCGGAGAACGAGATCGCGGACATCGGCGTGTTGCTGGACATCCCTTCGCTCGTGCTGGTCGACCTCCAAGGCAACGACCTGGACGCGGCGGCTTGTGCCGTGGTGGCCACGCTCGAAGGTCGCGGGGTGACGGTGCTGAGCGACGGTTGTTGACCGGTAGATCCGGGAGACGATGCCTTTGGCGGTGGAGGTCAAGGGAATGAGCACCTTGATCTCCGGGGCGTGAATTGGCTATTCTTTGACTGAGGTAGGCAGTTGGGTTCCCCGCGGGGAGCTAACCTCAGCGCTGCTCGGGTCTTTTCGTGAGCTTGCCCAAAGCTCGCCGACACCTTCGGCGATCCCACTCAGGCTTCTTCCTGAAGCGAATGGAACGCCACAGATGTTGAGGCAAAACGAGACGGGCGTTCCGTTTGGGGCCTTCTCCACGAGCGGCATTTGTGAAGCAATGTCGGCATCTTCGGTGTGCTCGACTTGCCGACGCTGACGCAACCAGTAGTCAAGAAAAGAGGAATGAGCGAAGATGGCTAACAAGGTGATGATCGATGGAAACACGGCCGCGGCGACTATGGCCCACGCCGTAAGCGAGGTGTGTGCAATCTACCCCATTACGCCGTCGTCGGTGATGGGTGAGGTTGCCGACGAACTGAGTGCGGCGGGCGTCAAGAACATCTTCAACACGATTCCCCAGGTCGTGGAGTTGCAGTCCGAGGCCGGGGCCGCCGGCGCGGTTCACGGCGCGTTGACCAGCGGCGCATTGACCACCACGTTCACGGCCTCGCAAGGCCTTTTGCTCATGATTCCGAATATGTTCAAGATCGCGGGCGAATTGTGCAGCACCGTGTTTCACGTGTCGGCGCGCGCCGTGGCCTGCCAGGCCCTGTCCATCTTCGGCGATCACTCGGACATCATGACAGCGCGATCGACGGGATTCGCGCTGCTCGGGTCCAGCAGCATCCAGGAAGTCCAAGACTTTGCGATCATCGCGCATGCGGCGACGCTCGAAACGCGCGTCCCGTTCGTCCACTTCTTCGACGGGTTCCGCAGTTCCCACGAAGTGCAGAAGATTGACGAGCTCCCGCGCGAAGCCATCGCCCAGATGATCTCCGAGGATCTCGTGCTGGCCCACCGCAAGCGCGGCATGACCCCGGACGCGCCCGTGCTCCGCGGCACCTCGCAGAATCCGGACGTCTACTTCCAGGGCCGCGAAACCGTGAACAAGTACTACGCGGCCACGCCGGGCATTGTCCAGAAACAGATGGACAAGTTCGCCAAGTTGACCGGCCGGCAGTATCGCCTGTTTGACTACGTGGGTGCGCCCGACGCCGAGAAGGTCATCGTCGTCATGGGGTCGGGTGCCGAGACGTGCCACGAAACCGTCGATTACTTGTGCTCGAAGGGCGAGAAGGTCGGCGTGATCAAGATTCGGTTGTATCGCCCCTTCGACACGAAGGCCTTCATTGCCGCCTTGCCGAAGACGGTGCGCGCCATCGCCACGCTGGATCGCACGAAGGAGCCGGGTGCCATTGGCGAGCCGATCTACCTCGACGTGCGCACGGCCATCGGCGAAGCTCAGAGCGAGAAGTGGCTCGACGCGAAGAGCTATCCGCGTGTGCTGGGCGGCCGCTATGGCCTCGGGTCGAAGGATTTCACGCCGGCCATGGTGAAGGCGGTGTTCGACAATCTCGACGCCGAGAAGCCGAAGAACCATTTCACCGTCGGCATCACGGATGACGTGACGAACACGAGTCTGGACATCCCTCGTTTCGGCATCGAGCAGCCCGGCCTGTTCGAGTGCATGTTCTTTGGCCTCGGCGCCGACGGCACCGTGGGCGCCAACAAGAACTCGATCAAGATCATCGGCACCGATACGGACCATTACGCGCAGGGCTACTTCGTGTACGACTCCAAGAAGGCCGGCGGCGCCACGATCTCGCACCTGCGGTTCGGGCCCAATCCGATCCAGAGCCCCTATCTGTGCACGAAGGCCGATTTTGTGGCCTGCCACAACTTCTCCTTCCTCGAGAAGTACGACCTCTTGTCCTGCGCCAAGGAGGGCGCGGTTTTCCTGCTGAACAGCCCCTTCAGCGCCGACGAGGTATGGAACCGCATGCCGGACGAGGTCGAGCAGCAGATCATCGCGAAGAAGATCAAATTCTACGTGATTGACGCCATCGCCTTGGCGAAGGATCTTGGCCTAGGCGCGCGTATCAACACCATCATGCAGACCTGTTTCTTCGCGATCTCCGGCGTGCTGCCCACGGACCAAGCCATTGCCTCGCTCAAGAAGGCCATCAAGAAGTCCTATGGCCGTAAGGGCGATGAAGTCGTTCAGATGAATTTCAAGGCGGTGGATGCCGCGGTCGATAGTCTGCACCAGGTCAAGGTCCCCGACCGGCCGGCGGGCAAGCTTCGGATGCCCCCGGCAGTTCCGGCCCACGCGCCCGATTTCGTCAAGGCGGTCACCGCGCCGTTGATTTGCCTTGAGGGCGACAAGCTGCCGGTCAGTGCGATGCCGCCGGACGGCACCTGGCCGACAGCGACCACGCAATACGAGAAGCGAAACGTTGCCGTGGATATCCCCGTGTGGGAACCGGGAGTGTGCTTGCAGTGCGGTATGTGTTCGCTGGTGTGTCCGCACGCGGCCATTCGCATCAAGCTGTACACCCCGGACTGCCTGGAGAAGGCACCGGCGACGTTCAAGTCGGTGGACGCCAAGGGCAAGGAATACGCGGGCATGAGGTTTACCGTTCAGGTAGCGCCCGAGGATTGCACGGGTTGCGGTGCCTGCGTCCACACATGTCCCGGCAAGGAACGCGATGGGAACAAGCAAGAGACGGGCCGGCACGCCATCAACATGGCGACTCAGATGCCGTTGCGTGTTCAGGAGGCCGCCAACTTCGATTTCTTTATGAGCCTTCCGGACCTCGATCCGAGTCGCTGCAACCTGGCCACCGTGAAGGGCAGCCAACTGGTCCGGCCGCTCTTCGAGTTCTCCGGTTCGTGCGCGGGCTGCGGCGAAACGCCCTATGTGAAGCTGATGACGCAACTCTTCGGCGATCGCTTGATGGTCGGCAATGCGACGGGGTGTTCGTCGATATACGGCGGCAACCTTCCGACGACGCCCTACGCCAAGCGCGCCGATGGCCGCGGGCCAGCGTGGTCGAACTCCCTGTTCGAGGATGCGGCTGAGTTTGCGTTCGGCATGCGCCTCGCGGTCGACAAGTTCCGCGAGGCGGCCCTCGAGTTGGTCGAGCAATCGCTGGCCTGTGAGGAGTGCCCGTTCTGCAAGAAGAGCAAAGATCTCCTAATTGCCATCCGCGACGCGGATCAGTCTTCGCAGTCGGCCATCGAAGAGCAGCGCAAGCGCGTTGCGGAACTCAAGGCGGCCTTGTGCCGGAGCGACGCCAAGGTCGGGAAGCAATTGCTCTCGCTGGCAGACTACCTCGTGAAGAAGTCGATCTGGGGCCTGGGCGGCGACGGATGGGCCTATGATATTGGTTACGGCGGTCTGGACCACGTGCTGGCCTCGGGCCGGAACATCAACTTGCTCGTGCTCGACACCGAAGTGTACTCGAACACGGGTGGCCAGGCCTCGAAGTCGACGCCGCTCGGCGCCGTGGCCAAGTTCGCCGCGGCCGGAAAGCCGCAGATGAAGAAGGACATGGGCCTGATGTGCATCTCCTATGGCAACATCTACGTGGCCAAGGTCGCGATGGGCGCGAATCCGGCGCAGGCAGTGCGTGCATTCGCCGAGGCCGAGGCCTATGATGGCCCCTCGATCATTATCGCGTACTCGCACTGCATTGCCCACGGTATCGACATGGTCACCGGTATGGACGAGCAGAAACGCGCCGTCGAGTCCGGCCACTTCCCGCTGTACCGGTACAATCCGGATCTCGTCAAGCAGGGGAAGAATCCGCTGCAACTCGACAGCAAACCGCCCAAGATGAAGTACAGCGAGTTCGCCATGGGCGAGAATCGGTTCCGGAGTCTCAAGAAGACCAATCCGGAGAATGTGGAACGGTTCATGAACGAGGGCGATCGCCTCGTTGCGGCCAAGTATGACTTCTACAGCAAGTTGGCCGCGATGGAACCCTACACGCCGCAAGCCGGTGAGGGCGAATAGGGATACCGATAGCGGTTGGTTCTTGGCCTGGAGAGACCCTCGCCCCGAGAGTGAGCGGTCTCTCCAGGTTTCATTTCTGGGGACGATGGGCGGCTTCACGCGGGAAGGCGGTCAGACGTCGAAGCCGAACTTCTTCATCTTGTACCGGATCTGATCGCGCGAAATCGAGAGTAGGCCGGCGGCGCGCGTTTGGTTTCCGGAAGCCTGGTCGAGGGCTTGCCGCACGAGTTCCTTCTCGACGTCCTCGAGAACGCATCCCGCGGGCGGTAGTTGGATTCCCTGCGGCGCGGGCCGGCCGCCGACGGCGATCGCGCTACGTCCCAGCACGATATCGTCCGCTCCGATAGCCAGGCCGCGGGTCAACAGTACGGCGCGTTCGATCACGTTTCTCAACTCGCGCACGTTACCGGGCCAGGAGTACCGCGCGAGCTTGCCGAGGGCATCCGCGCTGAGCTCCTTCGGACGGCAGTTCATGTCGCGGCAGTGCATGTTGACGAAATGGTGCGCCAACAGCGGGATATCCTCCACGCGATCCCGCAGCGGCGGCACAAAAACAGGTACCGTGCTAAGTCTATAGTACAAATCTTCTCGGAACGAGCCTTGGCGAAGCGCCTCTTCGAGGTCGCGGTTGGTGGCTGCGATGATGCGCACATCGATGGCGATGTC
Source organism: Candidatus Hydrogenedentota bacterium (assembly GCA_036769985.1). GTDB lineage: Bacteria > Hydrogenedentota > Hydrogenedentia > Hydrogenedentales > SLHB01 > DAIPKA01. Next base: position 155,970 of record DAIPKA010000009.1, on the reverse strand, counting down.
GCTGGTGCCTCCGATGCGTTTGAAGGTCTTGTCTTCGAGGACGCCCAGCAGTTTCGCCTGCAACTTGGGCGACATGTCGCCGATCTCGTTGAGGAGCACCGTGCCGCCGTTGGCGAGCTCGATGAGTCCGCTCTTGCGTTGTTTGGCGTCCGTGAACGCGCCTTTCTCGTAGCCGAACAACTCGGATTCGAGGAGCGTTTCCTGCAGAGCGGTGCACGTGATGTTCATGAACGGTTTGTCGCCGCGCTGCGATGCATAGTGTATGGCGCGGGCGATGGTGTCTTTGCCGACGCCGGTTTCGCCGAGGAGGAGTATCGTGGAGAGACCCGCTTCGGCCACCCGCGCAACGAGTTCGCGCAACTCCTGAATGGCGCGGCTCTCCCCGACGATATTGACCAGGCCAAACCGCGACTTCTCCTCGTCTACGTAGCGCGATACGCGGGCGTAGAGCGCCGATGTATCCACGGCGCGTCGCACCGAGATCGCCAGCTCGTCCATGTTGAACGGCTTCGTGATGTAGTCGAAGGCCCCGGCCTTAAGGGCCTCGACCGCGCTTTCCACGGTCGAATAGGCCGTGATGATGATGACGGGCGACTGCGGACTGACCTCTCGGGCGCGCTTCAGCAGTTCGAGACCGTTGCCATCGGGCAGTTTCAGATCGATGAGGGCAAGGGAGAACTCCTCGCGATCGAGGAGCGCCGCGCCGGCGGACGCGCTGTCGGCCTCGACGACGCCGTAGCCCTCTCGTGTCAGGCGTTCGCGCAGGGACCAGCGAATCAGTCGCTCGTCATCGATGATCGCAATGCAGGGCTTCACCGCGTTCACTCCATGGGTAGTTCGAACGAGACCGTTGTGCTGCTGCCGGGCGTTCCCGCTATGGCTATCGTACCGCCATGCGCCTCGATAATGCGTCGGCAGATCGGGAGTCCGAGGCCAGTCCCCTTGGTACGTGTCGTGAAGAAGGGACGGAGGACCTTGTCCGCGTCCTCGGGCCGGATGCCTTCGCCGGTATCCTCGACGCGGATCGAGACTCTGGCCTTATCCGCCGCGATGTGGCAGGTAATGGAGCCGCCGGTGGGCATGGCCTGCACCGCGTTGTCGAACAGGTTCCAGAAAACCTGCGATAGGAGCACCGGATCGACCTGGAGTTCGAGGTTCGGTTGTCCGCAGATCGTGAACTCGATGGTTTGAGCGGCGGCGCGCACAGCCACCTTGCGCCAGACGTCCGTGGCGAGATCCGCCAGGCAACACCGCTGTTTCTGTGGCACCCAGCTCTTCGAGAAGGCCAACAAAGAGCGGAGCGTATCATCCATCCGTGCGACGCTAGCTAAGATCTCGTCCATCACTTCGCGCTCGGGCACGGCGGCCTGCGACGCGTCGCGCAGCACCTGCACCGCCCCGCTGATCGCGGCCAAGGGATTGCGGATTTCGTGCGCCACGGAAGCGCTCATCTCGCCGATGGCCGCCAGGTTCTCCGTCTGGGCGATCCGTTCGCGCAGGTTGCGGACTTCCGTGATGTCGTAGACGGTGCCCTGAACGGCCACGGGCATGCCATGCTCGTCGCCGAGGCTGGTGATCGCTTCCTGGATCCACCGCACGCGTCCGTCCTTATGGAGGATCCGGTACTCGCGCTGCACCGACTTTCCGGGACAGGTTCGCAAGAGCTGGCTGGAATCGCGGATTGCCGGAACGTCATCCGGGTGAATCAACTCGACCCAACGGGGTGTTCCGGACAAGAACTGCTCCGGTGTGTAGCCCGTGATTTCCTCGGTAGCTCCTTGGCAGAACGTCGGGTGGTAGTCCATGGCCCCACGGAAGGCAATGCCGCGGAAGCTGTCGAAGAAAGCCCGATGCTGTGCTTCGTTCTCGGCCAGGGCTTCTTCGGCCAAGCGACGTTCCTCCGCATGCTGCTGGAGACGCCGAGTCATTCGGTTGAACTCGCGCGCCAGACGACCGATCTCATCCTTGCCCTCAATCAACGGTACGGGGCGCAGTTCCGAACTGTCCGTAATGGCCGTCACGTGCGAGGTGAGCGTGGCCAAGGGATGGATGAACTGCTGGCGGAGAAGGATCAGCAGGGCCAACATGACCATGAGTGCCCCGGCAAGCATGAGGAGAAGAAAATGCTGAACGACAATATTGATCTTGGGCACAATGCGCATCGGGGTGTGGGTTTGAACCAAGAGCGCCGGTTCGTCAAACGCGTCGGTAATGCAGGAGTAGGCGTAGACCGATTCGTCCGTCTCGATCTCGAACACAACGGGGTTTCCGTCATCAATCTGTTGGAGAAACGGGGCGTAGAGGGACTCGAAGGGCTTCTTGCGTATCGGGAAGACGGATACGGATACGGAAGTCTGAGCGGCCAATTCGGCGATCAGCGCGTCGTCGAGCCGTCGTCCCATGAGCAGAACACCCGCGGCGGGCCCCTCATCGTTACTCTTGAGGATGGGGCGGTACGACAGCAGTATCGGGCCTACGCTCGTCAAGAAGACTCCGCCGGTGGACGTGGCAGCCAGGGCGTTGCGGATGATCGGATGCGTGACGGCCCAGGTCTTCGTTGGGAACTCCTCGATGGGCATCTCCTTGCCGGTGCTCAGGTCGTAGATGTGCCCCCACACCACGTGGCCCTTCAGGTCAATCACGAAGAGGAGGCTGATGGCATTGTCCTTGAACGTCTCGTAGAGCAGGTTCGACTCAACGTAGTCGGGGTTGCCGTTCTGGGCGAAGGCATAGGTGTTGTCCCAGGCGGCCCAGTCGTAACAGAACGCATCAAGATGGTGCACTTCCCGGGCCACCGCGCTGTGGAAACGTTCCACGTCGGTGGCGATTCCCTCGATCTCGAGCTGCAAAAAAGACGGCTTCAGCACAACCCGGTAGGTGATGGCCCCCAGGAGCAGGAAAGCGCCCATGGTGAAAAGCAGAAGGGCGACGATCTTTCGGCCGATTGACATCGCGAGTGGTTCCCAGCTAAAGGCGTCGTGAGCAGTCTAGCGCAAGCGGCCGGCAATTCCAAGGAAGAACGGAGGGCGGTAGCGTGCTCGGGAATGGCCGAAAGACCCGATCGGTCCGATCCGTCCGATCTTCGTTTCCTCTACTGATAGCCCAACTGGATTCGGGCGTATTGGTGCTCGGGCGAGCCTTCGGGGAACCGCTCCGTCATCTTGCGATAGACCCAAGTTGCGCCGTCGTCGTTGCCCACCTGCTCATAGCAGGCGGCCAGATTCAGGTAGACCCGCAGGATCCCTTCCCAGTCGGGATAGTCGTGCAAAAGCACCTCGTACGTACGGATGGCTTCATCGTAATCGCCGAGTTTCCTTCGGTACAGGTTGCCGGCGGCGCACAAGAGGGCTGGCGCCTCTTCGGACTCCGGCGCTTCCTCGACTTTGCTCTCGTGCTCGGCGATGATCTCGGCGGCGCGTTCCGCCTCGGACTGGCGCGGAGGGGTCGAGGCCGCAGGGATGAACTCGGACACCGGCACCTGGTGCGCTGCGGGACGCTGCAGCGCAAGCTGGCGGGCCGGGGCCTTCTGTGTCTCACCGCCCTTTGTGATACCAACGATGGCCCCGGCCACAGCCAGCACGAGCACGACCACCAGTGCCACGTCTTGGAGGGTAACCTTCGCTACGAAGTCTTGCATGGATCGATCTCAATACCTGCGGTTGAAGTCCTATACCCCGATCTCTCGCCACGAGAGCGGAGAAAACGCCCAGATCGGCCAGTTCCCGATCATTCCCAGGGGAAGATTATCGGCCACTTCGGGCACCTGATAAATGTCCGGCACCTGCTGGCCCATATCGAAGTACTCGGCGACAAACGAGCCGCAGACAAGGCTCTGCTTGTTCGAGGTGACCGTGCCCTGGGCGTAGAAGCCGCCCATCATTCGGATCTGCGATTGCACGCCAACCAGCATGTCTTGCTCCGCCATAAGGCCGAGGAAGTTCCGCTCAGGAAAGCTGCGCACGTAATCATTCGGATTGCCGTTATTGCAGGGCACCAGATCGGAGTCCAAGATAACGTTGCCGTGGACCAGGATGGCGGCACGGCCTGTATAGTAGAGCGATGCCGTTCCTCCTCCCGCTTTCCCTTCGATTTGGAGGTTACCGTTTACTTCAACCTGGCCATTGATCTCGACGACGCCCGTGGCCGCGTTATAGAAAATGTAGTCGTCACCTTTGACGCAGTTGGCGGGATCGTTCTTGACTCGGTGCGCCGGATCGGGGTCGCCGGGGCGCGAGAGATTGATGTAGACGTTAGCGCCGCCCTGTTTGATGTAGACATCGCCGTTGTAGGGAGCACCGTCGCTCAGGGCGTCCGCGAAGAACTCACCATGGCCGTAGTCATCGCCATCGGGACTTGGCTCCGTCGATCCGGGCTGGTGATAGGAGTCATAGCCGAGCTCGTAGCAGTCCACACGCGCGGGCCAGCGCCACTCGTCGTCGAGTGTCGGAAACGCGACCGCGTTGCCAAGGTCGTAGCCTTGATCCCACCCGTTGTCGCTGTGCACGACGGTGGGATCGCCGCGCCCGCCATCATCGACGACGCGCGATCCCGTCCACCCGTCTTCGTTGTAGGTGCCGTCCATGGTTTCCTTGACATCATTGCCGAGTTCGTTGGCGGAACCGATCTCCGAGGCCGAGTTGAGCGATACCAGGCCCCTCTTGACGCGCAGGCTAGCGTTCAGCGTTTCCACCTCTTCTCCGCCGAACAAGGTGTGCGGCAGCGGCGGCAGGCTGGCGGTTTCCCGCGCACTGAGCGAGAGTCCCGGGCCCGGCTCATAGTTGTTGTGGATCAGACTGGCCCCCATCATGTCCAACACGACGAGCGCCTCGCCGCCCTCGGGAATGTGGTCGCCTAGGATATGGACGGAACCGTGGATACTGCAGTTTCCTTTGACCGCACCCGAAACGTGGCCTGCGCCTGCGAATACGGCATTGTTCCACACGTTGATGTCACTGGCTTCCATGATGACTTCAGCGCTCCGGACGACGTCGCCGTTTCGTGCAAAGCCGTACAGTGAGAAGTAACCGATCTCCTCGGTACCATCGACCAGTCCGTCGCCGTTGTTATCGAGGCCGTCGTTGGACCAGTCCAACGCGACGGCGAAGTACTCGACGTCCGGCATGGACGGCAGTTGGACCGGATGGACGTTCTCCGAATCGAAGGTGGGGAGGTCCAGCGTGGTGGCGCCGGACGGCGGTTGCCAGGAGGTGACTCCGACTAGGCCAGTTCCGCCGCCCTTGAGTCCGGCCTCGCTCGCGGCCACGGCCGCCTCGACGCCCTGAAAGCAGTTATTGAAGGCCACGAAGTGGTCGATCTGCCGGCTCTCATTGATCATGCGCGCCGAGAGGACACTTAGGGTCATGAGGGCGATGGAGAGGAAGAAAAGCGTTAGCAGGAGGGCCATGCCTTCATCGGATTTGAGGTGGGGGGTACTCATGCTCAGTTCCTCGGCGCCACGAACTCGGACAGCGTGGCCGGTATGGGCAGCCCCTTTCGGGACCGCTGGAACGTGGTCACAGTGATCCGAAGGCCGTCGCCCTGAGACTCGAACCAGATGCCATCACTGCTACCGGTGGCTTCGTCGCCTCGTTGGGCGAAGAGGCCGTTGGCGAGGACGGAGACCGTTTCGCCGTTGATGAGTACGAGTTGATCCTCGAGCACACCATCACCGTTGGCATCGTCATAGTCGGGCGTGATGGTACGCGGGGCGCTCAGCTCGAGCGTGCATCCCACATCGACGGCCGTTCCATTGCCGTCGAGGTCGGTGGCCGCACGATACGTGATAACGGAGGCGGGAAGGGCCGAGATGGAGGATCGGGCCGCTTGACGCAGCTCGCGCACGACCGACTGAAGCGCCCGCCGGGCTTCGTCGTGCGCCGTAGTGCGCGCATGTTGCACGCGGGCGGTGTCGCCCGTGCTCAGCGCCAAGCTGAATACCACGGCGATCACGACGGATAGAATCCCCGTGGCAACCATCACTTCGAGCAACGTCATGCCGGACCGTCGTGTCATGGCCTTACCTTTCGAACAGCGATGAGGTGCTCAACGAAGCACGGTGCCCGCGTTGGCTTATCCATCGCAACGTCACTTGTACCTCGAGCGGATTCGGAAAAACTTGCTCGAGGGGCTGTGAGAAGTACTCATAGGAGATAGGCAGTCCTACCGCGCCGCCGTCCTCGGTCAGACAACTCACCTCGACGACCTCCACCTCACCGGGTCCACCAAGTTCCGGCGGCGCGTAGGACAAAAGCTCCTGGAAACTGAGTTGCCGCATCTCCTCCATTACCGTTTCAAGATTCATGGCCGCGATCTCACGATCCTCCGTGGTCTGGCTTACCGTGATGATCGCCAACAGCGAACCGAAAAGCATCGAGAAACCCGTGGCCAAAATGCCCGCTGCAAGGGCCAGCTCGAGCAGGGTCACCCCGGCCTCTTCACCGAAGCTCCGGAGGGGTCTGATGGGATCACGCGTCATCTTCATGGCCTTGTTCGAATCCTTACCTCATGGTCCCAGGGTTGTTCTCAGCACCTGGTACACCTTTGATTCACTCCAAATGCTTAGCAAGAGGCGTGCCTGTTTCGCCAAGATGCGACTGTGTTTGTAATATCTTGTAAACAAATAACTTAGACTGATGAAGATATGCCGTCACCGCGAGACAGAATGTCCCGGGTGTGTGAAATTACGCAGTGGAATGGGGATTATCGCCCACAGTCGTCTCCCCCCAGGAAATACGGAGTCCAGGACTCCGGACTGTGGTGCGACGGGCCTAGAGGCGCTCAGACCCTCTCGCGAGTTGAGGCCGGATCGAGGTCTGTCGAGTGCTCCGAGCCGCCGCGGCTAGGGTCAGAACGCAGGCGGTCAGGACGAGCGTCCATGGCCGCATGGGCAGTTCGGGGAAGTCCTCCGCGAGGTAAGGGTTGCTGCCGTACCTGGCTTCGTCCTCGTCGGACCACCCGTCGCCGTCGGAATCGAGGTCGAGGTAGTTGGCGATGAAATCGTCGTCGAGGTCATCGGCACCCTCAACCTGATCGGATAATCCATCGCCGTCGCTGTCGGGATCGAGGTAGTTGGGCAGGCCGTCGCCATCCGGATCGCCTTGTCCCTCGACGCAGTCAGGCACGCCGTCGTGGTCGGAGTCCATGCCGCTGTCCCACGGTACGAAGGCGGTGGTCGGCGGATGGTCCAGCCAGTTCCGTCTCGTCTGGGCGTCGGCGATGGTCAGTCCCGGTGCGTCGACGTAGAGCGTCTGGAGTCCCCGGAGGTACTGATACGGTGGATTGGAGATGTCGGTGTTCCAGATGATGCTGTTGATGCGGAAGCCACTCTCGCCGTAGCAGTACGCGTCTCCGGTGCAGTTCCCCTCGGTCGGCGTGATGCTGTCGATGTAGTAGGAGTCGCGCACGGTGCCTAGCCCGTTCGTCAGGACATCCATGAGGCAAACAACGGAGCCCTGCGCCCCGGTCACGAGTTGCCAGTACAGACGGCCGGTGACAACGGCGTCGGGCTGGCCGTCGATGAGGACGCCGCCCGGGTTGTTGTTGTCGTGATAGGACATACCGGCAGCTTCGGGACTGTAGTCCAACAGATCGAGCATTCCGGGCATCGCGTGGACGCGGAGATCGGTCACAACATCGATTCGACTTTCATAGAAGAAGTGTTCACGCTGGGTGAGCGGGCCGCTGTTGGCACCCAGATAGGATCGAATGCCGCGAACCGGGCCGCGCTTGTTCGCAACGAAGGTGCCTTCCGAGGTGTAGTTGTTCATGTGTTGTCCGAAGGTGCCCTCGTGCTGTTCGCACACCCCCGGGGCCAACATGATCTTCTGCCGATCCAGGATATCGACCCCCGTGGCGTCACCTGTGAAGACCCGGAGGACCTCCGCGGTCCAGCGGTCGGGAAACCCCATCTCGTAGAAGGGGGTGACGACGCTCGAGTCCTCGGGGTTGGGACCGTTGGCGATCTGGTACGTGGTCTTGTAGTCGCCGGAGAGCAGGTCAAACGCGTAGTCAACATATGTGCGACCTGCTCCGGGATCCAGGCCTCCGCTTTGCCGGAACAGGTAGACACAACCGACTTGGCCGTCCAGGGAATCCTGCGCGGCGACCTCGACGCCGGTGCCCGTCACCACTCCCTCGGGCTCGGTGAACTGGAAGGGACGCCAACCGGCATCCCGGGCCATGAAGACGATCTCATCGTCGGCATCGAGAAGCGGATCGCTATCCGGTCCGGTGAACGTGTCGGGATCGGTGTAGAACTCAGCATAGATCGGTTGTCCATCGCAGTGCACACCGTAGTTCCGGGGTAGTTCGCACATGAGCGGCGCCTTGAGGTACCCCAAGTGATACGGCGTGTCGTGGTAGATCTGCTCGAAGCTGACCGTGTCGCGCTCGTCGATCTGGACGGGAACCTGTTCCCAACTCTGATCGAAGCGGAAGGCGACCAGGTCGTTCAGCGGGATGCCCACGAGGGATGGTACGTCGCCTCCCGTGAGGATAACGGGATCGGCCGGGCGATCCAGCGGAAGCCCGGTAGCCGTGACGCAGCATGCCACGGCGGCCGCGGCCACAAAGGCGGCCCGACACCCACGAACGCAGCGAATGGAAGACGTCATCTCTGGCAACACAACATGGTTCCTCGCATTTCGGAACTCGGCATCCGGAATGTTTCGCGCCAATTCTCGAAAATCTAGCTTTTCGGGAGGCTCCGAGTCAAGAAAAACCAGCGCGTGTGACGCCCGTCCAGTGGCCAGCATGGCCCGGGAACCGGAGGTCTCCGGCCGACACACCCCCGGACCTAGGGGAGCGACCTCTCCAACGTGATCGCGCCGTCCAGTACGGACGCGGCTGATGCCGCGAGGATCCGCGCCTGGAACGTGTGGGGGCCGGGAGGAAGTGCGATGGGCGTTTCAAGCAAGACGCGGTTCTCGTTGCGGTTGGCTCCCGCGGGGACGCGTTTCGCTTCCCTCGTGGCGATGGCCGTGCCGTCCGCCAAGAGCTCGATGATCACCGGGCCCGAGTCCACGGAACCGATATTGCTGACCGCAGCGACGAGGCTACAGTCGCCTTGCTCGCTCTGGCGTACCCAAAGACTCTCGGGCATCAGGGTGATGCACGGTTGAATGAAGTACTCCAAACAGAGGCGGTCGGCGTTTCGGAGGACGGCCTCATGGCGGCGGTCGGTTTCGTCGGTACGATCGAGGCCGTACGAGCCATAGCCACCGGTGTACCAGGCGATGCCCCGCATCTCCGGGAACCGGCGTCGGATGAATCGGACGACCTGCTCCTGCTCGCCGAGGTCGACGCGGTCAGGCCGTTCCGAAGTGTCGAGGGCGAGCAACGTGTAACAGTGGTTGCCGTAGGCCGGCTGGAACATGTCCGAACTGCGTACGAGAGGTTCGACGCGGCTGACCAGGGTCTCGTAGACGTCCTCGATGCCGAGCTCGTCGGGCAATGCGCGCCAGAGGTAGGTCTCCAGCAGCAGGAGGTCCGTGCCTTCGCGGTAGAGGGCGGCGAGTTCAGGCCGGAGTCCGCCGCCGTTCCAGACGGCGTAGAAATGGCGCGTCTCCTTCCGCGCGCGAACGAGGGCTTTCATCGAGGCAATCGAGGCATCGAGACTCCATGTTCCCGAGTAGCCGCCGCATTCGTCGATGCCGAATCCGTACGGCACGGCAGTCGAGGTGAACTTGTCGTAGAAGGTCTCCTCGATTTCGGCCAGTACCTCATCGGGATTGGTCTTCGCCTTCTCCTTGTCGTAGTAGGACCAGCTCATACCGCCGTATTCCCAATTCAGCGGCAGGACGCCACGCTCGGCCAGGCGTTCGTGATCGCCCTTGCCGGTGGACGTGACGCACGTGGCCCAGCGCGTCACGCCGACCTCACGATACCATGGGAAATGCAGGTCGCGGCCCTTGCCCTTCACGATGACGGGCAACGTCAGTTCAGCCGTGTTGTCGGATTCATCGGATTCCGCGATTGTGCGGTCGGGATCGAGATCGACGCTTACCATGAATAGGCCGTTGTCGGCCGACCGCCAGGTCCAGCACGCCTCGGCAATGCCCTCTTTGCGCTCGAGGTCAAGACGCGCCTCGGCCACGGTTACGTCGTCGGCGTTCGCCACGCGGATCGCGGCCGTCGGCGATGCGGCGACCTCGCCCTCGCAGATGGCGCGGACGGTGATGATGACGTCTTCGTCTTCATGCGGTATCAGCGGATTGGTGAATAGGCCGCCGGTGAGATAGGGATCGGCCGAGATCGCAAGGTTCGGCGCGGCTACGGCAGCGATCGCGCACAGCACTAGACACGCGGACAGCACACCGCAGCGCATGGGCATTTCCTTCCTGCGCCGATTAGGCCTCGACGGTCTTGTCGTCGGTGAGGTTGTACCAGCCGATGCCGAGTTTGCGTAGCGCGTAGCCGGTTTCCTTGAGGTGATCGCCATAAGCGAGCATCCAGTGGAAACCGCGCATATCTTCCATGAGTCTCTGGCAATCGCCCTCGATGGAGACGTCGACTTGGGACCGGCAGATGTCGAGGAACGGATGGTCGGCGATGGTGCCTCGGAAACCGATCCAGCGTTTGTCGCCGAAGTCGGGATTGAGGACGGTGACGGTTTGCCCGATACGCATGTTGACCTTGGGCGCAGCGCCGTAATCCGACTCGAAATGCGTTTGGATATGCGCTTCTTCGATGTTCTTGCCGTCCATCTTGCGCGGCGCGGTGCAGTGGGCGAGCGTGACCACGCCATGGTGCGGATAGGTGGGATCCTGGAGGAAGGCCGGCGTCGATGCGATGTGATGCAGCAAGACGCCGGAAGGAATCGCGGCGAAATCGGACTCGCAGAACGCGAGCGCGCCCGAGTCGTTGATGAGGCTAAGCGGCAGGCACGCCGTCGTCTCCGACATCGGCATGATCGTGCCCATGCAGCTGTTGATCGTCATGGCCTGTGCACCGGCCTCGGCCATGACTTCCTCGAAGACTTGCGTCAGCAAGAAGGCGCGGCTGACGAAGCCCATGTCGGTTTCGAGATGGGTTTTCGGCAACTTGACGTAGGCGGCCGCGTCGGCTTCCGCACGCTTAACACGTTCGGCATCGGAACGCGCCGCCACGATGCGCTTGCCCAGGTCCTCGTAGGGCTCATCAATGAGTTCCATCTTCCACAGGGTGCGGGCGATCTCCGGCGCTTGCTGCCCGCCGACGCCCCAGCCGCTCGGGCCACCGATGCAGACGATTTTCGAGCCGACGGTGTTCTTGAGGGCGTAGAGCGAGCGCAGCCGCCAGAGGAGGTCGCCTGTCTCGTCCACGACGACGTCGTAGGGCGTCAGGCCGGGTTCGCCGTACTCGTCGACGGTCTTGCGCAGCAGGCGCGGATGCACGATCTCATACCAGAGGTAGACGGGGCCGGATTTGTGGCGCACGAACACGATATTATGGTGTTTCGGCGACACGAGTGGCTCCAGCTCGCCCGAGGCGCCGTAGATGAGCAGAACATCGGCGTCGCCGTCGCGGACGGGCGCCGCTTCTTCTTTCGAGCGCACGTGGGCGAGGGGACGCATCTCGATGGGGAACTCCGCCTTCTCGACGAGGGCCTTCAGTTCACCGCCAATGCGGTTGACTTCCTGCTCGACGTCGGCTTCGGTCTTGAGGCCGCCCCAGGGGCGCCAACTCGTGGCCTCGCGGTACTGGTAAATGTTGTAGGCCAGCGCCGGCTGCACCGTGATCGGCTTTTTCTCAAGGCTCGGTTTGGGGCGTTCGCCCGAGGTGGCCGCAGCGGCCTTGGCTGCGGCAGGAACACTCAGCGCAGCTCCAATGGCGCCGCCGCCGACACCGGCCAAGAAGGTCCGACGTTTCATGGACGTGTCCAGGTGACATCCACAGCATCCGGAATGATGGTGTGACATGATCGGCATACCTCCGTGGAGCGACATGGCCGCTCGCCCCTGTAGCATCGCGTTCGACTCGGGAGACTCGCAAGCCTCGAAGGTATCACGCTTTGGCCGGGCAGTCAAAAAGATCCCCGAGGGTGATTCCGCCTATTCCTTTGTCCAAGCGGTCCATGTGATGGGGCCGACAAAGGTCTCGTGAGGGTGAAAGAGGAAAGTGGCGGTGTCGCCGTCAACGGAGAATCCGGGATCATCTGCCAGAACGAACGCGTTGCCTTCGGCGTGGTCGACCGGATACACCATCTGCCGCTTGCCGCCAAAGTCGAGGCGAAGGTAACGGACATCGGGCGTGACCGTGTCGGAGACCAAGGCGAACCGCCCGTGGCGATCAACGCCGGTGACTGTGCCCGAGACCTCGCGGCCGCTCGAGTAGCGCCAGCCGCCCGACGAAGTCACTTCGAGTCCGGCGTCCGTCCAGGCGATGGATTCTTCCGCGTCGCCGTGCCGAACCGTTAGCGTCCCGCCGTCGAGACTCACCGAATCGAGCCAGGGCGCGTCGCCGAAGGGCTCGTGGACGGCGATGAATCGGCTGTCGGGGCCTGCGTGGCGCTGCATGATGCCGTTCATGAGATAGTCCTTGAGTTTGGCGTCGTCATCCTTGGCTTGGCGCACGGCGGGCGCGCGGAACCGATGGAGGACGCTGCCGGCTTCCGGAAACAGGTGCGAGCGCAGGCCGGCGCCTTCGTAGCGCCAGGTAGCCGTCCAGGGGTGGTCCGCGTCGGCCGAGCGGATGTCCCACAGGAACATGTAATGATGGTGTTTCTTGCCGGTGATGTCGTAGCAGTCCTCGCCGGTATGGTCCTCGGTACCGCCCCAATCCGGCACGAGCGTGTCGACGGCGCGGTCGAGGTCCACGCTCGTTTCGAGCGTTCCTTCCTCATCGGCCGAGCCGTGGAGAAAGTAGTCGTGGCATTCGCCGCCCTGGACGTCGAACCAGTCGACGAGGTAGTCCTTGCCTTCGTCGAGGTGGACGTGGGCGAGGCGTCTGCGGTAGGTCGCGCAGTTGCCATAGGCCGGCTGGGCGTCGACGTCGACGGCGTGGACGTGCGGATCCGAATCGTCGAAGAACAGCAGGTTCCCGATGGTGCTCGACGTGAGGAGTTGGGATTTCTGATCGATCACAACCATGTTGTGCGAGGCCGAGTTGACCGTCCAGTTCCGATAGCGCGTGTGCGTGTAGCCGATGTCGGAAAGCAATTCCTTTCCGTGCGCGAACAAGAGAATGGACGCGCTATCCATGTGGGTGTGGCCGTGGGCGCCGCCCCAGTTGATGTGCGCCTGGAACTGGAGGTCGCCCGAGCCGGCGCCGAGGATCGCGTGCCCCATGCCGGGATACAGGCGGCAAACGGACTGGTCAGGCGCGTCCGTCTTGTTCGTCCACCAGGTGTCGTTGAGCGGCATGAACCGGCCGTCCGGCAGGGCGGTCTCGTCGAGCACGCGGCGCGCTTTGGCGAGTAGCGGGACCTCGGCCAAGAGGTCGAGGTCGTCGAAACGCGGCGCGGGCCAATCCGGCGGATCCGAGTAGCCCCGCGCGACGCCGGCGACACGATCAAGGCCTCCGACGGTCTGGGCGTGGTAGCTCGGTGCGGCCTCGCGCCACCAGCCGTCGAAGAAGAACTGCTGCTGGGCGAGGGCGCGGAATCGGTTGACGGCCTCGTGAATCATCTCGGGCGCGCCGATGATCCGCCCCGCGACGACCATGTCGGCGTACAGGCCGGGCGACATGTTGCCGAGGTCGTCCGGATTGGCCGCGGTAAACTCATAGCCGAGGCGTATGAGATCGCTTTCGATGCGCTCGCGGATGCCCTCGCCGAGCAGGTCTTTCATCCGCTCGAAGCTGTCGCCGGGTGCGAGGAGGTCGTAGGCGCGGGCCAGGTTCACCGGAATGTCGCCGTAGGCCCACCAATAGAACTTCGCGCCACGAAACGGCGTCATGCCTTCATAGGGCCATTTCTGGTCGGCCGGCCAGAACCGGACCGGCCGGAACGGATAGTCGAATCGGATGGCGTAGTCCGGATAGACCTGCGCGTAGCGGCCGACGAGGACCGCGGCGCGGTCGCCGAAGGTGTCATCGCCGGTGAGCGCGTAGAGGTTGGCCAGTTGGAGGGCGCGGCTGCGCGTCCAGCCCCAGCGTTCGTACCACGCGCGCGCCTCGTAGAAATACTGGCGGCCGTTCTCGGCCTCGTACCAGCGATACACCTGCGTGGCCCCGCTCGGCGCGATGATGACCTTCTCGCGATTATTCGGATACTGATCGTTCGGGAACTCCATCCCGCAGTACTGGCACTTCACGCGATCGCCCATGCCCAACGACCACACCATCGCATGTTCCTGCGCGCCGCCATCGCAGTGCGGGCATCCGCAATAGTAGATACCCGAGCACTCGGGCACCATCGCATACAGTTCCTCCGGCGACATCGCCAACGCATCCCCGACGGATTTCGTCAGCGACTCGACATCCCCCGGCCCGTACTCAGGCCCAAACACCGGATGTGCCACCTGCGACGCCGCCACCGCAGCAAACAAAACGAGTTCAAGCATGCGCAGCCTCCTATCCACCCACAGTCTGACGCCCAGATGCGGCAGAATGCAACGAAGCAGCTTGCTCCATCCTGAGTTGGCACGAACTGTCTCACCGGCTTTCCATCCAAAGCGCGGCGACGGCGAAAGCTTGGTGAACGCGGGAAGAGAGCGGGCGGTGAACGTACCGAGAACCCGAACGCCTTCTCCCGCTGGTGAGGACCGGGGCGAGTAGGACGAGACTCTCCTCTTCTTCCCTCCAACCAGAGGTGCCAAGTTGGCACAGAATCGTGATACGGGTCTCTTTTCATTGGTTTGCGAAACATCGGATGCTCGGGGGTATCTCGACGAGGGGATTTGGGCTGACAGCGGCAAGATGATCCTCACTCTTCGTTTGAGTTGCGCAAACGAGTTCGTATACCCTCTGCTCCACAATCACTCCATGTCGGGATGCAGACAGCGCTTAGTGGTAGATAGACGAGGGCGCTGTATGTTCCGGCAGTGAGCCAATGCGGCTCATCGAATTCGCCGATACAACCGTGATTCGACAACGTTGCAGAATGCGGAAGGAGGGCCTCACTATGGCGGCACAAGTTATCGGAACCGTTAGAGCCGGTAGTGGCAAGACTTATCAGGTCAAATGGGATCCCGCAAGTAAGGAGGTGTATGTTTCCTATGCAGGCTGGTCGAGTTGCGGTCAGGCATCTTCCGCAGGCGACGCGATGAACAAGGGCGAGGCATACGTATATAACAAGTAGGACATGTGTAACCTCTAACTGCATCCGTATGTTCTAAGGGAGATAACAATGCCAAGAGACATTTGGTCAACCGATGGGCTTGGCTTTCCGAGCCGGTTCGAGGCCCGCATCCAGGATGATGGTAGCGTCTGGGAAGTCGACTCACTTGGGCTGCCCAAGAAGATGGTGGCAAGGATCTACGCCGACGGGACTGTCTGGTCGGTGGATGGATTGGGAATGCCCTCGCGGATGATGGGGAAGTTCTACGGCAAGTGAATTAGATATATATCCACTATAAGGAAGACAGCCATAGATGCCTATGACTATATAAGGGGTATCTACGATGAAGAGATCCGTAGAAGTGACGAGAGTGGAGCGCGGTTCTGTCATCGGAGTTGAAAGCTGGAACGAGGACTGCCTAAGTGCGGTACGTGCCGCTCTTGACGTGATGGGACGGAATAGAGAACAGGTCGAGGTCACCATTCTCCAGCGGGAGCGTCGCGGAATCTTGCGGGCGATCATGGGAGTTGGGGAAGCCCATGTTCGGGTGGGTCTATCGCCACACGTCCGCAGGAAAGAGGAGAATGAGTGGAAGGAGAGAGAGAAGGAGAAGCGGAAAGAGCTTGACAGAATGTTCGATCGAGTTGTCAATTGTCCCTTTTGTTACGGCCAAGGAGCGCTAGTATATTATGAAAATGATGTCGGTCGTTACTACGGGAGTTCACCCACGCTTGTGTTCCCTGGCCACGATTGCCGCGACCTTTCCCTGGCGGGGGTTACACGCGCGCGCGCGGGAAATCCCGGTGACTACGAACACTTCACGAAACGAGAATGCCCGTTCTGTTCAGGGAAAGGAACTGCCAACGGCTACTATGCGGACGAGCCTTGTGTTCAATGCGACGGAATGGGCTACATAGTCAAGAAGAAGATAGTCCGCCAGGATGTCGGGGTCAAGGAAGTCGACCACAAGAAACGCTGCGAATCCTGTCTGGGGTCCGGCTGTGTTTGCATCCTGCGCGTCCGTCCAATAACAGAACTCGATCATTCTCCCCACATGCCGGAAGATGTGCGTTGTTGCGGCCATGATGCCTACATGATTCAACTCACGTCGCGAAACGAAAGCGTACTGCGTGAGTCAAGACCACGTTTCTAGGGGCTGGATCCAAGGCGGATCTCGTCCCATGGTTGTGTTTGGGGTTTGGGTTCTCAGGGGAGGTCACGGGAAGCGTGAGGCGGGGCTAGGAACTGGGGTTCTTCTCGGACCCGGGTAGTCCGGCCCTGACAGATCGTGTCCATGCGCTTCTGCCCTCCGGATCATCTGCTTGGAGGTAATAACCCAGGAGTGCTGCGTTCGGACACGCGGTCAGCGCAGGATCATCCTGCGTCTATCCGGCAGGCCTACTTAGCAGAGGTCGGCGCCCGTGGGATATGGTGGAGGCAAGCCACGCGACGGGCTCAACGGAAGCATCGCTCGCGAACGCAATTTGATAGAGCCACGGAGATCGGTTAGTTTGGTGGGTGGGTTCTATGGGTGTCGCTTGTTCGAGAGAACGTGAGATGAAGAAGATGCGGGTATATGCGGACACGTCGGTATTCGGCGGGACGCAAGACGAGGAATTCGCGATAGCAAGCCATGCGTTCTTCGAGTAGGTGCGCAAAGGGCAATTCCAGCTTGTAGTTCCGGGCCTTGTGGAGCAGGAACTACGGGGCGCTCCGGAGCCCGTTTGGGCGATTTTCGAGCAACTCCTTCCTGTTACGGAAATTGTGCAGGATTCGGCAGCGGCCCTGGCGCTGCAACAGGCGTATCTTGACGCCGGTGTGGTAACGCCGAATTGGGCTGACGACGCGCTGCACGTGGCGTTGGCAAGCGTTTCGGAATGCGCCGTGATCGTGAGTTGGAATTTCCGCCACATCGTCAACCTGAGGCGGATTTCCTTGTATAATGCGGTAGCCATGCTGCATGGATACCGAGCTCTTGAAATTCGTTCGCCCTTGGAGGTCTTGGAATATGACGAGCCAACACGCTAGGAAGAAGCGCTTCGATTGCGTGGAGATGATGCATGAAGGCGCGGCGCGGGTCCGGGAGGAGCTTGCAGGCAAGTCTCCTGAGGAGCAGGCGGACTATTGGCACAAGAGCACGCAGGCGTTGCTCGAGCGGCAGGCCGAGCTGCGGAAGAACCGAGGGCATGCGCAAGGCTGATCGCGCCGGCAGGTGCTTCACGATGAAGACGAGGGCCAAAGAGTCTGATTGCGTGGAGGTGATGCACCGCGGAGCGTTGCGTATCCACGAAGAAACCAAGGGCATGACCGTTGAGGAGGAGGTGGCGTACTGGCGGACGCGGACGAAGGAAGCTCGACGCTGGCTTGCCGCCGGGTCTGCCGCTGAGCCTGCCCACGGGAGCACGGGTCGTTAGCGATGAGGGGAAAAGGTAGGGACAGACCCGTCTCCGCTCGTTCCTCGCTGCGCTTGGGTCAGTCCCCCTCTTCCTGCGCCGCCGCCCGCCCGGTGAAACGCTTGGGGGACGTGTTCTTGGGGAAAGCGGGGGGAAAGCGGGTAGAGGCACGTCTCCGCTCACTTTGGTTGCTCCGCTTGAGCCCGCCCCCGTTTTCCCGCTCGTCCTCAGCTGTGACCGCATGATGGCGAAGGTGCCACTAATTTGATAGAGACGCGGAGATCGGGTACTTTGTGGGGAGGGTTCCGTGGGCGGCGATTGTACGGAGGAGCATGAAATGAAGCGGGTTGGCGTATGGATGCTTGCGGTGTCTTTCTGCGCGATGAGGGCGGCCCTTGGCCAGGACAACCATATCGATCAGGTTAAGGAGCCGGCGAAGGCCCCCGAGGCGCGTCCATCGGAGAACATCGCCCTGGGCGCCACGTATACCTTTGATGTCGCACCGGACTATGAGCACTGCACGGACGACGGGGACAAGACGCAATTGACGGATGGCGTCTACTCGGAAGGGTATTTCTGGGTTCAGAAGACCACGGTTGGCTGGAAGGGCGAGTGTCCGGTCATCATCACGTTGGATTTGGGTGCCGTGAAGCCGATTCGCGGCGTGTCATACAACACGGCCGCTGGCGTGGCGGGCGTCACATGGCCGATGTCGTTGGGGGTTCTGGTGGCCGGCGACGATAAGCAGTTCTACGAGGTCGGCGACCTGGTGGCGTTTAGCGGCCCGCGCGGCCTGCCGAATCCGGAAGGGTACAGCACGTATCGTTACTGGACGGATGCGTTGGAGACCTATGGGCGCTATGTGGCGCTTGTCATTTACGGGCAGCCGTTCAACTTCGTGGACGAGGTCGAGATATATGCCGGTGATCCGGCGTGGGTGGGCCAGGCTAGGTCGGGCGAGCCCATCGCCGATGTCAAGGCGCACATGAGCGGTCTTCAAGTGCGCAACGCTGTGGTGCGCCGGCTCAGGCTCGACATCGACGCCTTGCGAAAGAAGCTCGGCGGCGAGGGCGTCTCGGAGGTCACGCGGGATGCGGCGTTGGCCGAACTCGCGGCCGTGGAGAAGGACATTGCAGGCCTCGCGGTACCTCAGGATGATTCGTTCAAGGCCATCCTTCCGCTGAATCCGCTGCACGAACGGATTTTCCGGGTTCAGGCGCAACTGTGGGCGGCCCAGGGCCTGTCGGCGTTGACGGCGTGGAATGCGGATCTCTGGGGCTGCCTGGCGCTCGTTGCGGACCCACCGAAGGGCGATGCGGTGCGGGTGGAGGTCTCGATGATGGAGAACGAGCACCGCGCGGGTGCGTTCAATCTCTCGAACGGGTCCGGCGAGGCGATGGATCTGGCCTTGGCCGTTCGCGGCCTGCCGGGCGAGGCAAATCCGCCCTGGGTCACCGTGCATGAAGTGGCGTGGACGGACACGGCGTCGGGCTGTCCCGTGGCGTCGGCATTGCCGGAAGCCCCGCTGACTGATGGAACGTACCGCATGCGGGTGCCGTCGGGCATGACGCGACAAGTGTGGCTGACGTTCCATTCGAAGGATATCGAGCCCGGCATTCATGAGGGGCGCATAGAGGTCAACGCAGGTGCGACCCAGGTGGTCGTTCCGGTGCGCGTGACGGTCTATCCCTGCCACTTCCCGGACGCGCCGACGCTGCATATGGGCGGTTGGGACTACACGAACGGAGGCGGCGCGCGCGATATCAATCCGACGAACCGACCGCTGGTCATCCAGCACCTACGCGAGCGGTTCGTGGACTCGCCGTGGGCCACCAGCGGTGTGATGCCGAAAGGCGAGCATGACGCGTCGGGCGCCATGACGGCGGCACCGTCGACGGCGAGCTTCGACGCGTGGGTGGATATGTGGCCGGATGCGGCGCGGTACTGCGTGTTTCTGGCGGTGGGCGACAAGTTCCAGTCGTGGGCGGTGGGTACGCCGGAGTTTGATCGTGCCGTAGGCGACTGGTCTAGGTTCTGGGCCGGACACGCGAAGGAGAGAGGTATCGATCCGACGCAAATCATGTTGCTTGTGGTTGACGAGCCCTCCAACCAGGATCAGGATCGAATAATCCTGGCGTGGGCCAAGGCTATCCATGCGGCGGAGACGGGCATGAAGATCTGGGAGGACCCCATCTACAGGGATATGGACGGAGCGCTTCCCGAGATGATCCAGGAATGCGACGTGCTGTGTCCGAACCGGCCGCTTTTCATGACCGGCGGGCCGAAATACTGGGATTTCTTCGCGAAACAGCAGGCCAATGGCATCGCCCTCGAGTTCTACTCGTGCAGCGGTCCCGCGCGTCTCCTCGATCCCTATGCCTATTACCGGCTTCAGGCGTGGACGTGCTGGCAGTGCGGGGCCGACGCGATGTACTTCTGGGCCTTTGGCGACAACGCGGGCGCGTCGTCGTGGAATGAATACGCCGCGCCGCGGAATCTGTACGCACCCTCGTTCCTCGATGCGGAGTCGGTGACGCCGGCCAAGCAAATGGAGGCCTGCCGAGAGGGCGTCGAGGACTTCGAGTACTTCGTCATCCTCGGTGAAGTGCTGGCTGAGGCCGAAGAGAAGGCGATCGAAGGCGCAGTCGTATCGAACGCGGAACGCCTGTTCAAGGAGACGGCGGGCAATGTGCTTGAGGCCTCTGGGGGCGGTTATGATTGGAGCCGCGAGCTGGATCGGTCGCAGGCCGACAAGGCGCGCGTTGAGATTCTCGACGCTATCGTGGCGCTTCGGGATCTGCTATGAGCGCGGACGATAGGGCCAGGGCGGCGACCGCCCGCCGTGTTTCCCCGCGGAGCGTCATCATGGTACTCGGCGTTACGACGGGCCTGGTGATGGCGTTCTTGGCCATTGACCTGTGGCGGGCCAATGGGCGGCTTGTCGTGGGCGACGAGGTTGCCGGCCACATCCACGCGCCCGATCCGGTTCTGGGTTGGCGCCTCAAGCCGGACAGTGCGTGCCGCCATGTCCGGCCGGGCGATTTCGACGTCGCGTACACGATTGATTCCGATGGCTACCGGACCGGACGTCCTGCCGCGGAGGACGAGCCCACGATTACCTTCTACGGGGATTCGTATACCTTCGGCCATGGCGTGGAGGATAACGCGACGTTCGAGAACGTCATGGCGGATCGGTATCTCGCGCCTCAGGTGGGTGTGCGCAACGCCGGCGTGAACGGCTATGGGCTGACGCAGATGTACGCCCGGTTTCTTGAAGACGTGGATGGACTTCGGCCGGGCGACGTGGTGGTGTTCTCGCCGACTGCGTCGGACATCGAGCGGAGCGTGCAGGACTTCGTTTTCCCATACGCCTGCGCCTTCGCGCGAGGCGAGGAGCGGATCCGCGTGACGCATTTCCCGGTGTTCTCGAATGGGGGGATCGAGGGGATTGAGCTGCGGCGGACGGCCTGGAATCGGATCAAGCTCTTGGCGTTGATGGCGCCGAGCACGCGAGGACTCTGGCAGGGTATTCACCGGGCGTTCGTTTCGGATACGACGGCGGATGCCGTGGCGATGGTAGGGTGCGCGCGCAAGGCGGCGGAATGTCAGGGTGCTCGTTTTGCGCTGGTATTTCTGCCGCGTGTCAGCGAATGTGCCAAGGGTCAGTACGATCGGGACCTTTCGCGGTTCGCCTTCGAAGACATCATGAGCGAGTTCCCGTCGGACAAGGCGGAGCTCGCGGCGTTGCGATTCGATTCGGATCCGCACTGGAACGCGGCCGGTCATGCGGTGGCAGCCCGGGCGGTGACCAAAGCGATGGTGGCATGCGGTGCGCTCGATGCCGCACATCTGATTGCAGATCTCGACGAGTAGGGCAACGAGGGAATCGGCCGTAGACGTGCCGGAGGAGGACTTGGTTATGGTTTGGATCTTGTTGGCGCCGACGATCATGCAGGCGGCGGTTCTGCCCTCGGGGGGCGCGCCCACGCCGGTGGTGTGTCCGCATTTTCCGGATAGGCTTCATGCCTTTGTGTGGCGGAACTGGCCGTTGGTCCCCGCCGAGCGGATGGCGGAGGTCGTGGGGGCGGGGCCGGAGGATATCCGGGCCATCGGGAAGAGCATGGGGCTTGACGGACCACCGAAGATCACGGACGATCAGTGGCGGCGGTCGTACATCACGATCATCCGACGCAACTGGCACCTGTTGCCCTATGAGCAGTTGCTCACCTTACTGGGCTGGAGCGCGGAGGAACTTGCGTTCTGTCTGCGCGAAGACGATTTCCTGTTCATCAAACTGGGGAACCTCAAACCGGCTTGTGAACCGCTCACGTTCGCTCCGCCGTCCGACGAGGCGGCGGCGCGGGCGCGAGCGATTGCGGCGGTCGCCGCCAAGGCGTTTCCGGAGGGCGTAGGGACGACGGAGGAGCCGTTGTTCCATTTCGTAGCGGAGTTGTCCAAGAAGGCCGAGGCGCCAGCCCTCGATGAGGAGGATAGCCTCTTCTCGCCTCGTTACTGTTACTCGTACTTCGCGCTGTACGGCGACCCGTTAATGGAGAAAGACATCGATCCGTTTCCGGAGGGCTACCTAGCGCGACTGGCCGCGTCGGGCGTGAACGGCGTCTGGCTTCAGGCCGTGCTATACAAACTGACACCGTTTCCGTGGGATACGGCTAAGAGCGCCGATCACCTGCAGCGACTTGAGAACCTTGGCGCATTGGTGGCGCGCGCGAAGAAGTGCGGTATTGGGGTGTACCTCTACTTGAACGAGCCGCGCTCGATGCCGTTGGCGTTCTTCGAGGCGCATCCCGAGTTGAAGGGGGTGGTGGAGGGCGACTATGCCGCGATGTGCACGAGCGCGCCCGAGGTGCGCGAGTACATTACCAATGGGGTGAGGCAGATCTGCGAGGCCTCGCCGGACCTCGCCGGATTCTTCACAATATCCGGTTCGGAGAACCTGACCAACTGCTGGTCGCATCACCACGGCGAGAACTGCCCCCGTTGCACGTCGCGTCCGCCTGCGGACGTGATCGCCGAATTCCATGCCGCGATTCAAAAGGGCATCGATGCCGCCGGCACCAAGACGCGTCTGATAGCGTGGGACTGGGGTTGGCGCGACGAGTGGCTGGAGTCGATTGTCCAGCAGCTTCCGACGAGCGTCTCGCTCATGAGCGTGAGTGAGTGGAGTATCCCGATCCAGCGCGGCGGTATCGATAGCGTGATTGGCGAGTACTCGATCTCGACGGTGGGGCCGGGGCCTCGGGCGACGCGTCATTGGGGCTTCGCGCGTGATCGAGGACTCGATCTGCTCGCGAAGATCCAAGCCAACAACACCTGGGAGCTGTCGGCGGTGCCGTATGTACCGGCGGTCGAAAACGTGGCGCAGCACGCGGCCAATCTGCGCGAGGCCGACGTCGACGGCCTGATGCTGAGCTGGACATTGGGGGGCTACCCCTCGCCGAATCTCGAGGTGGTCGCGGAGATCGGAAAGAAGAAGGCGCCGTCGGTGGATGAGGCGTTGGCGGCCGTGGCGGGGCGCCGCTTCGGCGAGGCGGGACCGGCCGTCGTGACGGCGTGGCGCGCGTTTAGCGCGGCGTTCCGCGAGTTCCCCTACAACTGCGGGACGCTGTATCAAGGCCCGCAGCAGATGGGCCCGGCGAATCCCTTGTGGGGCGAGCCGACAGGATACGCGAGCACGATGGTCGGCTTTCCCTATGACTGTCTGAAAGGTTGGTGTTCGGTGTATCCGCCGGAAGTCTTCATCGGACAGTTCACGAAGATGGCGGAGGGGTTCGATGCCGCCATCGAGTCGCTCGAGACGGTCACGGCCGGTATGACACTGAGCAAGGCGCAGACGGAAATGCTTGCGTCGGAGCTGGACGTGGCTCGGGCGTGTGCGATCCATTTCCGCAGCGTGGCAAACCAGTCGCTGTTTGTCCTTACGCGCGACGCGTTGACCTCGACGGAATCCGCCGAGGCGGCGGGGCCGTTGTTGGCGAAACTGGAGGAAACGCTCCGTAGCGAGTGGGTTTTGGCGACGCGGTTGCATGCGATCCAGTCGCGTGACTCCAGGATCGGTTTCGAGGCGTCGAACCACTATTTCTACGTGCCGATCGACTTGGCCGAGAAGGTGGTGAATTGCGAGTATCTACTGGATGAGTGGCTGCCAAAGCAGCGCTCGAGGTTTGCGGACGGCCCCCAATAGGCACGGGCATTCCTCGAGTCTGCCCGGCCAAGGTGATCCATGGCGTCCGTGCTGACGCGGCGTTTCGCAGAGGAGGAAATGAACACGGTGATGCAACGACGCGCATTCCTGCAGTCTGTGGCGATCGGTTCGGCGCTTTCGGCAAGCGCCGAACCGGTGGACGCGATGGCCGCCATGTCCGCGGTGCCCTTGGCCGCCAATGAGCATGTGACCGTTTACGAGTCGCCCGATCCGACAAACGTCTATGCGTACAGTCCCGGCATCACACGCTTGCCGAGCGGCCGGCTCGTGGCGACGATGGATCAGGGCGGGAAAGGCGTCAAGGAATTGCCGGGCGCCGTTCGCGAGGGTTCCAGCGACGTGTGGCGGGGCAAGGTCTACACCTCCGATGACCGCGGCCATACGTGGACCCATCGAACGGATACGCCCATGGTGCACGCCCGGCCTTTCGTGGCCGGCGAATCGCTGTACGTGCTCGGGCACTCCGGCAAGCTCTGCATCGTTCGCTCGGATGACGGTGGCGAGACGTGGGGGGATCCGAGTTGGCTCTCGGACTCCGGCGGCTGGCATCAGGCGCCGAGCAATGTGGCGTACGCGCGGGGCCGCATCTACCTGGTCATGGAGCACAACACGAAGCCGTCATTCAAGGGATGGCCCGTGTCGGTGCTGGCGCCGGTGGTCATGGCGGCCACTGTGACGGCCGATCTCACGAAGCGCGAGGCGTGGACGTTCTCGAACGAGCTCTCGTTCCACGACGCGGTCGAGCAGGCCGGCGTTCCGCATCTCGTGGGCGTGCCCTTTCACAGTCCGGGGCTTACCGCGCCGGACAGTACGGGAGACAAGCGATCCATGGCGCTACCCGGCTGGCTCGAAACGAACATCGTCCAGTTCGTGGATCCCAACCATGTGTGGAACGATCCTTCGGGGCGGACGTTCCACTTGTGGATGCGCGCCCATACTGGCTCCGTGAACTTGGCGTGCATTGCCAAGGCTGTGGAAGCGGAGGACGGCTCGATCACGGTGTCGCTCGAGCAAGCGCCCTCCGGTGAGACGATGCTGTATGTGCCGTGTCCGGGCGGCCAGATGAAGTTCCACATTCTGTACGACGACGAGATGCAGCTCTTCTGGCTGCTGTCGAGCCAGTCTACGGATTCGATGACGCAGCCGAGCCGGCTTCCAGCCACGCGATACAACCTGCCGAATAACGAGCGGCACCGACTGGTGCTCCATTTTTCGAGGAATTGCGTGGACTGGTGTTTCGCGGCGCGCGTGGCCGACTCTGGCAGTCCGAACCAAGGCAGGCACTACGCGTCGATGGTTATCGACGGCGACGACCTGCACGTGCTCTCGCGCAGCGGCGACGCGCGTGCCAAGAACGCTCATGACGGCAATCTCATCACGTTTCATACCGTGCGCGGGTTCCGGCGCCTTGTCTACTGAGGGCGCGCAGGTGAGGGGGCGAGCCAAGTCTAGTTCTTCGCGCGCGGCGGCGGATAGAAGAAGATGTTGCCATCCGTCGACGGGGCATTGCCGACGAGCTCGGTGCGGATCGCTTCATAGCGGGGCTCGTCGTAGATCAGGGCGGCCCGCCGGAGGAAGGACGCCAGCTCCGCCGGATCGAAAGACGTGATCTGCTCGTAGGTCCACTCATCCTTGGTCTTGCCGATGGCGTTGTCGACGAGCCAATCGAGGGCCTTTCGGATGCTGCGGCCATCTTCGGTCTTGTAGTTCCAGAGGTCGACATCCACGTGCTCGGCGAGCTGCGCGAGCTCGAAGAATGCCTCGAGGTTGTACAGGCTGTAGCTAAAGGATTTGGTCCGGGCCAGCTCGGCCGGCTGGCTGCCATCGGGCTGGATCTGCTCCGCGATACGGCGCTCCTTGCTGAGTTCGGCCACGGCGCGGGCGACGTCGGCCTTTCCTGCAAACAGGGCGAAGGACATGACCTGGACATCGTACCAGACGCCGTGGTTGTTGTGCGTCATGGCTTCCATGCGTCCGTAGACGTTCTCCCGGAGCCAATCGAGATAGGCGCCGAACCAATCGACCAGCCCTTGCTGGTCGGCCTCTGTCCAGTGCGGCGAGCCGGCGAGGAGGAGAATAGCGTCCACGAGCCTGGGCAGGCCGGCCGTGTCGATGATGCCGACCGCACGGCCATCGCACTTCCCGGGGATGGCCTGGCCGAAGTTCAGGTTCGGATTCATCCGCGTATCGGCATCGAGGAACCACACGCGGAGCAGTCTTGCCGCGTGTTCCGCATACCGCTCATCACCCGACAAGTAGTAGGCCAGGGCCAAGGTCTGAACGCGGCCGGACATGTCGCCCATGGCAGCATTGTCGAAGTTGTTCCGTTCCGGATTGACTTCGCCGTCGCGCCGGATGTACGGCAGTCCGTCCGGCTTGCTGGGATCGGGCCACCAATACGGTCCGACACTCATGTAGTCGTGCTTGTCGCCGCTGGGCGGCGTCATGGTCTTGCTCGTTACCGAGAAGGGGCCCGCGTTGAGGGCCGCGTCGGCGGTGGCGATGAGGGCGGCATACGCGGGCTTAACCGATTCGTCGCCGACCTGGACCAGCATCTTGGCTTGAGCCAGCCACGCCGGCTTGGCGAGCAAGAGATGAGGTGACGATGGGACGGTAGCTTCTGACGCGGCCGTGAGGACGATGGTCAATAGCCATGGGGCGTACATTTCCGGACTCCTCTCGTGTTCCGATTGGCGGCTGCTGACAGTGTGGCGTCATGATGGCGCGAATTCAAGGCACTGGCCGCAACGGCGTTGGGCTAGAGGAATATATGGGCCACGGAGCCGTAGACGAGTGCGGCAAGAGGCGCCATGAGCAGCGAAAGCAGGATGTTCAGGATGACGTAGATAACGATGTCGCCCAGTCGCAGGTCGTAGATCTCATAGAGCACGTAGACGGCCAGGATTCCTCCCACCATGATGATGTAACAACTGATGAGCGAAGTGAACACGGCCACGATGGTAATGTGGATGACGCCGGCCCACCAGGTGCTGCCCGGCATCCCTTTGGCGAAGACCAGTGTCAAGAGGATGGCTAGGAAACGCGGCAGCAACGCAAACACGAACTTCAGAGAAATGACAATGATGGCGAGGGCCGTGCCTTCGGTCTTGGTGAGTTCTTCCGGTGGGCCGAACAAGGCCAGTCCCATGCGGCCATGTTCGACGGTCTCACCGGTTGTTGCCGATTCGGGCACCGGCTCGGGGGTGAAGTCGTGAAAGACCGAGTAGTAGATGGCGATGCCAATCACGCTGAACGCCGCGAGGTACAGGCCGACGCGGAACTGCCGGGTCTCTTTGAACGCGTCGAAGCGGTCCGAGAACGACAGCTCCTTGTCGTCTTCCTCCTCTTCCGGCTTGTGCTCCTCGAGGATAGCGCGGTAGGAAGGCGGCGCGACGAGCGGTGTGGGCGGCGGTTCGACCGGCGCCTCGGTCGGAGCAGGTCCTGGAGGAGCGCCCGTCAGATTGGCACAGACGTGGCATATGAGGCCCTTCGCGCTCTGGTATCGGTCCCAATCGCCTCGAAAAGGCCGGCCGCAACGCGCACAGGTCCGTGGGCCGCCGAAGGCCATTTCGCCCTCGGAAATGGCGTGCAATGGCCGGTTGGACGGAGCGGGCGTATCCAGGGAAATCGTGTTGGATGCCGAAATGGCGAAGGACTCGCCGCACATGGCGCAACGCTTCTCCGTGCCGAGTGCGCTACGCCTGACTCGGATCTTGTGGCCGCAGTGGTCACAGGTGCAAATGAATTCCTCGTCCATCCTAGAGAATAGTATACACGGTTTTACGCATTTAAGGAAAGGTCGCGTTCAACTCGCGCCCCGAAGCGATTCAATGGCCTCCAGATAGGATTCACTCCCGTAAATGTACGAGCCGGCCACAAGGACGTTGGCACCCGCCTCAACAATGGTAGGGGCGGTGACGGCGTCGACGCCGCCGTCGACCTCGAGATCGCGGTCGCCGATCATGGCGCGGACGTTCTGGATCTTTCGGAGCATCTCGGGGATGAATTTCTGGCCGCCGAAGCCGGGATTGACGGTCATGAGGAGCACGAAGTCGATGACGTCTGCCAGGAACTCGATGGTTTCCTCGCCGGTGCCGGGGTTGAGGACGATTCCGGCCCGGCAACCGAGTTCCTTGATGCGGTTGATGATGCGATGGGGATGGAGAATGCCTTCGACGTGAATCGATATGCTGTCTGAACCGGCATAGACGAAGTCCTCGATGTAGTCGGCAGGATTGTCAATCATGAGGTGAACGTCCATCGGGACGGTGCAATGCTGTCGCAAGGCGGCGACGACACAGGGCCCGATGGTGATGTTGGGCACGAAGTGTCCGTCCATGACGTCGAAATGAACCCAGTCGGCGCCGGCTTCGCAAACATCGCGGACCTCTTCGGCCAGTCGTCCGAAGTCGCTGGAGAGAATCGATGGGGCGATCTTGATGGGTGGCACGGTTGATTCCTTCTTGCCTTCTATTCCGTTGTATCGATGATGGCGGGGCCGTCTCTTCTCTAGATCTCGGGTGCCCCGGAGGTTGCGCTGTATGTCTTCACAATCGCTTCGGCGTCGCCTTTGTAGTAGAGTGAGCGGACACGGACCTGGTCGATGAAGATCTCGACGGTCATCTCGCCGATGAACCAGATAGGAATCGTGATGGACTGGCCGGAGACGAGGCGAGGCGGTGCCCCCTCGACATAGTCGGTGAGTTGCGGATACACCGTCTGGCGGACGCCATTCCGGTCCAAGGTGTCGACGCGGATCTCTCTGGGGCTTGGCGAAGGAGGAATGGTGTAGGTTACCTCGACGAGACGCCTGGAATCCGGCAAGGCCACGTCGCCCGAGGGGCGCACGAAGTAGGCGACGGTCGCCCCTTCGTGAATGAGGGTTCCCGCCGCCGGTTGCTGGTCGAGCACGACGTTGTACTCCGCCCCCACCGTATCGACGCGGCGCGGCACGGGCAGGACGCCCATGGGCGACAAGAGGCGCAAGACCTCCTGCACCGGTTTCCCCTTGAGATCCGGCATCAGGAAGGTTTGGGCGGAGGGGCTGTCGCTGACCAGAAAATGCACTTCGCCGTCGCTGCGGACGGACCGCGGCGGTGCGGGATCCTGGGCAATGATGGTGCCCCGCGGGGCCGAGTGCGGTATACGGGCGACGGTGCCCATGTGGTAGGCGCGCTGCTCGATTTCGTCGCGGACTCCTTCGATAGGCCGATTGACGTAATTCTCAACCGGAATCATCTCATCGCCCGCGCTGACGGTGGGGTAGACCTTGCGGCCTGTTCGGACCACGCGTCCGGCGGAGGGGCGTTGGGTGATGACGTGGCCTCGGGCGACTCGCTCGTCGGGCAACTCGCGCAACTTGCCCATCTCGAGACCTTGTTCAGCCAGGCGTAGCGAGGCGTCGGTGACGTGGCTCCCCACGATGTTCGGCACGCGAACGTATTCGCCGCCGGAGAGGGCCTCGTGGAATACGTAGTAGCCTGCGGCCGCCATTACGGCGAGGAAGAAGACCGTGGCGAAGGACCACCGGACACACCAGAAGGCGAACCGGAAGAGGAACAGGACGATTCCTAGGACTCCTTCCGCAGTCTCGTCAAGAAGAAACCGTCCAACCCCGCGTCGAGCGGACTCGTTCTGTACCGACCTTTGTTTGTCTTCCACTTGGCCAACCATGGAGGCCCATCCTCCGTCCTAACGCCGCCGTCGGCCAGGCACGCCTCCACGACAGCATCCGTTTCTTCCGGGGAGAACGTGCAGACGGAATAGACGACGACGCCGCCATTCTTGCAAAGACCCATCGCGGAACGCAACAGCGCCCGCTGGATCTCGGCCATCCGTGCCGGTGTTTCGGCCGTCACGCGCCATTTGAGATCCGGCCGGCGGCGGATCGTGCCGAGACCCGAGCATGGCGCGTCGACGAGCACGCGATCGAAGCCAGCCGCCACCGGCGGGTGAATGGCATCGCCACACACGCCCTGAACGTGCGTCAATCCGAGTCGGGCTACGTTCTCCCTAACAAGGGCCAACTTGTGCGCGTGGACATCAAGGGCGACCACGGACGCTTGATCGCGGGCGAGTTCGGCGAGGTGGATCGTCTTGACGCCGGGCGCGGCACACAGGTCCAATACCCGCTCACCGGGTTCCGGTTCCACGAGATGCGGCGGGAGAGTCGAGGCCGCGTCTTCGATGACGAACAAGCCTTCCTGAAACCACTTGGACTTGCTCGGCGCCGGTCCGTCGAGGAGGGTCAATACGTCCGGAATATCCCTGTGCAGTTCAAGGCGGAACCCGCTCTTGGTCATGCGCGGCATCAGGTCATCGCGCGATACCTTGAGCGTATTGACGCGGAACGTTACGGGCGCCTGCTCGGAGTAGGCGCCGCACAAGCGCTCGGCTTCCTCGAGGCCGACGGTGTTTGCCCAATTCCGTACGAGCCAATCCGGTATCGAGTAGCGGACGGCGAGGTACTCGAGGGGGGCCGTACCGCGATCGGGCCACCGCACGTCGTCAATCCGCTGCGGCACCCGGCGGAGCACGGCGTTGACCAGCCGGGCGGTTCCGGCATGGCCTCGTTTGTGGGCGAGATCGACCGACGTGTTCACCATGGCCGGATGAGGCACTTCGTTACAGAACAAGGACTGGAACACGCCCATGCGGAGGATGGTCAGGATCGCCGCCGGCAGATCCTCGATCGGCTGCTTCACGAGTCTTCGCAGAACATGGTCGCACAGCGTCTTGTGGCGGACGGTGCCGTAGACCAGTTGCGTGAGAAAGCGCGACCCGCGTTGCGACAGGTCGCTTCGGCCGAGGACGCGATCCACCGCGATGTTGAGGTAGGCGTCACGTTCGAATACGGCCAGCAAAGCGGTTACGGCGGCATTCCGAACAGGATCGATGCTCATGATGTCGGACTCATTCGAAGCGCTCGCCGGCGCCCATCGGGTGCCCGCGCAGGAAATCGGCTACGGCCATGGCGCGCTTCCCGGGCGGCTGAAACTCGACGATGGCCAACAGGCCCTTGCCGGTGGCGACCAACATGCGATCCTTCTCGACACGTGCCACCGTTCCCGGCGAGGCGTCGGTTTCCTCGGGCACGACGGCGCTGCGATGGATCTTGCACACGTTGCCTCGCAGTTCGCACTGGGCCATCGGCCACGGATAGGCCGCGCGGACAAGGTTGTGGATACGTGTGGCCGGTTGCGTCCAATCGACGCGGCCCATGGCCTTGTCGAAGCGGTACGTCACGGTGGCCCGCTCGTGATCCTGCGGGGTGAACACGGCAGCCCCCGTAGCGATTCGGTCGAGCCCTTCAACGAGCAAGCCCGCGCCGGCCTTGGCTAAGCGTTCCGAGAGGGAATCCGTCGTGTCATCCGGCCCGATGGGCATTTCCTCCTGCAGGAGGATATCGCCGGTGTCTGTGCCGGCATCGAGCCGCATGATGGTGATACCCGTGACGGTGTCGCCTTCGAGGATCGCGGTTTGGATGGGCGAGGGGCCGCGATGCCGAGGCAACAGGCTCGGATGCATGTTGATGAAGCCGTGCGGCGGCACGCCCAGGATCGGCTGCTTGAGGATCCGGCCGTACGCCACGAGGACGCTAACGTCGGGCCGCTCCGCCTCGATCCAGGCCTGGAACGCGCCGTCGTTGAGCTTGACGGGCTGGTGAACCGGGATGCCATGTTCCTCGGCCCATACCTTCGTCGGCGGAGGAACCGGCTGTTTGCTGCGTCCCTGTGGTCGATCCGGCTGACACACCACCGCCGCCACCTCGTGCCGCTGCGCAACGGCGGCCAGCGAAGGCAGCGCCAGTTCCGGAGTGCCGAAGAAGACGATTCGCATCACACGGTGAGTCCAGGGATATCGATACCGCCGGCGACCTCGCTCATCCGTTCCTTGACGAGGTCCTGAACCTTGCGCACGCCCTCGTTCATGGCGGCCCGCACGAGCGTCTCAAGCATTTCCGGGTCCTCGCGGTCGATCACGTCGGGATCGATAGCTACCGAGTCCACCTCGAACTTGCCGTTCATGACAACGGTCACCATGCCGCCGCCGGCGGTGGCCTCCACGCGTTCGTCGGCCAACTTCTCTTTGAGCTCCTCGACTTTCGCCTTCATATTCATGGCCTGCTTGAAGATGTTGCCGAGGTTGCCCAGGTCGCCCAATCCTTTTAGCACGGATACCTCCTCGTTTGTTGGGGTCCAAGCGGCAACGCTTTCATTTGGAATAGCGCGCGCGAATCTCAGCGGAATCTCTGTCGTCTGGAAATCCAGCGTATGGCAGTATACCGGTATTCCGCCCGACCTCGCAATGGCGCTGACGCGGCCAACCTGAAGATGATATTGGCGTAACAGGACAGCGTTGTGTCCCATAAAGGATTATAGGAGGATAATGTGTGGAAATGCGGCAGCGGCTGCTTGCGCCTAGCTTCCTTGAGTGTCCGTGCGTAGGTCTTCCTATTTGAACTTTATTGGGAAGGGGACGAAGCGTTCCATTTCCACGGCGCCAGCCGCCCTGAGCATATCCGGGATATCCGTGTCGCCATCCTTGTAGATGGTGCGCCTAGCCAGGCTGTATGCTTGCGACTGGCCGTTCGCACGGTTCACAGTAGCATTATGGCTGAGAAGAAGTCGGATCGTTTCCTTTCTGTCGGCAGGGGATCCTGATACCTCAGCAAAAAAACCACATCTGCCTATATACTTGTCACCCCCTATCACCACTGTCTCAAAATAGAACTCCGGAACCGCGAGCGCGAGTGCTGACATTTGGCCCAGAGGACCTACTTCGGGCTCCGTCTCGAAATTCACTTCCGCGCCCTCGGACAGAAGGTACTGAGCCGTGTCGAAATTTCCGCAGAGCAAGGCCCAGTGAAGTGGCGTAAGGCCACGGAAATAATAGGAGTGTGTGCCCACGAGGGGGTGCCCCACGCAGACAACGGATGTTGCGTTTACGTCTGCGCCGTGTCCGACGAGAAGCGTGGCCGCGCCCACGTCGCCCCGTATGGCGGCAATGTGAAGCGGTTTCGCGCTCGCAAGATAGAAGGGAGCTGAGTTGAGAAGGGATTTGGCCTGTGATCCAGCCTGCAGATTGGGGAGAGGATAGGTCTGATCATCAAGACCTCGCAAGACATACCACCTTTGCGGCCCGGTGTCGGCCAAGTGAGCCGTGTCTTCGTCGGCTTGGGCGCCTTTGGACAGAAAGTAGTCGAGCAGGTCCAGTCGGCCAAAGTCCGTAGCTACGGAGACTACCCTCTCCTTGAGAATGTCAGCGCCACGCGCGAGAAGGAGGTCTACCATGTCTCTGTCGTCGTTCGCCACCGCTACGCAAATGCCGTCGGGCCCGGGGAGCGCCCCGTTTGCGATCAGGAGATCGACCATTGCCTTGTCCTTGTTCTTCACCGCCAAACTGAGTGGGCCGAGTGTCTTGTACGGCATGCAGTTTGGGACAAGAATGGGATGGTCAGAGTAATCGGGGATCGTTGGAGGGAAGCCGCTGTCGATTAGTCGCTTGACTTCCTCCAGATTGCCCTGAGCTACAGGTTCATTGAGTGTGTAGTAGGTCTTTGCGCAACCGCAGAAAACGATTGCACAGACGATGGACAGAACCGCCACGAACTTCGTCCTCATACGATCCTCCCGAGTAGTCCCGTTTCGAACTCCCATGACAGAACGCACCAAAGCTCCGCAGCGAGTCCTCGGCCGCGGCCTGCGTCACACTCCTCTAAGTAGCTTGACCGCGCCTCATCGCTCGTCCCGAATGCCCTGCTCATCTCTGCACAGCTCCTCGCTCGGGTTCGCACCCGTTCCGCGCTCGGCAGGAGGCCTGCCACAACGGAGGGCGCGTGAGGTCGAGCATCGGCCAGGAAGTATCCGGGAGTCAGGCTAGCACACGGCATTCTCCCTTGCAAGGCGATAGCATGGAGAGCGGTGTGGGGCCCGGTCCTACGGTTTCGGCGACGGCTTGTGGATGATGATGTCGGCTTCTTGTTGGGCGTCGCCGTGGTTGTCCGCTTGGTGGCGACCGACGCTGTGAAGCGCATCATCGCGTGGTCGGAGGCGTTCGGTACGTTCCGCGGAGGCGGCGCACCGGAAACGAACCCAAGACCGCGCAGTCCAGGGCTCGTGCCCGGGCACGGCGCCGTCCGTGGCGAACTGTTCGGATTGCGCGGCAGGAACGCTGCCCGGCAACCGGACGCACCACATGTGGTACTGCGGGAACAACGACATCGCGCCCGATCCGTTCGGGAGCAAGCCGGTGGGTGGAAAGACGGGCAATGCCTCTGGGCTCTACGACATGAGCGGGAATGTGTACGAGTGGTGCGAGGACGATTACCATTCGAGTTACACCGGCGCGCCGGCGGATGGGAGCGCGTGGATTGATTCGTTACGGGCCTCGTACCGGATGCGCCGGGGCGGCTGCTCGATCCACGGCGCCGGGTGCTGCCGTTCGGCGTTTCGGACCACCGCCACGCCGGACAATCGGAACGCCGGCTTCGGATTCCGCCTGGCCGCAGTTCAGTGATTCCCCGTAGGGTGCGTGCAACGGAGTGGAACGCACCATCCCTGGGGTAGGCCGTCGGCGTGAGGGCATGCGGCACGTTGGCGCGGGGTGTGTGCGGTGCGTTCCGCTTCGCTTCACGCACCCTACGGGGCTGCGGGGTGTGTGTGGTGCGTTCTGCGGTCTCGCGAATCCGGCCAGCAGCGGCACGCGTGGGCGCTCACGGCTCGCAGACAATTGGCGCGCCGGCCCGCCGGGAGAAGGGACTCACGCGGAGCCTTGAGGCCATGTGGACTGCGGTAGCTTGCTACCGCTCCTCTTCGGGGTCCGCATCAGGCGGGCTCCCCCGTACCACCCGGCGAACCCGGCCCTACGGCTTCGGTGACGGCTTGTGGATGATCATATCGGCTTCCTGAGTGGCGTTGGCGTGGTCGTCTCTGCGGTTGTAGCCGACGCTATAGAGCCAGAAGGAGTTGCCTTCCTGCCGGTAGATCATGGGCTCGAGCCGGAAGGGGTCCTCGGGCACTTCGTCGAGGTAGTCCGGCACCAATGCGGCGAGATCCGGCGGATAGGTTTCGTGGTCGCGGCGGTACGACTCGAGGGCGAGGACAGTGACGGTTCCGCGATCCCAGGCGATCTGCATATCCCGGAGAAGGACGAGTTGGTCGAGTTCTCCGGGGATATCGCAGAAGGGATGACGCACGCCCCTGAACTCAGTCCGGTTATACATCCAGTTGTGGTACTGCGGAAAGGGCAGCGCAGCCATTTGCCGGAGATGTTCGCCTTGTTTGATGAGGAACCGCTGCGCCTTTCTGAGGCGGCGGCCGAATCGGTATTCGCGCCAGTACTCTTCGGGCCGTTTCTCACCGGGCTTTTTCTCGCCGGTGCTCCGGGTCGGTTTGGGCAGGGATTCGTCGAGCATGCGCCACCGGAACTCGATGCAGGGATCGATGGGAACCGGCTCGGCCAACAGCTCCTTGAAGGCGGTAACGACGGGATCGAGCACGTCGCGCGGGGCCTGCTCGGCCAATTCCTGAACGGCCATGAACGCAGGTTTCTGTATTCCGAATCCGATCTCGTAGCTGAAGACGGGCCCGTCGCTGGCGATCATGCGCCCGAGGCGGATGGCGTCTCGGAGGAATTGAAAGGCCTCGGTGTCCACTTGTCCGACACGGGCTCGATAGACGCCTCGGGCGGTGAGCAAGAAGCCGAGACCTCGGAAGTCGATGGTCTTGAGAAGGCCGTTCCGGAACGTGCCGATTTCCGGACAGAGATAGTAGGGTTTCTCGAAGGCCTTGAGCGTAGTCCGGACCACGGAATCGTATTGCTCGAGGAATTCGGGAAGTTTGGGATCTCCGCTATTCAGCCACAAGCCGAGCGTCTGGTCTACGGCGTTGGGTTCGTCGTCCTGTCGGCGTCGCAGCTCCTTGTCCTTGTCGGTCTCGACAGCCTGTGGCGCGATCTCGGCCTTGTGAAGCTGGTCGCGGGCGGAGCGAAGGACGTAGTACGCGTTATCGGGAGACTTGCGCTGGTTGGTGACGGTCTCGGGTTCGGGCGGCATGATCGTGATATCGCCCTGCTGACGCGCGAGAACGACCAGGTAGGCCAGAGTAGCCACCATGAGCAGCAGCGTGAGGAGGTTTCGTTTTTCCTTGGCGACCTTGGACATGGCGGACTAACTCCCCATCGCGCGTGCGCTCGAGTACTCGCGACGCCGGACGACGTGGCTCGCGAAACCGAGAAAGGCCACGATCAGGATCAGCAGCGTGAGTGTGGCGCGGTAGTTGCTGATGATGTACTCCTGTTTGGGGAAGTCGAGTCCGAACCATTTCATGATCTTGGCCTCGCGCACCATGGCGAGCGGCGGCAGGAGCGTGGTGATGTACTTTTCGATGGTGAGAAAATCCACCACCCCGGGCACGATGGTGGCGATGCGTTGCCAGCCAAAGAGAATCACGACGCCGAACACCACGGGGCGTTTGACCAGGGCGCCGAGGAGGGTGCACAGGGCGCCGTGCACCCAGAGGGCGAAGAGGTCGACGCTGATGTACTCGGAAAGGAGCTTCATCGATGCCGCGTTGACTTCGAGTCCGCCGAGGGCGGTGCAGGCGGCGAAGGTGAGGACGATAGACGTGGCCAGGATGCCCGAGGTGACCATGAGGTAGGCGGCGAATTTCCCGAGCACCCAGGCCGAACGCGGCGCCGGTCGGGTCAGAATGTAGGGAATGGTCTGCATTTCGACGTCTTCGCCGACCAGCATGGAGCCGAAGAACAGGGCCAACAAGGGGGCCATAGCCCTGACGTAGATGTTCTCGATGATTTGGACAAAGACATCCTGGCCGTTGTTGCCGTAGCGACCGATGGAGAGGAAGGCGAGGGCCAACGGAATGAGGATCGGCACGAAACTGATGCTGGTGGCGAGAATGATGCGTTTCTGCCGCAACAGCATGAGCAGTTGCTGGCCGGCGGACGTCATGATGCATCGTCGGTAGATCCCGTCGTGCACGGTTACGTTCGCTTCCGTCATGGGTCTCCTCGAAGGGCTGGGCGGCCCAGCCCGCGGTCATTTCACCAGGTAATCGAATACCGATTGCAGATTGTCGTCGACAATCTGGATTTCCGTCACCGGAATACCCTCATCCACAATCAGGCCATTGAGCTTCTTCGAGAACGCACCCGCGTCCTTGGTTTGAACGGTGAAGGCGTCGTTGGCGAACTCGATGTTCAGGATGGTTTCGTCGCCGACGAAACGCGTGGCTACCTGACGCGGTTGGGCACAGGCGACCGTGATGGTCCGGGGATGCTCGCCGAGAAGATCGCGGATCTCCTGCGTCTTGCCGTAGGCCAGCATGCAACCGTTGTGGAGGAGGATCACGTTGTTCGTGACGCGCTCGACCTCGTAGAGGACATGGCTCGACACGACGACGGTCCGGCCCGCTTCGCCGAGGCGGCGAATCAGGGCGAACATCTCCTCGCGTCCGCGCGGATCGAGCCCGGACATGGGTTCATCGAGAAACAGCACCTCGGGCTGGGTGGTCAGGGCCTGGGCGATCTTCATGCGCTGGCGCATGCCACGGCTGTATTCCGTGACGGGGTCGTGCATACGACGGGTCATGTTGACGGTTTCGCAGACCTCGAGCGTGGAAGCCTCGGCCTGCTTGGCGGTCATGCCCCAGAAACGATTGAGCCAGTAAACGAACTCATAGCCGGTCATGTTCTCGAACAGGGAATCGGTCTCCGGGCAATAGCCGATCCGCCGCAGCACGGCGAGATTGTTTCGCGGCGGCTTGCCCAATACGCGGATTTCGCCGCGGCTCGGCTCGTACAGGCCGAGGGCGAGTTTGATGAGGGTGCTCTTGCCAGCGCCGTTCGGTCCGAGCAGGCCCGTGACTCCCGGGTCGACGGTGAGGTCGAGGTTGTTCACGGCCACGGCTTCGCCGAACCATTTGGAGAGCCGCTTAGTCTCGATGATGGCGGTCATCATCCGACCTCCGCCCGTCGGACCTTGAAACATATCACGGACAGGGTGATCAGGCACACGCCCACGATGTAGCTGACGGACCATTTCCAGGGGAGGTTGTAAAGGAGTTCCCGCTGCTGGAAGAGATGCTGCCCGACGTGGTTGATGGCCACCGGAAACGCCAAGATGAGGTAGTTAGGCTCGTTCATGAGGCCTTGCAGGGTGGTGCCGATGGTCAGGTCGCCGAAGAGCACCATGAAGACGGCGATGCCCGCGAAACGCTGGCTGCGGATACTGGCCGAGCTGGCGAGTATGCCGAAGGTGCACGGCAAGACGAGCGACATCGAAAAGAACACGGTGGCGCTTGTCCAGAACAGACTGTCTTGGAACGTGTCGGCGCCCGGCAATACGAGGTTGTGGAACACAATAAGGAAAAGGGCCGGGGCAGCGGTCATGAGGAAGCCTACGGCGCTCAGGGCCACGCACTTTCCGAAGACGTAGTCGCGCCAGTTCAGCGGTTTCGAGAAGTAGACTTCCATGAGGTTGTTGCGCGCGTCATTGCAGATCATGCCCGAGCCGGCCAGGATCATGGTGATGAACACGATGGGGCTCTGAATGCGGATGAAATCGAAGAAGGTCGAGGCATTGATCTGGAAGAGGTCCAGGTATTTGTCGATCCAAACCAGTTGTTTCTGGATCTGATCGATGGCGTAGGTGTTGCCGGCCAAGGGTCCGTTGGCCATTTCCTGAAGCATTTGCTCGAGGGCGCGCTTCTTGAGCGTAAACGAATCGAAGGCGAGCACCTGGATGAAGCGGAGGAAGGCATGCAGCATTCCCAGGCCGAAGAGGCCACGAAAGGCCCACGATCTCGAGATGACCCGCAGCTCCTGCCGCACCATGGTCCGCCACCGGAACGAGGCCTTGGCCTTGCCGTCGTATCGGCGGTACGTCTGCTCGAAAACCGGCACGCCTACCCCTCCCCGATCGTATGGAGGAACACGTCCTCAAGGCTTCGGCGGACGGGCCGGAAGTGGCGGATCTCGGTGCCGCAGGCGCGGGCAATCTCGAAGAGGGCGCGCCCTTCGACGCCGTTGGGGCTATGGACCAGCATGGCGCCGTTCTGTTGGCGTGCCCAGGTGAATCCGGCCTCGACGAGACGACCCTGAAATGCCTCGGCGTGATTCGGGACGCGGACTTCGTAGGCGCCTTCCGTGAGCGCTGTGAGTGCCTCGATGGGACTATCCTGCACCATTTTCCCCTGATGGATCACGATGACGCGGTCGCACACGGTGTCGATGTCCGGCAACAGATGAGACGAAAGCAGGACCGTTACGTTGCGCGTGGCGGCGAGTTCCCGGATCAGATGGAGCATCTCGACACGCCCGTCGGGATCCAGGCCGCTGGTCGGTTCGTCCAGGAGAAGCAATCGGGGATCATGGATCAGGGCTTGGGCAAACTTCACCCGTTGGCGCTGGCCGGTCGAGTAGGTCTCCATTTTCTGATAGCGGCTTGCGCCCATGCGCACGTAGTTGAGCACCTCGTGGGCGCGTTCCATGGCATCCACGCGGCTCATGCCGAACAGGCATCCGCAGTAGCTCAGGAAACCCACCGCACTCACCCGCGGGCTAACGATGTCCCGCTCGGGCATGTAGCCCAGGCGCTGGCGCACCTTGAGAGAATGACGCGGCATCTTTTTGCCGAACATACGGACCACGCCGCCGCGGTTGGTTCTCAGGAAGCCGAGCAGCGTCTTGATGAGCGTGCTTTTGCCTGCGCCGTTCAGGCCCAGCAGACCCACCGCGCCGCCCGTGATGCTACACGTCACCTGCTGCAAGGCGAGACGTTTCCCGTAGGAAACGGAGACGTTCTCAAGTTCGATGAGTGGCATTGCCGGTAGTACTTCACCACGTCGCAGGCCGCGCGGCCTGACTCTGAAGCAGACGATCCCTC
This sequence comes from Candidatus Hydrogenedentota bacterium, assembly GCA_036769985.1. Taxonomy (GTDB): domain Bacteria; phylum Hydrogenedentota; class Hydrogenedentia; order Hydrogenedentales; family SLHB01; genus DAIPKA01. The sequence goes on along the minus strand of DAIPKA010000009.1, from coordinate 116,254 downwards.
GCGGCATCCATCCGTCGCGTAACGACGAAGTTCCCTGCCGAGCATGGTAGCGGTTTTCCCTGCATTCACTCAAGTCGAGGGCAACAGGGCGCTTCCGTTTCCGAATCTGCAGCGGATTGGCCGGGGCCTGTGGATAGGACTCCCGGGCGATGCGCTTTGTTTCGTGCTTGGAGAATCGAGGGGCTCGATGGGAGACCAGATACCTACTCGATGCGGGCGGCCGTGGCGGTCGGCTCGTGAAGGACCGCCACCGGGTTGAGGCGCTCGGACTTGCGGCCCCGAACTCGGCCCACGACATTCACGATGGCCCATTCGAAACCGTATTGAAAGTGGACCTTCTCCCACAGACGAAGCACGGTGTTCCACACCGCTATCAGAAGCAACAGAAAGGGCACAATGGCCATGGCGCTTCGGGGAAACACGCCCGTGTCGTTCCAGAGCGGCACGTAGATTCGGCCCAGCAGTACGGCCACCGGACCTTCCAGTAAGAATACGCTGAGGGCCACCATGCCGAACCGGCGCAGGCCGGTGGTCTTCCGCGCGATGACGACGCGGCGCGCGGCTGGCTGGTACTCGACTTTATCGATCAAACGTGTACACAGGCACATCATGAGTCCGAGATTGAGCAAGTGCACGCGGATCGGCAGAGTGGGGAGGGCGACTTCAGGCGCGGTCAGGCCCTGTGCGATAAACAGGATGGCGGCACCGGAGAGGCTAACGGCGGCTGTGCCGTAGCCGTAGCGTCGGATGCGCTGGATCTCGACACCCTCCGAGACGGCGATGCCGAACACGGCGCCTAGAAGGCCGTAAGCGACGTTGGGAAACGGGCTCTGGTTGGGCCCGATGACGAACTTGAGCGCCAAGGCTTTGATCCAGTAATGCGCGTCCAGCGCGGCGTAGAGAGGCGCATCCAGCTTGGTGTGCAGGAAGGGAGAGACCGCCACCCAGGCCGCCGCCAACGCGATCAGGACGTTCATGCTGCGCTGTGTCTTGCCGGTGCCGCCGTTGCGCCACAAGAGGTACAGAATGATGCTAGTCACCGCGCCGGTGATTGCGATGGTGGCGAGGGCGTCGTTGTAGAACAAGAGCTGCGGGGAGTAGGACTGCCAGGTGCCGCTGCGCAGCGATCCCGTGATGAAGGTGTGGCGGAGCGCGCCGTTGTAGTGCATGGGATGGTGGAGGCAGGTCATGTTCAGGACGGATAACAAGTAGATCATGGCGTTGTTGGCGAGCGCGGCGCGCAACGCACGGCCTAGGGCGCGGTCGATCTTCTCGGGCCGTAAACCCTTGACAGCATTGTGCATAGAGTAGGCATTTACGATGCCTGACAGCATCAAGAAGACCGGCGCCCACGTGGCGAGAATGGCCACGGGCGCTAGCAGGGCAAAGACCAAGGGATTCACCCGATCAGCGGTACTAACGTCGTTGCCGTACACCAGGGAATTCAGTGCGTGCAACCAGACCACGTTCAGAATGAAGAAACCGCGTAGCGCGTCAGGGAACAAGAGCCTTCTTGACATCGTACCTCGGTATCGACTGCAATATGAACTTCGCCCGCGTCAGCCACCAGACCATGGCGCGGGGGGGGAGGGCATACAAAACCACTCCTGACTACACACCCACGGGGCATCGTTGTATTCCTGGCCGCCCCGTCCATTCTCAACCGGCTATTCTGAACTGGAGCCGTAAGATCTGTTGGGTCAATCATTTAGGAGGTATTGTGCCGGCCTTGGATCATGGTCCAATCGGACAAAGAACACTCCCTCCCGCTAAGAATACAGTCGAAATGCCCAAACGTTAGCTGTGCGAGCGACAAATACGGGCGAGGCCTATCTTGGTTCGAGCCATGTCTCGAAGACGGCCTCGATGTTCTCTATCGGGTCGCGAATGCCCCATTCGCACTGGGCGATGACACCGCCTGAGCCGTCGTCGAGGGCATGGCGGACACGACGGACGGCGGCGCGTACCTCGTCGACGGTGCCGAAGGGAAGGATGTCCTGGCGGCTGATCTCACCCCAGAAGGTGATCTTGCCTTTGAACTGCCTGCCGAGTTCCTCGATGTCCATACAGAAGATCTGGGTGTTGAGGGCATCGACGCCGATTTCGATGAGGTCGGGAATGATGGCTCGGGTGTGGCCGTCGCTATGGAAGAAGACGTACTTGCCGGCCTTCTTGAGAATGTCGCAATAGTCCTTGTAAAGCGGTTTGAAGAGGTCGCGCCAGTCCCCAGGCGAGATGAGGAGGCTGTGCTGCGTGCCCCAGTCGTCCATGAAGCCGACGGCGTCCACGTTGGTCTGCGCCCACATCTCCATCTCGCGCAGGCTGAACTCGTGCAGCATGTCGCGCAGGCGCATGAACTCAGGAGATCGCGTGAGGATGTCGACGAAGAGATTCTCCGTGCCGCGCAGGAACTGCATCCGCTCGAAGGGGCGCGTGTGCGTGCCGACCTTGACGAATTGGTCGGTGGCGGCGCAGCTTGAGTTGACCTCGCTGAAATCGGCGTTGTCCAACAGCTCCCACGGCACCGTCCACGTCGTGCCGAGGGCGTTCCAATCGGCCAAGGGCGGGTTCTTCACCTCGCCGCAGACCCCGATCTCGGCCACGGTGAACTCGCAGCCCCACTCGTCGGTGTAGCGGCCAACCTCGGCGTGGGTGCCTTGGCTGCGCGTCGACGCTCCGTAGCGGCACCGTGGCCCGACGAAATCCGAGGAGTACTTGGCCACCACTCGGTCGTACTCGCTTCGGCGTAGCATGGTGACACCGGCCAGGGCCCACAGGTCGCGCGGTGCCCGGTCGGGATGGTCGAATTCGAGGGTCTTGATGACGCGTTCGCGGGAAGTCATGGACATTCACTCCGAGGCCAAGTGCTGCGGCTCAATTCCGCGAGAGCATATACTACCGCGCGTTACGGAGCCAAACGGCAGGCACTTGTGAATACCCCAGGAAAATGAGTAGGCTTACGACCTTGCGACGAGGGTTGGGCCGGCAATGCCCTGGCCGGCACGGGGTAGTGAAAGGAAAGACGCTCATGAGTACGCAAGCGCACGATCGGCTAGCGATTAACGGTGGAGCGAAGGTGCGGACGACGCCTTGGCCGGCGCGGTTCTTGTTCACAGCCGAGGAGAAGGCGGCGGTTGACGCCCTGTTCGACAAGTCGATCGCGTCCGGCGGCGTGTTCGCATACAACGGCGAAGAAGAAGAGGCCTATTGCCGTGAGTTCGCCGAGTTGATGGGCGGTGGCTACGCGGATGCCGTGAATTCCGGTACGACCGCCATCTACGTCGCGCTGCGCGCGCTCGGAATCGAGCCCTTCACGGAAGTTATTACGCCGCCCGTGACGGACATGGGCGGCGCTATGCCGGTGCCGCTTATCGGCTGTATCCCGGTGCCCGCCGATTGCGCGCCCAACAGCTACAATATGGGCCCCGAGCAGATCGAGGCCGCCATCACCGAGCGCACCAGCGCGATCATCGTGGCGCACATCGCCGGATTGCCCGCGGATATGGATCCCATCATGGAAATCGCCAAGGCGAAAGGCATTCCCGTGGTCGAGGATTGCGCCCAGTCGCACCTGGGCAAGTACAAGGGCCGCTACCTCGGCACCATCGGCGACATCGGCGCGTTTTCGACGATGTCCGGCAAGCACCACGCCACCGGCGGGCAGGGCGGCGTCGTATTCACGAAACGCGAGGACCTCTATTGGAAGGCGCGTCAGGCCTCGGATCGCGGCAAGGCCTTCGGCGTCACCGGCGCGCACGGCAACGTCACGTGTTCGCTGAACCTCAACCTGAACGACCTGAGTGCCGTGATCGGCCGTGTTCAGCTCAAGAAGCTGCCCGGCATCGTCGAAGGGTGTCAGCGCGTGGCGCAGGCGGTTGACGAGCGGTGCCGTCAGCTCAAGGCCGTGCGTACGATCATGCCGCTCGATGGCTGCGACGGCGCGTTCTGGTTCTTCGTGTTTCAACTCGACATCGACAAGGTGTCCGTCGACGTCGAGACCTTCGTGCGGGCGGTGCAGGCCGAAGGGTTGCCTTTCTCCGGACACTACACCGAGCCGTTCACCGACCACGATTGGTACAAGAACCGTTCGGTGTTCGGCTCGAGCGGCTATCCCTGGACGGCCCCCGAGTACAAAGGCGATCCGGACGCGCAGTACCCGCTGCCGAATTTCGAGCACGTCGACAAGACTTTCATGCACGTCAAGGTCCACGAGCACTGCGGCGAGCAGGAAGCCGAGGACATTTTCCAAGCGCTGAGGAAGGTCGAGGCGGCGTACATGAAGTAGGGCGGCCTTATTGCTGTCTCACGGCGAGCCGGTTGGCGATGGCGTGGTCGGTGGCGGTTCGCGCGATGCGCGTGGCGATCCGCCCGTCCTCGGCGGTAGGCATGTTGCCGGGCTCGCCGGTTTCGACGGCGCGCGCAAACTCCTGGTACAACCCGACGAAATTCTTGCCGCCGGCGAACTCTTCGGTGGTGGTGCCGGCCGAGGATCGCACCTCGAGCGTGTGCGTCTCTCCCGTGTATCGGATGACGCCTTCGGTGCCGATGAGGTCGTAGACGTAGTGGTACACGGGCTCCTTAGCCGTGTGGCAATAGGAGTAACTCATCTCGACGGCGGTGTGCGCGCCGTTGGCGTGATCGAGATGGACGTACACGTGGTCGGGCGCTTCGTAATCTTCGAGCCATGCGCCGGCCGACTGTTGGCGCACGATCTCGGATCCCAGCCACCAGCGGGCGAGATCGATCTGGTGCACGCCGCAATCCACGAGCGGGCCGCCCTCGAGCATGCGCCCGGCGCGGCGCGGTTGCTCGATGCGCTGGCCGTTTTCGTCGAGGGCGTAGCGGCCGTGGCAGTTCCAGATATAGATGAGCCGGAGCGAACGGACGTCGCCGATGATGCTTTCCTCGACGAGGCGTTTGATGGCCTGGGCCTCCGGCGCGAACCGGTACGTGAAACCGGTGAAGAGGCGGACGCCGGCGCCCTTCGCCATGGCGATCATCTCGACGGCTTCATCATCGGTCATGGCCAATGGCTTCTCGCAGAGGATCGGAATGCGATACCGCACGGCCTCGCGCACGTTCTCGATGTGACACGGCGCCGGCGACGTGATTGTGACGGCGTCCAGGCCGGACGCGAAGAAGGCGTCGACATCCGTGCAGGCGTTCGGCACGTTGAAGCGCTTGCGGGCGGTTTCGAGGTGGCCTTTGTCCGGATCGAACAGCGCGACCAGGTCCCATTCCGGGCACTCGTCGAGCGCAGGTAGATGGCCGTAACCGGCCACGGTTCCACAACCCATCAAACCGATTCGTTTCATCGTGGTGCTCCTTGGTCGTGCACGAGACTATAGGGCCTTGACGCGGCCATTTCCAGCGCGAGGGCGGATGGGCGGAAGAAACGGACCCATACGACCAATGGGACCAATGGGACAGTACCGTATCGGAGAGGGTGAGCGCATCGGGCTACTCTTTGGACATGATTTCGGCGGTGCGGTAGAGTAAGCAGGCACGTTTGGGCGGATCGCGATGACGGGAGGATGGCGGGATGATGCACATAATGACGTCGTGGGGACGTGTGGCGCTCCTCTTGGCGGTGGGCGCGGCCGTAGGTCGTTGTGCCTTTGCGCAGGCGCTGAGCCGCGACTCGATCGAGGCGGTGATTCGCAAACGCGCCGAGGCGTATCTCGGCCAGCGGTATCTCGTGGTCGACTACTACCGAATTCACCGCAAACTGGTCTATCCGCTGCCGGTGTCCGGCTTGTCGATTCCGGATGTGCCGGCGCCGAGCATCGACCGGTATCCGTGGGCCACGTGGATGGTATGGGAACTCGAGGAGCGCGTGTACAGCCTCGGCTGGATGGCGGAGTGGTTTGGTGACGCGGCGGCGCGCGAGGCGGTGGCCCGCGATCTCGATGCGCTGGCGTCGTGGCCGACCTACGCGCAGTATGGCGGGCCGGATCTGAGTTCGGCACACGCAGGCCGGATGCTCTGGGTGGCGGCAACGAAATGGCACTGGCTGGACGATGGCCTCCGCGAGCGGATCAAAGCGGCGTGCGCGCGTCATGCCGACGAGATTGTGCCGGGCTCGGACAAGGCCCACGGGGCGTACACGTCGAAGGCGGATATTCTGGCGCTTCCGGAGCCGGCCAAGGTCGTGCATAACATCCCGTTCATCGGCACCATCGGCGCCGCGTTGACGGCGCGTGTGGCCGGCCATCCGGCGCAGGCCGTGTTCGATCAGCGCGTGTCGGCGATTTTCGGCGCGATTCTCGACTTGCATGCGACCGGCCTGACGGAAGGCGTCGGTTATGACGGCTACGTGCTGGATTTCATCGCGGATTGGCTCGACGGCGCGCCGGCGGATGCCCGCGAGGCGATCCTGGGCCATCCGGCGTTGGCGGATTTCCTCAACGAGTCGTATCGCCTTGGCGCTCCAGGCAAGGCCGAGCGGGTGGCCGATTTGAGCGATGTCGAGCCCGTCGAGATGCCGTTCCACTTGGGCGCGCAGGCCAAGCTCGCGCCGATGCAGTCGGATCCGGTGCGCGGTTGGCTCTTGAGGCGATGCGCGGCGGATTGGCTCCGATGCGACGCGCTGGCCGCCGTGCGAGACGTGGCGGACGGCCTCGAAGGCGCCGCACCGGACGCCGGGGCGCTCGATGCGCGGTATGCGCTCGTCCTGCGCAGCGGCTGGGAGGCAGGCGATCTGGCCGTGGTCATGTCGTGCACGGATTCGCCGATGAGCCATCTCCAGTGCGATAACGGCACCATCGTCATCGGCACGGCCGGCGAGTGGATCATCGCCGATCCCGGCTATCAACAGTATTTGCAGGGCCTCGAACGCGACTTCACGCTCGGGCCGACGGCGCACAACTACCCGGTGATTAACGGCCTGGCGCAGACGGTCAAAGCGCCGCGCCGGATCGCTCTCGAAGAGGCCGGCGAGCATTGCTGGCGCGCGTGCGTTAACCTTACCGGCTGCTATCCGGAGAAGGCGGGCGTGACATCGGTTGTGCGGAACCTCTGGTTGGTCGGGCGCGACATGGTGGTAGTTGCGGACTCGATTTCGGCCGCGGCCGCGACGGCGCTCGCGTACTACTGGCACGGCCATCGCGACGCCGCGTGGGGCTTCGAGGACGGCTGGGCGTGCGTGCACCTCGACGGCGTGGATGTCCGATTCACTTCGCCGCAGGTTGCCTTCACCGGTGCTGACCTTGCCCGACTCGAAGGAACGCGCGGCCAACTAACGCTCGTGGCGAACGCAGATCCGGGCCTGTCGTGCGTGTGGTGGGTTTTCGCGGTGGATCGCGACGGGTCGGTGCAGGTCGCCGCCAAACCCAGCGAGGATGGCAAGGAATTGGACATCAACGGACGGCGGTTCAGCGTCCGAGAGGAGTTGAGCCAATGAAAACCATGAGATGGACGTTGCCGGTGGTGGTTGTGGCGGGGATGATGGTGGCGGGATGTGCCACGACGCGTGGCGGGGCACTGCGTGGCGATGAGGCGTGGCGTGGCGTGCACGTGTACGTCTCGAACCGGGCAGAACTGCCCATGCTGCATCGCGCGCTCCGCGAGGTGTTCGCGCCGGCCGGCGTCAACGTGCTGGTGCTCGAGGTCGATTACGCGTTCCAGTTCGCCTCGCATCCTGAGCTGGCCTCAAGCAAAGGCTTGACGAAAGAGGATGCGCACGCCCTGGCCGCGCTGTGCCGCGAGCTGGGCATCCGGCTGATTCCCGAGTTCAACTGTTTTGGCCACCAAGGCAGCCGGCCGAACATCCTGTTGTCGAAGTATCCCGAGTTGATGGTGCCGAAAGCGCCGGATTATGAGTCGCCGAGCCACTATCACGTGAGCTGGAACCCGCTGGATCCGAAGACGAACGAGATCGTATTCGCGCTGATCGGCGAGTTAATCGACGCCTTCGAGGTCGACGCGTTCCACGTCGGCCTGGACGAGGTCATGTATTTCCCCGACGAGAGCACGTCGTACTACCACGGTGAATCGCACGCCGAGGTGTTTGCCAAGGTCGTGAACGATCTGCATGGATTTGTGGTTGACGAAAAGGGCCTCACGATGCTGATGTGGGGCGATCGGCTGCTCGACTCGAAGGTCATGCGATACGGCTCGTACGAGGCGAGTGCGGTGGACACGGCCTCGGCCATCGACGCCATTCCGAAGGATATCGTGATCTGCGATTGGCACTACATGCGACGCAAGGATTATCCATCGCTGACCCATTTCCAGGATCACGGGTTCCGCGTCTGGCCGACGAGTTGGCGCTCGGCGAGCGCCGGATTGGCCCTGTGGAACTGCGCCCACGGCAAGGCCTCGACGGAGCGCATGCTCGGCCACTTGACCTCGTCGTGGTGCGGACTCGAACCGTTCTGCTATGCCGTGTTGCGCGAGAAGCTCGACAATATCAATCATAACGCTGTCCGCGCCGGCGAGACGTTCCACGCTATCGCGGCCGTCTGGAATGATTAGCGGAGGGACGGAGCTTGGACGGTAGGACGCGCGTGCTCAATGCGATTCGGCGCGAACCCATCGACCGGATCCCGCGCTATGATAGCTTCTGGGAGGATACGCTGACGGCGTGGCGCGATCAGGGGATGGGGGAGACCGCTACGCCGGATGAGCTCTTCGACTGGGATATCGTGACGATGGGCATTGATGCGTCCATGCGGATGCCGCAGCGCGTCGTCGCCGAGGACGAGGCCTTCGTCACCTACACGGATCGCGCCGGCTATACCGTCCGCAAGATGAAGGGCAAGAGCCGCGCCCTCGAATGGATCGAGCACGTCACCAAGGACAAGGATGTGTGGCGCGAGCTGCGGCCTCGATTCGCCTTCGATCCGGAAGGCGAAGCGCGGGTCGACACGGCGTCGTATTTCGCGCACATGGGACCCTATCCGACGTGGGCCGAGGCCAAGGCGCAGTTCGATACGCTGCGCGCGACGGGCAAGTGCGTGGCCTTCGTGGTCTACGGTCCATGGGAGGCCACGTGGCGCCATCGCGGCTACACCGAGCTTCTGATGGACGTACTTACCGATCCGGAATGGGTGACCGATATGGCCGCCGCACAGAGCGATCTCGTGGTGGCGTGCCTCGATCATTGCGTAGGTCTCGGTATGAAGCCCGACGCCGTGTTCGTCGTCGACGATCTGGCCTCGACACGGGGGCCATTGTTCTCGCCGGACACATGGCGCCAGGTGTTCAAGCCCATGTATGCGTGCCTCGGCCGGTTTCTCGACCAGCACGACGTGTCGTTCTGGCTGCATTGTTGCGGTGCGTGCGAGACGTTCTTCGACGATCTCATCGAGTGCAGCCTTGACGTGGTCCAGCCCCTCCAGGCGCGCGCTGGCCTCGACGTGCGGGTTCTCAAACAACGCTATGGACATGCGCTGACCTTCTGGGGCAATATCGACGTGACCAAGCTGAGCGGCTCCGCCGAGGAATGCGAGGCCGAGGTGCGCGAGAAGATTCTCGGCGCGAAGGATGGCGGAGGATACATGTATCATTCGGACCACTCGATACCCCCGGAGGTCTCCTTCGAGCGGTATCGGTGGATCATGGACTTGGTGAACCAATATGGCGGGTACGAGCCGTAGGAGGACAAGCCGTGCACACGGGAATTGCGATTGCGGGAACGGTGGCTGTGGTGATCGGCCTTCTAGGAACCATTCTCTGCCGGAAGGCCAAAAGCAAGGTCGAGATCCCGCTCAAGATGCTGGCTTCGACAGGATTCCTGACGATTGCGCTTGCGGGTGGCGCCCTATCGGCAGCCTACGGCTGGATTGTCCTTGGCGGGCTGGCGCTGTGCTGGTTCGGCGACTTGGCCTTGGCGTTGCCGGGCCAGGCGATCTTCCTGGCCGGACTCGTGTCATTCCTGCTCGGGCATCTCGCGTTCTGGGGTGCGTTTCTGTCGCGGGGCGTTGAACTGACGTGGTGCGCCGGCGCGCTCGTGGTACTGGTCGTTGTTGGCGTATTCATCCTACGGTGGATGTATCCACACCTGCCCAAAGAAATGAAAGCGCCCGTGCTCGCCTACATCGTGGTCATTACGATCATGGTGACGCTGGCCGTCGGCACGCAGGCAAAGGGAACCGATCTGCTGATCCTCATTGGCGGTGTTGCGTTCTACATCTCCGACGTATTTGTCGCCCGCGACCGATTTGTGACGCCGGGTTTCAGCAACACGCTCTATGGCCTGCCGCTGTATTACCTCGGCGTGACCTTGCTCGCCTTTAGCGTCGCCGCAAACGTGGCCCGTTGAGGGAAAGAGGCCCGCAGTCTGGCGCAACGGGGTGTCGATGCGAAGTGAGCGAACCGAGAATTTGATTTCTCGCGCGTTCATCTGGTAGCATTTGATCACTCTGCGTGGGGGTGTAGCTCAGCTGGGAGAGCGCTGCGTTCGCAATGCAGAGGTCAGGGGTTCGATCCCCCTCACCTCCACCATTCTTCTTTTCGCAACACCGCTCCTTCCCAGATTCTCTCCGTGGGAGCGTTTCGCTTTTTCGCCCTGTATTTACAGGGGTTCTCGCAATTTCTCGCCTCGCGAGAACCGGACTTACCCCGCCACATTTTTGCCCGATTCGGGCACATTTTCCACGCAATCTCTCTGTTCTCTCCAATCGATCAGGACTGAGTCCTGATCTCCTCGCCGCTGTAAATCCTTGTATTTCAGCCATATAGGGCGACAGCATTTTTCGTAGGTTGCGACCGGGCAACGTGCGGTGTCTCCATAAACCACGCCCCGACGTCGTTTCCCGAACCCCAGTCCGTTTCTCAAGACCCCCTACCCGCATAAACAAAGGGCAAACGCATTCCGGAAGGAAGCGTTATTGAGTCGCGCTTCCAGGGGTGGAAGGGTTTTCAAAAAAACTTCCGTTTTCGAGCCCATCGGACGTCCACCGGGGGCCGCTTGTCCGGGCCTACGCCCGCACCTTTCCCTGGATACCGATGACGCGGATTACACGCTCGGCAGTCCGCCACGCGCCTCTAGATATCCAGTCCTCGCGCGACCTCCGTCCACCATGCCCGGACGCTTGCTTCCGTCCTCGCATGCTTCGCATCCGGCACTTTCCCGGCGGTTCCGGTAAGTAATCATTGGGGGAAGCGAGCGCCCGGAGAAACACGGAGACATGAACATGGATGCCGGAGAAGCACGAACAGGGAACGGCAAAATACCGGCCTTCGGCCATGACGGCGTGGCTTCGATCCTGGCCGCTGGTGTGTTGCGGCTGCGCACGCGCCGGAACCTGACGGGCACGAAACTGAGCCTGGTTTCTTCTCCCGAAACGGACTTGATTTCGATCCACGAACGAAGCGTTCATGACCGCAGGAAACAGCGTTGAAGGAGGTCACATGAACGCAACGAATCGACAGCGGACGAGCGCAGCGAAGAGCAACGAGCACCTGCGCGGCACGGTCCTCCGGCAGTTGGCAGCACTGGCTAGAATGAAGACCCCGGAATTGCGCGAGAAGTGGCGGGAACTGAATGGCACGGAGCCCCCTGCCTACAAGCGCCAGCATCTTGTGCGCCGCCTGGCTTACCGGATTCAAGAGATGTATTACGGTGGCCTGGAAGAGCGCGCGAAGGAGCATCTCACGGAACTCGCGGAGACGGACGCGCTGGCGCTTGTCACCGGGAAGCCGAAGAAGAAAGCCCCAAGCACGCAACTCGTGCCGGGCACCCGTCTCAAGCGCCGCTGGCGGGGTGTCGAGTACGAGGTCATCGTGGTCGAGGGCGGCTTCCGCTACAAGGGGACGGTTTACAAGTCCCTGACCGCGGCGGCGGAGGCTATCACCGGGATGAAGCTGAGCGGGAGAAATTTCTTCGGCCTGCCGAAGCTCAAGAACGCCAAGCGGGAGCCGGGGAATGCGTGAGGGCCTTCGTTCACGAGATGATGAGACCCTTCGCCGTTGCGCCGTCTACACGCGCAAGAGCCATGAAGACGGCCTTGAGCAGGACTTCAATTCGCTCGATGCCCAGCGGGAAGCATGCGAGGCCTTCATCCGGAGCCAGGCGGTGCGCGGTTGGGAACTGGCGTCCGGCCACTATGACGACGGCGGCTTTTCCGGCGGCACGATGGAACGCCCGGCATTGAAGCGCCTGCTCAAGGACGTGGACGCCGGCGCGGTGGATACGATTGTCGTCTACAAGATTGACCGCCTGTCCAGGTCGCTTCTGGACTTCTTCCGCATGGTGGAACTCTTCGAGGAGCGAGGCGTCAGCTTCGTTTCCGTGACCGAGCAATTCAACACGACCGATTCGAGCGGACGACTGATGCTCGGCATCCTCATGTCCTTCGCGCAATACGAACGGGAGATTGCGGGCGAGCGCATCCGGGACAAGGTCGCCGCCGCCAAGCGCCACGGCAAATGGTGCGGCGGTCCGCCGCCCCTCGGATACGACGTGGACCGCCCGAACAAGCGGCTTGTCGTCAACGAGGAAGAAGCGCGCATCGTCCGCCGCATCTTCCGGCGCTTCAATCAGACAGGCTCCACGTTGCAGGTCGTGCGCGAACTCAATGCCGATGGCCTCACGACCAAAGCCTGGGTCACCAAGAAAGGCAAGCGGCGCGAGGGGCACGCCTGGGACGTGCCCGCCGTTGGTCGCCTGATAAGGAACCGGCTCTACACGGGCGAGTTGGAACACAACGGCAACGTCTACCCCGGCGAGCACGAAGCCATTATTGGCAAGGAACTGTGGGAACGGACCGGTGAATTGCTCAGCGAGAACCATCGCACGCGGCGCATGACGGGCAGACTCACCACGGACTCCCCATTGCGCGGACTGATTCGGTGCGGCCATTGCGGCTGCGCCATGAGCCCGACCTACACAAAGCGGCACGGGAGGCAGTTCCACTATTACCTTTGCAAGACCGCGCACCGGCGGGGCGCGGGCGCCTGCCCGGTCAGCCGGGTCGCGAGCGGAGAGATCGAGAAGGTCGTGGTCGAACAACTCGGCGCGGTATTCCGGACGCCCGCGCTCGTCGCGAAGACCTTTATGGCGGCGCGCGCCCAGGAGGATGAGGAACGGGAACGCCTGAACGCGAAGCGGGAACACCTGAAGAACGAACTCAGCGGTGTTCAGGACGAGGCGGTCGAACTGATTCGCGCAGGCGGCGCCCCGGCGCGGATCATGGAACTCAACGAGAACGCCTCGTCCATCGGCACACAACTCGACCAGATTGAGCGGAAACTCGACGGCCTTGGCGGCGAGCGCATCACCGAGCACGATGTCGCCGAGGCCTTCGGAACGCTGGAGGAACTGTGGGAGGTGCTCTTTCCAACGGAGAAACACCGGCTCATTCATATGCTCGTCGAGCGGGTCACCGTGTGGCTGGATGGGCTTGACCTGAAACTCAAGGCCGTCGGGGTCACGGGGCTTGTCGCCGACCTGACAGGTTATGCCGAAGAGACCCGGCAGCGCGGAGGAGAAACATGACCGAAAAATCAGTCACCATCAAACGAACCGAGGACGGCGGACTCCTCATTCACGTGCCCATGCTCATGCGCAGAAGGCGGGGCCGCAAGCTGATCATCGCGCCGGAAGGACTGGACGGAGCGCAAACGGATGCGCCTCCGGCCAGCCAGGAGCGGTTGGTCACGATACTGGCGCGCGCCCATGCATGGACCAGGCTGATCGACGAAGGACGGTTCAAGTCGACGGCCCAACTTGCCGCTGCCGTGAACAAAGACTCCTCTTATGTCGCCCGCATCATGCGTCTGGCCACGCTGGCACCCGACATTACCCAGGCCATTCTGGACGGCCGGGAACCCGACGGCTTGTCGTACATGCAGCTCGTCAAGGTTTCATCCTGTGACTGGGAGGATCAACGCGAGGAGCTTGGCTTCGCGTAGACTCGGCTCCGGTCGTACCGCATGGCTACGCGCCGGGCCAACGCGTGCATTCTGTCCGTGCGGAAGAACAGCATGTCCTTGACGCCCTCGTGCGTGGGTTCGCGATAACACCACTTCAGCAAGAACCGGAAAACGTCCGCCACCGCCTGTGCGCCGACCAGGGTGCTGTGCATGGGCCTGACCCGGATCTCGAATCCAATCAAGTCCATCAACGTACCGAGCCGGTGGTTGGGCACATCCAGCCCGGCTGACCGCGCCCACTCCAGGGTGCTCAGCATGAGCGAATCATCGTCCTCCGGCGGTCCTCCGGTGGCGAGGAGGAACGCCGCCTCGAATTCACCGCTGTGCGCGGCGAACCACGCGCCGGGACCGGCCCAGGCAAAAAGGTCACGCACGACTTCCTCGGGCGGTCTGGCCCCCTCCAACATTTCATCCCGGATGCCGGTCAGCCTCGTCACGTGCTCTGGCACGGGTACACCAGGATTCGTGCGTTCCCGGAAGGTGTCGAACAGTTTCCCCTCGTAGTCGAAGCGAACAGCGCCGACTTCCGTGATGCCATCCCGGACCGGATTGAGTCCCGTGGTCTCGATGCTGACGGCGATAAGATTCTCGGGGGCGGTTAATCCGAAGGCCATGACGCTTGCCTTTCCTCTTGCGGCACAGGCGGTTCCGATGCAGACACGAAAGCATTGACTGATAATCTTTTCAGTAGTATACTCTCCAGTCGGTTTGTTGTCAACCGCTTGGGCGCATCCTCGTCGGGAGGGGCTGCGGGTTGACGGCATGGCTGGAAAGGAGTGGCGCATGGCTGCAATCAATCTCCGCCGTTTCTCGAAGCCCGAGACGCTGCATCGCATCGCCCGGGAGCACCTGATCGCATTTCTTGGCCCGTACCGGAAGTACCTTGTCGGACGAGGCGTAACCATCCCTCCCCCCGGGACGGCGGGCACTCTCGATTACGAGGAGCTGATCCATGTCCTGCTGAGTCCCGATGCGAAGACGCCGCAGTCCCTCATCGACGCGCTATTCTTCGTCAACGAACTGGCCGCGCCGGAGAGCTTTGACGCCCTTCAAGATGCCGTCGCCAGGTCGGGCCTGGACGTTGCCCCGGGCGAGGAGACGTCTCCGGCGGACCTCGCTATCCAGGTCTGGATGCAGGAGCCGGAGCTTCTGGAGCGGCTGCACGCACAGCATTTCCTCTCTCGCCCGCGAAGCTTCGAGTACTTCCGCTCGACCCGGTCCAGTGTTCCGCCGTTTCTGGAACCCGATGAAGACACGCTGCGGGCGATAGAACGCTCTCTCGACGAATGGTTCGTGCGGCAGCGGCGGGGTCGAACGGCGCGCGTCGCGATGTTCGCCGGTCCGGATTCAGTGTGGTTCCTCGTGCGCCATGGCGAACCGTTCACACGGGAGTCCGCCATCGAAAAGGGCGAGTCGGGTAGCGTCTACTTCCGGCCCGCGAAGTTCGACGTGCTCGTGTACAACCGCGAGACCGGGGAACTGAGGATCAACGCCACCGGCAAGACGCTGAAGCGGCTCTACCGCGAAGTCTTCGGCCTGCGCCTTTTCGGGGACGGCAGCTTCTTCGACGGCAGTCACCGGTTCACGCTGGAACCCCTGCGGCGCGATGGAAAGGCGTCGCTGGTCTGTTCGGACATCCATGGGCTGGAGTGGGTAAAGCTCAAGGAAATCCATCTCCACTGGTTGAACGAATACCGGGAGACTGAAATTCACAAGGCCGACGACGTTTTCGCAGCGATGGAGAACCGGGGCACGTCCATCCCCATCCGGGCCACGATTGCGAAGGCCGCGTTCGAAGTCAAGTTCGAGGATGCCAAGACGCCGCGGACCGTGGTCGTCGGCTCGGAGAACAAAGCCCAGTACAAGCGGGACGACGACGCCGGACTCATCGAACGCTGGATGCTCAATCGCGGATTCATCTCTTTCGAACAGGACATGGGTTATGAAGACCTCGAGCTCTTTATGGCGGCGTCTTGAACGCCTGGCCGGGCACGCTGCCGTCATGGTCGAGTGGCGGATGCTGCTCGGGCCATGCTTCGAGCATTTCGAGCGCTATCTCCGTCCCACGGAGCGCGAGGCCACGCAAATCCTCTGCGCCGGGCAATGTACGCGCGGGTGCTCCCGGCGTATTGTCCGCCATGGGCCGCGCGACATCGTGGCCCTCTGTCCCGAAGACGAGTGCTCGATAGACCTTGAGCCGGAGGATTGCGTCATCCACGAAATCGATGCGGCCCGGCTACTTGTGGATATGGGGCGCGGGTTGGGCATCGAGGCCCAACCGGAACCCCTGGCAGGCTTCCCGGCGGTCTACCGGCTTGGCGCTTCGTACCTGCCGCCCTCATGCCGGATACCGATTATCGTTTCGCTCAACGGCGACCCGGAGACATTCGCAAAGGCCGCCGCCCACCTCGTCCTCTTCGATGACGCGCCGTTTCTCCTGGTTGGCCTGACCCGGCGCGTCTGTCCGCCGGGTACCGAGGCGGTTCTCCGGCGGCAGAGCGCAATCTTTGTTTCGCTCGACGGCTACCTTGATTGTACCGGCGCCGGTTTCGTGCCGCGTTTCCCGCTCCGCGACTTTTTCTGCGCCGAACAGGACAGCGCAGGGACGATACCCGAGGGTGCCACAGTCATCGAACGAGTGGAGCACGGGCACGAGGTGCGTTGGCTGGTGAATGGCGTAGACCGGGGCGCCTTCTCCACGAGAGCGACCACAATCAAGGCCAGGATTCTCAACATCCTGTATGATCAGGCTGGCCTGGGCTGGGTACCCCACAGGACCTTTCTGCAAGCCGTAGGGTGGTCACATGAGGAGTATTTCGGGTCCAGCACGGAGCCCGGCCGTATGCAGAAGCAACTCACCGAGATCCGCAAGTTCCTGGGGGTGGCGGTGGGCTTCAGCAAGCTGAACGGTGTCCGATTCGCCGAGGAGGTTGTCAAGTCCAGATAGGGGTCCAGAGTACATCTTCTTGAGGTCTCTTGCTCGCCTTCTTTCGGGCCGCCTTCATCGTAGGGCGGCCCATTTTCTTTGTGCTTGCGTAAGGATTTGGACAGTCCAGGAATGGGTCCAGACGGATTTCGCCTCGAAAATTCCAGGCTAAATTGCCCTCGCTTCGAGCGCAAAAGGCGGTGTCGCCTGAACGCTCATGGAACCAACCCAGAAGGAGGGCACGCAAGATGCCAGTCAAGAAGACAGACCTTTCCGCCGGACGCAGACGCCTCATCGACATGATGCAGGAGGTGAACTTCGGACGGATTCACCAGCTCCAGGTTCGCGATGGCGAGCCTGCATTCACACCGATGACCCGGGTGGAACGGCAGATCAAGTTCGGGGCCGAAAATCAGCCACGCCCGGAGGCCGCCCCGGACGATTTCGAACTCAAACGCAACGTCGTCGAACTGTTCGAGAACTTCGAGCGGCTGGGCAACGGACTTATCAAGCAGTTGGAGATCAAGGGCGGTCTGCCCTTTGGGATGACGGTCGAAGAGCAGGCCGTCTGACGGCGAAGACATTTTAACGACACTGGACAATTGACTGGCCGCATGGCGGAGGTCGTTGTGGGTGTCGCCGCACCGGAACACACCGGTTGACAGGCGATTCCACAACGGCCTCCGCCTTCTTCGTCTACCCCCTGCTCCCGGCCTGCCGCGACACCCACGCGCCTCCTCCTCGCGCCGAGGAGGCTACTCATGCACACCAAGAATCACTATGACGAACTGGGCGGCTACGCCCGTAATCTCATCAAACATAAAGCACGGCAAATCATCGGCAAGGCGGGATTTCAGGCGTCCGATCTCGAGGATATCGAGCAGGAACTTGCCATAGACCTCTACATCCGTCTGCCGAAGTACGACCCGCGGCGCGCGCGCAAGACGACCTTCATGGCGCGCATTGTCGAACACAAACTCGCCGCACTCATCACGGAACGGCATGCGCGATGCCGCGATTGGCGTCGTTGTCGAACCTCGCTCGATGAACCGCCAGTCTCCGGGGACGATCCCAACGACGATCCCCTTGCCGAGCAAATCTCCGATGAAGCAATCGGCTCGGATGACATCCTGAACCTCATGGTGGATCTCCGGGAAGCGCTGGACACGATGCCGGACGATATGCGCCGCCTCTGGGATTGCCTGCTCACGGGAAATATCCGGCGCGTATCGAAAGACCTGGGGATTCCCCGCACCACGCTCTATGGCCGTCTCAAAAAACTGCGCGCGCTTCTCGCCGAGGCTGGTCTCGGCGACTACGTGGCCTGACACCCGACAGTTTCCACGAGGCTCCGGTAAGTAACCAGTGAGCGGTGTCAACACGGCGCCGTTCAGCGCCGAGGCCTCGAGCGAAACACGGAAATCTCAGAAGGGAGTACCCATGAGGAATCAAAGCTACCGTTACCGCTTCGCCCGGGCGGTGCCCGCGCGCGACATCGAAGAAACCCTCACCTTGGCCTTGATGGCCGTCGAGAGCCTCCACGGCCGGGCGCGCGTCCGGATGGATGGGCGTTTCCGGCTGGACAAGGACCGGCGCATTTGCCTTATTGACGCGGGCACGCGCATCGGCGCGGACCTCGCGAAGATTTTCACCGGCTATGTCACCCGCGAGTATGGCGAGAAGGCCGTGGACATCACCCGTGAATCCGCGCATGCCTACTCGGGGCAGGGCAGTTGCCGCACCGCGGCGGCGGGAGCGGCGGTATGAGCGAGAAGATGCGCACTACCTATTCGATGTGGTCCGCCTTCCGCAATTGCCGCAAGGCCTGCGAATGGCGGTATCTGAAAGATCTCGTGCCGCTGGAGAGCGACCACAATCTGGCATTTGGCGCGGTGATGCACGCGTGCCTCGAACTCTGGCATCGGCATCGTGACCTGGACCGCGTCCTCGAACACATCGACCGCACGTATCCCGAACGCGCTGGCGACGAGAAGCAGCGCGCCGACTGGCATCTGGCCACGGCGATGATGCGCGGCTATGCCGGGCGGTATCCCGAGGAGACCTTCGAGGTCGTCGCCCTGGAGAAGACCTTCGAGGGGAAGATTATCAACCCGGCCACCAACGCGTCTTCGCGCAGCTTTTCGCTCGCGGGCAAGGTCGACGGCATCGTCAGGCAGGACGGTAAGTACTGGATCATCGAGCACAAAACCGCCTCGCAGATTGATTCAGGCTACCTGGAGCGGCTCTGGACAGACTTCCAGATTCAGCTCTACGCCTGGTACGTCGAGAAGACCATGGGCTGGCGCATCAGCGGCGTCCACTACAACATTTTGGCGAAGGCGAAGCTGCGCCAGGGCAAGGGCGAGACCGAAGCGGAGTACGAGGCGCGCCGCGCGGAACTCATCGCGAAATCGAAGACGGGCAAGACCAGCGCGAAACGCAAGATGCCCGAGACGGACGATGAGTTCCAGGCCCGCCTGGCTGACTGGTACTCGAAACCGGATGCCTTCCACCGCGAGATCCTCTACATCCCACGCGACCGCTTCGACACATTGCGCGCGGAGTTGTGGGAACTGACACGCTCCTTCCTTGATGCGCGGCGGCGCGGGGTCTTTTACCAGAACACGTCCCAGTGCTTCACCTATGGCCGACCTTGCCCGTACTTCGCGCTGTGCCGCTCGAACGGCAGCCCCAACGTCATCGAGAACTTCTATCAGCGTTGTACGCCGAACGAAGAACTCGCGGAAGAGCTGGAACAGGCCCCGGCATTTTGATTTTGAACGAGGCGTGGTGTCGCTTGGCTGTGCTCGGCAGCGCAGGGCAAGCCTGGGCATGGCATGGCATGGAAGAAGAAAGGAGCAACAAGCTGTGAAGCGTATTGATGCGACTATCGAGGGAACAACCCCCTTGATAATCAACAAGTTCACCGACGCCGCTCAACTGGCGGCGACAAGCGGATCATCTCAGGCGAACCGGCAACCTTCAGACCCGCGCGAGGCGGCCATGGCTCGCCTCTACGTGAACGACAAAGGTGTCCCCGTATTGCCGCAGCCCAATCTTTTCCGTTGTTTCATTGAGGGCGGCCGTTTCTTCAAGTCAGGGAAGTCCAAGGTCACAACCCAACGCAACAGTCTCGTGGCGGCGTGCCTGAGTGTTGACGGGCTTCATTTTCCCATTCAGAGCACGGGCGGCTGGTCTGTGGATACGCGCCCGATTCGGAATCCTGCTACGGGAGGAAGGATGCTTCGTTACCGCCCGATCTTTCACGACTGGCGCATCTCCTTTTCCATGTCGCTCATGGAAGAAATCATCGCCCGAAAGCTGCTACGCGAGATTGTGGACGCCTCCGGGAAACTCATTGGTTTGGGGGATTTCCGGCCTGACTGTAAAGGGCCGTTCGGCAAGTTCGTCGTTGTCGAATGGCGCGAAGAGTAGCCAACCGCATGCAACAGCAAAGAAGGAATTCATCATGAAACTGCCGACCGCGAAAACACCCCCGAAAAGCTCGCTGAGCGATGTGTCGATTCTGCTCTATGGCCCGTCGAAGATCGGGAAGAGCACCTTCGCATCGCAGGCGCCGGAAGCCATCTTCCTGGCCACCGAGCCGGGCCTGAACGCCCTCGAAGTCTATCAGCATCCCATCACGTCCTGGCCGGAGTTCCTTGAGGTCTGCGCCGAACTCGCAAAGGGCGAGCACCCGTTCAAGACCGTCGTCATCGACACGCTGGACGTGCTCTACCGGCTCTGTGCGGACCACATCTGCCAGAAGCGCGGCATCGAACACGAGTCCGACGGTTCCCACGGCAAGGTCTACGGCCTGATCAAGAATGAGATCTACCGGGTGTTGACGAAGCTGGCGCATCTGCCCTACGGCCTGATCCTCATCAGTCATTCGCAGGACCGCGACCTGGAAACCCGGACCGGCACCGTCACGCGCACCGTGCCGACCCTGTCTGAATCCTTCCGGCAGATCGTCATTGGCCTGGTGGACCTCATCCTCTATTGCGATGTCGAGATGACGCAGGACGATAGCGGTCAACGCGTGTGCCGCCGCGTCATCCGCACCAAGCCCAGCCCGAACTATGACGCCGGTGACCGCTTCGGACGCCTGCCGGACGTCATGCCCCTGAACTTCCCCGCCTTCGCGGAAGCCTTCGAGAAACACAAAGAGAACGCTGCGCCGGCGGGAGCCGGGCAGCAGAACCCGGCCCCGGCCGCCAAACCGGCGAAGGCCGGAAAATAAGGAGACGCGCCCATGGAAACGAACGGTTATCCCCAGAACGAACACGAGGACATCGATCTCAGCCAGTTCGACGACGACTATGAGAGCGCCGAGGTCGAGGACCGCGAATTCGAACCGGTGCCCGACGGCAAGTACCAGGTGAAGGTTGACCGCGTCGAGATCGCCCGCGCGAAGTCTTCGGGCAACCCGATGCTCAAGTGGACGCTCAAGATTCTCGCGCCCACCCACGCGGGCCGCCTGCTCTGGCGCAACAACGTCATGGCCTCGAAGGAAAACGTCAAGTGGTTGAAAAACGACCTGCACGTCTGCGGCCTCGAACTCGAGAAGCTGTCCGAACTGCCCGAGCGCCTCGACGATCTACTCGACCTTACGCTGGAGGTTACGAAGCGTACGCGCGGCGAGAACGAGAACATCTACCTCAATCGCCGCATCGAGATTGACGCCGGTGACAGCGACGGCGAGCCCGCACGCGATGCCAAGGGCGAAATCATCCCCTTCTGAATGCGCCCCGATGAAGTAACTCTTTTTTCCTTCCAACGGCCGGGCATGGCACGGCGTGGCGAAGCACGGCAAGGTTCGGCGGGGCATGGAGAGGCATGGCATGGAAACGATAGCTCCAATGAGCATTGTGATCGACACGCGAGAACAACTGCCCTACAGCTTCAAGTCTCACACACTGGTCCGGAAGCTGGAGGCTGGCGACTATTCCGTTGCTGGGGCAGAAGACCGTATCGCGGTGGAACGCAAGAGCATGACCGATTTCATCGGTACGGTTATCCGCGGGCGGAAACGGTTCCATGCCGAGTTGCGGAAGCTGGCGGAATATGAACACGCATGCGTCGTCGTCGAAGGTTCGCTCCGCGACCTGCTGGAAGGCCGGTATCCCGGCGGCGCGCATCCGAACGCGCTGCTGGGTTCCGTGCTCTCCATCGTCGTGGACTTTGGCGTACCCGTCTACTTCTGTTCCGACCGCCAATGCGCCTGCCGCTTCGTTGCCGGGTTTCTCGAACGATGTCTCAAAAAGGTGAACCAAGAATGTCGACAACAACAAGAAACGAAACCGTGCAGGTGCGCGGACGAATCGACCGGGTCTTTTTCGCGAGCCCCACATTCTCCGCGGGACGTTTGAAGGCCGATGGCCGGGACTACATTTCCTTTGCGGGCAACCTCTTCGCCACCGAGGGCGACCACGTCTCGCTGGCGGGCACTTGGGAGAAGCATTCCAAGTATGGCCGGCAGTTCAAGGTGGACCATGTGGCCATCGAGATGCCGCAGGATGCGGAGGGTCTGGCGCAATACCTGGCGAACCATCCGGAGATAAAGGGCATCGGCCAGGCAAAGGCGCGGGCAATCGCGGAACGCTTCGGTGGTGACTTCGACCGCGCACTCGAAGAGCAGCCGGAGGCGCTGGCCGAGGCGGCGCATGTCCCGCTTACGACTATCGAGACCCTGCGCGAACACTGGCGGAAGACGCGCAACGTCAACGCCGCCCTTACCTGGCTGTCAGCCTACGGGCTGACGTACCACCAGGTGAGCACGCTGGTCGAGAAGCTCGGAAACAACGTTGTGGCCGTCCTGCGGGACGACCCGTACCTCATCATCCGCGAGGTTCGTGGCATGGGTTTCAAGAAGGTCGATCAGGTCGCGCGGAAGCTGGGTACGCCCAAGGAACACCTGCCTCGCGTGCGCGCCGGGGTCCTGCACTGCGTTCAGGAGGCGCTCGACCAAGGCGACTGCTGGGTCGAATACGAGGACCTCATCGACCGGGCGAACACGTTGCTCATCATGGATTGCCTGGACAGCCGCGAGCGCATCGAGAAAGAGCTCGACGGCCTTATCGATACGGAACGGCTCGCATGCATCGATCTGGGAGGCCGGTTCGTTATATCGCTGCCGGTCATTCACCAGATGGAGACGGACCTCGCCCGCTGGTTCGGCGAGGCGCATGAGAGCAACACGTCCTTCGCCCATATCGACGACATAGAGGAAGTCATCGCCCGCACGGGCGCCTCACTCAATGCTCGGCAGCGGGAGGCCGTACAGCAGGTGTTATCCTCGCGCATTAGCCTGATCTCCGGAGGCGCCGGAACGGGCAAAACCTATACGGTATCGACCCTGACCGCCATCTGCGACGATCATGACCTCGCCGTCGTGCTGGCCGCCCCCACGGGCAAGGCCGCCAAGCGGCTCGAAGAGGCCAGTGGCCGGTCGGCGACGACCATCCACCGTCTACTCGGCTATGACGGACGCTCCTTTGCCAAGGGACCGGACGACGTGGTCGACGCGGACCTTCTCATCGTGGACGAAGTGTCCATGGTCGATGTGCCGCTCGCATGGCACCTCTTTCGTTCGCTGGACCTGACGCGCACGGCCGTGGTGCTGGTGGGTGACCACAACCAGTTGCCACCGGTCGGCCCGGGCAATATCCTGCGCGATCTTATCCAGACCCGTGCCATCCCGAGCACCATTCTCGATAAATGCGTACGCCAGGCCGGCGTACTCAAAGAGAACTCAACCGCCATTCTTTCGGGCGAGGTGCGCAAGACCAGCGACAAACGTCCAGACGGGCGTTGCGCGTGGTATCTCGTGGACCAGTTCACGGACCCGATGGGCGTGGACAAGTGCCTCCGGGAACTCTTCGAAAACGTGCTCGAGGAGAAGCTCGGTTTCGATATCCTGCGCGACGTGCAGGTACTCACGCCGACGCACAAGGGGCCGCTCGGCACGACGGCGCTAAACGAACAAATACAGCGGCTGGTGCAGCGGAAACGGTTCGGCGTGGAGGTCCCGCCGCATACGGTGGCAGGGCCACACCCATCAACCATTACCCATGGGTCGCGAGCGCAAAGCCAAGGTTCTGATGCTGACGAGACGCGCGATCTCGCCAGCCGAGGCTCTCGGCGGCGCGCGCCCCTGTATCCCGGCGACAAGGTCATCCAGATTCGGAACAACTACGACCTCGGCGTGATGAACGGGGCCGTGGGTTTCCTGCGGGAGGTTCTGACGGATGGCACACATCTCTTCGAGTTTGACGGGGCTCCCGTCACTATCAAGAAGAGCGACCAAGCCCTGCGGGATATCCAGTTGGGATACTGCCTTTCAATTCACAGAGCGCAGGGCAGCGAGTTTCCCTGCGTCATCACGGTGGTCCACAAGGCGCATTCGTTCATGCATCACCGGAACCTGTTCTATACCGGCGTGACCCGGGCGCGGACCTCGGCCATCATCCTCGGCGACCGCTGGGGCGTGCGCAACTGCGCGGC
Source organism: Candidatus Hydrogenedentota bacterium (assembly GCA_036769985.1). Taxonomy (GTDB): domain Bacteria; phylum Hydrogenedentota; class Hydrogenedentia; order Hydrogenedentales; family SLHB01; genus DAIPKA01. Next base: position 91,944 of record DAIPKA010000009.1, on the reverse strand, counting down.
CAAGGTGCAGGTGGATGCGCGCAAGACGTTCCTGTCCCAGTTCCTGCGGGTGAACCGTCCGGCCCCGGCGGCGACGCCGTGGGAATCGGAGGATCTTCAAGTCGCCGCGCAAGGGTAGGTGCGGCGATGCCCCGGTTGAAGAAGGAATATATTGAGCAGGCGAACGCGTCCGACATTCGCGAGGTCTGGACGCGTCTCGGCCTGCCCAGCGTGCGGCCAGGCACGGCGTTTCGTTCGCCCTTCCGGGAGGACAAAAAGCCGTCGTGCCAACTGGCCGGCGGGAAGAACATCTTCTTCGACCACGGGACGGGCGAGCGTCTCGATCCCATCGGGCTGGTCCGCAAGGTGCGCGGATGCGACTTCAAGGAAGCGGTCGCATTTGTGCTGGGACGGCCGCTCGACGAGCTTTACGAGCAGGCGCAGCGTCCCGCACGGAAGAATTCCGCGGGCGGAGGTTTTCCGCCCGGTGAAGCGGCATCGGCGAAGGGCGGAGGTTTTCCGCCCAAGGAAACGGTGGCGAACAGCGGAGGTTTTCCGCAGGACGCCATCGAGGAGTTGGCCCGGGTGCGCGGTTGGCGGCCCGAGGCTCTGCGCGCCTTGGGAGCGGTGTCCCGCAATGCCCAGGCCCCGCGCGAAGTACACTTCCCGATGCGGGATGCGTCGGGAAACGCCGCCGGGTTTCGGCGGCGGCGCAGCGACGGCAAGGCGTTCTCGAACGGCTCCAAAGCGCTTTCGAGCAAGGGTTCGAAGAACAGCCTGCTCTGTCCCTGGCCCTTTCCGGAGGACGATGGCCGCCAGGTTCTGGTGGTCGAGGGCGAAGCGGACGCGTGCGCGGCCTTGTCGGCGGGTTACGCCGCGGTGGTGGCCACGCCCGGCGCGAGCGTGCCCAGGGAGGTGGTGTCCGCGCTGCAGAAACTGCTCGCAAAGCGCGAGGTGGTTCTCTTTCCCGATCCGGACGAGGCGGGACGGCATTGGCTGGAACGCGTGGGCCGCGCGCTCGCGAACGCCCGTTGCGCGGTGCGGTTCGTTCCGGCGGACGATGCCGACCTGGACGCGCGTCTGCGCCAGGAGAAGAATCCGCGCGAGGCATTGGCGGCGCTCATCAAGAACGCCTCCCTGTTCGTGACGGGGGACAAGAACCCGGCCCAGCGGCCCCAGAGCGGTCTGCCGCCCCTGATTCTGCCCAACGAAGCCCACGGGGAACGCCTGAGCGACACGGCCAGGATGCTGTTTCCCGTGGTCGCGCCCAAACACGTCTTCTTTCATCGCGGGGGGAAGATGTTCGAGATTGCCGAACTGGACGGCGAACCGGAACTATATATCCTGTGTTCCGACGCCTTCCGGTCGCGGGTCGAACGGCATTTCGAGGTGCTCGTGTACCGCTCCGGACCCAACGACAGCCTTGTCTTGAAGCCGACGGTTTGCCCGCGCGACACGGCCAAGGCGCTCATGGAAACACTCGAAGCGCGCGATGACCTGCCCGCCATCGCGGGGATATCCGGCTGTCCGTTGATTGATTCGGACGGGCGCATCATTGGTAAGGGCTACGATCCGCAAAGCGGGTGGTTCATCGCCAGCGGCGAAACCCCGCTTGATGTGCCGCTCGATGAAGCGGCGTCCGCGCTTTCCGCGCTGCTCGACGACTTCGATTTCCTGAGTCCGGGCGACCGGAGCCGGGCGCTGGCCTCGTTCATCACGCCCGCGCTGCGGCTGGGCGGCATGCTCGACCTCGTGCCATGCGATGTGGCCGAGGCCAATGCCAGCCAGTCAGGAAAGACCTACCGGCAGAAGGTGGTCGCGGCCATCTACAACGAGACGCCGCGGCTCGTCACGCAGCGGCAGATGGGCGGCGTCGGTTCCTTTGACGAATCGCTCTCGGCGCGGCTGTCCGAAGGCCGCCCCTTCATCCAGATGGATAACCTGCGCGGCAAGCTCGACTCGCCGAACCTCGAAGCCTTCATGACCTCGGAGCGGGCCTTCCCGGTCCGCGTGCCGCACCGGGGCGAGATGATGATTGACCCGTCGCGGTTTTTCATCTTCGTGTCGTCCAACGGCTTCGAGACCACGCGCGACTTCGCCAACCGTTCGTCCATCATTCGTATTCGAAAGCGGCCACAGTCCGCGTCGTTTCGCGCGTACCCCGAAGGCGACCTGCTTACCCACGTGCGCGCTCGGCAGCCATATTATCTGGGATGCGTGTTCGCCGTTGTCCGGGCGTGGCTGGCCGAGGGCAGGCCCCGGACGCGGGAATCCCGGCACGATTTCCGGGACTGGGCCTGCACGCTCGACTGGATTGTCCAGAATCTGCTGAAGGCCGCGCCGCTCATGGACGGCCACGGCGATGCGCGCGAACGCGTCAGCGACCCCGGCAAGGGCTTCATCCGCGCCCTGGCGGCGCTCATCGAGGCGCGAGGCAGGCTCGGGCAGGAATACTCGGCCTCGGAGATCTATGAGCTTGCCGAGGAAAACGATGTCGTCATACCGGGCATGAAGCATTGGAACGAGGACACGGGAAAACGACGCATTGGGGCCGTGTTTTCCCGCTCACTCAACGGTGCAAGCGAATTGGTGATCGAGGACTACCGAATCGTTCTCGGAACCAAGCAAGTGTTGCGTGCGCAGTATTCGGACCACATGGCGCTCAAGTGCTATACGTTTCATCGCTGCGGCGCCGATGCCGCTGTCTTGTCGGATGGGCCTGAAGACGACGATCTATTGCCCTTCTGATCGCAACGGCAGACTTCGATGACATTTCTTCTGTCATTCTGAAGATTGGCTTACGGGAAATCCGTTCCTGCCTTAGCCAAAAGGCTCATCACTTACTCTCTCCCCGAGGCTGCATGCATTGTTTCCGGTGTCCGTCGCTTCCACCGCGCCGGGGGATTTTCTTCATGCCGCCCCCGCTGGTTCCCCGCGAATTGCGCCAGACTGGAATTATCATTTTCCCTAATTTTATCCGCCTACCCACGCACCCACGCAGCCCACGCAATAGGTAGAACTCTCTACAAATCGTGATATGAGATGAGTTCATATTACGATTTCAAGGAAGTTATAGGTATTGCGTGGGCTGCGTGGGTCGATTTAAGAAGGCATCTTCGTCAGTCTCGCCCGCCCGCCGGTAAGTAACCCTCGGAAGAAATGTAAAGCCCCTCTTCCGAGGAGAATGCCATGACGGCGACACATACCGGCGGTCCCTGCTTCGCATCGACCGCCCTCGACCTGCATCAGGCCGAACTGCGGGGTGACGACCCGCGAGACATCTTTGTCGGCGACGTCTGCTATCGGCGCGTGGACCCGGAGTACTTCGCATGGCTTCGCGGCAGAATGGAATCCGCGCGGCGGCGATTCGAGGCGAGCGGTCTCTCGCAAACCGCATGGGATGAGCTGCGCGCCCGTTTCAACAGGTTGCAGGAATGGGCCATCGGACAATATGGCCACGCCGCGCTCAAGGCGGTCATCCGCACGTTCAATCCGGCCAGCTACATACCGCCAGCCAATCGCAAACCGGAGCCGGAGCCGGGGCTAAAGCCGTTCCGGTTCCCCAAGGAAGGCGAGTTCCGGTTCGAGCGCACCATTGCTCCCGATGCCTTAGCGAAGGTGGACGCCATCCGCGAACAGGCCCAGGCGCTCGGATGGTCCGAGGCGCGGCTCTATCAGAACCGGGGACGGTTCGTATTCCCCTGCGGTCAGGACTGGGGTCTCGTATGTTTCGTTGGGCCAAAGGATGCGCTGGGCGTAATCACGGAAACACATATCGAGATCGTCCACGACTTGAACGGCACCCGGAATACCCTTCGCTTCGCCAACGCGGATGTGTGGCCGCCGCGTATCCCGAAGGAGACCGTCGCGGTATGACAACCTCCTACGCAAACGCGCGCGATATTCTGCCGCCGGATCTGCTGGCCGAAGTACAGAAGCATTGCACCGGCCTCGTATGGATTCCCTCGCCCAAGACATTCCTGCGGGAACGGCGGCAACTCATTCTCACCCTGCACGGAGAAGGCGTGCCCACGAAGGAGATTGCCCGTCTGGCGGGCATCACGACGCGGCGCGTGAACCAGATTCTTGCCGAGGGACCGCGCTGATTCCCGTCAGTTCGGCGGCGGCTCCGGTATGTAACCCGTAGTGAATGATTGTGGCTGTTTTCGTCTCCCGCCCCGGAAAACAAGTCTGGGGAACTACTTACACCAACAATGGCAATGAATCGACGCGACATGGAAGAGCTGGACCGCTGGCAGAGAAACGAGGGCAAGACGGCGGCCCCCAAGAAACGAATGGGGCCGCCCGACGGCAACCTCAATCCGATGAAGCACGGAATCTTCGCGAACAAGTGCCTCAACGCCGAGGAGCGCGAGTCCTTCGATGAGCTGATCGAGCGGCTCTACCAGGACTTCGAGTTCAATAAATCCAGCGACTTCCTGCAACTCGAACTCGTGGCCATCTACTCGGTAAAGCTGATGCGCGCCCAGGTGGAAGGGAACGTGGACGCCGCCCAGAAGCTGGACATGATGATCCGCGCGCACATGAAGGATCTCAAGGCCACGAAGATCGCCCGCGAGGGTGACCAGCCCCGCGGACCGCAGACGACGCCGGCGGATTGGGCGACGGAACTCCTGGAGAAGACCGGCGCCAAGCCTGGCGCCAAGGCGGCGAAGACGGACCGCGCGCACAAAAACGCGAAAAAGAGTTCGGATAACACCGGGCCGCCCGATTCGGAAGACCCCGCAAACAGCGGCGATCCGGAGGGCGACGATGCATGAGAGGTCAGATAAGACGTGTTCCCTATTATCTGAAAAAGAGAGTTTTAGGGGGCGATGCACGGGTCGGCGTCAACGATACACCCTGGATGGCAAGGTCTATGGAAGCTTCATTGCCTTCATTGAAGCCGCCTATAGGGCGACGATATACGAGATCATGGATGAGTTTTATGGACGCAGGGAAATGAGCTCGACGGATTTGCATGGCTACTTCGCCGAGGTCTTTGGTTTTTCTGTCGATCAACGCACCATCTGCCGGGTGCTGGAGAAGTCGGGTGTACAAGCGCGCGGATACGCAGCTCGCAAAGCCCTTTCATGGAAACAAGGGAAGATGGACATGGCCTTGTCGAAAATGCGGCAGGTGCGCAAGCGCTCCTACCTCCTTGGCTCGAGAGCGGAGCAGACCGTTCGCTACCTCTTGCGCCAAGGGCTTCTGATCCTTGACGCCGATTGGGACGTGGTCATTGGTGACAATCTGCAGCATATCCTGGATCGCTTTGAAGTTGATATTCCCATTGTACTGATTGATCGGCAATCCCGCCGCGCTTGCTGCATCGCAATTGAGGTCGACAGTTTCTTCACGCACACGGCACCCGAGCGGCAGGACCGGGACAAGCGCAAGACCCGGGCATTGATAGATGCAGGTTGGCACGTACTCAGAATCTGTTGCGATGACTTCACAAATGGCTCGCTCGTGGCGGAGAAGATGACGGATCTCATGTTGAAGGTGAAACGCATTGCCGAGGAATCATTCGCTAAGAATTCTTTCCCGGCTGGACAGCCGGAGGAATAGAGGATGTGTTCTTCGGCGGGGACTGTGAGGACTGTGAGCGTGACTGTCACGAATGCTTGCGCGCGAAGAGAGATGCGCTCCACGAGGGAGCGCGGTAATGCGGGCCGGGACTCAGAGGCGTTCGAGTGCCTCTTCGAGCCGGCCGTCAACGAGGTGGGTGTAGATCTCGGTCGTCGCGATGTCGCGGTGGCCGAGGGCGCGCTGGACCACGAGCAGGTCCGAGGTCGCGTCATAGAGGTGAGTGGCGAAGGTGTGGCGCAGGCCGTGCGGCGAGAGCCGCTTGCCGATGCCCGCGCGTACCAGCCAGTCCTCGAGGCGGCGGGCCACCTGGCGCGGCGTGATGCGCGTGCCGCGGTTGGACAGGAACAACGCGCGCTCGTCGGCGGACGTCAAACGCCGCCGCTCGTTGAGCCAGGCGCGCAGCAATGAACGGAGGTCTGTCTTGAGAAACTTTACTTGGCAGATGTTTCCCTTGGCGCGAACGTGCAGGTGCTTCGCGTCGAGGTCCACGTCGTCCAAGTCGAGGCCGACCAACTCGCCGAGTCGGATACCCGTGCCGAGCAGCACTTCGAAGATGACACGGTCGCGCCGGTCCGCCGGGGCGTTGTGTCCCCTGAGTTCCTTGAGCAGCTTTCGCTTCTCCGTCTGGGTCAGGAAGCGCGGCGGCTTGCGCGGCAGGCGCTTGAGGCGCACCCCCCGCGCCGGGTTCTCGGCCACGAGGCCGTTGTCCCTGGCCCAGGCGAAGAAAGCCTTCACCGCCGCCTTCAACCGGTGCAGCGAGGCCGCAGACCGTTGGCCCCGGGCGGTGTTCACAATGGCTGGGGCCGCGAGCGCCTGGTCGAGCAGGCCGGGCGTCACCTCCGCGATGGTGAGCACGGGCCGCAGCGATTCGAGCGTCTCGAAGACGCGGGCGAGGTCCCGCTGGTACGCGCTGACGGTGTGCTTCGAGCGGCTGTCCACCGTGAGCTTCGTCAGGAACGCTTCGAGGTGGTCCGCCAGCCGTGTGCGCCGGTGCGTGAGCGGAATGATGGCGGCGTTACTGCTGGCCGTCATCGTCCTGCTCCTTCACCCGGCTGTGGCCCATGGGCGTGTCCTTGGGAAGCGGCAGGTCGGCGAGCTGGCCGGTGTCCTTCGCCCACACGAGGAACATGCGGAAGACGCGAACGGTCTTGTCCAGCGTGGGCTTGGCGCGCTCCTTACCGGACGGCAGCTTCAGCAGCGTGTCGGACTTGAAGAACTTGCCGACCTGCGGCGTGCGGATGCTGCTCATCTTTTTGTCCCCGCCGAAGAAGGCCTCGACGATTTCCAGATCCTTGCGGTACGTGTACAGCGTCCGCTCTTTCTTGCCCTGTTCGCGGAGATGGCCGAGGAAGGCCTCGGCGGCTTCGTGGATGGTGCAGTCTGCCATGGTTGGATTCCTTTCTCTGATTCAGTTTCCGGTTGCTTCCCGCGGGCGGCTGTGCCCGCGGCATGCACATACACGCTTGGTTCCCGGTCCGAAGTCAAGGGCTTCCGGGAGAAACATTGGCGCGGCATTCACGCCGCAGAACAGGAGGTCTGAACGTGCGAAGACTCATCGAAGGAATTGTCATTGTCGCCGTGGCGGCCTTGGCTGGCTGTGCGACGACACAACCGCCCGAGCGCATTCAGGGCGCCATCGCCACGATGAACCGGCACATGCCGGAGTACGTCGAGGAGGCCAACGCGGCGCTGGAGGCTGGCGGCCATCCTGATGCGGAACGGCTCACCGGCATGGGCACGCGGCTGCGCGACGGTCTGGCAACGCTCGACCGGTGGGCGCAAGGCGAAGCGGAAGTCCCGGCGGAAGGAGAAACGGAATGAAAGAAATCCTTCACGAACACGAAGCGGCCGTCCGCCAGGCCGGTCAGGCCCTGGCCGAGGTCGGCGCGGAACTCGCCTCGGGGCGCATCGACGCGGCCCTGGCCCGGCTCACGGCCGCGCCGCAGAAGTACCCCGAGTGGGATGAACTCGACCAGGCCACGGCGGACATCGCGGCCGTCATGCGCGACCGTGAGGCCATGCTGGCCGTCCACCAGATTCTCGGCGACCTCGCCGGGACGGTCATCGGCAGCGCGCTGAGGGCCGGTCGCGGCTGATTCGTGCTACGACTATGCGTAGAAACCGCATCGGGAAGTCCTGCATGACAAGTAGGCTCAAGAAACAGCGGGAAGTAGGCAGACAAGCCACGACAAGTAGGCTCCGGAAAAATGGCAAGTAGGACCACGGCAAACAGAATGAACGAACGATTCTGCAGGGCCAAGCGCTCCGATGGAAGCCCGTGCCGGGCCACGGTTATGCGGGGCAGCGCCTATTGCTTCTTCCACGACCCGGAGACGGTCGAAGCGCGTAAGGCGGCGGCCCGCCGCGGCGGGCTGAGCGGGTTGAGTGCCGAGGATGAGCGCCGTGTCGTCGAGACATTGTGCAGCCCGCTGCTGTGGGGCCAGACCCACCTCAAGAACCGGGATGGTTCCCCGAGGGCGTACTGGCCCCACCAGCGGGAAGACCTCCTGTGCCCGGACAGGAACATCATCCACCTCGACGGAAGGGCCACTGGGAAGTCGGTCTCACTATCCACGCTGGTTCTTCACTTCGCGTTCATCACACGTGGCGGTCAGGGACTCATCGCCGCGCCTCACCAGGGGCACCTGGACACGGTCATCGAGGAAATCGAGTTCCAGATCGACCACAACGCCGACCTGATGAACAGCATCGCGATCACGAAGTACGGGAAACCCAAAATCATCCGGAAGCCTTACTTCCGGCTGGAGTTCACGAACGGCAGCATCCTGTACTTCCGGCCGGCGGGCGCGTATGGCGACGCGTTCCGGTCGCTGCACGTTAACCGCATCTGGGTGGACGAGGCGGCGTGGCTTTCCGAGCGGGCGTGGAAAGCGCTGCGGCAGTGCCTCAATGCCGAGGGCACGCTGCGCATCTATTCGACCCCGAACGGCCTGCGCAATACGACCTATTACCGGCTGACGCTCTCCGAGCAGTTTACCGTGTTCCGCTGGCCGTCCTGGCTGAACCCTCTCTGGAATGAGGAGCGAGAAGCGGACCTCCTCGAATTCTACGGTGGGCGCGATACCTCGGGCTGGCAGCATGAGGTCGCGGGCGAACACGGCAAGCCATCCTATGGCGCGTTCAATGTGGAGCAGTTCAATCTCTGCCGGCAGGACATTCTCGAATACCGGAAGATCGTCATTACCGATTCTGAACTGCGCGACTGCGCGGACGAGGAGACTGCCCACGACCGTCTGGAAATGCTGCTGAACCTCACGCCGCAGACCGGCGTGTTCTGGATCGGCGGCGACCTCGGCTATACCAACGACCCGACGGAACTCGTGGTCTTCCATGAGGTAGAGGCCGGTGAACGCAAAGTTCTGCGGCTCGTGTTGCGCCTACATCTGGAGTACGTGGCGTACCCGCACATCGCGCAAACGCTCGCGCTGCTGGAGCGGTACTACACGCCGACGGGCATGGGCGTGGACAACGGCGGTAACGGACTCGCCGTGGTGCAGGAACTGCTGACGCTCGACAAGTACAAGGAGCTGGGGCTGGAGGGACGGCTCAAGGGCTACGACTTTGGCGGTATGACCCGGCTCGCTGTGCGCGACGGCCGCGAGGTCAAGAAGCGCACGAAGGAACTCATGACCAGCCTCATCAACGGCGCGCTGCAACGGAAGCAGCTCGTACTCCCCGCCGAGGACATGGACATCGAGGACCAGTTCACGACGCACACGTACACCCTGCGTGACGGCAGAGTCGTCTATTCGAAGGGCAACGACCACATCATCGACGCCGTCCGCTGCGCGCTGCTGATTCGGGAAGAAGAAAGCCTCGACCAAAGCGACGACGAGGTAGTCTCACTCAAACCTGTGCTCACGGACCCGGTGTTTGTATGACATCCGGCCCATCTTGCCAGCCGCTGGATGGGTCCCAAATCGCGGGAACGGGAACAGAAGAGGAGATGCTGGTAATGACTGGCAGCAGGAATTCGCGCACCACGGCGATGGCTCCGCCCAACGTCGGAGCGGCCTCTTGGCGTTTTTGCCGCTTCACGAATCCCTGCCATTGAAGAAGCTTCGACTCATTCCTGGAGAACTCCTCGTTGAGACCGATTGGCAACGAATCCGGCAATGCAGTCTGTCGCTTTGCGAAGGTGTTCAGGATTGCGTCTCGCAGTACGCTTCCTTCGACCTTGAAACTTTGGCTCAGCATCCAAATATCGAAGTAATCCTTCATCCGGCTGTTCGCCATCCCAAGCAGGACCATTGCATTGAATTTTTCGGCGATGACGGTTTCCGGAGAATACGCCTTGACCGTGGGGCCTTGTTTATCCAGCAGAGAGGGAAACTCCGACTGCCGAGCGGCGGGAACTACTGCATCTCCGAACCCAACATCCACTTGGAGGCGAATGGGCATGGCTCCCAGGGTGACCCGCACAACCACCCGAACCCCATCATAGACAGCCTCTTCGCGAATGGGTACGGCCGTAATGCCGTCCTTGTCGAAGAGTAAACCGTCGTCCTCGGTGTGAACCTCGCAGATTTGTCTGAAGACATCGGCCAGGCGTTCCGGGTCGGGACTTCCGATGCCGAGGAGATCGAGGTCCATCGTCGTGCGTTTGTCGTCGAGTTTCCATGCGATGTAGAGCATGGCGCCTTTCAGGATGAACCGATCCTTATGCTTGCTCAATGCCAAACGTGCCAGGAACCGTTCGACCGCATACCGCATCGTCAATTCCTGGAAGTCCCGGTTGGTTGACCTTGCCAGATTGAGAAGTCTCGCGCGGACGGATGCGCTCATATTTTTGCGGGTGGACTCGGTCATTGCGCCAGCATCTCCAGATAGGGTTGGATAATACCCTGTACCCGGCAGGCCTTTGCCGCCACCCACAGTTCGTCCATCGTGAACCGCCCCGCACGCCATCCTTCGCGAAGAGCCTCGACGGCGACATCCATGCCGATCTTGTTCCGGTATTTGAAGCAGTCGGCGACCGTCTTGGCGGGCGCATAGACTTGGACCGTCACCCCCTCAATGGCGTGCGTCTCCATGCCATGAAAGAATGCGGAGCCGGTGCAGTAGACGAAACGCACAGGCGGCCCTTGGGTTGGCGGCGCTTTCCGGTCGCGACGCATCATCCAGGTCTCATAGGGCATCTGGGTACCGATACCGTGGAAGACCAGCGCGGAGATTAGACAGATCACACCGCCCGGGTGGCACTTTGAGGCCCCGGCGAGGGCGTGGTTCGCGCTTACCTCCGCATCGGGAAGTGCGTACAGACCGCGTCCTGCCTGGATAAGCTCTCCGCGCGTCACCATGCGCCGAAGCGTCGATCTTGGGTCGTGTCCGCCCTGGATATCATTGGCGCGAAAAACGGACTGATTCCGTGCCGTTTCGAGGATTTTGCTGGCAACCGTTTCCATGTTCTTATTGCTCATAATCAAGAAGACTCTTGTTAATATTCTCTAATATGAGCCAAAAGCGGGGCTGTTGTCAAGTGCGGATTAGGAACAGGTTTCTCGGCGCGGCCCGCCTTGAGCAATTCCTGCGATGCCGTGCCATCGGCCTTTGCACCCGACAGTCTCCGACTCCTTCCGGTAAGTAACCCATAAGCCCTCCGCACGTTCCGCCGTCTTGCGGCGCGTGTGGGCTTGTGTCGGCCTTTACCGGAGGAGAGCGCATGGAAACCCGCGAAGCTGTCGAACCGCCCGTGCCGTGCCTCAGCGCGTCGGGCGTGGTGGATGTTCCGCTGGCCACGGCGGCGGCACTGGATTCGGCCACTTTTGCCGGTCTCAACCCCAACGAGGCCATACCGGCGACCTGGGAGGAGCGGGCGCGGAAGGCGTGGGAATACTACCTCGAAGAACCGCTGGTGAAGAACTGCGTCAATTCGTGGCGCACCTTCGCCGTGGGCGACGAGATCAAGCTGTCCTCGGACGACGAGGCGCTGAAGGACGAGGCCATCGAGGCGGCATGGCGTTTGCGCGTGTCGCGGTTCGTGAAGGACATGGTGCTCCAGTTGCTCGTGAAGGGCGACGCTGTCGGTTTCAAACGGTATGCCGAATCGGGCAAGGATATCGACGAACTCGTCTGTGTCAATCCCGTGTCCGTGAAGGTCAACTACGCCCAAGGTGATCTCGTCGAGGTCCGCCAGTTCGCCGAGGACAAGTTCGCCATGGACGAGGGCGTGGACCTGCCAGTCGAGCAGGTGATCCATCTCAAGTGGGATGCGCCGGCCTTCTCGCCCCGCGGCAATTCGCTCGTGCTGCCCGCCTTCCAGTCCATCGAGCTACTCCGTGACTACCGCCGCGCCGAACAGGCCATCGCCAAACGCTGGACCACGCCATTCCGCCTGCTCAAGGTGGGCGGCGCCTTCGGCCAGAAGATGGTCATGCCCGACCAGCGCATGCTCGAACAGGTCCGCGACATGGTCAACAAGATGGACCTCAAGAGCGGCCTCGTCGTCCCCTTCTACGTCACCGTCGAAACCCATGGTACCGAGGGCCAGGTGCTCAAGGTCGAGGACAAGGTGAAGGAGGTGAAAGAAGACATCGTTGTGGCGCTCGGCCTGTCCCGCTCGCTGGTGACCGGCGACGGCCCCAACTTCGCGACCGCCTCCGTGAGCATGCAGAAGATGATGGTCATGATCCGGGAGATCAAGCAGGCGGCGCGCGCATTGCTCGACTGGGTCTTCGACGACTGGATGGAACTGCACGGCCACGGGGACAAGACGCTGCAGTACCTGTTCAACGACCTCGACCCCAGCGATGCCGTGGACATGAAGCGGCTGCTGCTGGACCTCTACGACCGGAAGCTCATCAGCCGGTCCAGCCTGCAACTGAAGATGGACCTCGACCCGGAAATCGAGACCTCTAACCGGGCTACCGAGGGGAAGACCATCGACCTGTTCGATGAAAAGCTGGTCAAGCCCATCGTGGACATGGTGATGGCGGGCATCTTGAGCGTCGATCGGGCGCAGGAGATGCTGGGCCTACCCAAGGACGCGCACATCGGCGCGCCGGCGGCGGAGGCTTCAGTTCTCGGGGCGGAGCCCTCCGCAACCGCGTCCGGCGCGATATGCGATGAGTGCTCCCATTTCAATGGCGAAGAGAGCCGTTGTCGTGTCCACGATACCGACCGGGCCTTTGATGCGCCCGCGTGCCGCTTTCTGGACCGGCGTGAGGCGCACTGATGCCGACCCTGGCCGAACGCATCCGGGCGGCCACGGAGCGAAGTCTCACGGCGCGCGACCGGTACACCGCCCGGGTCACCGCGCAACTCACGCAGGCGCTCAAGCAGGCCGAAGGCGAGGTAAAGGCGAGCATCGGCCACTATGGCGCGCCTGCCTCATTGCCGGATAACAAGCTGGCGGCGCTGAAGGGGCTGGAGAAACTCCAGGCGGAAATCGGGGAGAGCCTCGGGCGGCTCAAGCGCGAGCAGACCCTTGTTTGGCGGCGCGGCACGAAGGAAGCCTTCCGGTTCGGCATAGGCCGGGGTATCGGCGAACTGACCGACGCGGCCGTTCCTTTCTATAAGGACCTCACGCCCGGCGGTCTCGACAAGCTCGCCACGAAATGCTTCACCATCGTGGACACGAACGCCCTCGATTTCCTCGCGCAATACAACCTGACGCTCGCGGGCGACATCCATCGCGAACTGGCCGACGGCATCAAGCGCACGCTCCTGACCGGCATCGCCACGGGCAAGGGCGCGGGCGACATCGTGCGCGACCTCGGAACGGTTATCGAGGACAAGGATTCCTTCCGCCAAGCCGGGACGCGGGTTTTCAGCAAGGCCCAATACCGGATGGAGATGATCGCCCGGACGGAGGTCCTGCGCGCGCACAACATGGGGCGGCTGAAGTTTCATGAGCGCGCCGGCGTGCAGCGGCTCGAATGGCTATGCATGGAGGACGAACGGTCCTGTCCCGTGTGCAACGGCCTCGACGGCAAGGTCTTTCCCATCGACAAGTTTCCCCAGCAACCCGCGCATCCGCACTGCCGGTGTACCAACATCATCGCGAAACCGCTGGCGATCTGCGGTTCGGACCTGTCCGCGGAAGCCGCGGCGAACGACACCCAGGGCGATGCGTGCATCCTGCCGCCGCACGTGCTCGAAGACATGGCCGACGCCCAGGCCCAGGAAAACGCGGCGCTCAAAAAAGCCTTCGAGAGCGGCGAGATCGGGGAACTGGAGCAGCTCACCTCGAAGCAGTTGCAGACGCTCGCCAAGGAGAACGGGGTTTCCGTCGCGCGCACCAAGGCGGACTTCATCAAGTTGCTGGACCAGGCCGAACCGGGCGTTGACCACAGCGGCCTTGCGGGCGAAACGCTCAAGGCCAAGCTCAAACAACACCAAATCGGATTGCTCCGGACAAAATCGGAACTCGCCGAACTGCTCGCGCAAAAACAGGCTGCGTTGCTGCAGGCCAAGGTCATCGCCAAAGAACAGGCCGCCCTCGCGCCGCTGCCAGACCTGGACAACCTCACCGCCGCGCAACTCAAGGAGATGGCCAAGGAGCAGGGCATCTCGCTCAACATGACCAAGGAGGACACCATCGCCCTCCTGGACAAGCTCGAACCGGGCAAGGACCATTCGGGCCTCATGGGGCAGGAACTGGCGGCGGCCAAGGCGAAACACGGCATCGGCGTGCTGAAGAACAAGCAGCAGCTCGTCGAAGCGTTGCAGAAAAAGGCGGGTCAGCAGATGGCCCAGCAGGTCCAGCAGGAAGCGCAACAGGCGGCGGCCAAGAAAGCGAAGGAACTGGCGCAGTCCTCGGTGGAGAAGGTGGTGCTGCCCGCGGAACCGGCGCAGTTCGGGGGCTTCCTCGCGCAGGTGAAGGAAGCGGAACAGGCGCTGGCCGGCAGTGGATTGGTGTCCGCGGACGAGATGAAACCGCTGGCGGAATCCCTTGCTCTTAAAAAGAAACTGTTCCACGACCAGATCGCCGGGATGAAGGCGGGCGACCTGAAGAAGCTGGCCAAGGACGGCAAGGTCAAAAACTGGCAGTGGGGCAACAAAGACGACTTCATCACCCTATTCACCGAGACCGACGATGCGAAGGTCGCGGCGGTCCACGCCAAGCTCGAAGCGGGCTACAAGGCGCACCAGGCGAAATACGGGAAGAAAAGCGCCAAGTCCACGGCACCGAGTACCCCGTTGCCTCCTAAGAAACCGCCGGTCGTACCTCCCGCCACACCGTCCGCTGCGCCATTCGCCAAGAAAGGCGTTGAATTCGAGGCGGTGGACGATGCGTGGGCAAAGAAGAAGCAGGCGGACGGTTTCAAGCTGGAAGGAAAAGCGCAGGTCGAGGGCGCCCACGAGAAGGAATTCTGGGTGGACGAGAACGGCGGCCGCTGGTTGTTCAAGCCGGTGGCCGCGCGGGACGAATTCGTCGCCCATGGCGAGGAATCCGCCTATCTCATCGGACGGCTCATTGATCCGGACGCCGTCGAGGTGCGCACGATCCGCCTCAACGGGCGCATGGGCTCGATACAGCGGTGGCGCACGGACCTGCAGGCGGATTTCGATTTCCGGAACACCCTGCCCGAGAACCTCACCACGTTCGAACTGGAGCAGATTCAGCGGGAGCATGTCATCGATTGGCTGGTTTCCAATCATGACGGGCACGCGAAGCAGTTCATCCGGGGGCGGGATGGCCATGTCTACGGCATCGACAAAGGCCAGGCCTTCAAGTTCCTCGGCCAGGACAGCCTGTCCATCGACTACCACCCAAACCGCGCGTGCGGCGAGCAGGAACCCTATTACAACCGGGTATTCCGCGCCGCGAAAGAGGGCAAGGTCCGCTTCGACCCGGCGGCGACGCTCCGGCACATCCAGGAGGTCGAGAAGATCTCCGACGACACCTATCTGGCCATGTTGCGGCCCTATGCCGAGGGGCGCTTCAGAGGCGACCAGACCGGCCTCAAACACTTCTATGACCAGGCCCTCGTTCGGAAGCACAACCTGCGGCGGGACTTCGAGGGGTTCTACGGCGACATTCTCGGCGACAAGGAGTTCTCCTTCCAGCGTTTGGCCGCGCCTGCGGGGAAAATCAAGCACATCAGCGCCGGGCAGGAACGCATTCTCCAAGAAGCGGAAGCGCTGGGCTGGCAGGGCAAGACGGTGCCCATCGATTTCGACGACATCGAGGACCAGAACGCGCTCGTGTTCACCGAGACCTATCAGGGCAAAAAGCGGACCGTCATGAAGTTCAAGTTGCGGCCGGAAGCGGACGCGCGGATGCTGGCCGGGTTGAGCAAGGGTGACATGGTCGGCGCGCCACAGCGTATTGGCAAGGCCCTGGATGAAGATGCCTTCTACAATGACATTCTCGCGGCGGTGAAAACCGTCAACCATCACCAGCAAGACGGCCAGTACAACCTGACCACTCTGGAAAAGGCCCTGAAACACCGGTCGGCCCTGGAAGCCTTGATCAAGCATGACGACGCCGAAGTGCGTGACATGGCCAAGGGTTATCTCGCCTGGTTGGGCGAGGCCGAGAAGGCCCGGCAGGAACGGCGGGGTATTCAGGGCAACTTGACGCAATACCTGCGCAAGAAAGAGCCGCCGCGAAAGACATCGCAGGCCGCCTTTACCGTCCAGCGGGGCGGCGTGGAGAATACCCTTCGTACTCTCGATAAGGGTGCCATCACCGTGAAAGACGACGCAGCGTCGAACACGGATATGTTCCGGGGACGCCGCATGAAGAAGGGCGATCAGTACACGGCGTCTTTTCCCGACGGCACGCGGGTGCGCTACCGCCCGTGGAACAACGACAACCTCTATGCGCAGCGGGGCGAGATCGAGATCACCCTTCCGCGGCACGGTTCGCCAGACGATGTGGCGGATGTGTTGACGCGGCTCGAGGAACTGGGCGTCAACACCGGCGAGGCCTTACCCGAGCATGCCGAGTGGATGTACCTCCGGAAGATGGCCTATGTGACGAAGGAAGACGGCGGCGATGCATACAAGAAGGTGTTGAAGGGCCTCGAAGACCGGGATGCGTCGGTGACCGAGCGGGTACAGACGCTGCGCGATTACTGGCAGCAGCGGCTCGGTGTACGCGATCTCGCAACCATGCCCGGCTACAACCCCCACGGCGAGTATCAGCTCGGGTTCCTCGACCGGAAACTCGAGGGCGGGTACCGGCATCAGTATCGCTTTGACCTGAGCGACGCCGACCTGGAACGGGAAATGAAGGGCCATGCGCTTTTCCACAAGCTGACGGACGGCGCGCGCATGGACACCTTCATCGAAACGGCGCTGGAAAACAACGGGGCCATGGTGAGCACCGTCGAGAAGATGCGCATCGGCATTCCGCCGGGCGGCATGTCGCCGGAGGCGGACATGGACACCGGCGGCGCCAGCTATTTCTTCACGCGTATCAAGAAACTGCCCGCGCGCGGCAAACCGGCGAACCGGGGGCTGTATTTCAAGAAGAGGCTGCTGCGCCGGATGGACGCGGTCAGCTATGACCACGACGCCTTTGGCCGGGTTACCGACGACTATGTCCGGGACCGGCGCGGAAGCACCCCAAGCGAGTGGCGCGAATTCGCTGGTTCCTCCAACAACGAGACGATTTTCAAGTACTCGGTTACGTTGCTGGACAACGTCGAGTACATCGTCACGGAGAACACCGCCGAGCGGGACAGCGTCTTGAAGAGCTTCGCAAAACGCGGCATCATCGCGCTGCCTGATGGGCGCAAGATTGAGGAGGTCGTCCTGTGAAGGAGTTCATAGACGAGGAGAAGGCCCGAATACATGGGCTATTGCGGCTCTTCAACGAGCGGGGTAGCCGCATGGAGGTCTTCGATGAGGATAAGAAGCGGCTCTTTGGCGAACTCGTGGATAGCTTCACCGTCACGAGGATCGCTCCGCATTTCGATGCGCAGGGCCAACATACGCAGTCGGACTTCTGGTTGCTCTGGAAAACCGTGGGCTACAACAATGGCTGGCAGTACGCGCACACGGTCAAGATTGTCCAGGTGAACGTGCGCGATACTCTCGAAAACTGCTGGCTGATCGTCGATCTCACCGATGATCGGGGACGGCGTTTTCATGTCGAGCTTATCGAACCCATCACTGAGGCGGACTACGCCCGCGACTGGCACGATTGGCAGAAGTACAAGGCAGCAAACGCCGCGATGTTCGCCCGTATTGACGCGGAGTTACTCGAGGAACACCTGCAAATCGCGGAGGAATGGGCATGAAACTCCGCTATATGGTCGATTGCGCGCTGCGCCACGACGAGCATGGCCGCCCCTGGTACGATCCTGTTGGCGTCTGGGTCCAGGGTCCCGGTCCGGGTCTTGACATAGAGATGTTCTACATCGACAGCCGCGATCCCGTCGTCCTCGCGCGCAAAGACGAAGCGAACTGGGTCCTCAACCGCCTTGTCGAGCAGGGCGTCAACACACTACCACTAGATTTCCTTGAGTATCACCGCGAAACGCAATCCCCCTACCACGGAAGCCGCAGATCCATTGTGGAGACGGAGGAATTCACATATATGAACGATTGCGGAAAAGTGATGCTTGCCGAAGTTTCGAGACAACGTTGAATCGACGATTCAGGAAGTGAACCGGTGAGAATGCCAAGTGGGATTTCCCCATGCCTCTATCCAGAAGACGAAAAGCTCTTCGGGGAGAGGCAGGCAAGGTCGTTGCGCCTGCAGGAGCGGAACAACCCGCCGCGTTCATAATGTCTGTCTATGCCGCCGAAGTCGTGCTCGCCGTGGGAACCGGCCTGCCACAGGAACGCGTCGAGTTCATGACGAATGGAGAGGAATCTTCTTGGCGAGGATTGCAAGAACTAGAGCATACACCAGAGACAGTGCAAAAGCACTTACACCGACATAGCCCACAAATGGCGACTGCCACATCAGCATCATGGCGCTGGCGACACCCGCAAAGACAAACAAAGCAACGAAACCATAGACGACCGGAGGGGTGAAAACTCTTAAGGATTCTCCCTTTGAGCCCAACCATCCCGCTACGGCAATCATGGGACCGAATACAGCAGCGCCACCGGCCATACTCATCAGCAAATAGAATGGGTCTGGCTGCAAGTAATTGATCGTCATCAGAATTGCGAAACAGAAAGCAAATGTGAAAGTCCCTATGCGTCTGATCCGCTGAAGCTCCGCAGGGTCACTGATCTGGTTCTTTGAGTCGCCCTTGGCGACATTGTCATACCAGAACATAATCGCCGTTATAACAACGGCGTCTGTCGTTGTGAGCAGGACAGAGAGCATCCCCAAAACAAGAATCGCACAAAACACGTATGCGTGCAGTGTTGTAGTCGCGGCTAAGTTCACATAGGCGTTGGTTACGTCTTGCCAAACCTGCCCACCTGGTTCGACAGGATGCAACAGTCCGACAAGAACGAACGCTGTGAGTACAACCGCAGTGCCTGCTCCTACCCACTTGAGAAGGCGTTGTTGATCCGCTAACTCGACATGAGACACGGCACCCCAATTGAGCAAGCTGTAAAACTGCGTTGTAACGGCATTGATACAGGCAATCGCCACTCCTGCCAGGATTGGTCCATCCATCTTCAGCGATGACGTAAACCGCTCCGCGATAATCCCCGGGTTCTCAAGGTTCGGAATTGCCGTTACCAAGAGCACCGGGATCATCAGGCAAACCAGTGGAACCTGCAGGAAGTCAACCTTGAAGACGGCGCCGATACCGCCAAGAATTGTATACAGGATCGTGATACAAAAGACGATGATGGATAATGTGACCTCAGATGAAACCCCTGGCGTCTTGAAAACGAAAGGGGCTACCACTTTTGCGGAGGCGAAGATCTCAAAAGCCAGCACGAGGACAAACACAACCACGAGAGAACCCGATACCGTTGCCGCGAAAGGCGATCTCTTGCCGGTGGCTTCCACTATCTGCGCATCAATGCTTGCCAGGAAGTTCTTGCCCGTACGCGCGCTCAGCGCAGTCGCTTTTTCGAGATACGCGGCCAGAAGGTAGTATCCAAGCCAAGTCATCACGGGAATGAGTAGCATCAGGAGACCATTGTGCTGAGCCCCCGTTACGAGATACACAAGCCCTGTGCCCAGGGTAATGTTGGTGGCGATGAGGCTCACCGCGTTCTTCGCCAAACTCTTGTCGTGGAAATAGTCGTCTGCCGAGTGCTGTTTGCGCGAAGCGGAAAAACCTATTGCGGCAAATACAATCACAGTTACTGCAAACAGAATGATGTTCAGTTCAATCGGCGTCATTAGGGCACTCCTTTATACCGACTTCACGCAACCTTGGCATCAGGCAAACCGATCTGCACGGAAAAGTGCCCTGCTTCTTCTCCGATTTTGACGGCACATCCGATGATGTGGTGTTGGGTGAGGGAATAGGTTTGACTCAATAGAAAAGACTCAACACTTACTCGGCCGAATTTCGCGTCATGAATGAAGGGCTGAATGTCGCGATCCGGCTCACAGCCGTCCCCGAGCAATCGCCAAAAAGGGCGAATGAGACTCTGGGCGCGATAAAGCCACGTCCCGCGAGGGGCGGCAACATGCTCTATGAAGAGGAATTGACCGTTTGGCTTAAGGACACGCTTGATCTCCCTCAACGACTGAGGCAAATCACAAACCGAACACAGAACGAGCGTGCTGAGCACCATGTCCACGCTCCCAGATGCCAGCGGCAGAGTTTCCGCGCAGCTCTCGACAATCCGCCCCTTCACACCGAAGTTCTTCATTGCATCGTGCAGATACCGGTGCATGCAGCGATTTGGTTCCACGCCAATCCATGTTACATTCGGCGGTAGATAACGCAGATTTGCACCAGTCCCTGGCCCGATTTCCATGATAGTCCCGTGAAGGCCTGCGAAAAGGCGCCGCTTGTATGATTCGAACAGAACATCATGTTTTGAAGAATTGCCAGCAAGCAACCAAGCGCGAAGCCGAGGAAGGATCTCGTAGTGAGCAGCATTCATACGCTCACTCTCTTCCGCTTGATGAGCGTTTGAGGCGCGCGATCGATTGAATTTCCTTGACGATCTCACAGAGATCATCCTCCTTCAGTGTTTCGGCCCACTTGTCATTGCCAGCGGTAACCTGACTCACGCATTTTGAAAAAATACGCGACACCATGCTCCGTAGACCCCGAATGGATACCTCCCCAAGCGCAGTGCTTCCAATAGTTCTAACCACGGCCTCTGCAAAGTTGTGGGCAAGGAGGTCGAGACCGACTGGATCCTGTACCGTGCGATCATTTGTCAACAGCTTCCCGACGTAGATACGATAAAGATGTTCTGATGTATCAAGATCGCGTACTTGATCCTCCTTACAGGGACACAGCATTTTCATGGGGGCAATATCAAAATGACTTTGCATGCGATCCCACCACATGAACCTAAAGAGATCCTTCAATACCTTCTCTTGCTCTTTCGATATCGAGTGAAGTCCCTTCGCTCCCGTTCGCTGGAAGGGGCGCAAATCAAGCGGGTGATCAATCCGCACTACGTGCGTCATGCGGGTCCAGAAATCCCGAGGGGGCACTTGGGACAGAGAATCCGCGTCGCCATCGAGTGGCAAGCTGCTGGCAAAAACCCATTGAACGTCATCCGCCTTACGAAGAACGAGTGAATCTACCGGGTAGTATTCGTTTGCTTCCAGCACCCGAAGCAGTGAAGCACGGATACCTACCTTCTTCTTGGGGTAGTGTGCCTCGTCGATGAAGACCGCCTTCTTCGCTGCTTTCTCCACGAGTCCATCTTCGATTGAACCGTCTTCTTGTCTGTATCCGAATATCTGGCGTTCCAAGTTATTAGTACTACCGCTAGCAAGGGAAATCGTCGGCACATCTTCCTTGGTCCGTCCGCTTCCGTAAGGAATCGAGAGGGCATACCTCTCCTTCCCCGAACCTGGAGGTCCGCTGACGAGGACAGCCTTTGCCCTATCCTGCCAGACATCAGATAGAGCCTTTAGAGTCTCTTGAACTGAAGGGCTAGTTACCACCACTTCCGGAGAGTAAACACCCACAGGCTCTTCAGGCTCCCCGGTCCTTTTCTTGATTGGTTTTCCCGGAATTGGAATACAGTTACAGAGAGCACCGCGCACATATCCGCACAACTTGAATTCAAGACGCAGATCCAATATGAAGCTATTGTCTTTCACCTCGTATCTCAGAACTGATACTCTTTCCCACTGTCTATGCGCACTGAGTACTGGCTCGTATTCAGTCTCCTTCTTGAATGTGGACGCCCTTGATTCCTCGGACTTCGTCGCACTGGGATCTTCAGGAACTTCGAAAAACAGCTTGGGGAAGGCCAGAACATATTGCCCCAGGAGTGTTTTCCATGCCGGGACGGGCGCTTCTTGGGGCTCTTTGGATATCACGTTGGGAGCTTGACGCTTTTTTTGCTTGGAAGGTAGAGGCTTCACTTGTGTATAGAACCAACCGGGTTGACCCGATGCTAAGCCTCGTATCTCAACGGAACGCTGATTCCCGACAACGGTGGCTAAGACCGTGAGAGGTTTCGTAGACTTCGATACAACGATGTGATTGAGCAAGATTGCCATACCGTCGTCTTCAATGCTTTTCTCCGCTCTTTTGGAAAGAAGCCATTCTAGAAGCGCGCCTGATCTATCCTTCAGATCCGTGGCAAGAGACGCTGAACTCGAGTTAGCTAGTTTTTTTCTCGTCTTGGCCAATTTGACAAGCGGCTGTTCCTCGTTGTTGGAATCGATATAACGCCACCGGTCCTTGTTGCTGTACTGCCAAGTACCTTTATTCTCGCCATCGAGAGGGCACCTAAACGAGACTATCCAGTTTCCCTCGTGTATATGTGGCGGATCCGTCAAGAATCGAACCTCCTAGCGTGTACCATGGCGACAAAAGTCTGTCAAGAGCTCTTGTGGAATCTCAATCGCCGTTTCCTCAGAACCGACTTTGCCAGGCAGCAACTGCGCCACATCAAGTTGGCGGCCAATCAAGATGAATGTTCCTCTATCCGTTTCGTATACAGCAGGGCATGCCCCTACGATGCATTTCAGGGGCTCCGGCGTAATTTCTCGAATTCTCATAGGCAACTTCCTTATCTTCTTGCGGGACAACTTCAACCATTGAACTGCCCGCCAGCCGTTTAACTCAAATTATAGCACCACCGCCGCCGTATTGCTCGGAACACCGGCTCCGGCGGTGCTGTCAGCAACACTACGGCATTCAATCTAGCGACTCAGGGTTCGGCTCATCAGAAGCACCTTGGCTTAGTCAGCATCCCTGTTTGTTCCGAACTGCCGAGCACGCAGTCGTCTTGCGGCTATCGGAGACGGAAGATGGCGTCGTTCCTGTTTCGCTCCAAGCCATCTTCGGCGTTCTCGACCTAGATTATGTAAATCATTGCGTGTGAATAGTATAAAATGTGCGGTCGCCCAATTCAACGTGAACGATGCCTTGTTAGGCGGAGTCCCTCTCCGGTTTACAGAACGAAGTTTCTGCACTGGTCTGTTGCCTTTTTCTGCACGTCCGAACCGAGACATCTCCCGACAGTTTTCGCCTTCTTCCGGTAAGTAACCCATAGCGGGGTCGCGGTCCGCCGTGGACCGTGTCTCGCCACATACCGGGAGAACCGCATGGAACTGTTTGCAACGGACCTGGAGCGGCTTGGCTTCCTGCTGGAGGCGGACGCCGCTTTTCAGGTTGAGTTGGGCGCTCTGGAGGCGGAAGCCGCCTCGGACGACGGCGCGGGCGCGCAAGAGGAACTGCCGCCGGAACAGCGCCCGAAGTACATCACCAATTACATCGGCTCGAAGCAGAAGCTGGTGGATTGGATCTGGCGGAATACGCCGCAGGACGTGAAGTCGGCGGTGGACGTGTTCTCGGGTTCAGCGGTCGTGGCGTACATGTTCAAGACCAAGGGATTGAGCGTCGTTGCCAACGACCGGCTCCATTACTGCCACCACGCGGCCCGCGCCATTATCGAGAACAAGTCCATTCGGCTCTCGGACGATGACCTGGAGATGCTGCTCGGGGACAACCCCAAGGCAGGCAGCTTTGTCCAGGAGAACTTCAAGGGCATCTTCTTCGCCAAGGGCGTCCATCAGCTTATCGACGTGATGCGCGCCAACTGCGACCGGCTCGAGGGATTCAAGAAAGACATCGCCCTGTTTGCGCTGGGCAAAACCTGCATGAGCGGCAAGGGCGGTTTCGGTCATTTCTCGTCCTCGACAGGCTACGGGCGGCGGCAGGACACCCCCGAGGAGTTCAAGGAACGCTTCGCGGACAACGTGCGACGTATCAACGCGCTCGTTTTCGACAATGGCGAAGAGTGTAAAGCGCATTGCGAGGACGTGAATGTCCTGCTTCCGAAGGTGAAGGCGGACCTCGCCTACTTTGACCCGCCCTACGCCACCGAGTTCTCGACGACCAACTATGAGCGGTCCTACCACTTCGTCGAAGGGCTCATGACCTATTGGAGGGGCCTCACGCTCCGGGCGGACACGAAGGTCAAGTATTACGAGACCGATCACGAGACCGTGACTAAGGCCAACGCCGCAGTCTTTTTCCAGACCTTCCTCGCGAACGCCAAACATATCCCGCACTGGCTCATCTCGTACCGGGACCACGCGTATCCGAACGAGCAGGAAATGAAGAAGATCATCGCCGGTCTGGGCCGCGACAGCCGCATGCAGAGTAAGGATCACCACTACAACATCACCTCGCGGCATGGCGATGCGTCGCATGCGAAGGAGCGGCTCTTTGTCTGCCGACGGGCGGCTGGCGCCCAATCCGGGGAGACACCCCGGCCCGCGCCATTGTCCGCCGCAGCGAACTTCCACACGACGATTCCCGTCGAGGTGCTGCTTGATAGCCGTGAAGGCCTTTCCGCCGAAGCCATGCGCTCCGGGCCGGATGGCGATCCGCAGTTCACCTTCGTCCTCTGCCGGACCGGCACCAACAAGAACGGCGACCATTTCACGGCGGAGGAACTCTCCAGCCGCCACATGACCGCCGTGAACAAGAAGATCGACCTGCAGCACTCGCAGGACTTCGTGGACATCGTGGGCGGCATCGTCGCGGCCGATTACTTCGAAGATGAGACCGGCGGGCGCATCGAATGCGTGGGCGAACTCTACGTGCAGGAAAGCGAACATGCGCGGCTCGCCCACAAGCTCATGCGCAAGGGCATCATCGCGCAGGTCTCAATGGAATGCGACTACGCGGAGGGCGAGTGCTCCGTCTGCGGTAAGCGGGTCAAGAACAAGAACGATTACTGTCCGCACCTTCGCAAGATGAAGGGCGGCGAATCGGGCGGCAAGCCCGTCTATGAAATCCTCCACGGCGTGACCTTCACGGGGCTGGGCCTCCTCGACCGCAAGGGCGCGGACGAGAATGCGCGGATTCTGCAGGTCGCCTCACAACAACCAGGCAACGATCCATCCAAAGGAGATTCCGACATGGACGAAAAGACGAAGAAAGACGAAGAAAAGGCAGCCGAGGCGGCGAAGAACAAGCCCGCCGGCGGCGCGCCGGAGAACCCGGGCACGGACGATCCGCAGAAACGGATCAACGAACTCGAGAAGGAGAACAAGGCGCTGAAGGCCAAGGTCGCCGAGCTGCAGAAACGCGTCGAGGAACTCGAAGCGGAACGGCAGGCCGCGGCGAACAAATCCCGCGCCCGCAATCTCCTCGCCAAGCTGGAGAAGCAAGGTGTGGATTTCGGGGGCGACGACGAGCGGGAAATGGAACTGAAGCGGCTGACGGAGCTTTCCGACGAGGCTTTCGCGGCGACCGAGGCGGCTTTCTCGCGCATGGCGCGCAAGGCCAAGGCCGATGCGCAGGCGAAGGAAGAAAAGCCGGACAAACCGGAAAAGAAGGAGGCGGCCAAGGCCGAGGACGACCCGCCCATGCGCAGTGACGCCGGGGTGCGTCCGCGCGACGTGGACGACCGCAAGACCAGCCTTGAAGACAAGCTCCGCGACGGGTTCATGGCGGCCTACGAAGACCGGTTGGCCCGTTGACCGGCCCTTTGGTTCAAACCGGAAAACCGAAGAACTGACTAACAGGAGAACTGAATCATGCCTTTCATCAATCCGTGTCACCGAGGTCTCGCCTACGGCGACGGCCATATCCAGGGCGCGGGCGCCCTTGGCCAAGTGGTTTCCATCGCCGGGAACGACCTGTTCGCCGTGAACACCGACCCCACCGCGCCGTCCTTCGGGCTGCTGATCAAGGACTATGCCTCGGGTGAAATGCCCGGCATCTACTGCATGGGCGGCGTCTACGAGACCGACGTATTCGAGGGAACCATCAATGCGGACGACGACCTGAAGGTCTCCGCGAACGGCAAACTCACTGGCGGAACCATCGGCGAAGGCGAACTGGTCGTCGCGCGCGCCATTTCCGTGGCCGGCGGAACGCTCAAGTTCCGGCTGCTCGTCTGAGGAAAGGAATCCCAATCATCATGAAAACCAAGAACGTGAACATTCACAGCCAAGAATACATGGAGACCATGGCGCGGCTCATGAGCGAAGCGCTCGAGTCTCCCGAGGGCATGCGCGCCCTGGCGGCGGCCATCGCCGCGCCTATCGAGCAGGAGATCAAGCGCAAGGAGATCTCTTCGCTGTTGCTCACGCAGCATACGCTCCCGAAGGGCGAGCGGCCCGTCTACCAGAAGAAGCCCACCGTGAAGGCCCACTGGATCAGCACGGAAGGCGAGGCGCGGGAACAGGAAGTCGGCAAGGACGAGGTCGAATTCCCGACAAACCGTATCCATTCCGCGCCGATGGTGGATATCTCTGTCTTGAAACACGGCAACATCGGCACGCTGACCGACATCCAGACCGGCGCGGCGGACGAAATCCGCAAGGAAATCGACAAGCGCACGCTTACCGTCATCTCGGCGGCGGTGCCCGCGGCAAACACGGTCGAGATTTCCGGCAATGTTCTCACGGCGGATGGCCTCAACGAAGCCATTTCGATGATCGAGGACATGGAACTCGCGGTGAAGTACATCGTCATGCGTGGGCGGCGTTTCAACGACATGCGCGGCTGGGACCTCGATCCGCAGACAAAGCAGGAACTGCGCGCCAAGGGCGTCATCAAGAATTACGGCACCGGCGGCATCCTGCTGACCTCGGCCATGCCGTTGAACGAAATCCTGCTGGTGCCTGACGAGGAAGTCGGCAAGATGCCCATACGCGAGGCGCTCAAGACCGAGGCTATCGAGCAGAAGACCCGTTTCAAGACGGGCTGGCTCGTGTGGTCGGAACTGGGCCAGGGCGTCACGCGCCCGGATATCCTCACGAAGATCAAGATTCTCGGCACTTGAGGAGGATATAGGCCATGGAAAGAGTGAAGAACATACGCCGGGGCATGCTCGTGATCGCCGATGCCGGACTAAAGCTGACGCCGGGCCAGACCGTCGAGGTGGGAACGCTCACGAAACAGATGGAGGCGCTGGTCGCCTCCGGACATCTGGCGCGGATTGAGAAGAAAACGGAAGAGTCAGGGCAGGAACAGGCGCCTGAGACGCCGAACCTGCCTACAACGACCGCCCAGGAGGCCATCGCGAGCGTGAATACGCTGGATGACCCAGAACGCGCCAAGGCGCAGATGCGCACCGAAAAGCGGCGGTCGGCATTGGATGCGCTCGGCCAGAAGAAGAAGGAACTGACGGGTGGCAACGAGTGATTTGCTGGCCGTCTTACGCACGGACCTCGGCGACGCTGATGCGACGCTCTTTGACGAGACCACCCTGACGCGGTGTCTGCACCGGGCGGCGCTCATGCTCGCCCGCGATCTGGAGATGGCCTTCGCCATCGTGGACGGGGAGATCTTACCCGCGCCGGAGGGCGTGGAGCAGGAACTCCTGCTCCTGCTGGCCCGGATTCATGCGTGCGAAGTCATGCGGTCGCGGACGGCGAATGCCTTCGCCTTCAGCAGCGGCGACAAGCGGGTGGACAAGAGCAGGCAGCCCGAACAGTGGGCAAAGCTCGAATCCGACTTGCGGGATCAATACCGGTCGCGGCTGAAGGACGTTAAGCCCGAGGCGGTCCTCGCCGAGGATGACTATTTTGTTCATCCGGGGCACATCGTCCCGGTTGTCTATGAGCAGGGAGTGAACGTATGTCCTTATTGTCAGGCCCAGAGCGCGCTTCGGCCGTGTCCGACGTGCGGGCGTTGATATGCGGGTCGGGACAGGAGGGCACCATCCTCCGCCGGGAGACCGGCGAGAATCTCTATGGTCACGACGAGGGACAGTTCAATGAGGTTGGAACGATTCCC
Organism: Candidatus Hydrogenedentota bacterium; assembly: GCA_036769985.1. Classification (GTDB taxonomy): domain Bacteria; phylum Hydrogenedentota; class Hydrogenedentia; order Hydrogenedentales; family SLHB01; genus DAIPKA01. The sequence continues at coordinate 64,123 of DAIPKA010000009.1, read as the reverse complement.
CTGGAGTTGAATCGCACGCCCCCGGATGATCTGCCCGGCGACATCGATGCCGTGGCGTCGGTATTGACGGAGGCGGATGTCCGGGCCGAAGACCGGCTTCTGGCCGAAGGTGAGGCGTACCGCGTACAGGCGGTAGTTGAAGAGCGACTGTTCGGCGTAGTCACGCACAAGTCTCTGCGGCTGGTGAAGCTCCATGCCGGTTAGGCGCACGGGAGATTGGGCCAAGGCCAAAGCCGTTCTTGGGAACTCGCTTGGACCTCGCATGGCTGCGGCGTTGCGGGCGGCCACCTTGAAAAACGCGGTGTTGCTCGTGCGGGAGATTCAGCGGGGCATCAAGAGTCAGGCGCCCGGCGGCGTGCCCTTCGCGAAGCTGGCGGAAAGCACCATCGACCGGAAAGGCTCCAGCAAGGCCCTTATCGATACGGGGTTTCTGGTCAACGCTATCACGCAGAAGATCATGGCGGACAAGGCTTTTGTCGGGCTTTTGCGGGGGACGGTCAATCCCCAGGGCGAGGACGTGGTGAACATCGGCGCGGTCATGGAGTACGGCGCCACCATCCACCACCCCAATGGCGCGACCATCATCATCCCCGCGCGTCCGTTTCTGCATCCGGTGATGCAGCAGTACCGGGAAGAGATTCTGGAGAATTACAGGATTGCTCTCGGAAAAGCTTTATAGGCTCTCAAGAATACCTATCACACTGTTCATTCAACCACCTTTTACCCTCACCCGACAGTACCCTCGTCTTCTCGCAGTTTCAGACTTCGCGATTGCACTCGCTTTGCGAATACATTCTCATTCCTTGCTGTAAATGAGGGATATTGCTCAGGGAGCCTCACATTCAGACATGAATCAAGTTCCTCAATCTGGGCCGCCGTAAAACGAAGCCGCGCCGGATTGGATATATAAACACATTCTTCAAATGTACTCAGGATATCCTCTAGCTCACTCACTGGCTGGACCAATGGGCGACCATCAACTCGTTTGCTGTCAAAGAACCATGGCTCGTGAAAGTGTTTATTTGCGAATTCCTTGACGTACTTCTTCCCAACATCGGAGTTGGGTATGTTTTCGGGTTCAGACCGTGTTATGTCAAACTCAAGGCAAAGGGTATCCATCGCCATCTTTCCATACGAATATGGATTTAGCAACACATGCTGATCTACCTCAAGCATGAATACACTTGGACTGCCTCGGTAAAGTCGCAAGGATTTAGCTTTCATACCACATACACAATGCAGGAAAAGCATCGTCTTTATGATCTCACATTCAATTTCACCCGTACCTCGTTCTTCGGCCGGTTGACGTAGATGGGCAAAAGCCGGGTGCGTCAACAATATTCTGAAATTGTTAGGGTGTTTCATCATGAGATAACGCCATTGCTCCTGATCCGGTCTAGCCTCCCTATCAAGGTGCCCAATAAGACCACGTGCAGAACTGGAAACCACATTGATTGTTCCTACGCAACGATCGCAGTCTCGTTCTGAACCCGAGTTGTCGATTGGTAGAGCTTCATCTTGCTGCTGACCCAGCGGTTCTAGCTTCTTCTTGGCATATGGCAGAAAATGGCTTGCCGCAAGAGCACGAGTTGGGTGGCAGTAACTCAACCCGATATTTTCGAAGGCTTCTAGTCGTCCTTGAAGACCCTGTAGTTGCTTCTGGAAGGTTTTGAGGTTCTTCGTAACATCCTCAGTCATGCATTTAACATCTTCTCCGACGTTGTGAGACATTTTTTCTATGTTGGCTTTCACACCAACTACAGTTTGCTCAATCTCTTTCACAGACTGTTTCATGTATGCATTGGCAATGCGAGTTCGTGTTCTATCCCACAGGTAGTCCAGGATACATCCAATAATGCCTGCGGACAGAAGGCCCGTTCCTACACTCACTCCTATTGAACCCCATAGAGAGCCTGTCCCAAAATGGGAACTACCCGCAACGAAGGCCAACCCTATACCAATCACAGCAGCCATGTTGGCCCACACATTGTAGCGCAATTCCCGATGAAGCGGTTGAACTTCATTGGGTTCGAGGGAGGAGTTTCCGCGCGACAGCCCTTTACCATTGGGATCACACATGACTTCATTCCCTCCCTTTTTCACATCTTCATCACTGATATTCTGCGAACTCACTTTCATCGTTCACATCTCCCACTAGATCTAAAAGGCTCCATGGTTCGAGTACTATTTACATATCTTCAGAAATGTCCTGGCTCTAAAACAACACAAAACCTATATTTTCGTATTATGCATCCGGCCCAGGTTTTTGTCCAGCTTTCCCCCGACACTTCCCAGCGCCTTCCGGTAAGTAACCCTCAGAGTGCTTACTGGAGGACCGTGGTTTGAGCGCGATTCGGAAAGTCGTCGAGGAATTCATCCGGCTGGTGAAGCGGGACATCCATCCGGATGCCGTGCTGGTGTCGGCGGACGATGTCTTCGAGGTCAAGCGGATGCCGAGTGTCCTGCTGCAGGGGCCGGTGCTCACGGAGAACACAGTCCGGCGGACGCCGGCGCGGTTTCTTGAGCGCGATGTGGCTGCGCTTTCCTACGAGGAATGCAGCGCCCCGCGCCTCTACCACCTGGACTTCGACGTCATCGTCACGACGGCCACGGAACCGGAACTACTGGAGTTCCAGGAGCGCGTTGCGCGGTTCTACCAGGTCCATCCGGTGCTCGACCTGTCGCCGGACGGGACGCTCAATCTCACCGAACTCACTCCGTTGGGCGGCCTGAAGCGCGTGAACCTTTCCAACCTGCGCCAAGCGAGCGGCCGCGCCCGGATCGAGGACTGCCCTGTCTACGACGGCATCGTCCACGAGGGCAAGCTCATTCGCGACCGTACCTTCCAGTACACCGGCGGCATCGAAGAAACCCGAACCCATGAACCCCCTCTACAAGGAGAAAACCATGATTGAAGTGAGAAACCTTCTGTTTCAGCCGCTGACGTTCCAGTTGGCGGACGGTACGAGCCTGCACCTTGGGCCGCGTGAACGCCGCACCATTGCCTCGGATCTGGTATCGCCGGAACTCGAGCAGGCCCAGCGGCGCAACTACGTGGACCTCCGGAAAACCGACCGGCCCAAAATCGTGGCTCCGGCGGAAACCTCGTCGGAGTCTCCGGCCAAGGTTATTTCCGGCGGGAAACGCACGCGGAAGGGCAAGTAACCATGACGACACAACTCTCCCCCGGCGTGATGGTCCGCGAGACGGACTTCAGCTTCTACGTCAAACAGATCTCGACCTCGTCCGCGGCCATGGTGGGCATCGCGGAACGCGGTCCCATCAACAAGCCCACGCTCGTGACGAGCTGGGAACAGTTCATGAACACCTTCGGCGGCTATATCGCCGCCGGATACCTCGCCTATGCCGCGCGCGCCTTCTTCGACAATGGCGGCGCGGTGCTCTGGGTGAACCGCGTCGCCCATCTAACCGATCCGACGGACCGGAGCACGCTCACGGCGGAGAAGGCCACGGCCACGCTCACGGGACGAAATGCCGTTGCGGCGGTACTGCGGACGGGTACGCCGGGTACGGACCGGATCACATGGACCGCCAGGAATCCCGGCGTGGCGGGTAATGCCATTTCCATCGCACTTATTGCGGCGGGCAACGATACCCCGCTGTCAGTTGAAGTCACGGGAACGGCCATTGCCGTCCATCTGGCCACGGACGACACGGGCGAGGCAATCAGTACGGCGGACGAAGTGGCCGCGGCCGTTACGGCACACCTCGCGGCGTCGGCCTTGGTGTCGGCGGCGACCACGGACAACGGTGTGGTCGCAGCCGCCGCGCAAGCAACGCTCGCCGGAGGCGCGAATTCGGCGGACACGCTCGAAGTATCGGCGATCAATGAGGGCGTCTGGGGCGACCGGCTCTCCGTGGAAATCGCGGACAATAGCCAGGACTCCGCGAACGCCTTTGACCTCACGGTCCGCTACAAGGGCAACGTGGTCGAAGTGTTCAAGGGTCTGTCCATGGACGAGTCCTCCGCGAACCATGTCGAATTGGCCGTCAACGGCAAGTCCAACTGGATCACCACGCGCGACCTTTCCGCAACCACGGGCCTCGCGACGGACCGGCCCGCCGTGGGCAATCAAACGCTTTCCGGCGGCGAAGACGGTTTAGCGGACCTTTCCGACATAGATTATCTGGGCGACCCCTCCCAGCACACGGGCGTCTATGCCTTCGACGAAGTGGATGCGCTGAACATCCTGTCCATCCCCGGCGTGACCACGGCGCCGGTCATCAGCGGCGCCGTCGCCTACGTGGAAGGCCGGCAGGACCTCATCTTCCTTGCGGATACGCCTATCCACCTGGAACCGCAGGAGGCCGTGGATTTCCGCAAGGGCCAGGGGCTCTATTCGCACGCGGCCTTCAACTCCTCCTATGCCGCGCTCTACTACCCGTGGCTGGAAATCACCGACCCGATGACTGGGAAGTCGAAGCTGATTCCGCCTTCGGGCGCGGTGGCAGGGTGCTACGCCCGCAGCGACCAGAAGACCGAGGTGTGGTATGCGCCGGCGGGCATCGACCGAGGCCGCGTCCTGAATGCGCTCTCGGTGGCGTACAAGACCAGCCGGGGTGAGCGCGATGTTCTCTACCCCGAGGGAGTGAACGTCATCGCCGTGTTCCCCGATACGGGTATCAACATCTGGGGCCAGCGGACCCTGCAGAGCCAGCCGTCCGCCGTGGACCGCGTCAACGTGAGGCGGCTCATGATGTATATGGAAGAAGCCATCGCCGAGTCCTCGCGCTTCGTGGTCTTCCAGCCGAACAATCCCCAGACCTGGCGCGCGCTGCTGCGGCTCATCCGGCCCTTCCTCCAGGACATCAAGGACAAGGGCGGACTCTACGACTTCGCGGTGCAGTGCGACGAGGAGACCAACACGCCCGCTGTCATCGACCGCTACGAACTCATCTGCCGCGTCTTCGTTAAACCCACGAAGACGGCGGAATTCATCGAACTGAACTTCATCATGACCGATACCGGGGCGTCCTTCTCGGAAGTCCTCGGCAACGCATAGGAGATATCCGCAATGCGCAGTGGCAACATGCCGAAGAGCCTCTATCAGAACTGGCAATTCGCCATCGAGGTGAACGGCTTCGACGTGGCCCTGTTCCAGAAGGGCCAGGAACCGACGACGGAATTCGAGGAGGTCGTCTTCGCGCCGGGCGGCTCCATGTTCGACCAGAAGGTGGCGGGCCGCGTGAAGTTCGACGACATCGTGCTGGAGAAAGGCATCCTCCAGGACGGCACCGACGAGGCCACGCTCGACTGGCTGAAGCAGGAAGTGGACGTGAACGCCACGACCGGCGGTCTGCCGAACGACTACATGCGCGATATCGACGTCGTGCGCTATGACCGCTCGGGCAACGAGACGCGGCGCTGGACGCTGCACGGCGCCTGGGTGAAGAAGGTCGAGTACACCGAACTCGAGGGCGGCAACACGGAGAACACCATCGAGTCGCTCACCATCTGCTACCAGTTCTGGACAGACGATTGAGGAGAACCAACATGCATACCTTTGAACTTCCCAGCGGCATCGAGGCCGCACTACGCCCCATTACCGGCAACGAGGAATCGCTGCTTACCGACCGCCGCTTGATGAAGAACGGCGCGGCGGTGAACCAGGTGCTCTTGAACTGCCTGGAAAGTCTCGGTGGCAATGACGCACCGGCCATGGAAGACGTGCTTGGGCTGCTCAGCGGCGACCGGCTCTTCCTGCTCGTGAAGCTGCGCCAGATTTCCTTCGGCGACGAGGTGGCGCTGTCCCTGCATTGTCCGGACCCGTATTGCGGCGAGGACAATCCGGTCGAGATCAACCTCGAAGATCTTGAGGTCACGCCGTACCCCGCCGAACGCGAATTCCGGTTCAAGCTGCCGAAGTCGGAGAAGGAAGTAGTCTTCATGCCGCTCGACGGGCACATGGAAAAACGGCTCGTGGCCCTGAAGAATCCGGGCATCCATTCGGCCATGCTCATGCGCATCAAGGAACTGGGCGGCAAACCGCCGACACGAAAGACATTCCTCGACCTGCCCGCTTATGACCTCAATGCGCTGCGCGCGGAAATGCGCGCGAAGGATGGCGGCATCGACACGGTCATCCGGACGAGTTGCCTGGCCTGCGGCGCGGCCATCCAGACGCGACTCGAGGCGGAACCGGCTTTTTTATTCCCCCAGGCGGCCACCCTCTGACCGACGCCTTCTTCCTGGCCTACGGCGGACTGCACTGGAGCTATGGCGACGTGATGGCCATACCCGCGCACGTCCGCCGCCGCTTTGTGGAGATGCTGGAAACGCAGCTCGAACACGAGCGCAAAGCGATGGAGCGCAAGAAGTGAACGACCTTGGGCTGGGCGTTATCGTCTCGATGAAGGACGCGTTTTCGCGGAATGCGATGCGCGTCCAGTCGTCGATGCAATCGCTGGATGCGTCCGTCGCGGCGGCCAGCGAACGGATGACGCGCAACCTCGACCGCATCCAGAAGGGCACCATGATGATCGGCGCGGGCCTGGCCATGCTCGCCGTGCCCTCCGCGCTCGTGGCGTCGACCGTCGAGTCGCAGAAGGCCCTCGGCGAACTCGCCTCGCTGGGCGTTGAGGACCTCAACGCCATTGAAAATGCTGCGGAGTCCTTTACAAATCAGTGGGCCGGAACGCGGAAGGCCCAGTTCATCACGGCGACATACGACGTCAAATCCGCGCTGGCCAGCCTGAGCGACGAGGCCGTCGGCGTATTCACGCGCATGGCGGCGCTCACCGGCAAGGCGACCAAGGCCACGACGGACGAAATGGTCGGTACGTTCACGACGGCCTACGGCATCTTCAAACCCATCATGGCGGACATGAGCGACATGGAATGGGCGACCGCCTTCTCCGGCGCGTTGTCTCAGACCGTGGCAGCCTTCAAGACGACCGGGCGGCAGATGGCGGATGCCATCAAGAATATCGGCGCGGTGGCGGCGGCATCGCATGTGCCCCTGGAAGAGCAACTCGCGATCCTCGGGCAGCTTCAGACCACCATGCCCGGGTCCGAGGCGGGCACGCTGTACAAGGCGTTCATGATGAAGGCCGCCGAGGCCGGCGAGGAACTGGGGCTTTCGTTCACGGATTCGTCCGGGCGGCTCAAGGGCGTAGTCGATGTGCTCCGCGAGGTACAGCGGCAGTTCCCGGACCTCTCGCAGGCGGCGGCCCAGGTGCAACTGAAGAAGGCCTTCGGTTCCGACGAGGCCGTCAAGTTCGTGTTGCAGATGTCGCAGGGACTCGGCGCGCTCGAAGGCAATATCCAGTCCATACAGAAGGCCATGCTGTCCGGGGCCGCGGTGACGGAGGAGATGGCCAATGCGATGAACATGGATATAGGCGCGCAGTTCCTTCTCCTGCGGCAGCAGCTCGGGAATCTCTTTGAGACGCTGGGCAAGACGCTGCTGCCTGTCGTGGCGCCGGTCATCGGCGGTATCTCGAAGGTGATTCTCTTCCTGCAGCGGATGGCGAAGGCGAGTCCCGGGGTGACGCGCGTGGTCCTGACGTTGTCCATGGCTTTAGGCGGCATCCTCGTGGCGGCGGGCGGTGTCGTGGCGGGCATCGGCATGCTTGGTCTCGCCCTGCCGGCCATCAAGGCGGGCATCCTGGCCATCGGCGCTTCGGCGGCGGGCGTGGGTTCGGCCATTGCCGCATGGTTCCTTCCGGTCACGGCGGCCATCGCGGGCGTCGTTCTGGCGGTGTACCTGATGAAGAAAGCCTGGGAGACCAACTTCGGCGGCATTCGCGACATGGTCGTGGGCGTCTGGGAAAAAGCCCGACTTGCGATCCAGGGCATCCAGGCGCTGGTAGGGTCCCTAAATGGCGGCGTCGGGCAAATGTCTGCGGAATTGGCCCAGAAGCTCGAGGCGGCGGGACTCATGGGCTTTGTTACCACGGTCTTCCGGATCTATCACCGGGTCCGCGAGTTTCTGGCCGGGCTGTGGGGCGCGTTCTCGGAAGTGTTTGGGCGCATCCGCGCCATACTCGAACCCGCCGTGCAATCGCTCATGACGGCCTTCGGCGCGCTGGGCCGGGCGGTGTTCTCCATCCTGGAGGTCTTTGGCGTGGCGGCCGGGGCCACGGACGGCGCCTCATGGCGCAGCTTCGGCAAGGTCGTCGGGACCGTGGCGGGGGTGTTGTTACAGGGCTTGGCCTACGCCTTGCGCGTCGTGGTCTGGAACCTGTCGCTGATTGTCCGGGGCTTGGCCATCGTGGTACGGGCCGTGACCTGGGCGGCAAAGATAATCGTGTCTGGCCTGGTATGGGCCGGGCAATTCGCCTACCGCTTCCTGCTGCCGGTGCGGATGATTGCGCAGGCCTTCGTGGCGGCGGGCAGGATCATTCACGCGGTCTGGCGGGTGCTGACCGGCGACATGTCGCTGGTGGACGGACTCAAGGCCATCGCGGGCGCGGTGGGCCAGTTCCTGCTGACCCCATTCCGGCGGGCAAAGGACGTGCTTGCCGGGCTGTGGTCGGGGTTGAAGGCCGTTCCGTCGGCTATCGGCAGCCTCTTTTCCGGACTGGGTGAGGTCATACTTCTTCCATTCCGTCTCATTGGGCGCGTCTTCGACTGGATTCGCGGACTCTTCACCAGTGATGGGGGCGGCATTTTGGGGAATGTGTTCTCCTTCGGCGCTTCCATTCTTCGAACGCTGGGAGCAGGTATCTTGTCTCTGGCCCTGTTTCCTTTGCGTTTACTTCAGAATGTGTTCGAGAAGGTCATCGGCTTCTTCTCCGGCGGCGAAAGCGGATTGCTGAGTCGGGCTTTCGAGTTCGGCGCGGGTATCCTGAAGGCGCTGGCGAGCGGGATCGCGAGTTTGTTCGCGGCACCGCTCGAAGCGATTGTCTCGTTGGGCGGCGCCCTACTGTCCGCGCTGGGCCGGATTCCCGAGGGTATCGCCAGCCTGTTCTCCGGTATCGGCAACATCCTCGCCGCGCCGTTCGAGGCAGGGGCGGCTGTTGCCGGGATCTTATGGGAAACGGTGCGGACGGGCGCATCGTCAGCCTTCGAGACGGTCACTGCCGCGGCACAATCCATCTTACCGGGGCTGCAATCGGTATGGAGTGGCATCAAGGAAGGTCTGAACGGATTCGCCCAGGGCGTGCAATCCGCCGCGACGGGCATCCATGACGCCATGACCGGCGCCTTTGCGCGCATCGGCGAACGCGCCACCGCGCTGTGGAACGGTCTGCGCGATGGCATCGCTTCGGTGGTAGGCGCCATTCAGTCCGGTCTGGCGAGTGTGGCTTCGGCGGCCGGAAACGTGCTTGGGAAGGCGAAAGATATCGCGGCGAGTGTCGGCGGCACGGTGATGGACGTGGGGCGTGGCGCGCTCAAGGGCGTGGGCGAGGTGGCCGGCGGCATCTGGGGTGGTCTGAAGAGCGCCGCTTCCTGGGTGGCCGGAACGGAAGCACCGCAGCCTGTGGGCACGCCGCCTCCGGCTCCGGTTACTGTGCCGGTTGCAGCGGTCCCCGTCATCACGCAGCAGGTGTCGCTCATTCCCAGACTGCGCGAGGAATTCGTGCCCCGGGCGTTGGAGGCGGCGCTCAATCTAAAGCCCGTGCTTACAGAGCAACTGCCCAAGCTCTTCGCGGAAGTCATGCTGCGGCTCGATACCTCGCTGATTCCACGGACCTTCCAGGCCGCCCTCCTCTTGACGCCGGTAATAGCCGGGGCCGTACCGGATACGTTCGCGGCAACGAGTATTGCTCAGCCTGCGCCGATTACGATGGTACAGGCTTCACAAGAGCCTGCCTTCTCCGCGCTTGCAGTACCTCCTGGGGACGTAGAAGCTGTTGCTCGTCCGGTGATTCTGGAATCGCCCGCCCTTCCGCTCGATACGGGAATGAACATGGCCAGGATTCCCGCGCCAGTTGTCACGCCACGCATGGCACTACCCGAAGCGCCTGCGATAAACGTCCCGGTCTCGGCGCAGTTATGGGATGCTCCAACAATACTATCGCCCATGACGATGGATGTCCTTCCGCGTCCCGTTCCAGAACTGGAACTCGGGACGAACCTTCAACCCCTGAGCATGCCTGCGCTTGATGCGACCATCGCGGGAAACATCATTGCGTCTTCACCTGAGTTGCCGGACGTGGACCTGCCCGCGCAGTTGTACCCTGCCGTGCCTGGCATGATGAATGTCCCAGGACTGGTCGATCCAATCACGATTGGCTCATTCCCCGGCGTGCCAGACTTCGAGGCTCCGCTTCACTTGTCACCGGACGTTCCCGCGTTGCCCAGGGCGACACTTGCCGCGCAAGTTCAACCGGCTGTCCCCTCATTGGCGCCGCTGACGCTTCCCGCGATGGTGTCGGCGGCCATGCCACGGCTCGCACCGGCAACGATGCCGATCCAATGGGAAATGCAGCAGCCAAGTCTTCCGGGCGCGGTTCCTGTTGATCTGCTTCCGCAAGCCCTTGGACCTATGCCGCCGGTTACGGCTGCTCCCTCAATGCCCTCGCCCGAACTACCTGTCCGGCGCATGGAAATCCTGACGGAACAGCGCCAGCGACAGGGCGATACGGGGGAAACCGTACAGGACCGCGACGCCTCGTTCCGCATGCTCCTGGAAGGCGTCATGGCACGGTTGGATGCCGTGGCCGAGCGCCCCATCGACCTCGCGGTAACCACGCAGATCGACGGACGCGTGGTAGCGGAGGCCGTATACAAGGACATGCGCGAACAGAAGATTCGCAACTACGAAACGTTGTGAGGAGTACACATGAAACGTGTCTTTATCTGCAGCCGGTTCGCGAGCGACGTGGACCGGAACGTCGAGACGGCCCGCACGCTCTGCCGCCGGGCGGTTGAGCGAGGCTATGCGCCTTTCGCGCCGCACCTCCTGTATCCCCAGTTTGTGGACGATACCAAGCCCGAGGAACGGGAGGTCGGCATCGCCTGCGGACTCGAGTTCATGGCGGTGTGTGACGAGGTCTGGGCCTATGTGGGGGACGGAGTGTCGGACGGGATGCGCCGCGAGATGGCCCAGGCGCAGCGGTTGGGCAAGGCGGTCGCCGAACTCACGGAGATTTGAGGTGGGCTGGGACCAGCGGGAAATAAAGGGCTACATCGTCGATATCGACACCAACGAGCGGCTGGAGTTTCAGTACAATCCGGACGATATCGCCGACGACAAGTCCACGGACTATGCCGAGGTCGAGATCCCGGGCATGAGTCATCCCCGTTACCAGTATGTTTCCGGCAAGCCGCGCAAGATTGCGTTCAAGCTGCATCTGTTCAAGGGGCCGGTCAAGGAGAAGGTCCACTGGTTGCGGTCGCTGCTCTATCCGGAACACGCGGGCACCATGCTCAAGAACGCCCCACACCGGGTATTGTTCATCTTTGGCGACCTGTACCCCGGCGTCGAATGCGTCGTGAGCAATGTGAAGGCACGGTATTTCCACATGTTTGACCGCGATAACCTCCTGCCGCAGCACGCTGAGGTAGACCTGGTTCTGGAGGAATACGTGGACGAGTCGGTCAACTACACGGAGGTGCGCCAATGATCGGAAAGGATTCGCGATATGCGCCGTGTGTCTTGTACCGAGACGGCGACGAGGAAAGCTTCGGGACTCGACAACGAATTGATGCCACACCCCGGTACGACGACCGCTTCCATACCGTGACCGACGGTGAGCGGCTCGACATCATCGCCCACCGCCACCTCGGAGACGCCAAGCTCTGGTGGATTATCTGCGACTACAACGACATCTTCTTCCCGCTGGATCTCGAACCCGGCACAGTCCTGCGGATTCCCTCCGTCGAGCATGTCCAGATGAGGCTGATCGGATGAGGCCAACTGAATCACACGAAATAGATCTCTACGAGAATCCGCTCATCATCGGCATCAACCACGCGAACTTCTTCGATTAGTGATCGGTCGACATTAAAAACGCTGGAAACAATGTCCTTGACAGCGTTTGTGGCCGGTACAGTGTACTTGTTTGGCTCACTCCTGGAGCCGTTGAAACGATATGCCCATTGCTGACCGTCGCACCGACGAATATGCAGTTGGTCGCCTCCCATATTATCTGCTCGCCGATCAAGTCTAATCATGTGCTTGTTGTCATGTCTCTGGAATCTGCCCTCAAACAAGCACATTTCATGAAGAACTTTCAGCTTATGGGTAATCTGGCTTGGTTCATTCATCGGGCGTAAGACCAGTTCATCCGACACGCCCTCTCTTCTTTGACGCTCCATCAAGTTCTCCTCTCAGCAAGGATACGTTTCACTTTTGCTGATTCTACCCTAAATTGTCACGTAGGAGAATCCTCAATCTGGCTTTCTCTTCCCATCCGTGAAGTGGTTTTCATGCGCAGGCCTTAGCTTATTCGGTCATTGATGCGGACCACGAGCATTTGTGCAAGAGGGAGCCAGATATTTCCCGTCCAGGTCATCGGCAGTTTTCCGATTCTTCCGGTATGTAACCAATAGGGGCTGTTCGCGACAAGAACGCCTACTGGAAGAGAGATGAGCCATCGTGGACCTGGACACCTTCAAACCGACCTTCCTGATCGAGATCGAGGGGCAATCGCTCTCGAAGGACATCACGCAGGAGATCGAGTCCTTCTCCTTCACGGACAACGAAGAAGAAATGGACGAACTCGAGCTGCGGGTGTCCAACCGGAACCTCCAGTTCGTGGACGATCCGCTGTTCCAGGAGGGCAACGAGATCGTGGCGCGGTTCGGCTACGTGGGCAACCTGTCGCCGCGCAAGAAGGCGGTCATCAAGGACATCGACTACGATTTCCCGGAGAAGGACGCGCCCACGATCCGCATCAAGGCCTACGACAAGGGCCACAAACTCGCAGGCAAGCAGAACCAGAAGGTCTGGCAGAAGCCCGCGCCGGGCATCGCCTATTCGGACATCGCCGAGGAAATTGCTTTGGCAAACGGTTTGCGTCCCGTCGTAACGGCCACGCGCGATCAGCACCTGCGCGTCTCGCAGAGCAACATTCCCGATGCCCAGTTCCTCCAGGAACTCGCGGCCAGGGCGCGCGCCAGGGACGGCGACGGCGTAACGGGCTATGCCTTCTACGTGCAGGACGACGAACTACACTTTCATCCCCGCGACCTTGAAGCCGCCCCCGCGCTCACCCTCGAATACTTCACGGACCGCAAAGGCCTACTGCGCTCTTTCCGCCCGTCGACGCAATCCCAGGGCGCGAAAGGAGCGGGCGTCGAGACGAAGACCGTCGGCGTGGACCCGCGCAAGAAGGAACCCGTCGAACATACGGCCAACAACGACACGACCCCCGAACGCAGCTCGCTCGGCCGCAAGACCTACCTCGTCGATGGCAACACCGGCGAGGGCGCATACAAGGAACAGCAGACGGGCGAGATCGTGCCGTCCTTCGAACGCTCCGAAGCGTTCGACCAGGAACCCCGGCAGGAACCCGCGCAGGACGCCGCCGAAGGCAAGTTCAAAGAAGCGGAGATGCGCCAGGTCGAAGCCACGGCGAAGACCATCGGAATCCCCTCGTTGCGCGCCAAACAGAACGTCGAAGTCACCGGCGTGGGCCGCAAGTTCTCCGGCGTCTACTACTGCCATTCCGTGCGCCACCACATCGGCAAGCGCGGCTATTCGTGCGAACTCAAACTGAAGAAGAACGCCCTTGGCAAGGGCGCGGGCGACAAGGCCGGCGACACGCAGGGCACGGCCAACGAACAAGAAGCGCAATCAGATACGGATGCGGGCCTGCCCATTGCGGACATGGTCACCATCGACGCGGATACGGGTGAGCGCTTCAACTGACCTACTGAGAAACCGGACAACCGGGTGACCGAAGAACTGGGAGCGGAGCGACCATGGGTGATCTGACGAGAAACTTCAGCCGTCACGAATTCGCGTGCAAGGGCAAACAATGCTGCGGCCACAGCGCCCCGGTAATGCCGGAACTCGTTCTCGGTCTGCAGGAACTGCACGGCCACGCGGGCGTCCCGCTCGTGATTTCGAGCGGGTTCCGCTGCCGGACGCACAACAAGGCCGTGAGCGGAACGCCAGACAGCCAGCATTGCCTCGGGACGGCAGCGGACGTGGTGTGCCCCAAGGGCTTCACGCCGAAGCGCCTGGCGCAACTCGCCGAGTCGATCCCCGCTTTTCGCGATGGCGGCATCGGCGTCTATCCCGAAGAGGGATTCGTCCACGTCGACGTGCGCGGAACGAAGGCCCGCTGGGGCCGCCTTGGCGGGAAGTATGTGTCTTACGAAGAAGCCCTGTCTGCGTGCGACCTGCCTACCGCCCCAGCGGGGCAGGCGGGCGCACAGGCAGGCATGAACCACAACGGAGGAGAAGACCGTGGAACAGCTTGAAGCCATCTACCGAACCATTCTGGACAACAAGGAGCTCTTCGTAACGCTTATCGTGACGGTGCTGGCCATCGTCAAGCTCACGGCCTGGGGCCGGGCCAAGGCCGATGCGCTGGACGCGGTTATCGGCGTCATCGAGCGGCTTGGCGCGAACTTCGTGAAGAACGGCGTCGCGGCGCAGGAGTCCAAGCTGGCGGCGCCGGTGAAGGACGCGCTGCAGCATGCCGTGGCCAAGGCAGACCCGAAGAAAACGCCCGCGCCCCCTGCGGCCCGTCTCGTCCGCGAACTCCTGCGCAGCGTCATCCGCAACAAGTAGGATGCGAGGCGCATCATGTTGGATTTCCGCGACCGGCAGACCGAGGAACGGTACAGGAACCGATGGTTCGGCAAGTACCGCGCTTTCGTCCGAGACAATAACGACCCGGAACGGCTCGGCCGTGTCCGCCTGGAAATCCCCGCCGTACTCGGCTCCGGCCGCGAGAACTGGTCCGAATGGGCCTATCCCTGTTTCCCTTACGGCGGCAACGAGGACACCGGCATGTTCTTCGTACCCGAGGAAGGCGCCTCGGTGTGGGCGGAATTCGAGGGTGGCCAGGTGCAGCACCCCATCTGGTCCGGCGTGTGGCTCGCGAAGAGCAACCCCGGCGAACAGCCCGAGGAATCGAAGCGCGAATGTTCGGACTGCGCGTGCCTGGATTGCGAGGACAAGAACGAGCACCAGGGCCACGCCCACGACCAACGCGAGCACACGAAGTACCACGGCCATCCGCCGTATTACTGCCCGCGCCTGAAGGTGCTGCTGAAGACGGAGACGGGCCACACCATCCTCGCCGACGACAGCGACGAGAAGGAATGCCTCAAGATCATCGACCGCGCCGGTCAGACCTTCCACATGGAGGGCCGCGTCAAGGGCGCGGTACAGACAGGCAACGGACGACGGCGCGTCACGAAGGATGCTGAGCAGGGCGACCAGCTCAGCATCGGTTCAGACATCGTGGACCGGAAAGGCCATGTCCAGATCACTGACCTGTGCCGCCAGTTCCTGCGCTTCGAAGCCTGGAAAGACCGGGAGAAGATCCACCTCCAGTCCTGCGACGCACAGCGTTCGCGCTGGCAGAAGCTGCTCATGGACACGACGCGAGGCCGCGAGAGAGTGCATCTCTGGAGCCTGAACGGCCAGCAGGAGATCCTCCTCGATTCCACGAAGGCCGCGGAGAAAGTCCGGATCACGGACAAGGCGGGCCAGGTCTTGCTGATGGACGCTGCGCCTGGCCGGGAGAGGATTCAGAACACGGACAAGGCCGGCCAGGCCATCACCATGGACGCGGTCGCCGGACAAATCACGCTGACGGATCGCGCCGGGAGCAACGTACTCCTCGACGGCGCCTCGGGGAACATCCTGGTCCGCTCCTCGGGCATGGTGCTCATCAACACGTAGAAGAAGTTGACCTGTTTTTCGGTTCCTCCGTTATCCGGTCGCCGGATAACCGGGCAGCCGAGTACGCGACAAAAGGAAATCGGATGACGGACAAGCCACAAACTGGCGGCATCGCCTGCCACGAGGAGTTTCTGACGCGGACCTTTGACGCGTGGCGTCAGGAGTTCCGCAACATCCTGGAGAACCACCGCCGGGAGATTCAGGACCGGCTCGAGAAGATCGAGCGCGAGATCGAGAAGAAGTCGGATAAGGAAAACGTGGACGTACTCGTGCGGGGCATCCACGAGGAATTACACCGCCACGCTGAGGAAGTCAACAGGCTGCACGGCCGCGTGGGCGCCAAACTCGGCACGGACACCATGTGGAAGATCGCGGGCTTTGCGCTGGCCATCGGTGGTTCCGTAGGTGGGCTGATTGGCTTCCTGATCAACTTCGTGATGAAGGTGCGGCCATGAGCAGGCCTGTGGCAAGACTGGGTGACCCGAGCAGCCACGGAGGCGTCATTGTCACGTCCGCGAGCCGGACCATGGCCAATGGCATTCTCGTGGCCCGTATGGGCGACCTGCACGCGTGTCCGATACCCGGTCACGGCGTGACACCCATCGTGACCGGGAGCAGCAAAACCCTTGTGGAAGGCAGGCCGGTCGCCCGCGTGGGCGACTCGACGGGCTGCGGTGCCGTCATTGCCGCCGGCAGTCCGAATACGATGAATGGTTAGCCGGTTTACCGGTTATTCGGTTCTCCGGTCTCCGGGTAACTGAACAACCGGACAACGGAACAACCGCGAAGCGGAGCGATAAGAGGAGCGGAGCGATGCGTTACTGGGACGTATTCCCGAAACACATCAAGATCTCGAAGTCCACAGCGAACCGAACGGTGCCCCTGACCATTTCCGGGACGCTCGTGGGCGTGCCGGTGTTTGCTTCGACCGACGAGGA
Organism: Candidatus Hydrogenedentota bacterium; assembly: GCA_036769985.1. Lineage (GTDB taxonomy): Bacteria > Hydrogenedentota > Hydrogenedentia > Hydrogenedentales > SLHB01 > DAIPKA01. Next base: position 47,409 of record DAIPKA010000009.1, on the reverse strand, counting down.
CATCGCTTCGGTGAATTCCGACGGCGTTGTTTCCCTGGGAACGGTCGTCGGCGCCGCCATGATCGTCGTCTACGATTCCGCGGCCGACGGCCAGACCACCATTCGCTACATCCAGGTCGAGGTTGTCGCCCCCGAGGAGCCGCAGGCCGTCTGGCAACCCTGGGAGGAATCGTGATGGCGAGGAACCCCTTTGTCGGCACACGGTGTGCTGGGTGCCAGGTCATGGAGCTCATGCGCGACATCAACGCCATCGAGCATGTCCTCGAACAGGCCATCTCGCATCTTGATGTGATGATCATCATCGACATCTCCGGTTCGATGCAATCCGTCATCGACGTCGTCCGCGCGCAGGTAAGCGAACTGTTCACGGAGATCATCGGCAACTACGACGACGTCCGCATCGGCGTGATGCAGCAGGGCGTGGGCGGCGATACCTACAACCCTTCCTGGCCCCGGCGTGCGCTCATTCTCTGCCAACCGACGCGCGACCAGGACGCATTTCAGGCGGCCATGAACAGCTTTCCCGACGCGGACGACTCCGCCGAGTGGTATATCAACGCCCTACGGCTCGCCATGACGGACACTGCTTGGGCCGACGAGGCGCGCCGCATGGTTCTTACTATCGGTGATGAAAGCGCGGCGCAGTTGCGTATCGGCACGCAACACTACCCGACCGCGACCGAGGAGCTGAACATGGTCATCGGTGAATTCAACGCAACATCCACCATCGCCTGCCTCATCTGTTCGAACGTGAACATGTGGCCCCTTTGCGAGACCAGCTACACGATACTCGCCAACGGAACCGGTGGGCAGTATCTCATCGCGCCCTCGACCGAGGACATCGTGGCAATGATCGTGAGCATTGTGACGCAAATTGTCATCACGCAGACCGTGTGGTACCAATACACGAAAGACGGCCAGCGGCAATCGCTTGGCACGCCGGACGGCGGCATCACCGTACCCGCCCTGGACGCCATCGACCACATGCCTTTTATACCGCTCTATCTCCGGGACATGCGCCAGGCCGTCGAGCGCATCGTGAACACCCGCGCCGTCCTTGACGGGTCTGGGACGCCGTATGACTTCGCGCCCGACGGCGCCAACAACCTACTCGAAGCCGTCATGGGCGACGGAACGGTCTACGGCACGGCGCCCGGCCGGCGGACGTGGCGGCGGGGCCTGGCCGAGATGATCGGCACGTTGCCCTACGACATCGACATCGGCGAGATACACGCCTGCGTGCAACGACTGAAGACCGCCGTGGGGATCGCGTAATGGCCGTGTTGATGGACAACTCAAGCCGCGCCGGACACCACCAGGAATTCGAGGCCGTCGCCGAGGTCCTGGGCGAAGTGCGCGACAGACTCGATGCCAATACCCAGGCCTTGACGGCCTTCCAGAACGCTGTTGGCTCGAAACTGGACACCGTCTCGCTGCGGATTGGCGGGCTGGAAACGCCTATCACCGGAACGAACACGCTGCTGGGGCAAATGCGAACGACTATCGAGACCGTCCAAACGGGGTTGGGGCAGGTGCGCACGTCCATCGAAACGGTCCACACCGCGCTTCGGCAAACGCTCACCCAGCAACTCGGCGCGCTGCAGACTTCGACCGATGGACTCGCCACCTGTCTCTCCAGTGAAGCTGCGACCTTCTCGACCCAGATGCAGGAGAGCGTGGGACAGATTCGCGGCGAACTCGCGGCCCTGCAAACAGCCATCCAGACAAGCCAGCAGCCCCTCCCGCAATGGATGGAGGACAAGTTGCAGGCCATCGGCACGACTCTGACGGCCATGAAGGACACCTTCGAGGCCAGCCATCAGGCATCGGAGGCAATCCGCGCCCAGGCCGAAGCGGCCATCGCGGCGAACCAGCAGCAGGTCGCGGCCTATCTGCAGAACGTCAATCCGCCGTCCGAGGAACCGGCGCCCGTGGACCCGTATCCCTTTGAATCCTTGCCGGATGGCACTACGGTACGCGAGCTGCCCGACGGCGGTCGGCTCTTCAGTCTGGCCAACGGCGACGTGATTCGTGTGAGCGCCGACGGCGTCATAGCCTTCATCGGCGCGGACGGCGAATCGCAAGCGCTGAATCCGGCGCTCGGACGTGACGTGACCCTACCGAATGGCGCCATACTCCGCCTTGACCCAACGGCAGTGCTTGTCACCCACGAGGCGGCCATGATCACCGGGTTGCCCGTGGACGTGGAACCTGAGCGGGTGGGTGAAGGTCGGTTTTTGGCGCCCATCGCGGAGAACGCGTTCCTTACAGTCAACCATCAGGACCGGACCGCGACCCTTTTTCATCTTGCAGGCACGACCGTACTCTTGAGCTATCCGCGCATCGAGGCCTTTGGCGAGGGGGTCGAAGTGGGGATCCTGCCGAGCGGCATGAAGAATTTCGCGACGGAGGAAAGCGGTCATCGCGGCGTTGTTGAAATCGACGGGACCATCCGGCTTGCCACGGCGAACGGCCTTGACCTTGTCATCCGTTTCCCCGAACCCGCGCCGCCGGTGGACGAGCAGGAAACGCGCCCTATCTGCGAAGGTGAATGCCGGAGGGAAGACGCATGACGCTCAATTTCCTGGGCAAAGGGCTGAAATTCCCCTTCCAATTCTACAAGCGCTCCGGCGGGACACGCGTCTCGACGGCAACCTCGCAGGACCACGCCCACATCCACGAGAGCATGCTTCAGATCCTCGGGACCCGGCCTGGTGAACGTTTGATGAACCCCGAGTTCGGGTCACGGCTGAAGGACCTGGTTTTCGAACAGAACGATGTCGTCCTGAAGGGACTTGTCCGGTACCACGTTATCGACGCCATCCGCCGCTGGGAAAAACGTGTCAGAGTGACCGAAGTCTCCTTCGACGAGTCACCAGCGGATACCGACCAGAACGTGTTGCCTGTGCGTATCGCCTACCGCGTCATCGATACACAGGTTGAGGGCAATCTCGTTTATCCCTTCCACCGTGAGTTGGGAGGTGCGTGATGGGCCGGGCGAGTGTGGCATACACGAACAAGGACTACGAATCGCTACGGCGCGAGTTGCTCGCCCGCGTGCCGCAGTTGACGGACCGCTGGACGGATTTCAATGCGTCGGATCTCGGCGTCGTGCTTCTGGAACTCTTCTGCGGCATCGGCGACATGCTTGCCTATTACCTCGACGCCCAGGCCGCCGAGGCCTTCCTGCCCACGGCCCTGCAACGGCAGAACGTCACCAATCTCTGTAAACTCATAGGCTACCGGCTAGACGGCCCCGTCGCCGCGACAACGAGCCTCCGTTTCTCCACCGCCGCGCCGCTCGAAGAAGACCTGCTCATCCCGGTGGGAACTATGGGTCGGGCCTTGCTCGACGATGGCCAGGTGGACTTCGAAACGGCCTCGGATGCCGTGCTGCCCCATGGCATGCTCTACGTGGACGCCCCCGCGCGGCAGGGCGCACGCAAGAGCCAGACCCTCACGGGAACGGGCACGCCCTGGCAGCGCTTGGAGCTTTCCGGCAAGAACGTCGCGCAGGGCAGTCTGCGTGTGTCCATCAACGATTGCGGGTGGACGGAGATCCCGCACTTCCAGGCCAGCGGCGCGGACGACCGACACTTCGTCTCCGCGACAGACGGACTCGACGTTATGTCCATCAGCTTCGGCGACGGACGCCATGGCAGGGTCCCCGCTGCTGGGGAGAGCATCGAGGTCTCCTGGCTGGAAACGCTCGGCGCGGACGGCAACCTTGCGCCGGATCTGGTCCACGACATTCTGTCGCCCGTAACGCATGACGGCATGCCGGTCCGCCTCACGGTCACAAACACGGTCCCTGCAACCGGCGGAGCCAGCCGGGAATCCCTAGACTTCGCCCGTGCCCAAGCGCCTGCGGAACTCCGTACGCTCTGGAAAGCGGTCACCAAGGAGGACTACCAGGCCCTCGCCGTGGGTTTTCCCGGCGTGGCCAAGGCCCGCGTGCTCGACGCGAACGATTGCGCGGGCATTCGCTATTACAACGTCCATATCGCCATCGCGCCCGAGGGCGGTGGCATCGCCTCGCCGCTGCTCAAGCAGGAACTTACCGCATTCCTCGAAGCGCGGAAGGTCATCACGGTCGAGTTCGAACTCTTCGACCCGATCTATCGTCCCATCGACATCGACGTGGACGTCTACCTGTGGGCGGGCGAGTCCGAGGACACGGTGCGCGGGCGGATCGAGCAGGGATTGGCGGACTTCTTTGCCTTCGAGAATGTGGACTTCGATCAGGACATCCACTTCTCCGATGTGGTCGCGCTCATGGACGGCATCCGCGGGGTGAGCCACGTCCACCTGCACACCCCGGCGAATGACGTGATTCTCAACTGCGGCGAAATCCCCGCCCTCGGCCAGGTGCGGCTCCGGTTGCGGAGGGCGTCGTGATGCCGGGGTATTTCGAGAACAAGCTCTTCGACCTGCTGCCGCCGCTCTACCGCATCGAGGATGAGACCGGCGATCTGGCGTCGTTCCTGAAGGTTCCGGCCGCGAGCCTGGACGAGTTGAAGGAACTCATCGAGCGTTTTCCCGAGATCTTCGATGTGGACCGGTGTGAGCCGCGTTACCTCCCGTACCTTGCCAATCTCGTGGGCAGGCCGTATGACGGGACCATCGCGCCGGACACGCAGCGGAACGTTATCCGGGAGGCCGTGCCCCTCTACCGGCGGAAAGCTACCATCCCAGGCATCCGCCGCTCACTCGTGGAGCTTGGTTGGGAAGGGATGATCGAGGAGACATTCCGCGCCGTACTACGTCTCAACAGCCGCCCCATCCTGAACCACGCCAAGCTTCCCGGACTCGTCCACAGTCTCGGCGCATACCGCATCCGTTCCGAGGCCCTGGCTCCGAGTATCCGTGACGCGTTGCGTTTCCATCATCCTGCAGGCACGCGCGCCTGGTTTTGGCAATGGCTGCTCGGGTATTGCAAAGCCACGGACGAACTGACCGGTCTGGAGAAGCTGTTTGTCCGGCGCATTTTGTTCGGCGACCCCGACGAGACCTTCCGGCTCAACCATTCGGAACTCGGTGCGGGCTTCCACCTGACGTACAAGCGCAAGGTTTGGAGCTTCCTCGTCCCCAGTTCCACTGCGGCCCTCCTGAGCGATTTCGATTACGCCGCGACGTGCTTCATGTCCTGGCACGGCCGTGGCGACCGCATGCGCCTGAACCGCAAGGCGCTCAACTCGCGCATGCTCGCGAACACTTGGGAGAGCGAACGGAAGTTCGGGGTCTGCTGCGAAATCGAGGCGCGACGACGCCCTGACGTTCCGCGGCCGGTGGTGCGGCTCAACCAGGCGGCCATCAGTGGTGCACTGCTCAATCATTCGGATGTGCCGTGCCGGATTCGGTTTCGGCAGAAAGACTGCTACGGCGAAACGCCGCTTCTGGCTCCGGCCCCCGCAGATGAGCGCTGGGACGTGGCGCGATTCAGCAACGTGCGGCTCGGTTATTTTCTGCGGCCCAACCGCTCGCGGCTCGGTGGTCCCGACCGTCTCAACGGCGCGTTTAGGGCGGGCATGTGGATCGCCACGCTTATGACGGACACCGAGTGGGCCGCCGAGGCCACGGAGGCCGGCGACCTGGTCCAGCGCTGGCGCATGTACGGCGCGCGCTTCCGCCTGAACGGGAAGCGGCTCAACCAGGGGCTGCTCACGAACAGCAATGTCAACGAGGATGTGGCGTCCTTCGAACTCGATGTGGATACCGGCGCGCCCCGGCGTGTCCGGCCGGACAATCTCCGCCTCAACCAGCGGCGGCCTCTGAACCGTACCGGGCTCCACCTCTGTGTCGCGCGCACCTGGCCGATGCGCCTCGGCCACGCGCCTCTCAACGAAGCCGGCTTCCGCGAGTCGCGCAAGGCCTTCCGGTGGCGCTTCCACCAACAGGACTTCCGCGCGGAAACCCCACCGCTCGCGACGGAAGCTATAGGCATGCCGCGCCTGCTGTCCTTCCAGCACGAGACGGATCTACGCGAAGGCTTCCGGCTCGGGCGCACGCGGTTGGGCGGATGGGAACGCCTGAACGGTTGTGGTAAGGCGGACAGCGCCTTCACCCAATGCTTCCTGACGGATGCCTGGGCCGAGGTCGAGGAAGCGTGGGACGTGGTCGAACGCTGGCGCGCGAATATCCCGGCCTTTGCCCTAAACGGCACACCGCTCAATACCGCCGCACTGAGTGACGCAGTGCAAACCTCCGCTGTAGCCTCCTTCGAGTTGCGCGTGGACACGGGCGCCCCGCGCCGACGCCGTGTCCACCCCCTGGCACTCAACCACCACGAATTGAACCGGACGGCATTGCGCCTGTCCGTGGAACGGCATCACCCGTTGCGCCTCGGGCGCATGGCACTCAACCAGGCCGGGCTACACCGCGCCCGTCGCGACCTCGTCTGGCGCACCGGCCCATAAGGAGGACCTGAACGCATGGCACTTGGACTCATTGTCAACAGCGGCCGCGTACTGACCGCGAAGCTGCTGCTGGGCCAGGCGATGGAGGGACTGACGCACTGCGCCATCGGCGACGGCGACGAGACCTTCACCGACCCGCAGAACCCGCCCCAGCCGGACATCGGCCAGGAGGCGCTCCTCAACGAACGCGCCCGGAAGCGCTGGTACAAGCGAACCTTCCTGAAGGAGCATGCCGAAGGTACGCTCATTGTGAACGGCGTCCACTACATCGAAACGGGCGACGAGACGAACGTCATCGGCGTCTTCTTCCGCTTTGACGAGGAGGAGGCCAATGGCATCACTATCCGCGAGTACGGCTTCTTCGGCGGCGACGTAGCGTATATCGAAGGCGTCTCCGGCCCCTACGCCTTGAACGGCGTCCGTCATCCCGACACGAACCCCATGGGCGAAGTGCTGCGCCCGGGCTACCTGTATGAAGTGAAGAACATCCCGGATTTCAACAAGGTGAACGATACCCGCATCGAGCTGGTCGGCATCATCAAGATATAGGAGAAGCGCCCCATGACAATCTCGCGAGATACCTTTGACCCCGCCAAGAACTACAAGCGCGTCCGCTATCACCAGGACCGCGACCTGCTCGATTCCGAACTGAACGAGCAGCAGGAGATTCTTCACCATGAACACAAGAGGTTTTGGGATCTGCTCATGGGAGAGGGTCTCTACATCGGCGACATTCCCGAACCGGCCGCCGGCAACGTGGTGGATATCGACGGAGGAACGGTCTATGTCGACGGCCATCTCGAGTTGGTTCCAGCAGCGACGCTGACCTACGACCCGGGCAAGACCTCCGGCGTTGATGTGGTCTACGTCGAGTTGCTCAAGTACAACATCGACCACACGCAGGATACCGCCCTCATCAACCCCGCCACGGGCGAACCCACCGCCGAGCGCGAGAAGTGGGTGCTCAGTTACAGGGCCACGGACACTTCGAGCGACGTGCTCCCGAACAATGCCACCGAACGCAAAGTCCTACCGGTCCTTTTCTTCGACCGCGTCTCGGGGGCATTCATGCCCGTGCGCGAGCAGCAACTCAACCTGCCCCTCGAAGCGTTGCAGGGGATGTTGCCGGGCGAGCGCATCACGGTCGGCTCGATTACGGAGGACCACCTCGCCTTCGCCGCTGCCGAGGGGCTCCAGTCCCTCCTGCAGAACCTAGCCGAGCGCACGTACGACCAGGCGGGCAGCTATCTCGTCGACGGTTTCGACAGCTTTCTCGGGGATGTGGACGGTGACGATGTCGAGGTCATCACGAACGCCGGCCGCGCCTACATCCGAGGCTTCCGCTTCCATCGCGAATGGCCCAGCAATACGTCGGTACCCAAATCCGTCGCCGTGAAGGAAGTGTGTGGCGAGCAGAAGACCTTCAACACGGGTCAGCGGCGTTACCCGCTCAACAACGGCCCGCTCCAGGCCACGACACAGGTCGAGGCCATCGTCGAGATCACCGCCAACGTCACGCGCGGCTCCGTCGCCGGCGGCGAGGACCTGCTCACGCCGAACCCCGTCGTGGATATCCTCGAAGTGAGTCAGGGCGCCACGGTCTACCAGGAAGGCGTCGATTGGCAGCAGTCCGGCAACAGCGTGGACTGGCTCGGCACCGGCGATGCCCCGGCCATCGGTACCACGTATTCGGTCCGCTGGACCTATACGAAGCAGATGGTCAAGGGCACGGATTACGTCGACGGCGGCTGGTTCGGCGAGTCGGGCCATCCCGCACCGGACACGTATTACTACGTGGTGACGGCTTTCGACGGCGACGGCGAGACGGTCTTCGACGCGGGCAGCGTCGTCTCCGTCGAAACGGGTGCGAACGCCCTAAACCGACTCTCGTGGTTGCCCGTCGACGGGGCACTCGGGTACAACGTCTACCGCGCCACGGACCCCGGCGACCGCACGAATTTCCACCGGTTCATTCAGTTGGGACCCGAGGCGATCTGCTATGTGGACGACGGCGTCGATACCGCGACCGCCTCGGTTCCTCCGCAGACCTCGCCGACCACGCTTGACATGTCTTCGTTCTCCGTAGCGCCGGGCGATACGGACCTCATCAATTTCGGGCGCACGAACCTGGGTGACCAACCCATCGACAGCTCGAACTGCAGCATCGACTACAACTACTACCTCGGCCGGCGGGACGTCATTTATGCGACGACTTCGGAGATCAAACGGCTCGAGGGCGCGCCCGCGGAGAATCCGAAGTTGCCGGTCCTTCCGGACAGCGCGCTGGGGCTGTGCTGCGTCGATTGCCCGCCCAACTCGACGGACCTGATCGTGCGGAACTTCGGACTCACGCGCATCACCATGGACCAGATTCACGACATCATGAAGGACGTCGAGGCGCTCAAGTACAACGATGCGCAGTATCAGATGAACAACGACCTTCAGAACCGCGACGCCCAGACCAAGAAAGGCATCTACTCGGACGATTTCTCCAGCGAGGCCCAGTCCGACCGATACCATCCCGAGTGGAGCGCGCGTATCGATCGTGTCCGCCACTTTGTGGCGCCGGACCGCACCGCCACCCCAAACGTGCTCGCCGTGGATTTCGGCAGCAGTGACGCTTCTTTCAGTGAGGGCCTGGCCGCGCTGCCGGCCACCGAAACGGTCCTCATCAACCAGACCCAGTGGTCAGGCTCGAAGAACATCAACCCGTACGCCCTGTTCGAAAAGCCCTTGGCACGTGTCGAGGTGTCGCCGAATACGGGCCGTCGCGGGTTTACCGCCGTCCACGTCCGCGGCATGCACTTCACGCCGAATGCCGCCGATGTATCCGTCCATTGCGATGGGGAACTGGTCTTGTCCGGCCTCACCGCAGACAGCACGGGCGCGCTCACGGGCATGTTCACCATTCCGGCGGACGCGAGGGACGGCACGCGCATCGTGCGGATGACCGACGGCACTTACGAAGCCAAGATCGGCATAGAAATTATCGAGCCCTTGGACATCTCGCGCATCCTGCGCATCGCCGCCGGCGAGGAGAGCGGCGCCGGTAGCCAGCTCGCCGTGTCGCCCGAGGAAAGCGAACTGATGCGTGTCGTCCGCAGGATGGTCACATCGGTGCTCTGGAAGATCCGCACCTGGCCGACCCGTGTTGACCCGCTCGCACAGACCTTCCGCTTCGAACGCAACCAAGTCGTCACCGCCATCGGCCTCTTTTTCACGGAGAAGGACTTCTCTCTTCCGGTGAGCATCCAGGTGCGTGGCGTCACGAACGGTCTGCCCAACGGCACGGTCTTCGCCGAGAAGAGCATCGCCCCCGAAGATATTGTCGTCGACGATGAGACGCGTATCGACTTCGACGATCCCTTCTATGCCGAGGCCGGTCAGCGGTATGCCCTCGTCATCGGTAGTGAGAGTCCGCTCTACGGAGTGCGCGTGGCCACACTGGGTGAAATGGGTGAGGACGAACTCATCACCCGCCTGGACTACGCCGACGGCGCATTGTTCGAGAGCGCCAATGCGGAAGCGTGGACGCCGCTCCCGGATACGAGTCTAACCATGAAGGTATATGGTGCCGAATTCGACCTCGACGGCGTGGTTCAGTTCCAGCCCATCACCGGCGTCCAGTTTTCCGAACTCAACATCGATGAGTACAGCGCCATTCCCGAAGGCTGCGCCATGCTCTGGGAGTACTCGACTGACGGCGGCGCCGCGTGGGACGCCATCGTGCCCGCTGAAGAGGAGCGTCTGCCGAACCTCGCGACCCAGGTGCTCGTGCGTGTGCGTTTTGCCTCGAGCGCCGCGAACGACACGCCAGCGCTGAGCTTCAAGGACGTTAACCTCATCGGTTACTTGAACGGTACCGCCGGGGCGTACATCACCCGCGAGAATGAACTTACCCAGGGCGTCGCGTCGACGAAGGTCTACGCGCAGATGGACATCCCGAGTGGTACGACGGTCCTGTGGTTCTGCAGCAACGACGGTGGTACCACATGGGAGGCCATGACCGTCGACGGTACGCGGTCCATCACACAGCAATGGACCGAATACACACTCTCGCGGACCTTCACCGACGATACCGGCAACCGCGTCCGCTACAAAGCCACCATGACGGGTACGCCGTTGGCCTATCCACGCATCCACACGCTTGGAGCAACCCTGAGTTGAGGACGGTCCGGCGCGTGAAGCATCTCTCCGAAACCACACCGGGGCGGCCCCGGGTCGCCCCGGTGCTTTTCCGGGCTATCCGGATTCTTCAGGCCGACCACCTGCGGCTCGAAGAGATCGTGCTCAAGAACGGCGGATGGCGCTGCGATCATTGTGAAGCGGTCCAGGCGCCCGGCGATACACGTTATCGTCGCGAAGACGATTACCTTTGCTGCGAGTGCTTCCGGGAAATCCAACACGCGGCCCAACGAAGGAGGAACACCGCATGCTCGTGAAACGGCGCGGTGGCATGACCGAGTACATTCCGACTCCAAAAGAGAAACGCGAAGCCTTGGTGCGCGATCACTTCACCGAGGTGGTCGAACTGCTGCACAAACGCCTCGCGCGCGTCGAACGGGAATTCGGACTGCCGGAGGATGAGGCACAGGCATGTGCCTCACTGCTGGCGCGCATTCGGGAGGAGGAACAACGGACGCTTTACCTCAACCGGGAGCTTCAGAACGGGGACGCCGCGGCCCCGAGGCCGTAGCGCACACCACCCGCCAAACCTGCACAGCCCAGCAGGTATGCCGACGGCGTTTGGGATCACTTTGGGGCGGTCTCCAGCCGCGCCCCCCTGCGAAGCGATCCGCACAAGTCCCGGCGTGTCCGGGGGTTGTGCGCCGCGTTTGTAAGTTATTGAATGCCAAGGTGTTGCACTTCCGTTCTCCGTGTTCATTTCTTGACTTCCGGCTCCGTTCCAAGCGTTCATGTGGATACAAGGCGGCGGAAGCAGCCGCCCACGAGTTGAAGCCGGAACGCAGGAAGGAACACAGCGGACATGGACATGCGCGAGATACGGTTCGGGGTCGAGATTGAAACGGTCAAGAGGACGCGGGAACAGGTCGCCCGCGCCATCCACTCGGTGGTCGGCGGCACGGTGCAGTACGTCGGCCAGCCCAACTGCTACGATCCCTGGGAGGTTGTGGACCTGCACGGGCGGCATTGGAAAGTGGTCGCCGACGCCTCGCTCAGCCATGTGCCTTTTCACCTGCGTGCCGAGGTGGTGACCCCGGTCCTCAGCTACGAAGACCTCGCGCAGTTCCAGGAGGTCGTCCGCGCTATCCACCGCTGCGGCGCGCGCGTGAGTACGCAATGCGGTATGCACGTCCACATTGATGCCGCGCCCTTCGACGGACGCCGCCTCGGCAACCTCGCCAAGATCGTGTACAAGCAGGAGCCGCTCATCCTGCACGCCCTGGGCATCAGCCAGGAACGCCTCAATCGGTACACGCGCCCGATCAGCGACGAGTTCATCCGCAACATCGAACAGCAGCGGCCCAAGACCAAGGACGAACTGAATCGCATCTGGTACGGCTACCACAACACGCAGCCGCAGCATTACTGCTCGACCCGCTACCACGGCGTGAACCTGCACAACGTCTGGTACCGCGGCACGGTCGAGTTCCGCTGGTTCGAAGCGACGCTTCACGCCGGCAAGGTGCGCGCGTACATCACGCTCTGCCTCGCGCTCGCCGCCAAGGCCCTGAACGGGCGCGCGGCTTCGAGCCACAAACGCGCCTTCGACCCGGCCAGCGCCAAGTATGACTTTCGCGTCTTCCTGCTCCGCCTGAATCTCATTGGCGAAGAGTTCAAGGCGGTACGCAAGCACCTGCTGGCGAATATGCCGGGCGACGCGGCCTTCAAGAAGGGGCGTCCACAGACCGCCCTTGAAACAGAAACCCAACCGCATGCGGCCGCATGCTGAACGGAGGAACACCCATGAAGATGATCATTCGCGCCACGGACAAGGAAGGACGGCCGGTCCCGGAGACCGGCCAGTTCATCGAGGGGCCGGATTGCCTCGCGCTCGTCGAGCAGATGCGCGCACAGACGGCCTTCACGGCCCAACAGACGCCGGACGAGTACATGGAAGACCTGTTGACCCGGCTCCCGGAGAAGCCGCCCGTGCGCGGCGGTAACGCGGAACAGCGCGCCGCCGATTTCCTGAGCGCCCTGGCCACGCATGGCTTTGTCGAATTCGTCGCGGACAAGGTGGCCCATGCCGAAGTGGCCATGACACTCAAAGATCCGGGACCGGTTCTCATTTCCGCGCAGGTGCTCGATGACCTCGAGGCCATCCGCCGCGATGGAAGCAGCAACATGCTGGACTGGCCCGCCGTCGCGCGGCTCGCCGAGGTCATGGGCATGGACAGGACGGCGGCATGGGTCCGCACACATCACCGCGAATACTCCGCAGGCATCTTCCGAGGCTTCGCGTCGGACGAGAAAGGCATCGAGTCATGTGCGGACAAGCAGGACTGATTCTCGGGAAGAAAAGGCGGACCGACGCCGAAATCGCAGTCCTCAAGACGGTCTTCTCCAGCCTGTTGATGCGCAGCGAGGTCCGGGGAAGACACGCCAGCGGCGTGGCCGTGCTCGACCAGGACGGTGAATACCGGCTCTTCAAGCGGCCCATGCCGGCGACACAACTCCTGGCCCAGCCGGGATACGCGGATGCGCTGGGCGCTGTCGAAGGCTGCCACGGACGCTTCGCGGGGCGTACCACGCTCATTCTCGGGCACACGCGGCACCGGACGTGCGGCGACGAGGCCAACAACGCCAACAACCATCCCCTGCGCGCCGCCGACTGGCTCGGCACGTTCAACGGCACCATCTACAACGCAACCAGACTGTTCCGCCGCTTCCGGCTCTATCGCCACGCCGAGGTCGACAGCGAACTGGTCCTGCGCCTGGCCGACAAATTTGCCGACATCGGCACCCTGGACGTACCCCGGTTCATCAACGCCCTGCGCCCCGCACGGGGCCAATTGAGCGCCGTCTTTGCCTCCTTGTGCGCTCCGGAGACCACCTACGTCCTCCACGGCAACCGCCCGCTGGTTATGCGCGCACATCGCGGGCTGTGTGTCATCGCCTATGCCTCCGAAGGCCGCTTCCTGGATGCCGTCCTCGGCGATTTGCGCGGATGGCGGGATTTTGTCCTGCCACCAATGACCCTTGCCTGCTTTCACCGCGAGGACATCTTCCATCCCGACTTCCACAAGGTGGACTTCATCGCACAGGAACGCCGCCGCAGTTCCATCGAAGCGACAGAAAGCACCCGGAGAGTACCCGTATGAAACCCAAGGATACCCCGAGGAAGAACACAAACCGTGATGACAGATCCGGCCCGGTCATAGCCCTGTTCGTCTATGGCACCTTGAAGAGCGGCTTTCCGAACCACGACCGTTTCTGCCGCAACGCCATCGACATCCAACCGGCCACCGTCTGGGGGCGCCTCTATGACCTCGGCGCATATCCTGCCCTCGAAGTCCCCGAGGAAACCATCCTCGCCTACGGCACCGCCGATCCGCGCGCCGACGTGGCCACACAGGCCCATTATGCCGCCTACGTGCCTGCACACGCCCCGCACACCCAGCCCTCCGGCGATTGGGACCCCGTCCACGGCGAACTCATCATTCTCCCCGACCCCGCCCGCGCCTTGCCGCCGCTCGATTACCTCGAAGGCTTCCGCCCCGGCAGAAGCAGCCTGTACCAACGCGTTCTCGTACCCATCCAGTGCGGCCTTCGCACTTCCCCGGCCTGGGTCTACGTCATGCATGGCCCCTTTCGTGGCCAGCTTCTTTCCGAAGGAAGATGGCCAAGATGATTGGGCGACTCGCAGAAACACGAGACTGGAAATCCTTTGCATACACAGTCGCGGTTGATATAACATCTGCTATGTCCGGTTCGGGTTGTGTGACTGCCAACGGGAGAGGAATCGCTGCGATGAGAGCCAAGGAACAGGGGCTCCCTGCCCTGATACGGGATGTCCGCCGTCAGATTGCACTGAGCCAGGAAGATCTGGCGCGCCAACTGAACGTCAGTTACGCCACCGTGAACCGGTGGGAGAACGCCCATGCGCGCCCCTCCAAGCTGGCCAAGTCCCAACTGGAAGCGTTCTGTGCGCGCATGGTTCAACGCGGAAGACTTGCCCTCCCGGCCGAGCTGCTCGAAGCCGCCGGACTCAACTTGGATGAGGAGCAGGCATGACCAACTTCGCCGGAAAGGTCAGTTTTATCTGGTCCGTGGCCGACTTGCTGCGCGGCCCGTATCGCCCGAATCAGTACAAGGACGTCATGCTTCCCATGACGGTCCTGCGGCGTCTCGATTGCGTGCTGGAGCCGACCAAGGACAAGGTACTGGAGCATCAGAAGAAACTCCAAGGCGGCAAGGTGAAGAACATGGAGATGCTTCTCTGCCGCGTCACGGGGGTGCCCTTCTACAACACAAGCCGGTTTACCTTTGAGAAACTCAAAGGCGACCCCAACGACGTCGCCAAGAACCTCATCAACTACATCAAGGGATTCTCCGCACGCGCCCGCGAGATTCTCGATCACTTTGGCTTTGAAGAGCACATAGCCAAGCTGGACAAGGTCGACCGGCTCTACCTGATCGTGTCGCGTTTCTGCGAAATCGACCTGCATCCCGACAGCGTATCGAACATCGAGATGGGCTACATCTTCGAGGAACTGATCCGGCGCTTCAATGAAGCCTCGAACGAGGAGGCCGGCGACCATTTCACCCCGCGCGAGGTCATCCGCCTCATGGTCGACCTGTTGTTCGACCCCGACGACGATGTCCTGCGCACCCCCGGCATTGTGAAGACGCTCTACGACCCCGCCTGCGGTACGGGCGGCATGCTGTCCGTGGCCGAGGAGTACGTCCGCGAACTGAATCCCGACGCGCGTTTGGAGGTCTTCGGCCAGGACTACAACCCTCAGGCCTACGCCATTTGCGGCTCGGACATGATGATCAAGGGCCAGGACATCGAGCACATTGCCTTCGGGGACAGCTTCACGGACGACCATCTCCAGGGCAAGCGCTTCGACTACATGCTGGCGAATCCACCCTTCGGCGTTGAGTGGAAACCCGAGGCTGATTTCATCAAACGCGAGCACGAGGAACAAGGTTTTGGTGGCCGTTTTGGAGCTGGTCTCCCACGCATCAACGACGGCTCACTTCTCTTCCTCCAGCACATGATCAGCAAGATGAAGGAACCCAAGGAGGGCGGCACGCGCCTCGCCATCGTGTTCAACGGCTCACCACTGTTCACAGGCGCGGCCGGCTCCGGCGAGAGCGAGATTCGCCGCTGGATCATCGAGAACGACTGGCTCGAAGCCATCGTCGCATTGCCCGACCAGCTCTTTTACAACACGGGTATCTACACCTACCTCTGGATTTTGACCAATCGCAAAGCAGCCGGCCGCAAAGGCAAGATTCAGCTTGTGGACGGCACCTCGTTCTTCAAGAAGATGCGCAAGTCCCTCGGCAACAAGCGCAATGAGGTCTGCGAAGACCAACGCGGCGATATCGGCCGGCTCTATGGCGCCAACCGTGACGGCGAACATGTGCGCGTCTTCGACAACGCCGATTTCGGGTACCGGCGCGTCACGGTCGAACGTCCGCTCCGGCTCAATTTTGCTGTGGACGACGAACGCCTGGCCCGGCTCCAGGAAGCGGGCGCCTTCGCGAATCTCGCAACCAGCCGGAAACGCAAGGACACCAAGGCCGCTCAGGCCGAGATTGAGGCCGGCCGAGCGCAGCAGCAAGGCATTCTTGACGCCCTGGCGCCGCTACACGCCAAAGGCGTTGTGAGGAACCGCGATGAATTCACCGATGCACTCAAGGCCGCGTTCAGGGGGGCCGACGTCAAGGCGCCAGCGCCGCTTTTCAAAGCGGTTCTTGCGGCGCTGTCCGAGCGAGACGAAACGGCCGAGGTCTGCACCGACGCCAAAGGCAACCCAGAGCCGGATACCGACCTGCGCGATTACGAGAATGTGCCGCTGAAGGAAGATGTAGACGAATACGTGGCCCGGGAAGTTCTGCCCCATGTGCCCGACGCCTGGGTGGACGAATCCAAGACACGTATCGGCTACGAGATCAGCTTCAACCGCTATTTCTACACGTACACCCCGCCCCGGCCGCTGGAGGATATCGAGGCGGACTTGAAGCAAATTGAGCGGGAGATCGCCGACACGCTTGCGGAGGTGACGGAATGACCAGAAAGCCGATGAAATCCGAAGTGCCGCCAGCCGTCTCTACGAAGCTGTTTGGGGATATCCGGGTCATGATCGAGGAGACACGGTCCGCTGTCGCCGCAACCGTAAACGCTGGTCTCACAATGCTCTATTGGCGGATCGGCGGCCGGATCACCGAAGAAATACTCGGCGGGAAACGCGCTGGCTACGGAAAACAGATTCTTGCCACGCTGTCGCAAGAATTGGCCCGGGACTACGGCGACGGATTCAGCTATTCGGCATTGACACGTATGATCAAATTCACTGAGTGTTTCCCCGATCCCGAGATTGTTGCCACACTGTCGCGACAATTGAGCTGGTCTCATTTCCGCGAGTTGCTGCCCCTAGACAGACCGCTTCAGCGTGAATTCTACGCCGAGATGTGCCGCGTAGAGCGGTGGAGCGTACGTACGCTCAGACAGAAGATCGCCTCAATGCTCTATGAACGCACCGCGTTGTCTCGTCAGCCTGAGGCCGTAGCCAAGGCGGAACTGCAGAAGCTCCGCGACGAGGACCGCATGACGCCCGATCTGGTGTTCCGCGATCCATACCTGCTCGATTTCCTTGGCCTGAAAGGCGCCTATCAGGAAAAGGACCTGGAAGCGGCGATCCTGAGCGAGCTGGAGGCCTTCATTATGGAACTGGGTGCCAGCTTCGCCTTTGTTGCCCGGCAGAAGCGCATCTCCGTCGATGACGACGACTACTATCTCGACCTGCTCTTCTTCCACCGCGACCTGCGCCGCCTGGTCGCCATCGAACTCAAACTCGACAAGTTCAGGCCTGGCCACAAGGGGCAGATGGAACTCTACCTGCGCTGGCTCGACAAACACGAGCGCAAGCCAGACGAGGAGGTTCCCCTCGGTATCATCCTCTGCGCGGGCAAAAACACCGAACAGATCGAGTTGCTCGAACTGGGGCGCTCCGGAATCCACGTCGCCCAGTATCTCACGGAACTGCCGCCCAAGGATGTGCTGAGGCAAAAACTGCACGACGCTATCGCGCGCTCACGCCTGGCCGTCGAGAACCATAGTGTCGATGACGACGCGGAGGTGACAGAATGAGCGTGACCCCTCTCTTGGGCCGGGTGCATAGCACGAAAAGGCAGACGACAGGATGAGCGAGATCAAAGAAAGCAAGACGCAGGGTAAAACGATCCACATTCAGTGCCCGCAATGTAATGTGCATACCAAGCACACGGTTGAACGGGCGCTGGACTGGTCAGATTTCTGGGAAGGACCAGATATCTCCGTCTGGGCTACCTACCAGATTGTGCGCTGTAATGGCTGCGACTGCCTGTCTTTCCGGTCTGTGCATAGTGATTCAGAAAGCCGTAGTCACGGCGACTATGACGAGAAGGAATGCCTGTATCCCGAACGTAAGCAGCGGTCGGTTGTCGATGAACTCTATCTGCGCGACGACGTGTACGACATACCAAAGATTATTCAGGTTATCTACCGGGAAACGCTGTCGGCTGTGGAACACGGGCTACCGACTATCGCAGGCATCGGCATCCGGGCCGTTGTTGAGGCAACCTGCCAGGACCTGAAGGCGAAGAAGCGAAACCTGCAAGACAAAATCGATGAACTGGTAGACAAGTCCCTCTTGACCCCTTCTGGAGCAGAGATTCTACACGGAATCCGCGAGCTTGGAAACGCTGCGGCTCATGAGATGAAGGCCCCAACGAAGAAACAAATCACGGCCGCCCTGAAGGTTATTGACCATCTCTTACTCGGGGCCTATGTCATCCCGAAAGAGGCATCTGTCCTACCCAAGTCCAAGCCCAAATCGAAACCCACAAAGCAGTCACCGAAGAAGGCTAGACCAAAGATGCCAGGAAAGGGCGTCAAATGACCCGCTCTGTGTATCCGAAATACAAGGACCCCGGCATCCCATGGCTCGGTGCTGTCCCCAGCCAGTGGGAAGTCAAGCGCATCAAACACACCACGTATCTGAAAGGCAGGATTGGTTGGCAAGGCCTGAATAGCAGCGAGTACGCGGATGAAGGTCCATATCTGGTCACGGGTACGGACTTTGACTCTGGAGAAATCAGATGGGAACGCTGCTATCACGTATCAGAAGAGCGCTATCGTGAAGATCCCTGCATTCAATTGAAAGAAGAAGACCTTCTCATCACCAAGGACGGGAGTATAGGAAAGCTGGCTGTGGTTAAGAATTTGCCCGGAAGGGCAACGCTAAACAGCGGGATATTCCTCACACGCCCCCAACACGACCAGTATGCTTCGGAGTATCTCTTCTTTGTATTGGACTCCCGGGCTTTCTCTGACTTCATTGAGATCACGAAAACAGGAACGACTATATCCCATCTGTACCAAAATGTCTTCGCTGAATTCACATTTCCCGTCCCTCCCCTCCCCGAGCAGCGGGCGATAGCGGCGTTTTTGGACCGGGAGACGGCGCGGATTGACGGGTTGATTGAGAAGAAGCAGCGGCAGATCGAACTCCTTCAGGAAAAGCGCGCCGCCCTCATTTCCCATGCCGTCACCAAGGGCCTCAATCCTAACGCCAAGATGAAACCCTCCGGTATCGAATGGCTGGGCGATGTCCCGGCGCATTGGGAGACGAAACGCATTAAGCACGCTTGTCGCCTGGAGTCAGGACACACTCCGAAGATGTCAGAACCGACCTATTGGGTGGAAGCGGAGTGTTCGATTCCGTGGGTATCTTTGAGAGACACCAAGACTCTGGAGTGTTACGATGTGATCTCGGATACAAACGTCAAGATAAGTCCGCTTGGGATGGCCAATTCCTCTGCACACCTGATACCATCAGGAGCCGTCGTTTTCAATCGTGATGGAGCACGCGTCGGTTTGTCCGCTATCCTCGGACGCCCAATGGCGGTATCCCAACACCTTATTGCTTGGGTATGCGGCCAAGGCGTCCTGAATCGATATCTGCTCAATGTCCTATATGCTATGGAGCAAGAGATCTATAGAATTACATCAGGCTCAACGATTCCGACTATTGGAATGCCCGACGTGGGGAGAATGGTTATGCCAGTTCCGCCACCTCATGAACAAGAGGCCATAGTCGAGTTCATTGAAAAAGAGCGTTCCAAGGTAAATGCGCTCATCGCTCTTATCAGTAACAGCATCAAATATCTCTATGAATACCGTACGGCCCTCATCGCGGCAGCGGTAACGGGCAAGATCGATGTGCGAGATTTCCCAGCGGAGGCGGCATCATGAGGCAGACGATTCCAGCGCCAGTCCTTGCATCCGTCGCCGAAATGGTTTCGACCAGGGAAACGCACGCGACCATGGACAGCCTCTTCATGCACGCGGGAGCGCCAGGCGACCCTCCTGGTGGAAGCAAGCAAGCCAAAGCGCTGGAATGGTTGAGGCGCGTCAACAAAGACACAAGTGTTACGCCTCTGGAAGTTCTTGGACGCCTGATCGAAGGCTATATGGATGAGAATCTTGAGGGCAAGACAGAAACGTGGGAGGTTGCACGTTCCGAAGAAAGGCAACACCTACTGCGCGAACTTCAAAGGGCGAAACTCCAATACAGCACAGGAGGAATCATCAGCGGTTCACTGGCTACGCCCTCGGCCAGCCTGGAAGAACAAATTCGGAAGCGGAACATTCCGAGCCTGAATGAGGAATTCGAGCGCGCGCTAAGGACAGTTGAGTCCTCGCCCAAAGATAGCCTATCCGCCGCGTGTAACATCCTTGAATCCATCTGCAAGGTATATATTGAGGAAGAAAACCTTGAAATGCCAAAGAAGCAGGACTTGCAGCCGGTCTGGACAGTGGTTCGCAAGGATTTGGCGCTTGACCCTTCGCTGATTGAAGACCAGGATCTCCAGAAGATACTGACAGGCCTGATCAGCGTCGTAGATGGGGTGGGGGCGCTTCGAACACATGCCAGCACAGCGCATGGCGCCGGCAAGAAAAGTTACCGAGTGGAGCCAAGGCATGCGCGCTTGGCGATCCACGCGGCCCATACCGTTGTGTTGTTCGTTCTTGAGACGTGGGATAAACGAAAGGCAAAGATGTGAGCAGGAGGGATTGTAAGCAACACAATCCTTATCCAGTATGATAGCGAGCGGAAAATGGCAGACATGAGAATCATGACGGCCCGTGGCGAGACAGACGACGGGGCGTCGGCGGTATCGCCAAGAGTAGCGATTCGAAAAGACAGAGTATTGACTGAGGACAACGATCATGGCACGAGCAGACTTAATCTTGAATCTGGTCCGGGCAGGCGCTCGGGGTGACCAGGCTCAGTTTCAGAAGACCGTGGAAGCGCTGGCGGCCGACGAGCGGGCCAAGAACCATGGCATCCTGGCGGATCGGCTTCTTGCACAGTGTCAGCAGGACAGCAATGGCCGCCCGAAGCCTCTTGTTCCGCCCCCGGCGAGATCTCTTTCCGGCCCGCTGGTTGCAGAACTGTTCCCCTCCCGGCGAATGGAAGATCTGATCCTGCCGGCTGAAGCGGAACAGGCTATCCGCGAGTTGATAGAGGAACATCACCGCGCGGACTTGCTTCGGTCGCACAACCTGGAGCCTCGCAATCGCGTGCTGCTGGCGGGGCCGCCGGGAAACGGCAAAACCTCGCTTGCCGAAGCGATAGCCGACGCCTTGAACGCCCCTTTCCTCGTTGTGCGGTACGAAGCGGTCATCGGCAGTTATCTCGGCGAAACGGCCCAGCGCATTGGCCAGGTGTTTGAGCATGCCCGGTCTCGACAATGCGTGCTGTTCTTCGATGAGTTCGACGCGATTGGCAAGGAAAGAGGCGACCTGCATGAAACGGGAGAGATCAAGCGGGTTGTAAGTTCGCTGTTGCTGCAAATAGACGCCTTGCCGTCCTATGTCGTCGTGGTGACCGCGAGCAATCATCCGGAACTGCTGGATCGGGCCGTCTGGCGGCGTTTTCAAATACGGCTGGAATTGCCGATGCCCCGACAAGGCCAAATCGAGGAATGGTTCGCACGATTCGAAAAAAGGGCGTCTCTTGAAATAGGGCTATCACCACGCAGTCTTGCCCAACGCCTAAAAGGTCTGAGTTTCGCGGAAGTCGAGGATTTCGGAACCGATATCCTTCGGCGAATCGCTCTCAGTGAACCCGGCGTGGATGCCAGGAAGATCGCTGAGCAGTGTGCTGAACAATGGAAAAAGCGGTTCTCGCTACAAACATCGGGGGACACCGGGGAGGATAGTTGACCATGCCTGAACATCCGCTGCTTGTCTTTCCTGCACCTGCTCGTGCCGACAGAGCAAAGCGTCAGGGATTTGGTGGGAAAGTCCGTTTGCCCAATGCACAAGGGCAAGCGGGACGGTTGGCACCGCAGTTTCAGCGGCTGCAGCAGGTGATGGGAAGGCAGCGGTTGGTGCTGCAAGGAAATTCACTCGGCATCCAGCCGGAACAGGTGCTTGTCCTTGAAACGGTTGGCCCGATACAGGACTTCGTGAAAGCGGTGAAGAAAGTCGAGGGACTCGAGTGGCTTGCCGAATTCGAATTGGACGATATTGAACCGGAGTACGGCTTCGAGAACGAAGAAGATGCCGAGAAGCCGCTCAAGGGACAACTCTTCCTGGTGATGACGGACCAGCGCGCTCTCCAGGAAATGCAGAACCTCTTCAGTAATTGGCAACAAGATTCCGATATGATTTTTCCACGCGGGCTTACCCCATTGAAGCACGCCTTTGAGCACCTGCATACAATCCGGCCGTGGGACGCGCAGGACCGCATCCGCGAGACCGGTATTTTCGAGGACTGGCAATTCCGCGTTGAACATGGACAGCAGAACGTTCCCTTCGAAGCCGAACTCTGGTTTCGTTCAAATCCGGCAAGACGGAGACAAGCCGAACTGTATCTTGCCAACCTCGTCGAGATTCTGGGGGGAGAGATAACCCAGCAATGCACCATCCCCGAAATCTCTTACCACGCGATTCTCGGCCACATTCCTGCGGGCAAGGTACCGGACATCGTGTCACAGCAGGAAGTCCAGTTACTTCAGTGCGAAGACATCATGCATCTTCGCCCTCTCGGGCAGTGCGCGGTCCGGGTGGCGGATGACCTGGCGGAGACAGAAACGCTCGCGGATGCCGACACGCCCGGATTACCGACGGGCGAACCGGTCATCGCTTTGTTTGACGGTCTTCCTCTCACCGGTCACCGTTTGCTCGACGACCGGCTGATTATCGATGACCCGGATGGGTATGAGACCGCCTATCAGGCTGGAGAACGTCTTCATGGAACCACCATGGCCTCGCTCATCTGCCATGGTGATCTGGACGAAAACGGTAGCCCTGCTGCTCGCCCCCTCTATGTCCGGCCCATTATGCAACCTCAGCGCAGTTCGGCTGGCTCCTCTTTCGAGAGCATCCCCGACGGTGTATTGCCAGTGGACCTTATCCATCGTGCGGTACGGCGGCTGTTCGAGTCCGAAGGAAGCGAACCACCAGCGGCGCCGAGCGTGCGTGTCATCAATTTGTCAGTTTGCGACCGCTCGCGACCTTTCGACCGGGGAATGAGTTCTTGGGCACGATTGCTGGATTGGCTTTCGTGGAAATACGGCGTGCTGTTTGTTGTGAGTGCAGGCAACCATGCTCAGGACATCGAGTTGGATGTTCCCAGACCAGACTTACGGCAACTATCCCCGGTAGACCGCGAGAAGGCGGTAATCAAAGCGATTGTTGCGGATACCCGCCATCGCCGGCTCTTGTCTCCCGCTGAGACACTCAATGGAATAACGCTCGGAGCTTCCCACGCCGATGCGTCTGTTCCATTGCCAAGTACCGGCCTCATTGAGCCTTTTGCGCGGCCAGGATTGCCTAGCACGATAAGCGCACAGGGGCCAGGGTATCGCCGGACCATCAAGCCTGATATCTTTCTTCCTGGCGGCAGGCAGTTCCTGGCGGAGAAGCAGGGCACTACCCATTCGAAAGCCGTTCTCCAGACGTCCTTCTTCACACGACCTCCTGGACAGCGCGTCGCCACACCGGGAAGAACCGGCGAATTAGACCGAACCATGTACACAAGAGGGACAAGTAATTCTGCAGCCCTGGCCTCCCGGTGGTTAGGCACGTTGTTCGACGTCATTGAGAGGCTTCGCGCCGAACCGGACGTGAGTTTGCCGCACGAGTATGAAACCGTTCTTCTTAAGACGCTTCTGATTCACGGAGCGGATTGGTCGGGAGCGGGCGACCTATATGAAGCCATTCTCAAGAATGCCCAGAATAGCCGCACGTTCACAGATTACGCAGGCCGTTTTCTGGGATACGGTGTGCCCAACGTCCCGAAGGTGATGGTCTGTACGGATCAACGCGTCACCGTCCTGGGCTTTGGAAGACTCGATGATGGCGAAGGCCAGGAGTTCCATTTGCCGCTTCCCCCAAGCCTTTCGGCGGTTACAGAAAAGCGTCGACTAACGGTGACCCTTGCCTGGTTAACCCCGGTCAACAGCCAACGCCAGAATTACCGGATTGCGCACCTCTGGTTCAGTCCGAAGAACGATCTTGCCACCGACCGGATATGCGCGGATCACCATGCGGTTCAGAGGGGCACAGTGCAACACGAGGTTCTGGAGAGCGCGAAGGCAGTGGATTTCCAAGACGGAGATACAATCGTTATCAAGGTGAACTGCCGGTCAGATGCGGGGGATCTGCCTGAGCCAATTCGATATGGATTGGCAGTAACCCTTGAGGTCGCCGAAGGGATAAGCATCCCAATCTACGAGGAAGTGCGGGACAGGTTGCGGATTCGCATTCCCGTCCCCGGGGGACGCACCACATGATGTACTCAATACAACATCAGGCCACGGATGCCAGCAGTGTCTGTCCATGCTCCCAGACCTGTGGGAGACCATGACATGCCCGGCCAACACACCGAATACGCCTTTGAGTCCGCTATCGGGGAGAGCCTCATCGCGACGGGCGGGTACGTGCGTGGCGACGCAGAAGCCTTTGATCTGGAACGAGCGTTGTTTCCCGGGGATGTCCTGGCATTCATCCAGGAGACGCAGCCGAAGGAATGGGAGTATCTGGCGGGCGTACAGAAGGACAAGGCGGGGGACGCGCTGCTTGACGATCTCTGCCGGGCGTTGAACTCCGAGCATGAGGGCTGCCTGTCGGTCCTACGGCACGGCTTCAAATGCTTTGGCAAGCGCTTCCACGTGGCGTGGTTTGCCCCAGCGAGCGGACTCAATCCGGACACGGAGCAGCTCTACTCCGCCAACCGCCTTACCGTGACGCGCCAACTGCGGTATTCACCGCGGCACGGCAACACGCTGGACGTTACGCTGGCTCTGAATGGCATCCCTGTGGCCACGCTGGAACTCAAGAACCCGATGACGGCGCAGAACTGGCGTCATGCCGTCACGCAGTACAAGAATGACCGAGACCCGACGGACCTCATCTTCCAGTTCCGCAAGCGCACACTCGTTCATTTCGCTGTGGATACGGACGAGGTGTATATGACCACGCGCCTCTCGGGTGGTAAGACGCGGTTCTTGCCGTTTAACCGGGGTTGTGGTGGCGGTGCGGGCAATATCGAGAACCCCGACGGATACAAGACGGCCTTCCTGTGGGAGGAGGTGCTGGAGCGGAACAGTTTTCTCGACATCCTCGGACGTTTCATACATCTGCAGGTCGAGGAAAAGCGCCTTGGACAGAAGGAGGTCAAGCGCGAGACACTCATCTTCCCGCGCTACCACCAGTTGGACTGTGTTCGGCGGTTGGTGGCGGATGCGCGTGGCCGCGGCGCCGGTACCAACTATCTCGTGCAACACTCGGCCGGGAGCGGGAAGTCCAACTCCATTGCCTGGTTGGCCCACCGCCTCGCCAGTCTCTACGATGAGAACGATAGAAAGGTCTTCGACTCCGTCATTGTGGTGACGGACCGCGTCGTGCTGGATCAGCAGTTGCAGAATACCATCTACCAGTTCGAGCATAAACAGGGCGTGGTGAGCAAGATCGATGTCAACTCGAGCCAGTTGGCCGATGCCCTCGCGGCAGGCGCGCCCATCATCATCACCACGCTGCAGAAGTTCCCGTTTGTTACGGAGAAGATGGGCGACCTCCCGAAGCAGCGGTATGCGGTCATTGTGGATGAAGCGCACAGCTCTCAGGGCGGAGAAACGGCTACGGAACTCAAGGGGGTGCTGGCAGCGCCGGTCCTCCGCGAGCAAGCCGCCGAATACGCTGCTCAGGAAGGGCTAATGGACTATGAGGAAGAGATCCTCAAGACCATGGCGAAGCGGGGCAGGCAGCCAAATATCTCGTTCTTCGCGTTCACGGCCACACCCAAATACAAGACGCTGGAGGTCTTCGGCACACCGGGAGACGATGGGAAACCCCTGCCGTTTCACCTCTACAGCATGCGCCAGGCCATCGAGGAGGGCTTCATTCTCGATGTGCTCAAGAACTACACGACGTACAAGACATACTACCGCCTGGTGAAGGCCGTCGAGGACGATCCCAAGGTTGAGAAGCGCAAGGCCGCGCGCGCGCTGGCGCGGTTCATGAGCCTTCATCCGCACAACATCGCCCAGAAAACGGAGGTCATGGTCGAGCATTTCCGCCATTTTACCATGCACAAGATCGGCGGCCGCGCGAAGGCGATGGTGGTGACCTCCAGCCGCCTGCACGCGGTCAGGTACAAACAGGCGTTCGACAGATACATTGCCGAAAAGGGATACACAGGTATCAAGACGCTTGTGGCCTTTTCGGGAACGGTTACCGACCCCGATGCACCGGATGTCGACTACACCGAAGTCGGGATGAACGGCGGCATCCGCGAAAAGGAACTGCCCGAGCGCTTCGCGTCGGACGATTATCAGGTGCTGCTGGTCGCGGAGAAGTACCAAACAGGTTTTGACCAACCGCTACTGCACACAATGTACGTGGACAAGCGCCTGGCAGGAATCCAGGCTGTTCAGACCCTGTCCCGCCTGAACCGGACCTGTGTGGGCAAGGAAGACACTTTCATTTTGGACTTCGTGAATGAGGCGGACGAGATCCTTGCCGCCTTTCAGCCCTTCTACGAACAAACCGTGATTGGTGAACGGGCGGAACCACGACAGCTCTACGAACTCCAGGCCAAGCTGGACGCACACCAGGTTTATCACAAGGCAGAAGTCGAGGAGTTTGGCCGGGTCTTCTACCTTCCGAGACGGAAGCAGACGGCCGCCGACCACGCCCGGATGAATGCGTGCATCGACCCCGCTGTCGCTCGGTTCAACGAAATGGAAGAGGAGCCGCGCGAGGAGTTTCGGAAGGCGCTTGTGGCATACCGCAACCTGTATTCCTTCCTCTCGCAAGTTATCCCATTTCAGGACACCGACCTGGAGAAGCTCTACTCGTATATTCGGTTCCTGCTGACCAAGCTGCCAAGGGGTGGCCACGGCCCAATCTACAACTTCGACGACGATGTGTCGCTGAAGTTCTATCGCCTGCAGAAGATCAGCGAGGGGTCCATCCCGCTGCAATCCGGGAAGCAGGAGCCCGTCGCCGGCCCAACGGCCGTCGGTACCGGTGTCGACCAGGGGGCGGAAATCGAACTTTCCCGGCTCATCGACCTTCTCAATGAGCGTTTCGGCACCGACTTCAAACCGGGTGACCAGTTGTTCTTTGAGTCCATCCGGGAAGACGCCACCGCCGACAGCAGCCTTCGCCAGGCGGCCCTCGCAAACACAATGGAGAACTTCGGATACGTCTTCCGCAAGGCGCTGGAGGGTCTCTTCATCGACCGGATGGAGCAGAACGAAGAGATCACGGCCCGCTTCATGAACGAGGACCAGTTCCGCGACCTGGTCAGCCAGCACCTGCTCGAAGATGTCTACGCCCGGATCCGCGAAGAGGCAAATGCAGCAGGTTGAGGTGGCCCGGCTGAAGCACGACCTCAGCCGTGTGCTTGGTAGAGCGCCGAAACCATGGTTGTCTGTCTCCCAGACTATGCCCTGCAGAGCATCGGCACGTGATGCCGAGGGCCGGGGGAAGTCTTACGGATACAGGGATGTCTTCGCGTCGGCGGCCTTCAGATCATGCTTCCAGCCTGTGTTGCCTAAGTTGTTGCGGCCGTGAGCTTTTGGCGTGGAGGTGCAGGCTCACTTCCAGGTAGTCACCGTCGTTGAAGGAACCCAAGGGCTGGAATCTAGGCCGGCGGCTCAGATCGCTCCCCACTGCTTCGTGTCGTCCAAGGCCGGAGGAACTCGAGGTTTGGATGTCCAGGTTGAGTAGTCCCTCGTTGGTCACCTTTCCTGCTATCTGAACGTCAGAATCTGTCATGCTTCTGGCAATGTGACAGCACGACCATTGGCTGGACCGCGATGCCCGGTCTTTCCTTCTCCGCGGCGACGGTTCCGGTTGCTCCCGTCAGACGGGAGCCCAAATGGGTGTACATGTTGTTCCCGGTGCCACGGTTCTCGTTCAGGCTTTCGTGACCGAAGCACGGCTGGATCAGGTCGACAAATCCTTGTTTCAGAGCAGGTTACGTGTTGACGATGGATTCGGCCTGCGAGAAGTGGAACAGGACCATAGGCGTCGTTGGTTCCGTTTGCCAGAGGGCAGTACCTTGTGGCGGACAATACTCCGCAGAGTCGTTGCAGAGATGTGAAGATACCTTCAGTACTCGTGAGTCCATCAGACAATCTGTATTCCTGGTTCAAAAAAACTTCTTGACATAATGCGGTCTTTGCTCTAGGATTCCATTCACTCAAGGCGAGCGGGCGGACTAGGTACCGGGGATGTAGGGTGTGTGGCCTCTCTTGGCGACTTGACGAAACGGCGCAGGTGCGGTGTGTCTCGTTGCGCAGGCGCGAGTCTCTTGGCGTTGAGATTCAGAAAGAGGTGAGGAATGACGAAGACACTGAAGGCGTTGTTAATGGTGGCCATTGCTATTGCGGTCGGTGTGGGGGTTGTGCTTGCGGCCGAGAATTTCACGAGCATCGTGTCCATCCGGGCCATTCCCCAGGGCGATACGGTAGCACGTGTTGAAGTGGGATACGACGGCGAGAACGATCAAGAGAACGACAGCGAAAAGGGCTCGCTCGAGTTACACGGCAACGCGAGCACGCTGGGCGCCGAGCTGACGTTTCACAACGCCGAGGGGGAAGACTCGAATGTGGACGTCTACAAGATCGAAGCCGACGGCGACTTCGTCTTTGAAGCCGATGATGAAGCGGTCTGGCGTGTGGAAGAGGATACGAAAGACGTCCGTATAGAGACAGGTCTGCGACTGGCGGAAGTGTCGGGCAATGACGGGTGGCTTCGCGGTGGCACCGATGTGTTGAGCGACATCTTTGGCGAAGATGGCACCGACTACGCGGTTCAGCTGGAATCGTCGGGTTTCTTGGCTGCAAAAGGGGACACCGGACTCCTGACGCTGGGCACCTTTGACAACTACGATCCCCAGACGGACGAAGGCGTCGACTTCTCCGGCGTCACGCTGGCAGCGCTGAACGAGACTGGCGAGGCCGCCGGGGCGCCTGGAGGGTTCTTCCTCATGCGGGGGGCCAAGGACGATGAGAGCTCAGCGGCGCTGCTGGTTCTGTTCCCGCAGGACAGTGAAGGAGACCCGCTTGGTCTGCTGACGCTGTCCGGGGGCTTTGACTCCGATGGTCAGGAGCGAGCCGAGGCCACACTGGCCGCCAACACAGCGGTGCTTTCGTCCGGGGGTGCCTCGTTCACGGCCTATGGTGCGGACCTTGCCATCAGCGCCAATCAAAACGTAGGTATCGAGGCGAATACAGCGGTGTTGAGCGCGAGTTCGACGCTGGCGCTCGAGTCGAGCGGAGAGGTCACTGTGGAGGCCGAGGCGGCAGAGCTGAGGTCCACGGCAGGCTCCTCTGTCCGACTAGACAGCGAGGGAAACATCATCATTCGGCTGGGCTCGTCGGCCGGATAGGCCAGGGAAGCGGGCCGTGGGACGTTACCGCGGCACCGCGGTGAGCATCAATGCCGAGTATGCCATGGGGCGTGAATGTGTGACTGACCGGGCGCAACGGATCGATGAACGAGGCGACGGATGAAGCATGTGGGATGCGCACAGGAACTCGATTTTGGGGATCGCGGGCGCAGGCCGTGGGCGAAGCCCAGCAATGACGGGGGGAACTCAGTGAGACGGCGGGGTAAACGAACAAAACTACGTTGCCTTGTGTCGGTGGTTTTCACGGGCGTTGTTGCGGTCGTCTTCCTGGCGGGGAGCACCGCGTATTCGGAGGATCTCTTCGTCACGTCCTCAGACGGCACCATTTTGGCCCGTTTCGAAGAGAGTGGCGATGTGACCGTCTACGGCGAAATCTACACCAGTTACTGGTCGCTGGAGGTGATGCCGCTAACGCAGTTCCGGGAGTTGCTGACGCCGGGCCACGCGCGCATGACGATTGAAGATACCGAGGGTGAGGTCATTGCGGAAATCGGCGTTCGGGAGAGTGAGGGCATTCCCTGTGCTCGCATGTGGATCGCGGGCGAGATCGCGGACGAACAGACTGTTCTGGACGAGCCGGAGACGCCCGCTCTGCAGATTCGTGACGGTGATGGCGCGTTGGTATGTTACATAAGCGACGAGGGAGACCTATTCCTAGTCGGCGAATTCACACGGGCGGCCTGCGGTTCTGGCGGGCGAATTGGCGGTGAAGGCGAAGGGGAAGGCGAGGGGGAAGGCGAGGGCGAAGGGGAAGGCGAGTGCCCCGTGTTCTTTGTGGACTGTGGCGCTTCGGGCGCTCGCGATGGCAGTTGTTGGGAGGATGCGTTTCCGTCCATCCAGGACGGGGTCTACGTGGCCGACGCATTCCTTACCGGCAGCACGACCCGACTGGTCGAATATGCGGATCTGACGGGCCGCAGCTACGTGCTCGACGCGTATGCCGACCTCGAGGTCAGCACATCGGTGTTGACGGCCGACGTGTGGGTGGCTGAGGGGGTCTATGCCGATGCCCATTCGCCGGTGGTCCGGATGATGGAAGACGTTCGTCTATACGGGGGGTTCGCCGGTCACGAGACCAGTCGGGTTCAGCGCCGGCCCGAAACCCATCAGAGCGTCATCTCAGGCCAAGACAAATACCGGGGTGTTGTGGGAGCGGCATCGGCCGTTCTGGATGGGTTTGTGGTCTCGAACGGCTGGCATCCGGACTTGGGCGGCGGTATGTACAATGCCGGCGTCTCGCCCTCGGTTCGGAACTGCGTATTCATGCTCAACTGTGCCCCGACAGGCGCGGGCCTGTGCAACGAGGCGGCGTCGCCCGCGATCTCGCGATGCACTTTTACCGGAAATGTGGCTACCTTGTACGGGGGCGGTGCCGCAAACATCGGCGGGTCGAGTCCGATCTACCGGCGTTGCGCGTTTCAAGGGAACTTCGCGGACTGGTACGGCGGCGGCGTGTTCGACTATGACTCGACGCCGACGTTCGTCAATTGCGTAGTGGCCGATAACGAAGCCCGGGTCGGCGGCGGGATGGGCAACTACGCGGCCTCGGCGAGCGCCATGAACTGCACGGTCATCAACAACTGGGCCGAGCGACGCGGCGGCGCCGTGGCCAGCGAGACCGGGTCCGTCCTGACCATGGTCAATTCGATTGTGTGGGCGAATGACGAGACCGGCCTCTCCAGTGCGGACAGCACGAGTTCGGTAGGCTATTCGTGCGTCCAGGACGGAAGCCCCGGCACCTCAAACATTGCCACCGATCCCGATCTTGCCGACTCGACCGGCAAGCTCTCGCCGGACTCCCCCTGTATCGATGCCGGGACTGCCTCCGGCGCACCAGCCCTGGATATCGCCGGCGTTTCCAGGCCTCAGGGCGAGGGCGTGGACATGGGGGCGCACGAATACGCCGCTGGCGCCAGCGAAGACGACCGCACGCTGCTTTTCGTCGATATCACCGCGTCCGGAGCCGAGGACGGTTCATCCTGGGCCGATGCGTTCACCTCGATTCAGGACGCCGTTTTCGTGGCTGACGCGGCCATCACCAACAAGACGGAAACACTCACCGCGTATGCGGATCTCACCGGCAACACGTCGGTGCTCACGGCCTACGCGACGCTGACTGCGAATACCACCGGGCTCAGCGCCGAAGTCTGGGTGGCCCGGGGCTGCTATACCAGCGTGCTGGATTCCGTCGTGGCGATGTGTCCCCAGGTACACCTTTACGGCGGCTTCGCCGGTACGGAGACGGCCCGCGACCAGCGCGACTGGAGCGCCAATGAAACGGCTATTAACGGTGAGGACGCCCGGCGGTGCGTGACCGGCGCAGACAATGCCACCCTCGACGGTTTCATCGTGGAGAATGGCTACGCCGCGCTGGACGGTGCCGGCATCATGAACGGCCACACGTCACCGACGATATGCCACTGTATCATCCGGGCCAACGCGGCTGCGCGCTATGGCGGCGGCATGTTCAACGGGAACGTGTCGTGTCCAACCGTGGTCAACTGCCTATTCACGGCAAATAGCGCCGAAACCGGCGCCGGCATGGCTTGTTGTGCCGCGTCGTCGCCGGCAGTGACGAATTGCACGTTCAGCGGCAACGAGGCCACCGAGGCCGGGGGCAGCATGGCCACGTTCGCATCGGCTCGGCCCACGGTGGTGAACAGCATTCTGTGGGGTGATTGGCCGGACGCCGTGTGGAGCGACGGCGCCGTGGCGGAGATCACATATTCCTGTGTTGACGGCGGATTCCCCGGCGCGGGCAATATTAGCATCGATCCGGACTTCGTCGAGGGAAGCATGGCCTTGGCGTCGTCTTCGCCGTGTATCGACGTGGGCGCCTCCACCGGCGCGCCGGACACGGACCTCGCCGGCGTATCCAGACCCAAGGGATACACCGTCGACATGGGCGCATACGAGTACGACTCGGGTGCTGAAGGCGAGGGCGAGGGCGAAGGTGAGGGTGAAGGTGAAGGTGAAGGTGAAGGCGAAGGCGAGGGTGAGGGTGAAGGTGAGGGTGAGGGTGAAGGTGAGGGCGAAGGGGAAGGCGAATTGCCTCGTGAGATCCTCTTTGTGGATATCGATGCCACGGGAACGGCTGATGGCTCCTCGTGGGCAGACGCGTTCACATCGATGCAGGACGCGGTGTTCGTGGCCGACGCCGCCATCACCGGCAACACCGATATTCTGACAGCTTATGTCGACTTGACGGGCAATACCGGCGTTCTCACCGCGTATACCACGCTCACGGCCAACACCACCGTCCTGAGTGCCGAACTGTGGGTGGCCGAAGGTCAATACACGAGCGACTTGGATTCGGTCGTCACGATGAGGCCGAAGATCCACCTCTACGGCGGTTTCTCCGGCGTCGAGACGGCGCGCAGCCAGCGCGACTGGTTGATGCACGAAACCGTCATCGATGGCGAGTACGAGCGCCGGTGCGTTGTCGGCATCAGCAGGGCGACACTGGACGGTCTGCTTATTGTTAATGGCTGGGACGACGAATCCGGCGGCGGCCTGTACAACAACGTGGCATCCCCGGCCGTGGCGAACTGTGCCTTTCTGGGCAACAGCGCCGGCGAAAGCGGCGGCGCGATCTACAACCGGAAGTCTTCGCCGTCGGTCCTTCAGTGCGTCCTGGCCGGCAATCGGGCGGGCCTATACGGCGGCGGCATGTTCAATGGACTGAATGCCGCACCTACCGTCGAGCAGTGTATCTTCCAGGGCAACGAGGCCGCCATGATGGGCGGCGGGATGGCCAACCAGGAAACGTGCGCACCGGTTGTGTCCGCGTGCACATTCACGCGCAACGAGTCCGATTACTATGGCGGCGCCGTCTCCAACTACAACGGCGCCACGCCTCAGTTGACCAACTGCGTCATGACGCACAACGTGGCCGTGTCCGGCGGCGCCATCGCCAACCTGACAGCGGCTCCCACGATCGTCAACTGCACATGTGTCGACAATGAAGGTACGCAAGGTGCGGGCGGTATCGTGGGATATCGCTCTCCCGACACCGTCATCACGAACGTCATCATGTGGGATAATGAGCCGACGGCGTTCTGGGAGGATGAAGAGGGGGCCTCACTAACATACAGCTGTGTCGAGGGAGGCCATAGCGGCGATGGCAATACCGCCGACGATCCGCAGTTAGCGGATGACGGTGTGAGTCTGTCCGCCGATTCGCCCTGTATCGACAGCGCCGCGGCATCCGGCGCGCCGGATGCGGATATCCTTGGTGTGTCGCGACCGCAGGGCGAGGGCGTCGATATGGGCGCCTACGAGTATACGGGTGCGACTGAGGCTGCCCAGCCGGAAATCCTCTTCGTTAATGTCGGCGCATCAGGCAGTTGCAGCGGCACCTCGTGGGATAACGCGTTCGCCTCGATTCAGGATGCCGTGTTCGTGGCTGATGCGGCCATCACCGGCAACACAGCGACGCTCACCGCCTACGCCGACCTCACCGGCAACACCTCAGTGCTTCCGGCGTACGCGACGCTGACAGCGAACACGACCGTGCTTAGCGCCGAAGTCTGGGTGGCCCAGGGCGATTACACCAGCCATACCAGCACGTTGACGTCCGTTGTTTCGATGCGGCCACACGTGCACCTCTACGGCGGCTTCGTCGGTACGGAGACGGCCCGCGACGAGCGCGACTGGGTCACGTATGGCACGACTATCAACGGCGAAACGGAGCGGCGGTGTGTCATCGGCGCGGACAATGCCACGCTGGACGGATTTATGGTGACCGGCGGATACGCCGCCCTCGACGGCGGCGGCCTGTACAATTTCTGCACCTCCCCGACCATAGCGCACTGCCTGTTCGCAAGTAACAGTGCCGGCCAGCACGGCGGCGGCGTGTATAACTGCGCCGGCGCGCGCCCCCTGCTCGAAAACTGCGTCTTTCTGGCCAACGCGGCCGGGAACTATGGTGGCGGCATCGCCAACTTCGGCGCCGCATCACCGACGATTCTCAACTGTACGATCACCGGCAATGCAGCCGAGAGCAACGGCGACGGCATGGCCGATTGGGCTGTGTCGTCGCCCACCGTAACAAACTCGATTCTGTGGAACAACGGCGAGGAATCCATCTGGGATCCCGCCGTGGGCACCACCGTATCGTACTCGTGCGTCGAAGGCGGCTGGTACGGCTACGGCAACATCGCGGACGACCCGCTTCTCCACGAGGAGCTTCCGGACCTGGCTGCCGACTCGCCATGCATCGACACCGCTACGCCCGATGGCGCGCCGGAAACGGATGCCCTGGGCCTGTCCCGTCCCCTGGGCGAAGGTATTGACATGGGTGCATTCGAGCATGTCCCCGGCTCGGAGGGTGAAGGCGAAGGTGAAGGCGAAGGTGAAGGTGAAGGTGAGGGCGAGGGCGAAGGCGAAGGCGAGGGTGAAGGTGAAGGCGAGGGTGAAGGTGAAGGCGAGGTCCTCTTCGTAGATCTGGATGCCTCCGGCAACCAGGACGGATCGTCATGGGAAGATGCCTTCATCCGAATCCAAGACGCGGTGTGCGCCGCGGACGCTGGCATCACCGGCAATACAGCCACGTTGACGGCTTACGCCGACCTCGTCGGTAACACCGGCATCCTCGGCGCCTACACGAGGCTCACCGAGAACACACCGGTACTCAGCGCCCAGGTTTGGGTGGCCGAGGGCCGCTACACGTCCAGTGCTGACGCCGTGGTGACCATGGCCGGCCACGTCAACCTCTACGGCGGGTTCGCCGGATACGAGAGCGAGCGCGATCAAAGGAACTGGGGCCGGCATCGCACCATCATCGACGGTCAAGACACGCGCCGGGGTGTCCTCGGCGCCGACTCCGCCCGCCTCGACGGCTTTGTGGTGACGAACGGCTACACCAGCGGCGATGGCGCCGGCATGTGGAACGTCGGCGTTTCGCCTCACGTCGCGAATTGCACCTTCGCCGCCAACTTGGCTGATGGCAATGGCGGCGGCATGCACAACAGCGGCGCATCACCCACGTTGACCCAGTGCGTGTTCTCCGGCAACACGGCGACCGTGTACGGCGGCGGCCTCTGCAACAAGCAGGGCGCCCAGCCGACGCTACAGTCATGCCGTTTCACCGGCAATACGGCCGAATTCGCCGGAGGCGGCATGGCCTGCCACGGCGCAAGCGCACCGGCCACCTCGGGAACCGTGTTCAAGGCCAACATGGCCGACTCCTTCGGCGGGGCAGTGTACAACTTCCAGAGCTCGCCGGCCTTCGTCAACTGCGTATTCGACGGCAACGCCGCGAACACGGGCGGCGGCGGCATGGCCAACTACGACGCCGCCGAGCCGACCGTCATGAACTGCACCTTCGCGAACAACATCGGCCTGAGCCAGGGAGGCGGCATCGCCTGCCTCGACGGCTCGGACGCGACCGTCACCAACTCGATCGTCTGGGCCAACACGGGATACAGCATCTACTGCAGTGGAAGCATGCCCACGGTCACCTACTCGTGCATCGAGGATGGCTACTCCGGCGAGGGCAACCAGGACAGCGATCCGCTGTTCATCGATGTCGATGAGGGCGATTTCCGCCTGACCACGAGTTCCCTCTGCATCGACGCCGGTACCGCCGATGATGTTCCCGACACGGATATGGACGGTCAAACGCGTCCCCAAGGCGATGGCGTCGACATGGGCGCCTACGAAACCGCCGGCCGCGACGGTCGAGACGAAGTGATCGTCCTGTTCGTCGACCGTGACGCCACAGGCAACGACGACGGATCTTCGTGGCCGGACGCTTTTGTAACGCTCCAAGACGCCGTGTTCGTGGCCGACGCCGCCATCACCGGTAACACCGACACGCTGAATGCCTACGCCGATCTCATCGGCAACACCCGCGTCCTCAGTGCCTATGCCCGTTTCGAGGAGAACACGGCCATCCTCAAGGCCGAGCTATGGGTGGCTAACACCCCCTATCTCTCCCCGCGCGATCCCGTGGTCGAAATGCGCCCGAAAGTGCATCTCTATGGCGGGTTCACCGGCGTCGAATCGACGCGAGACGAGCGCGACTGGGCCGCCCACGAAACCGTTATCGACGGCGAGCAAGCGCGACGCTGCATCATCGGCGCCGACGACTCGACACTCGATGGCTTCACGATCCTGAAGGGCTACACGCCCTCCACCGGCGCCGGCATGTACAACTACGACGCCTCCTGCGAGATCCGCAACTGCCGGTTCACCGCCAATGTGGCCGATCTCGAGGGTGGCGCCCTGTTCAATGCCGGCAACTCCGCGCCCACCATCGTCAACTGCGTGTTTGAAGACAGCGCAGCGGGAACCACCGGCGGCGCCATCGCCAACGTCGACTGTACCGCACCCACGCTGATGAATTGCACCGTCGCCGAGAATACGGCGGCTTCCTCAGGTGGCGCGATATCGAGCGTAGCGGCCGCTGCTCCGACCATCACAAACTCCATCTTCTGGAACAACGGCACTATCCCCATCTTCGATGCCGGCCCCGGAACAACCGTGACCTACTCCTGCATCGAGTACGGCCGCGCCGGCACAGGCAACATCGCGTCGAATCCTCTCTTTGCCACGGACGGGTTCCGCCTCTTCATCGCGTCTCCCTGCGTCGACTCGGGCACGGCCGACGGCGCGCCCGATGTGGATATCGCCGGCGTCACGCGGCCCCAGGGCCACGGCATCGACATGGGCGCCTATGAACATCCCATGACCGAAGGTACGATGTGGCAGACCCTCTTTGTCGACATCACCGCCACCGGTGCCGCAAACGGCTTGTCGTGGGCCGACGCGTTCACCTCCATCCAGGATGCCGTTTACGTGGCTGACGCCGCCATCACAGGAAACACCGACACGCTGAACGCTTATGTTGACCTTACCGGCAGATACAACCTGCCGGACGCCTGCGCCCAACTCCGCTCGAACACCACCGTCCTCGCCGCGCGGGTGTGGGTCGCTCGAGGGGCCTACGTCGGCGTCGAAAGCGCCTCCGTAATTATGCGCCCGAAGGTCCACCTCTACGGCGGCTTTGCCGGTGGCGAGACCAGCCTTGGCCAACGGGATCCCGCCACCAATCCGACCGTGATCCACGGTGACGGTGTCCGCCGTGGCGTCATCGGCGCGGACAACAGCACCCTCGACGGATTCGTCATCACCCGGGGCCACACCGTCATGGACGGCGGCGGCATGTACAACTACGGCGTGTCGCCCGCCGTGATCAACTGCGTCTTCCAGGATAACGACGCCGGCTACCACGGCGGCGGCATGTTCAACTACAAGGGCGCGAATCCCGCCGTGAGCCGGTGCGTATTCCGCGATAATCACGCCGAAACCGGCGGCGGGGTCTTTAATGGCGATGACACCCTCCCCGGCTTCGTCAATTGCGTATTCAGGGACAATGAGGCGGATACCGGTGGTGCCATCGCCAACGCGTACGCCAGGCCCCTGTTCATGAACTGCACTATCGCCGGCAATGGTGCCACCCACGGACCCGGCATGGCCAGCTTCGACCTCGCCCGGCCCGTCCTCACGAACTGCATCGTGTGGGATGGCCCCGTCGCTCCTATGTGGAACGACGATGGTTATCCGCGCATCAGCTACTCCTGCATTCACGGGGGCTGGGACGGCGACGGTAACACCAGTGACGATCCTCTGCTCCTCGCCAGCAGCCTCGAGTTGTCGGCCGAATCGCCCTGCATCGACTCGGCAGCCGCCACCGGCGCGCCCGTCATCGACCTGGTCGGCACTGCCCGGCCCCAAGCCTCCGGCTACGATATGGGGGCCTACGAATACGATTCCGGCGCGGAAGGTGAAGGAGAGGGGGAGGGCGAGCTCTTCATCATGCAAATGCAGAGCAGCGGCGCCGAGGGTGAAGGTGAAGGTGAGAGCGAACCCGTCGGGCCGGTCGTCTACGTCGATGTGAATCGGTGGGGCGGCGACCATGACGGCTCTTCGTGGAACAACGCCTTCAACGGCATCGCCGAAGCCGTGTCCGCCGCGGTCGCCCTCCTCGAGAACCCCGAAGTCGATGATGTCGAGGTCTGGGTCGCCGACGGCACGTACACCGGCTCGGGAAGTCCCATCGTCGCCATGGCGCCCCATGTCCACCTTTACGGCGGCTTCGCCGGCGGCGAGGGCGCCCGGCGCCAACGAGACTGGAACGCCAATGAGACCGCCATTGACGGCGAGAGTCTCCGCCGATGCGTCGTGGGCGCCGACGACAGCACCTTGGACGGTTTCTCCATTGCCAACGGCTATGCGGCGCAAGACGGTGGCGGCCTGTACGCCAGCGGCTGCTCGCCCGCAGTGCGCCGGTGCACCTTCACCAACAACACCGCCCGGAGCGGCGGCGCCATATACGCCGACACGTCCGTGTCCATCTCCCGCTGCACGTTTGTGGGCAACAGTGTCTCACCGTTGTTGGGCACTGGCGGCGCCATATGCACCCAGGGTGCCAGCCTCAGTCTCGCACGCTGCTCCTTCACCAACAACTCGTCGAATCTCTTCGGCGGCGCAGTGTACACCTACTCCGATTCGGTTGCCATCAGCCAGTGTAGTTTCGTCGGCAACAGCGCCGGCCTCGGCGGCGCGCTCCTCTGCTTGTGCTATAATGATGCAGCGATGATATCCAACTGCGAGTTTGTTGAAAACGAAGGGACACTGTTCGGCGGAGGCCTGGTGGACTTGGGCTTCCAAGGTTCACAGGTGGAACAGTGCGTGTTCAGAGGCAACCGTTCCCAGGGCGCCAGCGGATACCTGGCGCTTTCTGCTGCCGATGCCGCCTTCACCAACTGCGTGTTTGAGAACAATGAAGCCTATGCCAACGGAGGCGGCGGCGCCGGCATGGCCATTGAAGGTGCCTCGATCACGCTGACGAACTGCACCTTTGCCGCCAACAGCGCCGCACCGGAAGTAGGCACCGCGCAGGCGCCCGCTGTCATGTGCTGCGGCACCACCGAACTCACCGCCACCAACTGCATCTTCTGGGACGATCTCGAACAAGGGCAACTCGAGATCGATGACTGGACCGCCGAGGCCACGAACGCCACGGTCAACATCACCTACTCCTGCGTCCAGGGCGGCTACGACGGCCAAGGCAACATCGACGACGATCCCTTCCTCGCCAATCCCGAGAACGGCGATTGCCGCCTGACCGAGACCTCGCCCGCCATTGATGTCGGGACATCCGCCGGCGCACCCGCTAGGGACATCAACAACGTCTCCCGACCCCAAGGCCTCGGCTACGACATGGGCGCTTACGAGCGTTCCGACGACGATTTCGTGTTCCCGGATCCCGTCCTAGACGCCGCCGTCCGCAGCGAACTCGGCAAGGGACCCCTCGACCCGATGCGCGTCGACGACCTCCTCGACCTCACCGAACTCACCGTCAGCGGCGTCACCGACCTCACCGGCATCCAGTTCTGCCGGAATCTCGTCACCCTCGATCTCACCCAGGCCGGCGCTGAACCCGGCGGCATCACCGACCTATCGCCCCTCGGCCGCACCCTCGAGACGGGATATCCCTTCCTCAGCGAGCTGAGAACCCTCAAGCTCAACAATCACCAGATCGTCGATATTACCCCCATTTCCATCCTCAGCTCCCTCCGGCGTCTCGAGCTCGCCCACAACCAGATCGCCGATCTCTCGCCCTTCACCGTGTTGGCGTACCAGCCTTGGCTCGATCCCATGTACGAGCGGCCCCCAGCTCTCATCAGCCTCGAATGGCTCGACTTGAGCTATAATGACATCGAGGACATCGAGCCGCTCCAAGGCCTGACACACCTCCAGCGGCTCTACCTGGCCGGAAATCGGATAGAAGACATTGAGCCTCTCGAAAGCCTGACGAATCTCGAACAGCTCTATCTCAACGACAACCGGATATACGACGTGTACGCCCTAGAAGGCATGACCGACCTGATGCACCTCGAGCTGTGCGGAAACCATATCCGCCAGATCTACCATCTGGCCGGACTCTCCGACCTCGAGATCCTCCGCGTCGACGAGAACAACGTTCGCTACATCGACGGCCTCGAGGACCTTGATTCGCTGTGGCTGTTCACCGCGCCCGGAAACGACGTGGACGACATCGGCCCTCTCGCCTACATGGCCAACCTCCGCCTCGCGGACTTCTCCGACAACCGAATCAGTGGCCTGCACGAACTCCTCGACGCCATGGAGAAGGTCGGCCCACGGCCGCAACAAGGCGGCGCTGCCTACGCGGCGGACTCGCTTGCCCTCTGGTGCCTCGCGGCTGCGGCCGGTAGCTCCGCGACTGCGGCACCGCCGGCAGGGCACACCTATGTCATCGCAACGGGCAACCGCTTCTCGGGCAAGTCTTACCACAACATGCAACAGGAACTCGTCTCCTATGGTGTCACCGTGGCAACGGGCGATGAGGAACAAGCCCAGGATGATGAGAATCCAACCTGCGTACCGGGATGCGGTCAAGTTGTGACAATTCGTCTTCTGGCCCCTATTGTGGCTGGGTATTATGCAAAACTGACGGTAGATGGGGTGGTATATCCGGCAACGCTTGCCGGGACGGATGTCGAGGTCCCGGTTGGCAGCGATGTGGATCTCGATACCGGCCCGAAGGAAGGCGCCGCTCGCGCCGAGTTCGTCCGTTGGGAAACGCCCGCTGCACCACCCTACAAGTTTCCTGTCTATCGCTATCCGCTCGACGGATGTCCCGATAGGCACGCCTCCTTCGTTGCCACTGGGCCCAACGGGGGATTCGCCGTCAATCCCGTGTACAGCCAAGGTGAAGCCACCGTGTACGGGGCTGGCGAGGGCGTTTCTGAAGAAGATGCCACCGCGCGCGTGCGGTGTAACTCGGCCATTGTTGCGCGCACATCCACGACGGTGACCGTTGGCGGCGAGGAGAAGGCGGCCGAACGCTTCGTCGGTCCCTACGGAGAAGGCATCAATCTCCACGCCAGCGTGCAGCCCGGCTACGTGATCGACTCCTGGTGGACGGGTGGTGATTCCCACATGTTCGGTTCCAGCGCGGTGGGATATCTCGGTCCAAAAGGGACCCGGTACTGGCCAGCCATAGTAACAGAGGACCTGCATGCGGTTCTTGCCAAGTCGCGGGCCGATAACACCGGTCAGTTTCGAGCACTTCTTGCGGAATGTCCCGAGCGCCAACACCTCGATTTCACGTTTTGTACCGTCGAGGCCGACTGCAGTGATGTGGGCTTCTCTGGCGGAGCCGCCAAGGCCTATCCGGGTGGGGACAGTATGCATGACCTCGCAATCCTTCACGTGAAACCTGAGTCTCGGTATACCTTCCTCCACTGGGCACACTTCCCCAACCCGTGCCATCCTATGTGTGATGGCTCCTCATTCTATCAGTCGGACAAGTACACTTGGGCGAACGTGACGGACGACCCATTCACGCCCCAATTCCCATGGCTCGACGATCCCCATGACGACCGCGTGCCCCTTGCCGCTGACGCAGAATACGCTCACAGGCCCATGCTTGCCAGGAACTACCGCCTCATCCTCAAACGCACCGTCGTCGGCGATGACGGCGAACCGCGGACGGACATCGCGCCCGAGTGCGCAGGCTACGTTGCCACGAACAGCGGGAGCGACTACTACTGCCGCCCCTCGACCACGAACGAGGGTTGGGACTTCACCTACCCCACCGTCGACGTTCACGCCGTGCCCTTTACTAAGTGTTGCTCTGTTTTTGCCGGATGGGAGCTCGACGGACCAGCTCCAGACGGTTTCGACAACCTCCAGAATCCACTACAGGTCCACGTCAACAGAGACCGCACCATCACCGCCAAGTTCAGACCGCTGTCGTGTCCAACGAGCGTCTCCGTCAAACTCTGGCTTAACAAGGGCGAGGCCAACGCTCGCGAGATTCTTCGCCAGGATGATCCCGCGACGGACTTCGACGACAATGTCGCTCCCATAACTGCGGAACCCAAGATGCCCGACTTGACCGCCGAGGTCACCGGTGTCCCTGCCGGCGCGCCCATTGATTGGGTGCTGTCGGTGACATTTGATCCCGATCCAGAAAGCCTGGAGGAGGTGACCGAGACGTTTTCGCCTCTCACGCCGGCCGGCGACGAGTGGCATATCGACTTCGGCGACAAGTTCATGGGCGGCAATGCCACGCTGTACTGCTTCCCGTGCGGCTTCCGCGATTGCGACAATACGCTCGAGTTCGAGATCCTTGGAACCAACCCATCATGTGAGAAGGTCAATGAAGAGCTGGGCCATAACAAGTACCGGGCGATATGTTGGCACGAGAGCGCATACCGTCAGTTTCAAGCCGAGCCTGGTGGCGGCATCGGACCGCCCCTACCATGCTATAAGCGAGACGGAGGATACGGCCTTATGCAGATCACCGAGCCCCTTCCGACCATGAACGAGATCTGGAACTGGAAGTTGAACATCGAGGCAGGACAGAAGCTGTTCGATCAGAAATACAAACAGTCAGAGAATCACCTCGCGTGGTGGAACGAGGATAAGAAGCCAAAGCCAGAGCCGGCTATAACTATGACGCATAATGAGCACATAATGAACGCTTTCGCCCTTTATCGCAAAGGGGAGTACTATTATGATGCATGTCAGATGCCAGATACTGAAGCAGAGTACGAGCTATGCACTCTTCATGATGAGCATGCTACTGCGTGTACGTATGCAGACGCGCGTAAGGATGATATGGACAAAGAGCCATGGAATACCCAATGCCACAAACAGGACTAAGTGAGGGTATCACAGCCTAAGGAGAAGAATAATGCCAGAATCTCGCCTGCCCCGATTGGCGGCCCTGACGCTTCTGCTGCTACCGTGCCGGATATGGGCGGTGACCGCGGAGGACAAATCAGTGGCATTCCGCACAGCCTATGTGGTCACCTTCTATGCTAATGTCTACGCATATGACGAGGCGTTCCGCCAAGTCTCAGCGGGCCGAGTGCCTGGATTCAGACGGGCATATCATGTGTGCGATGTGGACACTGTTCCCGGCCGTGATCTTCTTGTGTTGGCAACATCTACTCACGAAACGCCACTCATGGCGGTTAGAATCCCGTCGCTTGAGCTGGAACCAGAGTTCAAGTTCCCGTTTCCGCAGCCCTTGGGGCAGTACATGCCACTCTACGTTAAGTGTCTTACGCCGAGATACTTACTTCTCCGCGATGAGACTTTCTTCTCAACAAACGACCCTAGACCATACGATACTGTGCTTGTTGATATGGAGAAGGCTACGGTAAAGCCAACGTCGCTCGGCCCCCCCGGAAAGGATGCCGTGCGAGTCTGTGGTTGCGGGGACTGCTTGGCGTTGATAGAATGTGACGAGCTCCAGGTGCTCAGCCTGGAAACTGGGGAGGTCTCACGGAGCATTAGATATCCTGACGGAGGTCGCTTCGACGGATTCGTGGTTCTGGCAGATTCGGCACAGGACAGGCTCAATCTGGAAGGAGCGTGGCACGGCGAAACTGGAACGCTTTCGCAGAGGCGGGTGGATGTGGACATATTGAAGGGTACGGCGTCCGTTGCTGCCTCGAAGGCGGGCGTGCCTACTCGCGCGTCAACAACCAGTCCACAGCGGAACGCCGTCATGCAAGCTTGGGCGAAGGGCCAGAGGCTTGAGGTCGACACGACGTGGGTGCTTGCTGAGACGCGTACAGTAGCAGTGCTCGACAAGTTCGTGACAGCCCTGCCGAAGGACAAGGAGTTTGCCTCTACCGACATGGTGCTTATTTCCCCAGAGGCGAAATACATACTTGTAGTGCAGAGAGACCCTGACGGGAAGACAAGTGACGCTTCGCTGCTATCCATATTCGCAGCCGATACGGCAGAGCTGATTCAATCGTACGCGTACGACGACGAGGTCATCGGAGTCGTCTTCAGGTAGCGGAAACAGATAGTGAGTCGTTAGAAAACTAGGGATAGAAAACTAGGGACAGTAACCAATTGTTGACCCCTTGACCCGAACCTGATATATTCACGGCATGGCACGACAAGCGAGATTCGTGGTGCCCGGGTTGGCGCATCACGTGACTGAGCCGTGCGGAAATGTAGGTACGGTGCTCAATTGTAGCGTATCATGATGGTGAAGCTATTCGACCAGAGCGACGCGGTGTGATTCAAGGTCAAATCGGGACGCGATTCGAGTTTCAGGGCGAAGTGATTGTGGAGATAAGCAGCGCCAGGGCAGCGAATTCGGGTGACTGGGCGCCGTGCTCTGACCCGGCGCTTGGTTTCTCCGGTCGTCACGCTGTCCGTGGTCAGCACATCCTATGCCGCGTCGCGGCAGTAGTAGGAGACAATGCCGCCGAGTTGCCGCTTGTGGCGGATCATCCCTTCGCCTGTGAGCCGAAAGCTGGGGTCAAGCTCCTTGTTCCCGATGTCGA
The DNA here is from genome assembly GCA_036769985.1 of Candidatus Hydrogenedentota bacterium. Lineage (GTDB taxonomy): Bacteria > Hydrogenedentota > Hydrogenedentia > Hydrogenedentales > SLHB01 > DAIPKA01. Next base: position 2,529 of record DAIPKA010000009.1, on the reverse strand, counting down.
CGCCCTGGTGCGGACGCTGGGTGTGGTAATAGTGGAGCCAGACGCGGACGATGTAGTCCAACTGCTTGAGGCTGAGGCAGCAGAAATGGTTCAAGCGCGAATGCTCGAACCGTCGAATAACTGATTTCGTGACCAACGTTTACGAGCGAGAGGTCACCGCGCAGTTCCGCGTAAAAGAAGTTTTCTCAAGATTCCTTCGTTTGCGCGGCGCGTCGGAACGCCGATAGCGATTCTGTAAACCGTTTTTGCCGAACACCTTAGAAAGGACTATCAAAAGAGAGCCTTTTCGTTTTCAGCGTCGAATCCTCCACCAATCTCATTCCATCCAAGCGCGATTCCGGCGTAATTCTGCTGGATAATTCTACTGGATAATAACGCAGCCACTTGTTATTATCTGGTTGCGGTTTTATCCAGGGAGAAGATTGTATGGCCTCACCAACGGACAAGGCGATCAAGATCATTACCAGCCATGGCGGAACGATCCGGACCGGAGAGGCGCTCGCGCGCGGCATTCACCCGCGCACGCTGTATGCGCTCCGGGACAACGGGGCGCTTGAACTGGTCGCACGCGGGCTTTACCGTCTTGCCGATCTTCCGCTTGTGGGCGACCCCGATCTGGCACTCGTGGCCGGGCGCATTCCGCACGGGGTGGTTTGCCTGATCTCAGCTCTGGCGATTTACGAACTGACCACGCAGATCCCGCACCGGATCGACCTGGCGATCCCCCGCACCGCACGCTACCCGGTCTGCGCCGGCGCGCCGCTGGCGATCTACCGATTCTCCCTCGCCTCGTACCAGGCTGGCGTAGCACAGCGCGACGTCGATGGAATGAAGATCAAGATCTACGCCCCGGAGAAGACGCTCGCGGATTGCTTCAAATACCGGAACAAAATCGGTCTCGATGTCTTCTTGGAGGCACTGAACGCCTACCGCAAACGGCCTGGCGCTTCCATGCAGAAGATTCTGGAGTATGCCCGGGTGGATCGGGTGGAAACCAGGATTCGTCCCTATTTGGAGGCCAGAGCATGAGCAGGAACATCGCTGCCTCCGTTCAGCAGCGCCTGCTCAACCACGCCAGGAAAGAAGGCGTTCGATTCAACGATGTCCTTCAGCGGTATGCGCTGGAACGTTGGCTGTATCGACTCTCGAAGAGCGAGCACAGCGAGCAGTTCATCCTCAAGGGCGCGCTGATGCTCACCGCTTGGGATCTGCCGGTGACGCGCCCGACCCGTGATATCGATATGCTGGCCCGGGTTCAAAACGATCTCGACGGGATTCGCCAGTTGATTGCAGACGTGTGCCGCATGGAATGCGAAGAAGACGGACTCATCTTCGCTGCCGAATCCGTGACCACCGAACGTATTGAGGAAGATGCGCTGTGTGGAGGCGTGCGCGCCGAGTTCAAAGGCTCTTTGGGTAACGCCCGAATCGCCATGCAGATCGACCTGGGATTCAGTGATGTCGTTACTCCGGCTCCGGTTGACCTCACCTATCCCACTATTCTGGATCAACCCGCGCCGTGCCTCAAAGCATACAACCGGGAAACCGCCATCGCTGAGAAGCTCGAGGCCATGGTGAAACTCGGAGAATTGAACAGCCGCATGAAGGATTTCTTCGACATCTGGTCGCTTGCCCAAAGCCAATCGTTCGATGGCGCTATCCTGTCGAAGGCGGTCGCACATACCTTCGAGCGCCGTAACACGCCGAAAGACGGGGATGCGGTGTGCTTTTCAGAGACCTTCGGAAATTCGCACGATAAACAGCAGCAATGGCAGGCCTTCGCCAGACGCAGTCAACTCACAGGACAGGTTCCAGATGCATTCGTGGAGGTGTGGCGCCTGGTGACGCAATTCCTGAGACACATGCTCGCCGATTCGGGTGCCACCAGTTGTTGGCCGCCCGGCGGACCCTGGAGCTGACAAACCGCATCCGAGATCCAGCACGTATTCGTCAAAGAATTCCTGTCTTCCTGCAATATTGCTCCCGTCATATTCCAAATATCTGTGTACGTCACGCCTCTCCACATCTTTCGCGGATCTTCCCAGTCGGGCTCGACGGTAAAGGAACGGAGGTCGGCGTATTTGAGGGGATCGCGTGGGGAGTCGGTGCGGGGCAGGAAGAGCCGTGAGCCGCTCGGAAATGTAGGCGCGGTGCTCAGTTGTAGGGTATCATGATGGTGAAGCCATTCGACCAGAGCGACACCGTGTGATTCAAGGTGGAATCGGAAGGTGATTCGAGTTCTTGGTGGAAGGTGATTGTGGATATGAGCCGCGCCAGGGCAGCGAATTCGGGTGACCGGGCGCCTGATGCCCGGTCATCTGGTACCTGATGCGTTTTTGGTCCCGATCCGTGCCATCCGAGCCATCCGTGGTCAATGGGTTTCCCGGCTTCCACTCCGGATCTCACCGATTCCACGGATCCTTCGTGCTCCATCCCCCCCATGGCGTGGGGAAATCGGGGACAGACAGCCCTCTTCGGGGACTCGGAGGGAGTCTGTTAGCATGCATAGGTTCGAAGTGGATGGGTAAG
>DAIPKA010000050.1:0-52061 GCA_036769985.1 Candidatus Hydrogenedentota bacterium | reverse complement strand
CTTTTTTCCAAGCTTACCCATCCACTTCGAACCTATGCATGCTAACAGACACCTTATTTCTCTTCGCTCGAACGACTGGATTCTCCGAGGCATTGCGCAAAGAAGCGTGCCATCGACCACACACAACGCTCGAACACCGCCTTGATCCGGTCCATTTCGTGCGGATAACCGTCCAGACGGTCGTAGGAGACATCCACGCCGAGCGCCTTAAGCTTGCCAACCAGCGTATCGGCCTGCTCGATAGGCACGAGACTGTCGATGGCGCCATGCAATACCAGTGTCGGCGGGTCACTTGCGTCCAGATACTCGACAGGCGAAGCCTGCGCATACAGCTCCGGCGCCTCCTCGAACCGTCGGCCGCCGAAGAAGTCCACAATCAGCGGACGGTCGCTTCGGTCTTGGAGTGCGGCGAAGTCAGTTGGGCCGTAGAGGTCGACCACCGCCTGAACCGCCTGGCTCACGCCGCTATGCCCGCCGCTCTCCTCGAAGGCGCCATCGTTGCCCACGTAGGCCGCCAGCATCGCGATATGCGCGCCCGCCGAGGCCCCCACGAGGCCGATCCTGTCCTCGGCAATGCCATACTTACCGGCATAGGCGCGCATCCAGCGGACCGCGCACTGGGCATCCTGCACACATGCCGGGAACGGCGCCTCCTGCGAGAGCCGATATCCGATGCACGCCGTTACATAGCCTTTCCCGGCAAACCGGACGGCGTAATGCTTGAGATCGTCCTTGCTACCGTCTTCCCAGCCGCCGCCGTGAATGAAGATCAGGCCTGGGACCGGCTGCGCCTCGCCCTTCGGGCGATAGAGGTCCAGCACCAACGCCCGGCTGCCGACGCGTCCGTACTCGACATCGCGGACCTCTTCCACGCCGTCTGGAATCGCGACATGCATGAACCGCGAGAAGGTCTCGACCTTGCCGGTACGGATCGCGGTCATCACATCCATATCATCCTTGAAGCCTGGAGGAATTGGCGGCGGTTCCTCGGATTGAGTTCCTGCGAAAGCATAGGCCGAAAACACGGCCAGTCCTACGCTCATGCGTGCAATGCGTTTTAGCATAATGGACTCGCTGAGGCCCGGATCGGTTGCACGTGTTCTCGCCTCACCTGAAAACAGGCGGTGCGAAGACCGACCTCCGCACCGCCTGAAAACCATCGCCTGCGATCGACGAGTCTCGCTCGTCTCACGCTCTGTCACGCCGATTACTTGTCGGATTCCCCTTGTTTGGCACTCTCGAGCTTGACGATCTTGTAACCGCCACGCGCCTTGTCTACGAGGTAGAACGCCAAGAAGCCGACAACCAACACGACCGGCAAAATGGCCCAGATCCGAAGGCATTCGCTCGGGCCGTACGTGTCGTTCAAGCGCCCCATGGCCGGGCCGGCCACCCATGTCGCGAAACTGCCCGTGCCGCCAACAATGGCTAGTCCCAACGCGCCGGTACGCGGACAGCGTTCGCTGGTGATGCCGAGCATCGTTGGCCACCAGAAACAGACGCCGAAGTAGACGAGCGTGGCCGCGACGAAGAACAGCACCGCACTGGATTGGTCGGCTGCCATCTTGAACAGGAACAGGCCGACGGCTGCGAATGGCGCCGTGCCCGCGATGAGAGCCGTCGGCGGAATCTTGTGGATAGGCTTGCTGAAGAACTGCCGGAGAATGTACATGAGGATGCTGCCCCAGACTAGCGCCAGGATGCCCTCCGGCCGTTGCATGACGTCGTGGTAGATATTCGAAATCCACTGGCCGGTACCGAGTTCGGTCGCCGCCGTAAGCCACATCATGAGGAAGATCATGAGGAACACAGGATTGAGGGCGGCCTTGAACATGTCTCCGAAAGACAGGCCGGCCGCTACGCGTTCCGTCGGCGGGAACTTCTGGCCGAAGATCATCGCGGCGTAGATCACCGATGGAATGAGCAGCAGGGCCATCTTGATTTGCCAGCCCAAGCCGATCTGCGAGAAGCCGTAGGCCAATAAACCGCCGATCACGATGCCGCCCGGGAACCACGCGTGGAACAGGGTCAGCTTGTGCTGTTTTTCGTCGGGATAGATGGTGGCGATCAACGGGTTGCATACCGCCTCGACCAAGCCGTTCCCGGCGCCCACGACAAGCGTGGCTATCAGAACCACCCAAAAACTAGGCGCGAATATCGTCATCAACGCGCCGCCAATATGGCACAGCGCCGCCAACCGCAACAGGTTACCCATGCCCAGCAAGTCCACCAGCGGGCCGCCGAAGATAATGGCCAAGCCAAACGAGAAAAACGCAACGCCCGAGATGTGACCAAGATACTGCTTCACATGCTTGGCGCGCATCTCATCGTCGGCCGTGGTCGACGCGCCCGCCCCCTCGAATTTCTGGTCGACATAAGGCTTCACGAACTCCTTCTCGAAGTCCGCCATGATGTCGCCACGGATGGCAAACGACATAGCCGTTGCTATCAGGGCAACACAACTCGCGACAAAAAGCAATCCCTTATTCATTCGGCGTTCTCCTTCTCGCTTGACACACGAATAGATCGAATCTCGAATCCTGCATATACATCAAAAAGGCTTTCGGCTACCGACATGCCACAACCCACCGTAGGTCTTCATATTACTTGCTTGCCGACCCGGAATCAAGACTTCCGTGACTTCCGAATCTCTATCACGGAACGGGGGGAAGGAAGCGCTGACGGCTCTGATTACCATTGGGGATCGTAACGCTTGACACCTGATAAAATTTTCAGTATACTGTCTTGTGCGTTGAGAAATGGAGACAAGCCATGAAAATGCTGGAATTGATCCGATACAACATTCCGCCCGAGGTGGTGCAACTGTGGCAGGAGCGGGAAAGCGACGGCTTACTGCCGTTACAGGAAATGGCCATCAAACGGCACGACCTGTTCGGGAAGGGCAATCTCATTGTCCAGGCGCCAACGAGTTCCGGCAAGACATTCATCGGCGAGATGGCGGCGATCCAGGCCGCGTTACGGCGCAAGAAGGTGGTGTATTTGGTGCCACTGAAGGCCCTGGCCGAGGAGAAATACCGTGATTTCTCGGAAAAGTACACGCCGTACGGTATCAACGTCATCATATCGACGCGCGATCGCCGCGAGTTTGACCAACGCCTGGAAAACGGGAATTTCTCAATTGCCGTAGTCGTATATGAGAAATTGGCGCAGTTACTGGTGCGCCGGCCGGAGCAGATCGAGGAAATCGCGTTGGTGGTGGCCGACGAACTCGAGATTCTCTCCGATCCGGAGCGCGGAAGCATGGCCGAGCTGCTTCTTACGCGGATCCTGTATCCGCACGCGGGTAGTCCGGATGCCAAACTCCAAAACGCGGTGGCGACTGACCGGCCGCGCGTCATCGGCCTCTCGGCGGTGATCGGCGAGGCGGATCGGCTTGCGGAATGGATGCAGGCCGCCTTGGTAACCTACGAGCGCCGTCCCGTCGAACTGCGCTACGGCATCCTGCACGATGGCGTTTTCCGCTACCGCACGTACAACGAGTTTGGCGAAGGTGAGGAGACCCTTGTTGGGGGCGCATCGGACGCGCCGAGTGAGGTCATTGCGGAAAACGTGCACCGATTCGTGGAACAAGGCGAGCCGTGCCTGATCTTCGTCAAATCCAAGCACGAGTCACGTCATGGCGCGGAATTACTGGCCGAACAATTGAGCCAGCCGGCCGCCGTAAACGCCATCGAGGCGTTGCGCAAGCTCGAAGCCACGCGATCGCGCGACGCCCTGATCCGAACGTTGAACAGTGCCGTCGCCTTCCACAACGCCGACCTTTCTCCGGAAGAACGTCGTGTCGTCGAGCAGGCATTCCGAAATGAAGAGATCAAGGTGGTGGTGTCGACAAGTACCCTCGCCGTCGGCATGAACATGCCTACGCGCAACGTGTTTATCACACCGGAAAAATGGCGGTACGACAGTCGGTTCGGCATGCCGTGGAAAACGCCCATTCTCCACGCGGAGTATGAGAACATGGGGGGCCGGGCCGGGCGGTACGGCGCAGGACACGATTTTGGGCGCGCGATAGTGCTGGCCTCGACGCCCTTCGACCAGGAGGCGCTATGGCGTCGATACATCGAGGGCGAACGCGAGCATGTCGAACCGCAACTGGCCCGGCTGCCCCTTGAAAATCCTATTCTGCAACTCGTGGCGTCGCGCACCTGCCTTACCGAAGCGGCCCTGTTCGACTTCCTGGAACACACCCTCACCGGCCGGTGGGTGTGGAGCGTGTCGCTGACCAAAGAGGAGTGCGAGTTCCGTATCCGGGCGGCCGTCAATCGTGCGGTGGACGCGGGTGCGATATCGCGCCATCCCCACGAGGATAGCCTCGAAGCGACCCCCTTTGGCAAGGCCATTGCCGCCAAAGGCGTGACCATCGCAGCCGCCTCCGAACTCGAACGCTGGATCGCGGAATCGGAGACGCGCCATTGGAGCGCCCTTGATCTCATTCTCGCTGCGGCGATGACCACCGATGGCCGGATGCTCCCGGTATCGCTTACCGCGCGCGAGTATGAGCAGGCCGACTATCCCGCTCGGCTCAAACGCGTCACCGAAAACGAGGAAATCACGGCGGACGTGCCCCTCAACCGATTACGCAATTGCGATATGATGCCGTTTTTCGAGGAGGTGCGCGCGATTAAGACGGCCCTCCTCCTGAACGAATGGATCGAGCACGTCTCGATTCGCGATATCGAGGACGCCTATCACACGATGGCCGGCCAGATCCTTGCCGCCGCCGACCACTTGAGTTGGTTGATCGACGCCACCGCAACCCTCGCGACCACCCTGGGCGCCCACGGAGACTTCGTGGATCGGATCAATGCCCTAGCGTGGCGCGTCCAAGCCGGCCTCCGCGACGAGGCCCTACCACTGGCCCGCGCCGTTGCCGGCCGGCTGCCGCGCACCACGATCCTCACGCTGGTCGCCCATCATCTCGATACGCCCGAAGTCATTGTGGAAGCGCCTATCGCAGCGTTGACTCGATGGATGCCTGCTGCCGAAGCCCGGCGAATACAGGCTTGGGCACGGCGGGCCACCTCCGATACCGAAACGGCGGACTCCTCACCGCCTCCGCCGGTGGTGCCGGTTCTTATCGTCGACGATGGCCGGCCGGGCGAGATTGGGCTGGACGGCGTTGTGATCGCGCTTCAAGACAAGCAATACCGGCTGATTCGAGTGTTGGCGGCCCATCCGGGCGAATGCGTGCCGTACGAGACGATCTACCGGGCCGTTTGGGGGGATTCCATCGTCGAGCCCAATCAGATGCACTTCCAGAAGCGACGATTGTTGAATGCCATTACCGCACAGTTTCCGCAGTACGAAAACCTCATCACCACCAAGCCGAAGTGCGGTTTCATGCTCAACCTGACTCCGGAGCAGATTGCGCTTCCTGTGCACGAGATGTCTTACGTGGCCTAAACCACCTCCGACGGATCGCGGTCTTCGCTTCTAGACGCGCGCCGCCCTCGGTTGTGATATGCTGGTGCCGGTAGGAGGCTATGGTATGCGCACTCGGTTCATCGCGGTCGTACTTGTTGCCGCGCTCCTCGTGATAGGGGCGCAAGTGGTTACCCGAATCCGCAAACCGGCCGTGGCCGGAGTCTGGTATCCCGCGGAACGGCGGGATCTCCAAGACGCGATCCACCAATACGTGGAGAACGCGCAAGCCGCCGAACCGCCCGGCCGGATCGTGGCATGTATCGTGCCTTGCAGTCCCTATGGCCTCTCCGGCGAACTGGCCGGGCCGGTATACAAGCTCATCAAAACCGGCCAGTATGACCGCGTGATTGTGCTAACGCCTTCACACTTCGCCGCGTTTCCCGGATGCTCGATTGCTGCCGTGCACGCCTATGAAACGCCCCTGGGACAGGTGCTGGTGGACGGGCCTTCGGTGCGCAAAGTAACGTATTCGAGCTTCATCTCGACGCGGTCCGTGAGATACAGCGACGTGCGCGACCGCGTGCCGCTGCACGAGGTCGAGTATGGTATCGAGGTGGTGTTGCCCTTCCTCCAGGAACGTATCGGCATCTTCACGCTGATTCCCGTGGTTGTAGGCGACCTCGTCACTCACAGTGGCGCCATCGACGACTATGCCATCGATACGGTGTCGGATCGCCTGCGGGAGGTCATGGATGATCGTACGCTCGTCATCGTCAGCTCGGACCTGACGCACCACGGAAATACCTACAGCTATCGGCCGTTCCGCGACAACGTACTCGAGGGAGTCGAGCGGTTCGACAAGGATGCTCTCCGCTATGTCTTGGCCAAGGCCCCCCAAGAATTCAAAGAGCATCTCGAGAAGACGGCCAATACGATTTACGGCAAGGCGGCGATTCTTATCATGCTCGGCCTGCTTCCGCCCGAGGCGCAGGGCCAGTTATTGGCCTATGACATCACTGCCCGGAAGACGGGCGACCTGACGAACGCCATAGGCATGGCCTCCGTGATCTTCTTCGATCCGACCCAGCCGCCGTGCGAGTCGCATCCGGATCGCGCCATCCCGCAGCCGCAACCACAGCCGCCAAGCGCCGAGGAAGCGCCAGCCGAGCCCGAGGTGCCCAAACCCAAATGATGCTCGTCGTTGTGCCCCCGCGGCGCGTCTTCTAGAGGCGGCTTCATTGGCCTTTGCTGGGCCAAGTGTGGTATGTATGGCCGACCGATCCACCTCACAGGAAGATTCACATGCTCGAGCCGTTGCGATTCATGACGGAAGACCAAGTGCGCGAAATTCGGCACACGTTTGGGACGCCCACGTTTGTGTACGACCAGGCCACGCTCGAGACCCAGGCCCGACACGTGCTGGCGTTTCCAAACGCGTTCGGCATGAACGCGCGGTACGCCATGAAGGCGCTGCCGACGGCGGCCATCATCCGGGTCTTCCTCGATATGGGCCTCGATATCGACGCGAGCAGTGGGTTCGAGGCCGAGCGGGCCATGCGCGCCGGCGCCACGCCGGAACGCATCCAGATCACCGCGCAGCAGTTGCCCGACAATCTCGACGAACTGCTCAGCCGAGGCGTTCTATTCACGTGTTGTAGCCTCCACCAATTGGAGGTCTACGGCCGACTACGCCCCGGCGCCGAGGCCTGCATCCGCGTCAATCCGGGCTTAGGTTCAGGACACAACAACCGCACGAATGTGGGCGGCCCCGCCTCGAGCTTCGGCATCTGGCACGAACACCTGGATCGCGCCCTGGACATTGCCCGGCGTTACCGCCTTCGGATCGTGCGCATGCATACCCACATCGGTTCGGGGGGCGATCCCGACGTGTGGCGACACTGTGCCCGTTTGTCGTTGGGCATTGCCGCGAGACTGCCGGAGGTTACCACGCTCAGTCTCGGCGGCGGTTTCAAGGTGGGCCGGATGACGGGCGAGGCCTCGGCGGACCTCCAGCGGGTCGGCGAGGCCGTCAAGGCTGACGTCGAGCGATTCGCTAATGATCTCGGCCGGCGGTTGCGCATCGAGATCGAGCCGGGCACCTTCCTGGTAGCTAACGCCGGCGCGCTGGTGTGCACGGCTATCGACGTGGTGGATACTGGCAATGCCGGTTATCGATTCATCAAGACAGATGCCGGCATGACCGAGGTCATCCGGCCGAGTCTCTACGGCGCGCAACACCCCGTCACCATCGTGCCGGCCGAACCGGGACAGCGCGGACGCTTCGAATACCTCGTCGTGGGCCACTGCTGCGAGAGCGGTGACCTGCTGACGCCAGCCCCCGGCGATCCGGAGGGTGTTTGTCCACGCTTGCTCACCGAGGCACGAATCGGCGATGCGCTGGTCATCGGCGGAACCGGCGCCTACTGCGCGGCCATGTCGCCGAAGAACTACAACTCGTTTCCGGAAGTCGCCGAGGTGTTGCTGACTACGGATGGCCAGTTCAGGCTCATTCGGAGGCGTCAGGAACTCGATCACATGCTGGCCAACGAGATCCTGTAGCCACCAGAGGGAGACGCCATGGCACTCAGCGAAAGACCCGTCGTGTTGGTCACTGGGGCGCGACGCGGTATTGGCCGGGGCATCGCCCTGCACCTGGGGCGCGACGGTTTCGCCGTGATCATCAACAGCGTTACGCCGGACGATCCCCATTCGGGCGAGGGCGCCTACGAGGTCAAGCGAGCCATCGAGGCCGGCGGCGGGGAGGCCGAGGTCTTCCGGGCCGACGTGGCCAATGCCGACGAACGCCGCGCCATGGTAGATTTCGCGGTCGAACGGTTCGGCCGCATCGACCTGCTCGTCAATAACGCCGGTGTCGCGCCACGGCAGCGCAGAGACCTCCTCGAGGCCACCGAAGAGAGCTTCGATTGGGTCATGAACATCAACCTCAAGGGCGCGTACTTCCTCACGCAGTTGGTTGCCAACAAGATGATTGCCTGGAAGCAGTCCGGCGTAGTGGCCCAGCCGCGAATTGTGTTCATCTCATCGATTTCGGCGTGCGCCGTGTCGGTGGCCCGGGGTGAGTATTGCGTGTCGAAGGCGGGCCTGTTCATGGCGATGCAGCTCTACGCGACTCGGCTTGCCGAGTACGACATCCCGGTGATTGCCGTTTCCCCCGGCATCATCGAGAGCGATATGACCGCCCCGGTCAAAGCCAAATACGATAGGCTCATTCTCGAGCAGGACCTATTGCCCGTCCACCGATGGGGAACACCCGAAGACGTGGCCAAGGTGGTCTCCGCGTTCGCGCGTGGCGACTTGGACTACTCGACGGGCCAGCAGATCGAGGTCGGCGGCGGATTCGGTATTCGGCGCCTCTAGTGCCGGCGCGGCGGTCGGGCGTGCCGTTGCCTCTCTGGGGCGATGTGCGTAGACTGTGGACTGAGGTCGGATCATGATTAACCGAAAAGACGTGGCCTTCGGCGACCTGATCGTCCCGGTCTATTCGCTGAACACGGTAATCGTCGGTACGGGCGCGGCGGGGCTCAACTGCGCCGTCCGGCTGTTCCGCGAGATGGAAGAGACGGGCGTGGCCGATCCTCATAATCAGGTCGCTCTGCTCACACGCGGTATCGGCCTCGGCACGTCGAACAACTCGGGCTCAGACAAGCAAACCTATTACAAGCTCGGCACGCACGGCCAAGAACCGGACACCCCCGTGGACTTCGCGAAGACGCTCATCGGGGGGGGCTGCATGCATGGCGACGTCGCGCTCGTCGAAGGCGAGAATTCGCTGCGCGGTTTCTACCACCTCGTGGACATCGGCGTGCCGTTCCCACACAACGCCCGCGGAGGATTCGTCGGATACAAGACCGATCACGATCCGCGCCAACGCGCGACCTCGGCCGGGCCGTGGACTTCGCGCTACATGGTGCAGAAACTCCTGATCGAACTGAACCGGTTCGGTGTCTCCATCTTCAACCGCTACCACGTCCTGGCGATTGTCCGCGACGATGAGGCCTCGTGCGGCCTGCTCGCCCTCGATCTTGCTGAGGGCGACGACGCCCGTCTCGGCCTCACGCTGTTCAACTGCCACAATGTCGTCATGGCCACCGGCGGCCCGGGCGAGCTCTATGCGATCTCCGTCTATCCGAAGGGACAGATGGGATCCTATGCGGCCTTGCTCGATGCCGGGGTAACCGCTCATAACCTGACCGAATCGCAGTTCGGCCTTGCCTCGCTTGAGCCCCGATGGAACCTGTCCGGCACCTATCAGCAGGTGATTCCCCGCTATTTCAGCACAGACGAGGATGGACACGATCCGCAGGATTTCCTCAATCCGTGGTTCGCATCCATGCAAGCCATGGCCACGAACACCTTTCTAAAGGGCTACCAGTGGCCTTTCGACCACGACAAGGTGGCCGGTTACGGCTCGTCGCTGATCGATATCATCGTCCAGAACGAGACGGTCAACAAGGGACGCAGGGTCTACATGGACTTGCGCGAGAATCCCAGGGCCGTGGGAGGACTCGATGCCTTCTCGCTGGCCGATCTGCGGGCCGAGGCGCGTGCCTACCTCGAGCAGTCCGGCGCGACGCAATGCCGGCCCATCGAGCGGCTGGCGCACATGAACCAGCCCAGCATTGACCTCTACGCCGACATGGGCGTCGACCTCTGGAAAGACCCGTTGCCGGTGGGCGTTTGCGCTCAGCACTGTAACGGCGGCTTCGTGGTGGATGCGTGGTGGGAGTCCAGCCTCAAGCGTCTCTTCGTGGTGGGCGAGTTGGCTGGCACTCACGGTGTCAAGCGACCCGGCGGTTCGGCTCTGAATGCCGGCCAAGTCGGCGGTCTGCGTGCCGCCCAACGCATTGCGCACGTCTACTACGAACAGGGGTTGTCCACAGAGGAATTCTCGAGGCTGGCTTCGGCCGCCGTGGAGCGGTTCGCCACCGAGATCAGGCGCATTCGTGCGCCCCACGGGGACGCCCTGGACGGTGACGAGGTGAAGCGGTCGATCCAGCGCCGGATGAGTGCCTTCGGCGGCATGGTGCGTTCGCTTCCGCGCGTCAGAGAAGCACTGGCGGCCGCCCGGACGGAGTGGAGGGCCATCGCCGAACATGGACTCAGGTCGCAGCGGAGCGGCGTGTTGAAGGCCATCGAGGTCCGCGAACTGGCCTTAACGCAGCGGGCCTTTCTCGAGGCCATCCAAGGCGTGCTCGAGCGCGGCGGCGGATCGCGCGGCTCATACCTTGTGATGGATCCGCACGGAACAACGCCGCATCCGCGCCTCGGCGACGACTGGAAGTACATGGCCGAAGAGGCGGCCTTGCGCCACGAGATTCTGTGCATCAACTACGATGTGGCGTCCGACCGCTTCTCGCTGAACGTGACCGAGCCTAGGGACCTTCCGGTTGCGGCGTTTTGGTTCGAGAACACGTGGGCCGAGTACCGACGCGGCACCGTCTTTCGACGGACGCCCGACGAACCGGTGCGGCCCTATGGGGTGCGTCACCGGTAGAGAGGTGTATGCGACGATGGAGCGAGCGGATGACTAAGGCGAAGTCGAGGTTTGTCTGCCAGGAGTGCGGCGCCGCGTTCACGCGATGGACGGGACGGTGCATGGACTGCGGCGAATGGAACACCATCGTCGAGGAGTCGTTTGTGGAAGAGGGCAGCCACGTGCGCGTCTCGTTCGAGCCAAACGCCGCGCCGGTGTCCATCACCAGCGGCGGGGCCGAGCTCCCGCCGCGTCTGAGCGCCGGTATGGCCGAGTGCGACCGTGTCCTCGGGGGCGGCATTGTGCCGGGATCCCTGACCCTGATTGGCGGCGATCCCGGCATCGGCAAGTCCACCTTGATGCTGCACCTCTCGCGGCACGTGGCCGAGCGCATCGGCCCTGTGCTCTACGTGTCCGGCGAAGAGTCCTTTCACCAGACGCGGCTCCGCGCCGCGCGCCTTGGCGCGCTACACGACAACCTGATGCTCTTGACGGAGACGTCCGTTGACGCGATTCGCCGACACATCGAGGAAGGCGGGTTCTCCTTCGTCATCATCGACTCAATCCAGTCGGTCTATTCGTCGAGTTTGCCCTCCGTGCCCGGCAGCGTAGGCCAAGTCCGCGAATGCGCCATGGAGTTCCTGCGCCTTGCCAAAGGGGGAAACGTCCCCATCTTTCTGGTGGGTCACGTCACCAAAGACGGCTCGATCGCCGGGCCCCGGCTGCTCGAACACGTCGTGGACACCGTGCTCTATTTCGAGGGAGAGGACAAGCAGGCGTTGCGCATCCTCCGGGCCGTCAAGAACCGTTTCGGTTCGACGAACGAGATCGGGGTGTTCGAAATGACCGAGAGCGGGTTGCTCGAGGTGCCCAACCCGAGCGCGCTCTTCTTGAACGAGCGGCCGAAGGGCGTCAGCGGCTCCATTGTGATTCCGAGTATTGAGGGCACGCGGCCGCTGCTCGTCGAGGTGCAGGCCCTCGTTGGCGAAACGCCCCTCGCTTCGCCGCGTCGTACGGTGACCGGCGTGAATCCCAACCGCGTCTCCCTGCTGCTGGCCGTACTCGAGAAACGGGTCGGCCTCCACTTCAGCGACAAAGACGTCTTTGTGAATGTGGCCGGTGGCGTGCGGCTCGACGAGCCCGCGACCGACATGGCCGTCGCCTTGGCGCTCGTGTCGAGTCTTCTCGAGGTCCCGCCTCCGCCGACGTTGGCGGCCTTCGGCGAGGTGGGCCTGGCCGGCGAGGTCAGGGCGGTGTCCATGGCGCGTCCACGCGTGGCCGAGGCATCGAAATTCGGATTCACCCAGTGCATTCTTCCCAAGAGTTGCGCGACGGACATCGATGGTGGGAATATGGTGCTCCTGCCGGTGAGCGGCGTGGCACAGGCAATTGAAACGGCTTTGGAGTCCTGACTATGGCACGAGCCAGAAGCAAAACAAGCGAAGAAGCGTTTCGCGAGGCCCTATTGATGATCTCGCCCGGCACCGTGATTCGCGATGCCATCTCAGCGATCCTCCAGAGCAAGACCGGAGCACTGCTGTGTTTCGGCGAGCCGAAGCGGCTGTCCGATCTCTCGGAAGGAGGGGTGAAGCTCGACGCGTCCTGCACCCCCCAGCGACTCTACGAGTTGTCGAAGATGGACGGTGCCATCATCCTCAACTCGAACGGTACCCGAATCCTCTTCGCCAACCGGTTCCTCAAGCCCGACGAGTCGATACCGTCCGAAGAAACGGGCTCACGCCACCGCGCTGCCGAACGTCTTGCGCGTCAGGCCCATTGCGTGGTGATCGCCGTGTCGGAACGCCGGTCAAGTGTTACCTTGTACGTGCACAACATCCGCCACGTCCTCGAGTCGATATCAACGCTGATCAACAAGACGACGCAAGCCATCGCCACACTCGAGAAATACATGAAGGCCCTGGAGCAAGCCCTTCAGGATCTCAGCACACGCGAGTTCCAGGACATGGTGACCATCTTCGACGTGTGCAAGGCGATCCAACGCTGCGAGATGATCTCGCGCATTGCCTCGGAAATCGAGCCCTATCTGCTTGAGATCGGCACCGAAGGCCGGCTGTTGCGTCTTCAAATGCAGGAGTTGTTGATGCCCATCGAAGAGGCCGACCTCGTGGTGCGCGACTACTATCGCGAGAAAGGCAACGCGAGCTATGACCAAGTCCAGGCGAGAATTCGGGAGTTCTCCCAACAGGACTTGCTCAACCTCAGCAACATCAGCCAGGCACTGGGATACGGCCCGAACCTGCGTACCGTCGATACCTACCTGACGCCACGCGGTTACCGCCTGCTCACGATGACGCACCGGTTAACGCCCCAGATCATCGAGAACCTCGTCAAAAAATTCGAAAACCTCCCGCAGATCATGCGTGCGCCCAAGGATGAGCTCGTCGGCGTCGAAGGCGTCGGCGAAGTGCTGGCGGAGCGCGTTCGGGTGAGCTTGAATCTGTTGCGCAGCCAACTGGCGCTGGACATGAGGAAAGATGCCTTTCATCAAGAACTGTAGAGTGCTCGTCCGGCACGAAGTCGCGCCGGGCCACTATCGTTTAGGGCTGCGCGCGCCTGAGATCGCCCGCGAGGCCAAGCCGGGCCAGTTCTGCATGATCCAAGTCGCGCAGGGATTCCACCCCTTCCTGCGGCGACCCATGAGTTTCGAGCGCATTTTTGCAGACGGCGTCAGCATTCTGTTCAAGGTCGAAGGCGAAGGTACCCGCATCCTGGCGGATTGCGCACCCGACCAGGAGTTCTCCGTTCAGGGACCACTCGGTCGTGGGTTCCCTCTCGACATGGAGGCCGAGCGCCACATCATCGTGGCCGGAGGCATAGGCGTGGCCCCGTTTCCGGCGCTGGCCGAAGGCATCATCCGCGCATGCGGCAGGGCCCCCGAGGTCGTGCTGGCTGCCCGATCCCAGGACCTGCTCCTGTGTGACAAGGAATTCCAGCAAATGGGCTGTGCCGTGCACCTTGCCACGGATGATGGATCCGTGGGCGACCAGGCCACGGCGGTCGAGGTGCTCGAACGACTGGCCCCGGCCAGCGGCTCGTGCATCTATGCCTGCGGCCCCATGCGCATGCTCGCCGCCACCGCCGCGCTGGCCGAACGGTTGGACGCGGCATGTTTCGTGTCACTCGAAGCCCAGATGGCGTGCGGTGACGGGGCCTGTCTGGGGTGTGTCGTGGAGTCCAACTTCGAGAACGAAGGCGAACAGATGGTGCGCGTCTGTGCCGATGGCCCCGTGTTCGATGCCAAGACAATCCACTGGGAGGCGCACAACTACGCGGCCGATCGATAGCCGCGTTTCTCGGGAGCGTGTTTTCTCACCATGATGCCACGTTTGCAGGTGAATCTCGGCGGGCTGTCCATGAAGAACCCGGTCACCGTAGCCTCGGGTACCTTCGGCTACGGACAGGAGTATGACCGATACTTCGACATCGGTCTCCTCGGTGCGGTGACCACAAAGAGTATCTCGTTGCACCCTCGGGCCGGGAATCGACCGCCGCGCCTCGTCGAGACCGCCGCCGGTATGCTCAATGCCATCGGGCTGCAGAACGTGGGCCTCGAAGTCTACCTTTCCGAAAAGGCGCCGTTCTTGCGCGAGCGCAAGACGCCTATCATCGCCAATATCTACGGTCACTCCCCCGACGAATATGCCACGCTGGCCGACCGCCTCGAAAAGGAGGGCGCAGCGGATGCCATCGAGGCCAACCTCTCTTGCCCAAACGTCCACGACGCCAAGGGCGGCCGCGGCCCGGCCCTGGTGGCCCAAGACCCCCAGCGGGTGCTTCTCTACACCCAGGCGGTCCGGTCGGCCACGAGACTGCCACTCCTCATCAAGCTCTCGCCGAACGTAACCGACATCCGAGAACCGGCCCTGGCCGCCCAAGAGGGTGGGGCCGACGCCATCTCGCTCATTAACACCCTCATGGGCATGGCCATCGACCCCGAGACGCGCCGTCCGCGCTTGGCTAATATCGTGGGGGGTCTCAGCGGTCCCGCCATCCGCCCCGTAGCACTGAAGATGGTTTGGGACGTGGCGAGAACTGTTAATATCTCGGTGTTGGGTATGGGCGGGATCTGCGATGTTGGCGACGCGATTCAGTTTCTTTTGGCGGGAGCAACGGCTGTAGCCATAGGTTCAATGACGTTTCGTCAGCCAAATGTTACTGTTAATATCATTAACGGATTGTCCGAGTACCTTGATCGCCACAACATCAACAGCATTGCGGATGTCGTTGGTGCTGTTCGAACCGATTGAACCGCCTTTCGCGGCGGTGGAAGGCAGTGGAGCGTGAACGTCCTTCTCGTAACGCTTCAGCAGACCCTGGACGTGATGGGGCTGAAGTACATTCACCAATACCTTCTCGAGAATGGCCACCGATCAGTCCTGCTGCACCTGCCACGTTTCAGGCCAGAGAATGAGAGGGACCGCCTGGCCGTGGAGGCCTTCGTCCGGGAGGTCTGTCCGGGGCTGGTCGGTGTGAGCCTGATGGCTGTCGAGCACAAGGGCGCCAAAGTCCTTACGGCGCAGCTCCGACGTGCCCTTCCGGGAGTTCCCATTGTATGGGGGGGCATTCACCCGACCACGGCGCCTGAAGTGTGTCTGGAACACGCAGACTACGTGTGTTTGGGGGAAGGCGAGCGGGCCACATTGGACATGGCGAACGCCCTCGATCATGGCGAGTCGCTCAGGGAAGTGCGAAATCTGTGCTATCGAGAGAACGGCCAAGTCAAAGCGAATCCTCTCCACCCGCTCATCAAGGATTTGGATGCGCTGCCGTTTCCACGCCAGATTCCCCCGAACAGCTTCGTCTTGATGGACGGGCGGGTCGAGCCGACCGGTCCCAAGGCGCTACAACGATTCATGCGCTACGGTACGGCGGTCTACAACGTGGTCTCATCGAGGGGGTGTCCCTACCGCTGCGCCTATTGCTCGAACAGTTGCCTGCACAAACTCTATCCCGACTGGGGCATCCGCCGAAGGAGCGTTTCGAGCGTGATCGCCGAGCTCGAGCAGGCCGTCCAGGACTTTCCCGGACTCACTTACGTGAACTTCCAGGACGATTGCTTTCTGGCGTGCGACATGGGCTACCTGGCAGGAATGTGCCACGAGTTCCGTTCGCGAATTGGCAAGGGCATTATCGCCAAGAGCACGCCGACGTACGTGACACGAGAGCGCATCGCGTTGCTGAAAGAGGCGGGGCTTCGCTGGTTCAACATGGGCCTGCAAAGCGGCAGCGAGAGAATCTGCCAGGACGTCTACCATCGCCGTTCCCTACCGAAACACTTTCTCGCGGCGGCCCAGTTGCTCCACGAGTATGGGATTGCCCCGTGGTATGACGTGATCGTTGACAACCCCTTCGAGACCCTCGAGGACCACTACGAGACCGTCGAGACGCTGATGGCGACGCCGAGGCCATTCTATCCGCAGATCTTCTCACTGACGTTGTACTGGGGGACCGATTTGCGGGAACGGGCTGAACGGGAATGCCCGGACGAAGTGGGAGAACCGTTCGAAAGCGATTTCTACGTCTACCACAAGCGACCCATCAACGATCTCATCGAAGTAGCCACAACTTTCCCCGTTCCTCTCACGCGGCGACTGCTCGCGGTCTTCAAGCGGAATCCGACGGGTCTCGGAACCCGGCTACTTGTTAGTTTGGCCAAAGCCTATTGCCGCTTGGTGCTCAGGCCCATCACCTACCTGCGGGTCATCCGCGTATCTCAAGGCGGCTCGCTCTGGAAGACGTTCCAGATTCTGCCTATGTATTTCCGCGTGGGTTTCTCCGTCTACCTGGGGCTTTTCAAGAGCGCCTTCAAAAGGAACTGACGGCCTGATGCCGCGGCCGGACAAAGGCGTTGCCCGAAGGCGACGTGCGTCCGCAAGTGCCATGAGACGAGGCGGCGCCTGATAGTGCCCACTCGCAAGGCGATTTATCCCACCGGGCGTTTCTTGCTAGAATACGGGTCTGTTTGGAAAAGCCCATGACATCGCTGACGGAAACCGAACGCGCCCGGTACCTGCGCAACCTCCTCGTGCCCGGCTTCGGCGAAGACGGCCAGAGGCGGCTACGTGAGGTGCGTGTCCTCGTTGTCGGCGTCGGAGGGCTTGGCAGTCCGGTTGCACTGTACCTCGCGGCGTCCGGTGTGGGCGTCTTGGGCCTTGCCGACGATGGTGTCGTCCACGTGGACAACTTGCAGCGACAGATTGTCCACGTCGAGTCGCGCGTAGGCTGGAAGAAGATCGAGTCGGCGGCGGTAGCGTTGGCTGAACTCAACTCGGATGTGCAGGTCGTGCGTCATGATTGCCGCTTGGCTCCGGACAACGCTGCGGCCCTGGTGGCCGAGTATGATTTCGTTGTCGAGGCCTGCGACAGTTTTGAAGCGCAGTTCACGATCAACGACGTCTGCCTCGAGCGCGGCAAGGCCTTTGTTACGGCGGGCGTGGTTGGTTTGGGTGGCCACGTGATGCTCGTTGTGCCTGGTCGGACGCCGTGTTTGCGGTGCGCGCTACCGGAGCCGCCTGACGAGGGGCCGACGTCCCAAACGCACGGTATTCTCGGGGCCGTAGCCGGCGTTGTCGGATCGCTCGAGGCCCTCGAAGCGCTGCGATGGCTAGCCGGCCTGTGGACGCCTCAACGCGACGGGGCGGGCCTGCTGCATCGGCTTGACGGCGAGAGCATGCGGTTGTCGACGTTGCGAATTCTGCGCCGGCCGGGGTGCCGGTGCGCTGAGATACGGAGTGAAGAATGACGAATGATCCGTTGGTGATCGCGGGGCGAACTTTTTCCTCGCGTCTCTTGTTGGGAACGGGCAAGTTCCCGTCGGCGCAGGCACTGCGTGAGGCCATCGAGGCCTCGGGCGCGGAGATCGTAACCGTTGCCCTCCGCCGCGTAGACCTCTCGAAGCCTGATGACGAAGGCATTCTTTCGGCTGTCGATCCGCAGAAGCAGTTGATCCTCCCGAACACCTCCGGGGCGCGGACGGCCGACGAGGCCGTACGACTGGCGCGGTTGGCGCATGCGGCGGGCCTCGAACCGTGGGTCAAACTCGAACTGACGCCCGAACCGCGATACTTGCTGCCGGATCCCATCGAGACGCTCCGTGCCGCCGAGGTCCTCGTCAAGGAAGGTTTCGTGGTGTTGCCCTATATTCAGGCCGACCCGGTTCTGGCCAAGAGACTCGAGGAGGTCGGCACGGCGACAGTGATGCCGCTCGGCGCGCCCATCGGCAGCAATCGCGGCCTCAAAACGCGCGACCTTATCCGGATCATCATCGAGCAGGCCAACGTGCCGGTCGTGGTCGACGCCGGCCTGGGTGCGCCATCGCACGCCGCCGAGGCGATGGAACTCGGTGCGGACGCAGTGCTCGTCAATACGGCCGTTTCGGATGCCGTCGATCCAGCGGCGATGGGGCGGGCCTTCGCCTTGGCGACGGAGGCGGGAAGGCTGGCCTACCGGGCCGGACTTGGGCCCGTGCGGGATACGGCCGAGGCGTCGTCGCCGCTCACCGGTTTCCTCGATGCGTGATCGGATCCGCGCGAACGGTAGCGGACTGCACAGTCTCTTCCGAAACGCGGTACAATGATTGTCTACATTCGGAACACAAACCGTGGAATTCATCGACGAACTGAATCAATGGCCCAAAGAACGCGTTCAGGCCCTCCTTGATGAAGTGACGCTTGAGGATGTCGAGCGGGCCCTCCATTCCGAGCAGTCATCGCCGCGCGATTTGGCCGCGCTGTTGTCGCCGTGTGCGCGCGACCGGCTCGAAGCCATGGCGCGGAAGGGCCGTCGGCTGACTCGCTGGCATTTCGGCCGTACGATCGCCTTGTACGCGCCCATCTACTTGTCGAATGTGTGCGGTTCCGATTGCACGTATTGTGGATTTGCGGCCCGCTCAGGCTCGAAGCTCAAGCGGCTCACGCTAAGCCATGACGATATCCGACGCGAGTGCGAGGCACTCTCGAAGCGCGGTTTCGAGGCGGTTCTGCTGCTCACGGGCGATGCACCGAGAGTGGCGCCGGTCTCGTTCATCGCGGAGGCGGTGGGCATCGCGCGCGAATACTTCGCGTCGGTCTCCGTCGAGGTCTACGCGATGGATCAGGCCGATTACGGTGTCCTCTGCGATGCCGGTCTCGAGGGCGTCACGCTGTACATGGAGACCTACGACCGCGAGACCTACGCCAAGGTCCACCTGGCCGGCAAGAAGATGGATTTCGGCTACCGGCTCGATGCGCTCGAGCGGGCCGGAAAGGCTGGAGCGCGACGCCTCAACCTGGGGGCACTGCTGGGCCTCTTCGACTGGCGCCTGGACGGTTTCTGGATGGGTCTTCACGCGCGACACATGCAGCACACGTGCTGGCAGAGCGCCATTGCACTATCCTTTCCCCGATTGCACCACACGCCTGACCGTTTCAAGGCGCCCTGTCTCTTGACCGATGCGGAGTTGGTGCAGCTCATGCTCGCCATGCGGTTGTTCTTGCCCGAGGTGGGATTCTCGATGTCGACGCGCGAAACGCCCGCGTTGCGCGACCACCTCATTCCGCTGGGCGTCACGCACATGAGCGCCGGATCGTCGACAAGGCCCGGCGGCTACGCCACCTCCGGCGATGAGACACTCGAGCAGTTCGCCATCGAGGATCACCGGACCCCCGAGGTCGTGGTCGAGGCCATACGACGGGCGGGGTACGACCCCGTCTGGAAGGACTTCGACCACGCATTCACCGGCGGAGCCGTCATCGGCCGCAACGTGTCGCGTAGATAGACGCGTTCACGCGTGTCATCGTGTCTAGCATCTCATAGTAGGGCCGATCCACACCGCTCACGAGGCCGATGTTGAAGTTCTCGCCGTCCATCGAGCGCCCTGTCGTTGGCTCGTCGACGTACTCGAACCAGTGGCAGCCGACGAAGGCCGGACACTTCGCCACGCTCTCGACGTAACGGGCGTACTGGACGCCGCGATCCTGCTGATCCGCCGCGCTGACCAAGCCTTGATGAAACATGCCTCGATCCAGCGCGCCGAAGTGGAACTCGCCAATGATAATGGGCTTTCCGACGTCGCTATCGCCCGTCCAGTCCTCGCAGCCGACATCGGTCGCATACTGGTTGATGCTGAGCACGTCCACGGCCTCGGCGCAGGCCTTGAGGATGTGTACCGGACGCGGCCCGACGGCGAACCGGCATCCGAGATACAGTTGGTTCGGCGCGTACTTGTCGAGCAACGCGGCTACGGTGTCGAAGTAACGCTTGGCGAACTTGTACTCGAAGGCGTTCATATCCTCCGCGCAGGCATCGGTCCGGCTCTTCGGTGCGCGCAACGCGTCCCATTCGGCGGCGTCGGTCTTCCATGCGGCGTTCAAAGCA
This sequence comes from Candidatus Hydrogenedentota bacterium, assembly GCA_036769985.1. GTDB lineage: Bacteria > Hydrogenedentota > Hydrogenedentia > Hydrogenedentales > SLHB01 > DAIPKA01. The sequence goes on along the minus strand of DAIPKA010000050.1, from coordinate 31,807 downwards.
TCGAGGGTGCCGTACTTCGCTTGGAGATCCACGAGGAACACCTTGCGGCACGGCTGATCCGGCGGGCTGTTCAGTGTGCCGGAGGCGATTCCGTTCCAGGACTGCTCGTTGTCGACGAAATAGCCCAGGCACATGGGGTTGTCGGCGTGTCCTTTGGCGGCGCCGGCGATGCGTTCCTCCGACATGGGCGCGAACGATTCATCGAACACGTCGATCATCTTGCCCCAGAAGCCTCCGCCGCCCTCGACGCACCGATGGCTGCCGGTTCCGGCTGTTACCACATAGGGAACAGGACTCGAGCTGCGGACACGGTCGGCCGTCCAGTTGCCCAGGGTGTTGAAGCCCCACGCGTTCAGGCGCCGGTACACCATGTCACGCCATGCATCTTCCCACCCGTCGCCGTACTTGCGCTTCAGGTTTGCGGAGTAGAACGAGAAGTTCCGGCCTTTGCCGCCGATGGATTCCGCCATGCTGTGCGTGCCGCTCGTGTAGCCGGCGAAGGCCTTGAAGGCTTCCTCCGTCCAAGGCTCGGACTCGAACCAGGTTTCCCGGCCCTCGATGAACGTGGCGTGGCCGCTGTAGATGGTGTCCACGCCGAGCGAGAAGAAAACGTGGCCTTCTGGCGTGACGAGCCACCATTTGCCGTCCACCTTCTCCGTACGAAACCAGCCGGTGGCCTCGAGTTGCGGTCCCTTCACCCACCCTCCGAAACGGTCGCGATCCGGCATAGCCGGGGCCTGCCGCAGCCGCTGTTCCTCCTCGTCGCGCTGGGCCGCGAAATCGGCATCCCCGTGCACCTTGCCCGGCCACTCGTCATGCATGTACTGGCCGTAGCGGTCGATGAACGGAAACGGCGTGAGCGTGTTGAGCGGACTGTCGGCCGTGAACACGCGGACATTGTCGATGACGATCTCGCAGGCATCTTCCAGTTCCGGAAAGGAGATCTCGAACTGGGTGACGTGGCGGCGCTCGATGGCGAAAGTTGACGTGGTCGGGCCGCCCAAGGACAGCGGGCCGTAGACAGGTATCCCGCGCATGCCCCAGTACGGGCCGGCGGCGTAGTTGTCGAAGAACAGTTTCAGCGTTGTGGGTGCGTCGGCCGGCAACGGCACGGCGCATGTGGCCGTTTGTCGTTTGCCGCCATCGTCTTCGCTGCGTGCGCGGAGGATCACCTTCATCGGCTTCTTGGCTTCGCTGGTCACATCCACAGCCACACCGGCCATGCCGGTCCAGTCCCACCCGTCTCGATCCGGATCGAAGCTGATGCGCGGCCCCGCCCCTTCCGAGACGCGCAGCCTTAACGCCCGGCCGTCCTCCGCGCGGACGCGTTTCGCCGTAGCGTTCGAAACACTCACGCCCGGAGGTAGGCCATCCCCATCGAAGGACTCGATCACTCGTTCCTCAGGGGCGGCGCCCAGGGCCAGGAACAGAGCGGTTAGTAGCACCGCCGTGAAGCGCATTCTCATCGGTTCATTCTCCTCACATCAGAACTCGACCACGGCCGGCGTGAGCTTGGCCGCTGGGACCTCCTTGACGCCAATCGGTTCGAGTGCGGCGCCCGTGATGACCACAGGACACCTTGGCCGAAGCGTTATCGTCAGTGACTCCGGCGCGCGCTTCACCGCCAGCGTTTCGCCCATGAGATTGCGCACGACGGCCGCTCCGTCACGCTCGCGGCACGCGATCTCGACGGCCTCGCGGGACGTCCACAATGCCAGCGCGCCGCCCATTTCCAAGGCATACACCGTATCGCCGAAATCACCGCGCCGAGTCGGCCGCCCGGACGCAAGCGTCCGGCACACGGTTGCCAGGGCACGATAGGCGGGTTTCGGCGTCATGTCGCGGTAGAGCACGCCGAAGTTGCTCTCGTTGTAGAAGGGATCGGTGCCATCATTCCGGAAATCGTACCAACTCACGCTGCCGCACACACCGGACAGGGCCGAGCCAAGATAGGAACGCGCCAAGAGCACGGCCTGTTCACGCTCGTCCGTGCCGCCTTCCTGGGTGCTCCAGCCCATCTCGGTGATCCAGACGGGCCGGCCGCCGACGAGGTCGGCCGCGTTCCCGAGTTCGCGAAGGAAGCTCCGTTCCGATAACGTGGGGCGGTAGGGATGCACCGTTAGAATGTCAAAGGGCGCTTCACTCTCGACGCACTGCGTGATGAAGTTCGTGTCGATGCCGGCCGTCGAGATCGCCAGCACCTGAGCTTCCGGATCCTCTTCCTTGATCGCGGCGTAGCACTTCTTGACCAGTAGCGGATACAGCTCCTTCGGGCCGCTCCAGAAGAAAATGTTCGGCTCGTTGTAGATCTCCCAGTGCTTGACGCGGTCCTTGTAGTGGGCCACGCAGGCCCGTGCCCAAAGGCAGAAATCGTCGATGCCTTCCTCGGTGTACGGCTCAGTCCAACTCGACCAGTAGGCGAGCAGGCCGTACACGCTGATGCCGTGCCGACGCGCCGCGTCCACCACCTCGTCGTAGAAGTGGAAATCGAATTCGCCACGCGCCGGTTCCATCCGTGCCCAACTGAATTCCTCGCGCGACCACTTGACGCCGGCGGCCTGTGCCATGGCTGCGGCACGATCCATCTCGGCGTAGCCGGCCGGCGAGTCACCGTAGCGATAGAGGTACACACCCATACCCCACGGCAACTCGGGCCGGAGCGTCGCGTCGCCGGGATCCTCGACGGGGCGCGTCAACGACGTGAGCGCCTTGTTGTCGCGAACGCCGGGGGCCTTGAACCTGAATTCGCCATCGACGAAGTTGAGGCCGTCCGGAAGAGAGAGGGGATAGGCGCGTTGCGTCTTGATGCCGTTGGCCGGCAAGGCCCACTCGACGCTTTCTTCGGCCAACACCTCTTCTTCCCAGTCGCGGACGCGGTAGGAGAGCGTGCCGGTAACCGGCTCGTTCATCAAGTTCCATGCGGTGCAAACGGCTTGCCCACCATCAACGGCTGCGAGCATGACCACGGCGTCGTGCCGCCGCACCTCCGTGCGACATTTCAGTGCGACCAACTCGATCTCGGCGGTCTCATGCGGGGCATCGCGACGCTCGAGCGTGAGCGCCGTGAGCCGCAACGGATTGCGCGCGACGCCGTCATTCTCGCCGCCGAAGTAGCTCCAGCCCTCGGGTGGTGTGGGACAGGTGAAGGTCTGTTCGCCGCCTTCGAGTGTGCCGAGTTCACGCTCGAACGTCTGGAAGTGAGATCCCATCCGCATCCGCAAAGCAGGGCCTTTCACCTTGCTGCGAACGGTTAGGCTGATCTCGATCGGCTTGCCGAGAAGCGACAGTGAATGCGTTAGGGCGGCGCTGTCCGTTTGGCCGAGGTCGACAGACCACACGCCGTCGCTCAGGCGGCCATGTTGACTCGCGCCAAAACCTTCGCCGTTGCCGAAATCCGTTACGACATACAGCCCGTCGAGTCGATCATTCATGGCCTTCTCTCCGCCCGTGGCCGTCTGCGTTTCGGCCTTGACATCGGCGATCAGTACTTCGCCCTCAGGATCTTCGAGTCCTCGTCCTTCTACGAGGATGCCGATGCGCTGGAGCGGCTGGCGCAATACGCCGTCGTTCGGGCCGCCGTAGTGTCCGCTCCACGCCGCCGTGTCGAAACGCAGGTTCTGCCAGTCGGCGTGCTCGAAGAGAATCGACTTCTGGAAGGTCTGGATATCGTTGGCGGTCGCGCGAACGGTGATCTGGGCCTCGGCTGTCTTCTTCACGCGAAACGAGACGGCGCCGATGGCCTGCGGCGGCTGGATGCTCCGGTACGCAGCCACGTACGCGCCGCCTTTCGCGAAGTTGTATTCGAGATGAAGGATGCCGCCGTCATCGCAGTGCAAAGCGCCTTCTGCGCCCGGGAACTCGGGGCCGTTGCTGAAGGTCCATGCCTCGCCGAGGACGCCGTTCTGCGGCGACAGTTCGACGACGCCTGCGTTGGCTGCCGTGGCCAGCACGCAGGTGACAATGCTCAGGGCCAATGTCATGGCTTCTCTCCCGTAGCCTCGCTGGCTTTCTCGGCGCGCTCACGCTCCTTCGCGGCGGCGATGAGGTCCGCGATGTCAAAACCGAGAGGCCGGCCGTCGCGTACCTTCTCACGAGCGGAGCGGATGGCCTCATCGCAGCCGGGCGGCACGTCGGTATTCGTCCACCAGTTCATGCGCTCGCTGTAGCACCAGACGTACCGATCCGTGGTGTAGAGCGCCCAGTACGTGTTGTGCTCGAACCATTTCGGACGCTCCTCGGGCGTCATGAAGTGGCCGGGGACTTTGCTGGTGCGCAGGCCGAAGTACTGGTCGACATAGAGCGCTTGGCCGACATCGACGTACTGCCGGTAGGCCGGCCAGCGATCCTCCGAGACGAGATAGCGCGCACGCTCGCGCATCATGTGATAGGCCTCGAAGTGCTGCCGGCTGTCCGTGTAGTAATAGGCGCCCTCATTGCCATCGATGATCTTCGTGCCGGGCGTGGCGGCATCGAGCATGCCCTCCCAGAACGCCGGCAGGAGGCCATAGTGGTTCTTCATCAGTCCCTCGGCGCGCATTTCGGGATTCATGACACGGCAAAGGCTGCTGTGGAACGACATTACGAAGAATGTCAGGATCTGCGGATTCGGCAGTTCCTTTGTGACGGCCTGCAGGAATTGGCCACCGCGTTCGCGCACCTTCGCTTCGTACTCCTCGAAGGATTTCGTATCGCGATGGGCCGCTTCCTGGTATTGCCATGGATCGGTGCCATACGGCTCGGCATCGAAGCACACGCCTACGCAGCCGGCTAGGCGCGCCGCCTTGGCCACCAGGCGCGTGTTGTTCTCGATGGCCGCCCAGTGTTCCTCGTTGAACCAATCCTGGTCCGAGGCCGCCCACATGATGACGAAGTTGTCGGTGAATGGGCCCCACTCGATGGCTTGGAGTGCCTCGAAATCCTTCTGAAACTGGGCCTCGCTCCAGGCCGTCGGTTCGAGTACCTTGCCGCCGCCCTCGAGCTTGAAGATGAGGCCGTCGAAAGGACGCTGCGTCATTTCACCAATGTGGTCCCGGATGAACGCCGGCGTCGGCACGTCCCACCCGTACTCGATGAGCTTCTTTTCGATGACTCTCGGCCCCTTGACGGACTGCGCACCGCATGGTGCCGCCATTAGCAGCACGAACAACACTACCGCCATTCCTGCTCGCATGATGGGTTCCTCCCGTGGTTGCGCCGAAAGCATGATAGCGTATTCTGACACGTACAGGAAATCGGCGCGCTTTTGTGCAGGCGGTTCCCAGTTGGTAGGATAGAAGCGTGCGTTGCGCGGTGAATGCGCGAGGCCGGGTGGAGGGAGATCATGATCTACAAGCGTCTGGGCCGCACGGGACTGGAGATTTCGCGCCTGGGATTCGGCGCCATGCGGTTGGCCGGCGATACGGCTGGCCAACCGGATCCGGAGGCCGCCGTTCCGGTGATCCATCGTGCTTTCGAGCTGGGCGTGAACTATATCGACACAGCGGTTATGTACTGCCAGTACCAGAGCGAGCGCATCGTCGGGCAGGCGCTCAAGGGCTGGCGCGACCGCGTGTATGTGTCGACCAAGAACCACTATACGGGCTCCGACGAGAAGGCCTGGTGGCGGAACCTCGAAAACTCGCTCGAGCGACTCGACGTGGACTACATCGACGTCTACAACATCCACGCGATCAGCCTCAAGACCTGGGAAGAGAACGTCAGCGGCCCGAACCAGGTTCTGTCGTGGATGCGGAAGGCTCACGATCAAGGCCTGATCCGCAACATCTGCGCTTCGTTTCACGACACGGCCGAGGCCTTCGAGGCCATCCTCGATGCCGATGTCTTCGCTTCGTTCACGGTGCAATACAACGTGCTCGATCAGAGCCTCGAGCCCGTCTTCGAGAAAGTTGCCGCGAATGATGTCGGGCTCGTTGTCATGGGGCCCGTGGGCGGAGGGCGGCTCGGCGGTGATTCGGAGACGCTGCGAAACATGATTCCGGGCGCGCGATCCGTGCCGGAGGTGGCGCTTCGCTTTGTACTGGCAAATCCACACGTCACGTGCGCGATCTCGGGCATGAGTTCCATCGAGATGGTCGAGGAGAATGCGGCCGTGGCCGCGCGGCCGGACCCGCTATCGGAGAGCGAGCACGAGGCTATGCGCACGACGCTCGAACGGTTCAAGGGGCTCTCGGAACTCTACTGCACCGGTTGCAGCTACTGCATGCCGTGTCCCCACGGCGTCGATATTCCTGCCGTGTTCTCCATGGTGAACATCGACCGCGTGTACGGCCTCAAGCAGCATGCGCAGGCCCGCTACGAGGCCCTCGCCGGCAAGCCCACCTATTGTGTAGCCTGCGGCTCCTGCGAGCCCAAATGCCCGCAGCAAATCCCCATCCGGCATCAGCTGCGCGAGGCGTGCGCTCGCTTCGACGCGGCATACGGTGGGCTCGACGTGCGCCTTCAACCCGTGGCCTGCGACGCGGGCGGCATCCAGGTTCATCTGGCGGTCCACAACCTCGGAGAGGCGCCCAACCAGGGCGTTATACACCTGAGCGCCGATGCCGGGCTTGCCTTCTCGCCCAGTCGGTTCGAGGCGAGCATCCGAGGCCCATTTCTTCTACAAAGAGAGAAGACCGTGCTGCGGGGCCCCTTCCGCGAATCGCGGCGAGTGGCGGTTACCGTCACCGCTCACGACGCCTTCGGCGAACGTCGATCCGAGTGCGTCTTGGCCCTGGGGCGCTGCCGTCGCGTCGATTCGATGGAAGCCTTTGTCTCGACCAACGACGATCTCTCCGCGCTGGTCCTGGATGGCGCTGGGGGAGGACCCGTGGTCGCGCAGGGCCTCAGGAGACCGGAGGGCGGGCGGGCCTGGGCGGCGTTCACGGATGAGACACTGCTTCTCCGAGCGCAACTGAGGACCGATGTGCCCGACTCGGCGTGCCAAGTCATCTTGCTGCTCGATCTGCGCAACCGGCGAGGCAACCTGCCCCCCGGTTTTCACGAGCACATGTACGGACTGCGCGTGACCGGCGACAGCGACGGGTATCAGGCCCACGTCGTGCAGGGCGCGCTGGATCCGGCACGCGTTGAGGTGTGCGGCCAAGTCCTGCCCCGAGCCGTCGACGTGCGGATCGCCATTCCCTGGAAGTCCGTGGCGGACTATGCGCCCAAGCTCGGCGCAGGTTTCGGCCTGGATATTATTGGCGCTATCCTGGACGCCAACCGCGAACCGCTTGCACGCTCCAGTTGGAGCGACGCGCCCGGCACGCCCCGCGATGGTGTAGGCTTGGGCACGGTGTTCTTCAGCGCGTGACGGCTAGCGACGTGCCGCGCAGTATGCACGACGGCGCAGGACTAGGCCGGCTGCGGCCGTCAGGCACGCAGCCAATGTGAGCAGCGCCCACGTGCCGCCGGCCGGCACAAACGACGCGTCGGGATACTTCGGATCGAAGCCCAGAGCAATTTCGAGCGCATCACGCAGACCGTCCCCATCGTAGTCCGAATACACGCTCGCCGTCTCGAGGTCGCCGAATATCAGGAGCTCCGCTTCGTCGGAGATGCCATCGTTGTCCGTGTCGAGGAAGCCGACAATGGCGATCCGCTCAAATTCGCAGCGGTACCCGGCCAGACCCGTCACATTGCTGCCCGGATCGATACGGAATCGCGAGACCGTGCCTGTCCAGGGATCGCCCGGCCCGATGCTCATATTGAAGGTGATGGTCTGCCAGCCGAGGTTCGGCGTGACGTTGAACCTGCGCGAGCGGCCCTCGCTGAATCCGCCGGCTTCATTCTGGAAGAAGACCTGGAACTGCTTGGCGCCGGTACCCGCTTCGGCGGTCATGTTGACCTCCAGCACGAGCCAATACGTGGAGGTCGCATTGATCGTCAGGCCCCCGGGGCTGATGATCATCGGATCAAAGGATGCCGTCGGCGTGACATAGTCGAAACCAATCTTGCCATCGCTTGCCGCGAAATTCGTCATGCCGTGATCGGCGCCGACGCCCGCCGCCCAGCCTTGGGCATCGATCTCGAAATCGTACTCGATGGCGCCGGCGGCGAGCGCCACAGTCATCACTCCCACGCAGATAAGAACGAGACACTTCATGATGATTCCTTCCGTGCCACCTCTCGGTGGAGAAGAGACAGCGCAACACCGCATCCGTCTGCCCTACATCAATGATAACCCGAGTTCCGCCAGCGATCAAGGCCCGCAAGGCTTTACAGGGCTGCCTGAAGTGGCTATGATCGCTCCGAGGCACTGGAGGAGAACGGCCATGAGCAGAACGCGTGACGCGCATGAGAATGGATGTGGTTGCGGATCGTGTTGCAGCCGGAGAGGATTCCTGGCGTCGGTGGGCGTGGCCGCGGGGGCGCTGACGTGTGCGCCAATGGCGACCGCTGCCGCCGAGGCCGCGGCATCTCGAGCGAAGGAAGGGGCCGTGGTCCGCGCCGTGTTCCTATATCCGCCGTCGAGTGCCTTCGCGTCCAAGCCGGATGCGTGGTGGAGCTGGCCCGGCAACGAGTTTGACGCCGAAGGCCGCCAACGCCAGTATGGTGAGGCCTTCCAGGCGATCGAAACCAAGCTCAGCATGCGTATCCAAGTCGACGAGCAGCCCGTCGGATCGGATGAAGCCGCTGGACGCGTGGCCGACGAGATCCGAGCCAATCCGCCGGACGGCCTTCTGCTGGTCATGTTCTACAACGCCAGTCTGTCGCAGCCGGATGCCTTGCTCAAGGCGGCCGAGGACGCGGGAATCCCCGCCATCTTCTACATCGGCCTCGGCGTCCGGCACGGCGCCGTTAGCCAGTATCGTCGGCCGGGCGTTTACTTGATCCAGTCGCTGGACAACCTGGAGGCCATCGAGTATGGCCTGCGCATGATCAGTGCCAAGAAGCGGATCGGCCAGTGCTGTCTTCTCAGCATTACCGAGGCGGACGAGCCGCGCGAGGGCATCGAGCCGTTCCTCGGGGCCAAGGTGCGCGTGATCCCCTTTGCGCGGTACGCCGACACCTTCGGCCAAGTGCCTATCGACGATCAAGCCCGCGCCTTCATGGCGGCCATTCGCGGGGGCGCCCGCGAGGTTCGCGACGTGACGCCCGAGGCCTTCGAGAACGCCGCCCGCGCCCATTTCGCCCTTAAGCGACTCCTCGAGGAAGAGGCCGCCGATGGCGTCACGATGAATTGCCTGAGACGGGGCATGCTCAAGCCGTGCGTCAGTTTCGCCACGCTCAACGGCCAGGCCGTACCCGCCGCCTGTGAGAACGATCTGCCCGCGCTCTACACGCAACTCCTCGGCCAGCAGCTCACCGGGCGGCCCGGCTTCCAACACAATCCCTGTTTCGAGACCGAGCGAAACCACTACTACGCCTCGCACTGCACCTGCCCGACGAAGGTCTACGGCCCTGATGGCCCGGACTTGCCCTACCTGCTCCGGCGCTTTGCCCATACCAACGAAGGAAGCTGTGCCATCCAAGTGTTCTGGAACCCGGGCGATGCCGTCACCATGGCGCGCTACTATCCCGGCGACTCCCCGGCGCTCGACGTGTACGCCGGCAAGGTTGTCGTCTCGCATCCGATGCCGCCCGCGGGCGGCTGCACCACCAATGTCGAGATCGAGATCATCGATCGGCCGGACGCCTGCATGGTTCAGGGCCACCACAACCTGATCTTCTGCGGCGACTTCGCCCGGCAATTCCGTCTGTTCGCCCAGCTCTACAAGATGCGCCTTGTCGAAAGCGGCTTCGAAGAGCCGTGGTCTACCTGATACGCGCTCACGTCTTCCACGGCCTCTCCTTGCGCGTTGACCGAGGAAGCGCCGGCTCCTACAATGGCCCTTTCGCGCGGTTGACGCGCTATGCTAAAGGAAAACTACCTATGAACGGATACCTGCGTTTCGCGTTGTGTGCCATGGCTGTGGGCCTGCTCATTGCCGCGTCTGCGGCCGCCGTTGACGGCCGGCCAATGCTCTCCCTGGACGGGCCGTGGCAATTCCGGATGGATCCCGATAGCGCCGGCGAGGCCGAGGGTTGGTTCGCACCGGAAACGGCCTTCTCGGACCGCATCGCCGTGCCGGGCGCATGGGAGGCGCAGGGCTTCGGCGCGGAAACGCCGAAACTGCGGCATCATTTCATCGGCAAAGGCTGGTACAAGCGGCGGGTAACCATTCCGGCCGACTGGACCGGCAGACGCGTGTTCCTCTGCATCGGCGGCGTCCATCGCTATGCACGCGTCTGGATCGATGACGCCTTCATCGGCGAACACATCGGCTATCTCTCGCCGTTCGAGTACGACATCTCGGAGCACGTTCGGCCGACTGCGGACGGCCAGGATGCCCAGGCTACCGTGACGATCTGCGTCGATTCGGAACAGCGCTGGGATATCGATACGATCATCGGCTGCTTCGACATTATCGACTACATGGACACGTACTGGGGCGGCATCTGGGGCCACGTGACCCTCGAGGCCCGTTCCCAGGCTTATCTCGAGGATCTCTTCGTTGTTCCGGCCGTCTCGCCGCCGGCCTGCCGCGTCTCGGCGACGCTCGTGGGCGAGGCCGCGCCCGGTGATGGCGTCTTGCTCGAGGTGCTCGACGAATCCGGCCTCGAGGTCGTCGAAACGCGCTTTCCCCTGGAAGGCCCAATCGCTGCGGCCGCCTCCATTCCCAATGCCGTGCTGTGGACACCCAACGCACCCTATCTCTACACCGCGCAGCTCTCCCTGGTGCGCGGCGAGGAAGTACTCGACCGGGTTCAGGCCCGCTTCGGCCTGCGTGAGTTCTCGATCCAGGGCACACACGTGCGCCTCAACGGCAAGCGTATCTTCCTTCACGGCTACGGCGACGACTGCATCTATCCGGAAACGATGGCCGGACCGTCAGACAAGGACGTGTACCTCGAACGCCTCCAGGTTGCCAAGGAGTATGGCTTCAACCATGTTCGGCATCATAGCCATCTCTTGCCGCCGGAGTACTACGAGGCGTGCGATGAAGTCGGCATGCTAGTCTCGGCCGAATTCCCCATCGGCTACCAGCAGTTCTACGAGCGCGCCAAGGACGCCGCCATGGACCTTTACAAGAGCGAGTGGCGCGCCGTCATCAAGCGCTTCCGAAACCATCCCTCCATCTTCGATTGGTGCATGGGCAACGAGATGTGGAAGGGCGTGGAGCTCTCGCCGGAGCTCTATACCATCGCCAAGGAACTCGACCCGACGCGACCGGTGGTGGATTCCGACGGCCTGTTCACGGGCGGCTTCATCGACGGCACGGCGGATCGCGATACGCTCGACTTCTACTTCGTCATGTTCGATATATGGAACACGCCGCTCGACGTGCCGAACAAGTTCCATTGTCCTGCGCCGCTCAAACCGGTGATCTCGCACGAAACCGGAAACTACGTCACCTTCCCTCGGCTCGATCAGATCGAGTTGTTCACGCACAACTTCAAACCCTTCTGGCTCGAAGAGACCAGGTCGAAGATGGAACGTGCCGGCCTCCTGGACGAGGCGTCCCGATGGGCCGATAACTCGGAAGAACTCTACTATCTTTGCCATAAGCTCAACCTCGAAGCTTTGCGCAAGAGTCCGAACCTCTCCGGACACCACTGGTGGCTGCTCCAGGACTACTGGACGACGTCGAACGGCCTGGTCGACACCTATCGCCGGCCCAAGCCGACCATCGCGCCCGAGCGCGTCCGGCAGTTCAACGCGGATACGGTGCTTTTGCAGGACGGCCTGGCGCTGACGTATCGGAGCGGCGAGCACATTGAGGCAGCTCTCCTTGTCTCGAACTACGCTGAGACCCGCATTGATCAGCCGGCGCTAACGTGGCGTGTCCTGGCTGGCGACGCGCTGGTTGCCGAGAACTCAGTGTCCGCGAATCCCGTGGGCCAGGGCGAGCTCGTCGAGTTGACGCGCATCGCCGTGGCCGCGCCGGACACCGCCGAACCGGTGTGCATGCGCCTCGAGGCCGTACTGATGACGGGCGACGGGGAGGTCGTCAACGACTGGACCACTTGGGTGTATCCGGCCGGCGAGCCGCGCGTCGATGCGGCCTACCCAATCTATGCGGATGTCGGCGCGCTGCCGATGACCCAATGGTGTGGCGCGCAGCCCTTGCCGGATGACGCATCTCTGCCGGCGGAGGCCGTGTACGTGGCCGCGTTTTTGACGGATGCCATGGTGGATGCCACCGCGCGCGGCGCATCGCTCGTGCTGCTACGGCCGGAGGCTTTCCTGCCGTGCGCGACGACGCGTTTCAAGACGGCGTGGTGGCTCGGCAACGAACGCGATAACAACGCCGGCACCGTGGTCTACGACAATCCCGTCACGCGGGCCATGGCGCCGGACGGCTGGTGCGACGCCCACTGGTATCGCCTCATCGAAGGGTGCGAGGGCTACCTGCTCGACGGCCTGCCGGCCAAACCGGAGGTACTTATTCGAGGCATCGAGGTAGCCAGCGTGTGCCGCGATAAGGCCCTGCTGATGCAGGCGGGCGTGGGGGAGGGGGCCGTGATCGTCTGCGGACTCAACGTCGAAGCCCCGCAGGATCATCCGGAGAAGGCCTGGTTCGTGGCGCGCTTGATCGAATATGCCGCCTCGAGGCCCACGCCGGAGGCGCGGCTGCCCGAAGCGTACTTGCACGAGCGCGCGGCCGAGATGCCGAAGATCATCGGGCCCTTCGTGGAAGGATTTGCGCGGGTCACTCGAAATCAGGCCGAGGAAGCCAACTGGTTTACCTACCGCGAGCCGGACGCGAAGCAGTACACCTGCCGGCAGACGCAACCCGGCAACCTCATCGAGTGGGAAACCGCGGCCGTTCCGGCCGACCTCGCCACTGAGGCCGTGACCTTCGTGTTTGCCGGCGGCCTCGGATGGAAGAGCCAGCCCAAGACCGACGGATTCGCCCTTGCCGTCAATGGCGAGGACGTCCTGGATCTCGATGTCGCCGATGCGCTGACCACGTGGGCAGACGAGGCCCGATCCGTGGCGCTCACGTTCATACCGAAACGCGTTACGAATGAGGATGCCGCTGGCCTGTTCTACGTGCGTGTGCCTGCGGCGGTGCTCACGTCAGGCGCGCCCTGCCGGCTTGCCGTGCGATCGAAAGGCTCCGGAAGCCAGCGGTGGTTTGCCCTTCATCCCTACACGGACGTCCTCGGTCAGGCGGCTCCGTGACGCGCTGAGTAGCCATGTCAAGCCGCCAGGCTTGCGCCCGAGGCGATCTCGGTATATGTTTTTACGGTTGGATCTCGAATGTGTTTCTCTCGACATAGTCGCCGGAAGTGACAGGAGGTAGGTATGGCCAGTTGGATCGCAGTAACGATGATCGCGCAGATCGCGTGTGGCGCGACGCCCACGCCCGTCGAGCTTCAAGAGGCGCGCAAGTGGATCGTGGCGAAGTTCGAGGGCATCGTCGACACCGCCGCCGCCGAAGCCGGCATCGAGGTCTTGGCAAACAACGATCCGGTGCAACTGAACGCGCGCGGTGGCAAACCGATGCATATCCTCGACCAGCAGTTCACGCGCGGCCTCTACTGTCATGCCGTCAGCAAACTCATCGTCCGGTTGCCGCAGCCCGGCGCGCGGTTGACGGCCATCGTCGGCGTCGACAGCAATGACCAAACCAGCGGCGGACGCGGCAGCGTCATCTTCTCGGTGCGCGTGGGTGATCGCGAGCTCTGGAAGTCCGATGTCATGCGCGAAGGCATGGCCGGCGTACCGGTTTCCGTCGATCTCGGCGGCGCGACCGAGTTCTTCCTACTCGTCGATGACGCCGGCGACGGCATCGGCTGCGATCAGTCGGACTGGGCCGACGCGCAGGTCACGCTCGCCGACGGCAGCGCGTTGTGGCTGGGCGATTTGCCGCTCGTCGTCCACCAGCGCGTGCCGTACGACGCCGCACCTTTCTTCTCGTTCACGTACGGCGGCGTGCTGTCGAGCGAGTTCCTCGCATCCTGGGACGTGACGCGCGCCTCGGAGCGGCTCGACGATGTGCGCACACAACACACCATCACGTATACCGACAAGGACACCGGCCTCGTCGTTCGCTGCGTCGGCGTCGAGTACCAGGATTTCCCGAACATCGAGTGGACACTGTATTTCAAGAACACCGGCAGCGCCGATACGCCGATCCTCAGCGACATCTGCGCCATCGACACGCCCTTCCATCGCGCCGGCGAGACCGAGTTTGTCCTGTATCGAAACAAGGGCGACGATTGCTCGAAGGATAGTTTCGAGCCGCTGACGGATCCGCTACCGGCCGGCGTCGAGAAACGCATCACCAACGCGCGCGGCCGCCCGACGCAAATCGAGTGGCCGTACTTCAACATTGCCTCCGGCAACGAAGGCCTCATCTTCGTCGTGAGCTGGGGTGGCCAGTGGGCCGCCGACTTCATCCGCGACGCCGGCTACGGCCTGCGGCTGCGCGCCGGCCAGGAACTCACACATTTCACGTTGCATCCGGGCGAAGAAGTGCGCACGCCCATGATCGTCCTCCAATTCTGGAAAGGCGATCGCCTACATGCGCAGAACGTCTGGCGTGCGTGGATGATCGCCCACAACCTGCCGCGTCCCGGCGGGCAACTGCCGCCGGTGCCGGAACTCGCCGCGTGTAGCTCGCATCAGTTCGGCGAGATGATTCACGCCGACCGAGACAGCCAGATCTTCTTCGTCGACAAGTACCTCGAGCGCGGCCTCAAGCTCGACTACTGGTGGATGGACGCAGGCTGGTACTGGTGCGATGGCCAGTGGCCGAAGACCGGCACCTGGGAGGTCGACACGGACCGCTTTCCAGGCGGCCTCCGCGCGATCACGGACCACGCCCACGCCAAGGACGTGAAGAGTATCGTCTGGTTCGAGCCGGAACGCGTTCACCCCGGCACGTGGCTGACCGAGAATCATCCGGAATGGGTATTCGGCGGGGCAAACGGCGGCCTCCTCAAACTCGGAGAGCCGGAGGTGCGCGAGTGGCTCACCAATCACGTCGACAAGCTCATTACGGAACAGGGCATCGACCTCTATCGGCAGGATTACAACATCGATCCCCTCGGCTTCTGGCGCGGAAACGACGTGGAAGACCGCCAGGGCATCACCGAGATTCGCCACGTCGAGGGCTACTACGCCTACTGGGACGAACTCCGCCGCCGCCATCCCAATATGCTCATCGACTCATGCGCCAGCGGCGGACGCCGCAATGACCTCGAAACCCTGCGGCGCGCCGTGCCGTTGTTGCGGAGCGACTACATCATGGAGCCCGTCGGCAACCAGTGCCACACCTACGCCCTGGCTTCGTGGTTCCCCTTCTATGGCACCGGCAGCTCGAAGACCGATTCGTACATGATCCGCAGCACGCTCTGTCCGCACTACACCGCGTGCTGGGACCAGCGCGACGACAGCATCGATTGGGCGACCATCAAGACCCTCGTCGATCAGTGGAAAGCGTTCGCGCCCAATTACTACGGCGACTACTATCCGCTGACGGCCTACTCGCTCGCGGATGACGCGTGGATCGGCTGGCAGTTCGACCGGCCCGAGGCCGGCGAAGGCATGGTGCAGGTTTTCCGCCGCGATGCCAGCGTCTACACGGCCGCCCAGTTACCGCTCCACGCGCTCGACGCCGACGTGCGGTACCGCGTCACCGACCTCGACCGACCCGACTCGCCCGTCGAGGTCTCCGGCAAAGACCTCCTCGAGCGCGGCCTCGAAGTCACCATCGCCGACAGGCCCGGCTCGGCCTTCTTCGTCTACAAGAAGCTGTAGCCGGAGGGGGAGACAGTCGGGCTGCGGCCGATGCGTGCGGGTCTCGTCGAGGAGGGGCGTTCGTGCATTTGTGCATTCCCATTGCATATTTCGTGCAACGCCACTGCAAAAATGTCAAGGTCTGCCATTGGACCTCTTGTCGGTTCCGTTGACCTCATTGACCTTACTGACTACAGACGCCGCGGACGGATGTCGGCCGCTTCATGGTGTCAATAAGGTCAATGGGGTCAACAACGCCAAAACTGAGAATCGGCGTGCCTGAAAAGCCTTGCTCTCTGCCACCCGATGGTATACAATAGCTGAAGAAAGGTTCAGTATCGTTCGATGGGCGCTCTGGCCACCGCATTTTCGTGCAACTCGACCGTCCGTGTCGGCAAGGCGCCGGACGCTACGGGCAAGTTCGCCGTGCTCACCGAAGCGGCGAAGTACGACGTGTCGTGCGCGTCGAGCGGCTCAAATGCCCAGCGCAAGGGCGCGCGCACGGGCAACTGCTCGCTCGGCGGCATCTGCCACAGTTGGTCGGCGGACGGCCGGTGTATCTCGTTGCTCAAGGTCTTGTTCAGCAACGATTGCATCTTCGACTGCGCCTTCTGTGTTAATCGGCGTAGCAACGACATTCCGCGCGCCACCTTTACCGTCGAGGAGATGGTGGACATCACGCTGAACTTCTACACGCGGAACTACATCGAGGGCCTGTTCCTCAGTTCGGCCATTTTCGGCAGTCCGAACCGTACGATGGAATCGCTGGTGCGCGTCGCCGAAGAACTGCGGACGGTGCACGGGTTCGGCGGTTACCTCCATGTCAAGGCGATTCCCGGCGCCGATCCGGTGCTGATCGCCCGCGCCGGACGCCTCGCGGATCGCCTCAGCGTCAATATCGAGCTGCCCACCGAGCGCTCGCTGAACCTGTTGGCGCCGCAGAAGAGGAAAGAACTGATCCTCAATCCGATGCGCCAGATCGGCCAAGCGGTGGCCGAGAGCATCGACGAGCGCAAGCGATACCGTTCGGCGCCGGTGTTCGCACCGGCCGGGCAGAGCACGCAGCTCGTCATCGGCGCCAGCCCGGAGAGAGATTGCCAGATCCTGAGGTTGTCCGAGTCGCTCTACGACCGATTCGGCCTCAAACGCGTCTACTACAGCGCCTACGTGCCTGTCAACGACGACAGCCGTCTGCCGGCGACGTTGCCGCCGATGCAGCGCGAGCATCGCCTCTACCAGGCCGACTGGCTCTTGCGCTTCTACGGCTTTCACGTTGATGAACTCCTCGACGACGCGCATCCGGATATCGAGGAGGCCCTCGATCCGAAAACGAGCTGGGCGTTGCGGCATCCCGAGCGGTTCCCCGTCGAGGTCAACCGGGCCGATTACGAGGCGCTGCTACGCGTGCCGGGCATCGGCGTTAGGTCGGCCCAGCGGATCGTCGCCGCGCGCCGATTCAGTCGCCTGGATGTTGACGCCCTGCGTCGAATCGGCGTCGTGATGAAACGCGCGCGATTCTTCATCACCTGCGGCGGGCGGTACGTGGCCGGGCGCCGATGGGATCCCGTCCAGGCGCGTCGGGACATCCTCGCGGGCATCGCCGACGCGCCCAAGCAGTTGGAGTTGGCCCTGCCGCTATGAAGACGTACGCCTACGACGGCTCCTTCGAAGGGCTGATGACAGCGTTCCAGGCCGCACTCGACGAGGGCGTGGCGTCGCCTACTTTCGAGGCGGCGATGGCCGGGCGCGATGGCTGGTTACTCGACATCGAGCCCGTCGAGACGGATGCCGAGGCCGCGCAAGACCTGTGCCGTCGCCTCAGGTCCGCAGGTGGCGTCGACACGCTACGCTGCCTCATCTATGCCTACCTCGCGGATACGGAGAGACTCGAGCACGCGATGTTCGAGTTTGCGCGCCTGACGCTCGACCATGGATGCTCGGTGGCGGCCTGGCGGCACAACGACGCCGTGGCCGAGGTTCAGCGTTGGGCCGACAAGGTGTCGCGCGAGGTCCATCGGTTCGCGGGCCTGCTCCGATTCAAGAAACTGCGCGATGGCGCCTTCTACGCCGCCTACGCGCCCGACCACAACATCACGCAGCCTTTGGCGAGGCACTTCCGCGAGCGCCTGCGCGCCCAGCGATGGGTGATCCACGACCGCAAACGCGATATCGCCGTCGCCTGGGACGGAGATCGGCTCAGGCAGGTCGTTGAGACGCCGGCCGACATCGACGCCCTCCTTGCCGACGACGAGCGCGATTACCAACGGCTCTGGCGTCTCTTCGCCGAGACCATCGCCATCCGGAATCGCGCGAATCCGCGTCTCCAGCGCCAATTCATGCCCCAGCGCTACTGGGCCTACCTGCCCGAGATGACCGCGCGGTAGAGGCCACGGGCCGTCAGGTGGCCTTCAGGGCCTCGTGCATACGCGCGATGACGAGGTCGATGGCCTCGGCGCCGGCGATGAGGGGGAGTTTCGTCAGGGCGCAGGGCGTGCAGTCGCTCTTGTACGCCTGAACGCTGATGTCGAGTCCGCCTTGCTGGAGCGTTCGGACGAAGGCATGCGCCGGTTCGATATCGTTGAAGAAAATACCGGCGAGATGACGTCGGCCTTCGATCGATTCGATGAGCGTCGGGTGCTTGGCCGCGAGATTGTCAAGACGCGCGCGGTAGTAGTCGCCAAGGCTTCGGATGGCGTCGGCATTGGCCTGGATCCACTCGAGGGTGACGAGGTACGCCAACGAGGCCAATTCCTCCTGCCCGTTGGTCACCAGCGCGCCGAACTGCGGTAGCGTGTCTACGCCGGGGCCGAAGATCACGCGCGACGCCGCGTATTCGCCGCCTGGGAAACCTTTGCCGACCACCACGATGGTCGGTTTGACGCGGTATTCGCGAAACAGGAACACGTCGGAACTCCACACGCCGGTCTGGATCTCGTCGACTACGGTTGGTGCATCGTGCTCGGCGGCGAGGGCGTACATCCGCTGCACGAAGGCGTCCGAGAGCCCGAGCGCGGCGTAGTTCATGAGTACCAGTTCGTGGAACAGGCCGGCGATCTTGTAGGGCGCGCGCTCGTAGGTGTCGAAGGCGGCCTCGAGGTCCTCGATGCGGTTCCGCCGCACGGCCCGGACGAGGAAGGCGCCGGACCGCTCGAGGGCGTCGCCCATGTCGGGCCACATGCCGCGCATGACCTGTGTGAGCACCGTCGTGCCGTGGTAGTTGGCCTTGAGGCCGCCGTCGTCGTCGCCGATGACGAGCAGCACCGGTGTCCGGCCGGCGTACTTGGGCGTCGGTCCATCCGGTTGAGGTGCATAGAATCGGCCCAGGGCCATCTTGAGGGCCGCCTCGGCGGCGAGGCTGCCCGTGTCGAGGTTGAGCACGCGGTTCAGGGCAGCCGGATTGTCGGATGCCAGCAATGCCGCGCGGGCGGCGGCGTTACGCCACTCGACGCCCGAGGCGGCGCAGGCGAGTCTTTCCTCGACCAGTCGTGTCACGTGGCCGCGCGTGTTGTTGTGCGTGGCGTTCGGAATGCCGAGGCGTCGCGCGCGATCCATGAGCGCATAGCCGGGGAACGCGTGGCCGAGGGGCGTGTGGTAGTGCTCGCTCTTGAGGCAGAAGTACAGCCGGCCATCCTCGCCTACGCGCAGGTACCCGAGGCCGCTCAGCGGGGCCGCGTTGCGCTTCGAGTTTGCCCGGAACTGGCTCGATGTCGCGCCTTCGGCCGTCGCGGATGTCTCGGCGCAGCACACCGTACCGACGCTGGGCAAGAGATTCACAAGCCGGTGGCGGAAGGCTTCCGGAAAGAAATCCACGGGCGTTGTGGCTGACTCGATCAGCGCGTCGGCGTCCCCACCGGTCAGATACGCGCGGGCGGCGCACACCCCTTCGACGTACTCGCGTCCGAGCAAATCGACCAGCGACCGGCGCACCGGATTGAACGGCGGCAACGCCGTGTTCGAGCTATGAGACGTGGCCATGGGCGAAGCAGACTCCTTCACACTCAGTCTGGAATGACTCGGTGTTCTCAATCGCCATACGGTACCGTCCGCACGGCGCGGAATCAAGGCGTGGCCGTATGCTACACTCTCCTTCATCGGCGTTACGTTCGGGCGTGGGCGCGACATCGGCGCTGGATGATAGCGGTGGGAATCGGAGTATGAAACCATGAAAACGCATTTGATTGGCATCATCATGAACGGCGTGACGGGCCGGATGGGAACGAACCAGCACCTGGTCCGCTCGATTCTGGCCATCCGCGAACAGGGCGGCGTGCGGGTCGGCCCCGATGAGCGCATCGTGCCGGAGCCGGTGCTCCTCGGCCGGAACCCCAACAAGCTCGAGGCGTTATCGAAAGCCCACGGCGACTTGCCATTCTCGACGGATATGGACGCGTTGCTGGCGGATGATCGCTACTCCGTGTATTTCGACGCGCAGACGACGGATCGCCGGTACGCGTGCGTCAAGCAGGCCCTCGCGGCCGGTAAGCATGTGTACTGCGAGAAGCCCATCGCGTTGACCTCGAAAGAGGCGATGGAACTGCATATGCTCGCCGAGGAGGCCGGCCTGAAACATGGCGTCGTGCAAGACAAGTTGTGGCTGCCGGGGCTGCTGAAGCTGAAGCTTCTCATGGATTCCGGCTTCTTCGGCCGGATCCTCTCGGTGTGCGGCGAGTTCGGCTATTGGGTGTTCGCGGGCGAGCACCAGCCGGCGCAGCGGCCCTCGTGGAACTACCGCAAAGAGGATGGCGGCGGCATCATCCTCGACATGTACGCCCATTGGCGCTACGTGATTGACCGCCTGTTCGGCAATATCACCTCGTTGACGTGCTTCAGCACAATCCACATTCCGAAGCGATGGGACGAAGACGGCAAACCGTACGAGAGTACGGCCGAGGACGCCGCCTACGGTACCTTCTTGACGGATCGCAACATCGTCTGCCATTTCAGCTCGTCGTGGTGCACGCGCGTCCGGCGGGACGATCTGCTGACGATCCACGTGGACGGCACCAAGGGCTCGGCCGTGGCCGGCCTCCGCGAGTGCCGTGTCCAGCCGGAGGCCACAACGCCGAAACCGGTGTGGAATCCGGACCTCCAGAGTCCCATCGACTACTTCAAGGACTGGACGCTGATGCCGACGAATCAAGTCTACGACAATGCGTTCAAGGCGCAGTGGGAGTTGTTTCTGCGCCACGTCGCGTTGGACGAGCCGTTTCCGTGGAACCTGAAAGAAGGCGCTAAGGGCGTGCAGTTGGCCGAACTGGCGGAGCGCTCGGCTGAGACGCGCGCGTGGGTCGACGTACCGGAGCTCTGAGTGATGACTGAACCGCTGACCGATCTCAACCGACTGTGCATTCATACGATCACGACCAAGCCGTGGTCTTTGGCCGAGGCCATCGACGGCTACACCAGGGCCGGCGTGCCGGGCGTTACGGTATGGCGTCAATGGCTCGAACCGCTGGGCGTCGACGAATCGGCGCGGCGCCTCCGCGATTCCGGCCTCGAGGTGGTCAGCGTGTGCCGGGGCGGCTTCTTTCCGGCCGAGACGGCTGCCGGACGCCAGGAAGCGCTCGACGACAATCGCCGCGCCGTCGATGAGGCCGAGGCCATCGGTGCCCCGCTGATTGTCCTCGTGTGCGGCGCCGTGCCGGGCATCCCCCTCGACGAAGCGCGTCGCCAGATCGCCGACGGCATCGCGGCGGTTGCGCCGTACGCCGCCGAGGCGGGCGTCAAGCTGTCTATCGAGCCGCTCCATCCCATGTTCGCCGACGATCGCTCGGCCGTAAACACGCTCAAACAGGCCAACGATATCGTGGACGCGCTTGCCATGCCGAACGTCGGCGTGACGGTGGACGTCTATCACGTCTGGTGGGACTCGGAGTTGGAGGAGCAGATTCAGCGCGCCGGTAAGACGGTGTTTTCATTTCATGTGTGCGATTGGCGCACGCCCACGCGGGATTTGCTCAACGATCGCGCGCTCATGGGGGATGGCTGTATTGACATCCGGCAGATCCGCGCCTGGGTCGAGGCGACGGGATTCCACGGATTCAATGAGGTCGAGATCTTCTCGAACGAGCATTGGGCCTCGGATCAGACGGAGTTCGTGGAACGGATCAAGGACGCCTACCTGGCGCACGTCTAGCGCTCGGTCACGGCTGGCGGCGAGCTTCACGCGGGCGGGGTGATCGTGAACAGGTCTTTGATCTGATCGACGATTTCGAGGACCTGTGCCCAGATGTCCTGGAACTGGAACATCACCTTGATCAAGAGGAATACCGTGTTCCTGAAAAACTCGTCGATGCTGGCCACAAGCGGATCCATCACTCAATGCCTCCTGGGAATCGGTCCCAGTTAGTGGACGTCTTTGTGCGAAAGCATAGCGCATTCCGTGCCAAGGCGCAACCGGCTCATTCTGCCGCCAGGCCTTCATTCCGCGATGGTGAAGGCGGCTGTCATGGACCGCAGCGCCTTGTCCGTGTACGACTGGAGGCGTAGGCGATAGCTCGCCGCCGGCTCGATGCCCTCCGGGATGCTCCAGGCCCATTCGCCGTCGTTCGGCGTCTGTCTCACGAGCCAGTCGACGAACGCGCCGCCTCTGTGCAGCGCGATTCGAACGTCAGGACCGACGGCCTCGAGATCGTTGCACTGCCATGTGGCTGTACGCTCCTCGCCCGTGAGCCACACGTTGTCGCGTTCGGGCGACAGCCACAACAGCGGCGGCAATATCGTCAAGAAGGTGTCGTCCCCGTAGTCTCGGACGGTATCGTCGTCATAGGCCTGCACGCGAATCCGGTACCCGGAGCCTTCCTCGAGGTCGGCGGGGACCTTCCACGAGTACTTGCCGTCATTCTCAGTACGGCGGACGATCCAGTCGACGAAGCCGAATCCCTTGTGGAGAGCTATCCGGACGTCCGCGCCCACGATAGCCGGATTGCCGGCCCAGGTGATCGTGTAGAAATCGCCCATTGTCCATACCTCCCCGCCGTTTGGTGACAGGACGGCGACGGGCTCGACGGTGAAGTAGGCGTCGCTGTAGTCGCGCAGGTCCGGGTTCGCGTAGGACTGGACGCGGATCGAGTATTCGTCGCCCGGCTCGAGATCGTCCCAGACGATCCAGCCATAGGAGCCGTCGTTCTCGGTTTGCCGCACAATCCAGTCCACGAGCGCGCCGTGGCGATGAAGCGCCAGCCGAACCGAATCGCCGGCGGTGTTGAATGGATCCGACCATGTGATGGTGTACGCTGCGCCACAGGCCCAAATCTCGCCGCCATTGGGTGAGATGAGTGCCAGTTCTCCCTCGCCTTCGCCTTCCCCTTCGGTGCCCATGTCGACCTCGAGGGCGCCGATATCCACGCCAAGGCCTTGTGGCACCGGGACGCCGTCGAAATCGCGCGTGAGGCCGAGGGCCACGCCTTGATCGACACATGGCGAGCCAGGCTGAAGCGAGAAGTCGAGGGCCGGCGCGTCCGTAAACTCCGGCCATGCCGCGAACGAGTGGGAGTCCTGGCCGGTGACGGTTCTCCACGAATCGAGATTGGCAATCCCCATGTCGAAGTAGAACGACGTGGCGCCGTCCGGGAAGTAGCAGTTGTAATCGCACGTCGTGTTCACGGAAACGCTGTTGAACATCGCGTAGCCGCTGAGCGGACACACGATGTTGTTCATGACGACGTTGTCCGAGGATACGGCGGTCAGTGAATACGACTCGATGGTGATTCCGAGGAATCGGGTGTTGACGACGGTGTTGTTGTAGATATGAACGTTCGAGAAGTTGAAACTCTCGATGCCGCGCCCCTCGTTGTAGACGAGGTTGTAGCAGGCGGTGTTGCCGGTCGAGTCCATGAAATCGTGATCGACCCAATCGCCGCCATCGAAACGGATACCAGCGCTGCCCAAGGGCCCTTCAGGCAGGTTGTACTGATCGTGCGTGACGTTGTAACGCACGATATTGTCGTTTCCGACACGCAGCAGGTCGATGGCGCATCGGTCGTCGACCTCGCGGCAGTTCTGGTAGACGGTGTTGAACTCGATCACGTTGGCGCTCGAGGTCTCCGAGCCGATTCGGATGCCGGACTGGGCGCTCTCCGTGACAACGTTGTGCGACACGGTGCAGTGCGAGCCGCCGAGAATGGAAATGCCGTCGTGGCCGCTGTACGACACGGTGTTGTGCGTGACGACATTGTAGTTGCAGTACTCCGGATAGATGAAGATGCCGTCGCCGGCATTATCGCAGGCCAACGACTCTACACTGCCGGACGTGTTCGAGACCTCACAGTATCGTACGGTGTTGTGCTCGCCCTTGCCGGCTTGTGTGCCCATGATGCTGATTCCGCCGGGCCCGACGTTGTCGTAAACGTCGAGGTTGTCGAGGATGACGTAGTTTGAATCCATGACCGCGACGCAGTAGTTGGCGTGCCGAAGCGCGAGATCGCGTACCGTGACGTACGACTTGCCAAACATGACCACCAGGCCCATCGTCGAAGACACCTCGATGTCTGTCGGCTCGGACGGCGAATACACCGTCAAGGTGTCGGCGTCCCAGTACCACTCGAGCTCCTCGTCGACATCCTCGAGGACGTCCTGCTTGCTGCCCTTGACGTCGGCGAAGACAACGAGCTCAGGCCTCGGCGTTACGGTGGCCGAGTAGCGGCCATCGCCGGCGTCGCTCCAGCCGGTGACCCCGCTTGCGCCATCGAAGATGGGCGCCGCGCCGCTGCCGTAGGCGCCGTAGGTGATGGGACTGCCCTCGGTTCCGGAACTCGTCACGTTGATCCGGCTATACCACGTCTGGCCCCGCTTGAATAGGATCTGGTCGCCCGGTGCGAAGGCGGTTCCGGAGACTCGGTCCACCGAGCGCCATGCCGTGTCCGTGGTGAGGCCGTCAGACATGTCGTCGCCGGATTCGGCGTCGACATAGTATGTGGCGGCCGTTGTACCGAACGAGAAGAGGAGCAGAGCGGCCGCCATTAGTCCGTTTCTGCCATTTTGCGCAGCCGTTTGACGGAACTTCATGTAGGGAATGACCTCATACCTCTGCCCTGGCGCAGGTTATGTGAATTGTATCATAAGCTCGAACGTGCACGGCATGACCGTTGGACTTCAGTCATTCCGCGAGAGTGAAGGCGGCTGTCATGGAGCGCAGTGCCTTGTCTGTGTGCGACTGGAGGCGCAGGCGATAGCTCGGTGCCGGTTCCAGGCCCTCCGGGATGTTCCAGGCCCACTCGCCGTCGTTTGGCGTTTGCCTCACGAGCCAGTCGACAAAGGCCCCGCCCTTGTGCAGGGCGATCCGGACGTCGAGGCCGACGGCTTCGAGATCGTTGCACTGCCATGTCGCCACATGCTCCTCGCCCACGGGCCACACCTCGTTGCGCTCGGGCGATAGCCACAGGAGCGGCGGCAATACCGTCGAGAAAGTGTCGTCGCCATAATCGCGAACCGCATCGTCCGCATACGACTGCACGCGAATCCGATATCCGGCGCTTTCCTCAAGATCGGCGGGGACTTTCCACGAGTGCTTCCCGTCATTCTCGGTGCGGCGGACTATCCAGTCGACGAAGGCGGAACCTTTGTGGAGGGCTATTCGGACGTCCGCTCCCACCAGGGAAGGATTGCCGGCCCAGGTAATCGTATAGAAATCGCCCATCGTCCATACCTCGCCGCCATTCGGTGACAGGACGACGATGGGCGCGATGGTGAAGTAGGCGTCGCTGTAGTCGCGCAGGTCCGAGTTCGCATAGGACTGAACGCGGATCGAATACTCGTCGTCCGGCTCGAGATCGTCCCAGACGACCCAGTTGTAGGAACCATCGTTCTCGGTTTGCCGCACGATCCAGTCCACGAACGCGCCATGGCCGTGCAGTCCGAGGCGAACCGAATCGCCGGCGGTCTTGAGGGGATCTGTCCAGGTTATGGTGTGCACCGCGCCGCAGGCCCATACCTCGCCGCCGTTGGGCGACGTGACGGCCAATTCGCCCTCGGCGCCCATATCCCGCTCGAAGGCCCCAATGTCCACGCCTGCGCCTTGAGGCACAGGAACGCCGGCATAGTCGCGTACGAATCCAAGCGGCGTTCCCTGATCGATGCACGGGGAATCCGCCTGAAGAGAGAAATCGAGAAGCACGACATCCACGAACATGGGCCATTCGGCGAATGAATGGGCATCCTGGCCGGTAATGGCCCTCCAGGAATCGAGATTGGCGATGCCCATATCGAAATAGAAGGAGGTAGCGCCATCCGGGAAATAGCAGTTGTAATCATACGTCGTGTTCGTGGCGACGGTGTTGAATATGGCGTAGCCGCTGAGCGGACACGCGATGTTGTTCATGATGACGTTGTCTGAGGACACGGCCGTGAGCGAATACGAGAGGACCGCGATTCCGTAACGGATGGTGTTGACCACCGTGTTGTTGTAGATGTGGATGTTCGAGAAGTTGAAGCTCTCGATGCCGCGTCCCTCATTGTAGACAAGGTTGTAGCAAACCGTGTTCCCGGTGGAGTCCATGAAATCGTGGCCCGCCCAGTTGCCGCCGTCGAAGCGGATGCCCCCGCTGCCCAGCAGGCCTTCAGGCAGGTTGTACTGATCGTGCGTGACGTTGTACCGCACGATGTTGTCGTTGCCGACGCGCAACAGGTCGATGGCGCACCGATCGTCGACCTCTCGGCAGTTCGCGTACAGCGCGTTGAACTCGATCACGTTGGCGCTCGAGGTCTCCGAGCCGATTCGGATACCGGTCTGGGCGCTCTCGGCAACGATGTTGTGGGAGATGACGTTGTCCGAGCCGCCAAGGATTGAGATGCCGTCGTGGCCGCTGTACAACACGGTGTTCTGGGTGACGATGTTGTGGGTGCAGTGCTCGGGGTAGATGAAGATGCCGTTACCGGCATTGTCGGAGGCCAGGGACTCCTCACTCCCCGACGTGTTCGATACGGAACAGTTTTGGACGGTGTTGTATTCACCCTTTCCGGCTTGCGTCGAGACGATGCTTATGCCACCAGGCCCGACGTTGTCGTGCACCTCGAGATTGTCCAGAATCACGCAATTTGAATCCATGACCGCGACGCAGTAGTTGGCGTACCGGAACTCGATGTCGCGCGCCGTGATGTACGACTTGTCGAGAATGGCAAGCAGGCCCGCGGTCGAAGACGCCTCGATTTCCTCAGGCTCGACGAGGGAGTACACCGTCAAGGTGTCGGACTCCCAGAACCACTCGAGTTCCTCGTCGACATCGCCCAGCGTATCTTGTTGGAGCCCTTTGGTACCGGCGAAGATAACCAGTTCGGGTTTCGGTGTAACGGTGGCCGAGTAGCGGCCACTGCCGGCGTCGATCCAACCCGCAACCTCGCGCGCCCCGTGGAAGATCGGCGCCGCGCCGCTGCCATAGGCGCCGTAAGTGATGGGATTGCCTTCGACGCCGGAACTTGTCACGTTGATCTGGCCGCGCCACATCTGGCCGCGTCTAAAGAGGATCTCGTCGCCCGGTGCGAAGGCGGTTCCAGAGACCTTCTCCGCCGAACGCCACGCCGTGTCGGTAGTCAGGCCATAGGACGTATCGTTGCCCGTCTCGGCGTCGACATAGTACGTGGCGGCCATCGCACCGAAGGAAACGAGGAGTAAGGCAGCTGCCGCGAGCCCGGTTCTGCCATGTTGCCCAGCCGCCTGGCGGAATTTCATATGGAAAACGACCTTATGCCTCTGCCTAGCCCAAGCTTATGCGAATTGTACCATAAACTCGAACGCGCGGGCACAAGCGTTGAACCTCTAGCACCGCCACGTGTGCGTCGGCCTCAATCCAACCGCCCGCCCGCAGGCGTCACCGACGAGGCAACCGTCACTTTGCCTTCCGGCAACGCCGCAACGAGGTCCGGCAGGTCGTACCACGCCAGGACGCCGTGGAGGGTGTTCACGAGCTGGTTGCTCGTAACCGGCGTCCGCACGGTATCCGCCCACGACGTCACCATGCCTTCGAGGTGCACCGAGGCGAAGACCTCCGGCTCCGCGACCGCCGCGTGCAACACGGGCGGGGCGGCCTCGCCGATAGCCACGACATGGACGGCGCGCGGCGTCTCTCCGCAGAGGTAGCCTGCCAGGAAACGCCCGCACGCGAGCGCATCTTCAGCACGCATCCCGAGGTAGGAGCGACCCAGCAGGTACGCCCGGAAGTAGTCTTGCCAGTCCGGGCCGAAGTACGGCGTCCAACCCTCGTGCTTGGCTTCGCACTCGGTCTCGCCCATGCCGCGCAAGTCGACGGCAAGGACGATGTGCCCGGCCTTGACGAGGGCGTCAATGGGGCCGCCCTCGGCGGCGTCTTCCGCCTTTCCTTGGCCGTGAAGGTAGAGGTACGCGTCCGCGTTGGGCGTCTCCGGCAGGAAGGCCAGGGCTGGCAGGTGGATTCCGGCCTCGGGCTTGATGACGAGTCTTTCGACGGCGTAGCCGATGCGTCCCACCGAGTCGACCCGCTCGATTTCCGGCTCCGGCAGTTTCGCCAGCGGCCGGATACCGGCCAACTCACGCACCTTCGCCACAAGGTCCGCCGGCGATGCCCCCTCAAGGAAGGCCTTACGCGGGGCAGCGAGCTCCGTCTCGCGATCCGTCAGGATATCCCACGCCGAGCGCGCGCCTTCGAGGGTCATGACTTGCCCTTGCGGCGTGCACCGCGCCTCGTCATCGGACAAGACCGGGAAATCGGACTCGGTGATGGCATCGTCGGTGTCGAGAAGCCAGCGGCGCATCCAACGCGTCGTGGCCACGCGCAACGGCTCGGTGAAACCGTGTTCCTCATCGGCCTCGATGATGTCCACCCGTTCGGCAAACCCCAGGCGCGTGTAGAACCGTTTCGCTTGGCGGAAACTATCCCAGGCCCCGGCGATATCGAAGAAATCGCGCGTGGCGGTACAGAACAGCGTGGGATTCGGCGCGCGCATGATGGCGTAGTCGGCGTGGTTCATGCCGAAGGCGACCTGACCGTAGATATTCTGCTCAGCGTCTTGCGGCCCGGCCTCGGGAATCAATTTCTCGAAGGAAGTGAGGTAGCAGTTGGGCGCGGCGGCCTTGATGCGCTCGTCGAGGGCCATGAGATAACTCGTCAGCGTGCCGCCGCCCGAGTTGCCGGCACAGCCGATACGCTCAGCATCGATGTCGTCGCGTTCGGTGAGGTAGTCGATGCCGCGTATGCCGTCCCAGATGCGGAACGAGGCCGTGTTCATGCCGACGAGGATCGCGCCGACGCCGACGAGCGTGTGCTCGATGGTGCTGCTCGCGACGGCGGGCTGGCCGGATTCGAGCAAGTGCTGATGCCGCTCGCCTTGGCCGATGGGGTCGTAGCACAGCGCGGCCATGCCGTTCAGCGCAAGGATGATGCTCGCGCGCTGATAGGATTCGTAGGCCTTGCCGTTATCGCTGTGGCCGCATGGCACCAGCACGGCCGGATACGGCGGATCGGCAAGGGGGAGGTACATGAGCGCCGTGACGAAGAACTTGGGCCGGCTCTCGAAGATCACCTTCTGGATCCGGTAGCCGTCGCGCGGCACCTCGGCGACGATCTGCGCGTTGAGGGGCGTCCGTTCGGGCCAGCCGCCCAACTGTTCGACGAAGAAGGCCTTGCGCTGCGCCTGGTACTCCTTGCCGGCTTCGACGGTTTTCACTTCCTCGTAGGCCTGCATTCGCCGCGCCAAGGCTTCGGCGCACTGCGCGTTCAGGTACGTCTTCATCATTGCTTTCGGCGAGGCATCGCCCTCGGCTGCGCCGAGCACCGCGAGATCCTCGGCCTGCGCCACGCGCGCCGCCGCCAACGCCAACACGATCACCAAGAGAATCCGCATCCTGTCACCCTCCTTGCGCGCGCCTCGCAACGACGCAATGCCGTTTTCCTCCGCCCTTGGCGCAGGCCGTAGCGTTATTCTACACTAAGCCCGTGAGTCTATCGACTCGAGGAGAGTCACCCATGAAGCATGGCCTACTGGCGACACTGTTGTTGCTTGCCCCGGCGTTGGCCGTCAGCGCGGCGGAACTCCCGGAGTGCATGTTTCCCGACGCCGGCCTCTGGGGCGTCGTCGTCCACACGCCGTTCCACGCACAAGCGCTCAAGGATATCGGTGTCCAATGGGTGCGCGTGAACCTGCGCTGGCGCAACATCGAGACCGGTCAGCGCGGCCAGTATGACTGGGCGGGGGCCGATGAACTGCTCGGCTGCTACGTCGACAACGGGTTCAAGGTCATGGCCATCCTCACCATCGAGAACCTGTGTCCGCTCTACGAGTCTGACGCCGAGAACAAGCAAGTCGTCATCGACGCCATCGCGCAGTGGGCCGGCGCAGCAGCGGCGCGGTACAGCGGCAAAGGACTCGTCTGGGAGATCGGCAATGAGCCCGAAGTCTTCCCCATGGGCGACTACTGGAACCATCCCGAGACCTACACCGCTATGGCGCGCAAGGTCGCCGGGGCCATCAAAGCGGCCGATGCCGATGCGCGCGTGGCGGCCCTCTCGGTGGCATGGTTCGATCGCGGATTCATCAGCAAGGCGCTCGATGACGGCCTCATTGCGGATGGCACCGTCGATATCCTGACATATCACGGATACCATCGGCGCGACCTCATGCCCGAGAGCGGCCTCGCCGAGGACGTGGCCTGGTTGCGCGAGCAAGTCGGCCGTTATGCGCCGTCCCGCAAGCCGGTGATTCTGGCCGACTCCGAACGCGGCTATGCCATCGTGCCCTTCCTTGAGCCGAAGGCGTGGCACTCGTGGCGGAACCTTACCTATGGCGAGTCCGAACAGGCGGCGTACCTCGCGCGCCACTACCTCGAGACTATCTCGCTCGGCGTCGAGATCGGCGTGTGGTACAAAGATATGCGCGGCGAATCGTGCTTCTCGCTTTACTACGGCACCGAAGAGGACGCGCAAGGCCTGCGGCCCATAGGCCACGTCTACCGCAACCTCGCGGCGCTCTTGCCAGAGAATCCGAAGAAGCTCGTCAACAACCGCCATGCGGTGTCGCTCGTCGATCTGCCGGATAAACAGAGCGCCCCGGATGGTAGCCTCACCGTGCGAACCTATCTCCGCTCGTACCTGAAAGAGGGTGCTGGCCAGGCGCGACTCGTGGTCGCCGTGTGGAATCCCATCGAGGCCTTTGACGGGCGCATCCTCGACAATCGCAAGCGGATCGGCGACGACTTCTACGAGGCCTGGCGCGCCATCGCGCCCGACGATCCCGTGCTCATTCCCACCGAGGTACATGTTGATGGTGTTGACGCCGGGCATGTCGTGTCCGCCGCGCAATACGACCTTCTCGCGACGTCTACCGATGCCGCGACGCAGCCCGTCGAATTCACCGGCGTTGATGGTGGTATCCAGTCGCCAAGGATCGAGGTTGGGCCCATGCCGACGGTGTTTGTCGTCGACATCCGCGAGTAGCGGCGAGGATGAAGACACCCTAAAGGGTGGACTACAAACCATTTGCCAACGTGGTCTTTCGGGTCATGATCATGGGCAAGATGCCCATGCTTCCTCGGTTGTGTCTTGCCAGAGGTGGCACGGCCATCTTGGTCGTGATCTTGGTTCTCTTCCCTGACATCTCGGGCTTTCTCCCTGTCATCTCGAAGCGTAGCGAGAGATCTCCTTCGAGATTCCTCACTGCGTTCGGAATGACAGAAGGGCGCGTTCGGAATCGCTCGTTCCCACGGTCCTCCGTGGGAATGCAGATCCGGTGTGAGCACGAATGGGCGCCTTGGCGTGACGCCGTCCGTATGCATTCCCACGCAGAGCATGGGAACGAGAGAAAGCCAAGATGATCTCGGCAATGACATAGGAAGAGCCTAGGCCCAACACGAAGCTGGCGACGGCCAGGCGTGATAGGCGCGGCCGCCTTGGTGTAGTCGATTCCTCGGCGGAGTGAGCCGCTGGCGGCTCGGATGAAGCTTGTTGCAACATGGCGCTCCCTTTCTCCAATGCCGTCCTTGTCTAGTATGGCCCAATTGGCCGGCATGGGGCAAGGCGCTCTGTGGAGTGCGCAAGCTTGCTTGCGCTCTGGCTCGAGCGGAGCTTGCTCCGCTATCTGGAGTTTCTCCATTATTAGGCGGCAGCGGCGTCGGCCATTCGAGTTCTGGAC
>DAIPKA010000049.1:0-53225 GCA_036769985.1 Candidatus Hydrogenedentota bacterium | reverse complement strand
AGGGCGAGGGCGAGGGCGAGGGCGAGGGCGAGGGCGAGGGCGAGGGCGAGGGCGAGGGCGAAGCCGAGCCCTGTCCTGCGAATGCAGTCTATGGTCAGTCGCTGCAAGACAACATGTATGGGCCCGCATTTCACAGCGATGTGGTCACGGGCGAGGCCATGTACGATAACTTCTCGGGTGCCAGCGGCATGATAGACCGGGTTCATTGGTGGGGCGTCAATGCCGACCTCACGTATTCTCCATGTGATCGGAGTCCCGAGAATTACCAGATCCGCTTCTGCCTGAGCAAGGACGGCATGCCGGACACGGTTGTTGCTCAGTACTCCGTCGTGGCAACCAAGGAGGATTCAGGACTGCGGTTCTTCGGTGCGTTTCCGGTCTACCGGTACGAGGCGGTGCTGAATCCGCCCATGCCGCTGACGACCGGCTGGATCAGCATTCGTGGTGTGTCTACGGCGAACGAGTGCTTCTTCGTGTGGCCGGCCTCGAACATGGGCGATGGGAAGTCGTATCTGTGGAACGATGTCGCGCAAGAGTACACGCAACAGAGCTCGGACGTGGCGTTCTGCCTGGTTTCGGACGGTGGTGAAGGTGAGGGCGAAGGAGAAGGCGAAGGAGAAGGCGAGGGCGAAGGCGAAGGCGAGGGCGAAGGCGAAGGCGAAGGCGAGGGCGAGGGCGAAGGAGAAGGCGAGGGCGAAGGAGAAGGCGAGGGCGAAGGAGAAGGCGAGGGCGAAGTCTGTGGGCGGGGTACGCTCTTCGGGCAGCCGCTCTCAAGCAACATGTATGGTTCGGCCTACGAGAGCGACCAGTACCGAGGAAACGCCGTGTACGACAACTTCTGGGGCTTGACTGCGCCAATCGAGCGTGTCCGGTGGTGGGGTGTG
Source organism: Candidatus Hydrogenedentota bacterium (assembly GCA_036769985.1). GTDB lineage: Bacteria > Hydrogenedentota > Hydrogenedentia > Hydrogenedentales > SLHB01 > DAIPKA01. Next base: position 52,341 of record DAIPKA010000049.1, on the reverse strand, counting down.
AGCGCAGATACCTCGTATATCCAGTGCCTGCGGAATCCCGACGCGTACCAAGTGACATTCTACGCCATAGAAGAGGGGTTTATTGGCACGGCGGTCTCCACCTTCACCGTGACGCCGACGCGGACTCCGACGGGCCTTCTTTTCTTCGGGGGATACCCCGTCTATCGCTACGAAGTGACACTTGATCCGCCGGTGTCGATGACGGAAGGGTGGGTTTCGATCCGGGGCGTCAACAACGATTCCGGGTGTTTTGCCGTGTTGTTGGGTTCCGACGTTGGTGATGGAGTCGCCTTCAGCTGGCGTGATTGGACCGGTGTCTACTACCAAATCGAGACGGATGTGGCCCTGTGCCTGATGGGGAGCGGCGCTGAAGGTGAAGGCGAGGGCGAGGGTGAAGGTGAAGGCGAAGGTGAAGGCGAAGGTGAAGGCGAAGGCGAGGGCGAAGGCGAGGGCGAAGGCGAGGGTGAAGGCGAGGGTGAAGGCGAAGGCGAGGGCGAGGGCGAGGGTGAAGGCGAAGGCGAGCCCGATCCATGTTCGGAGGATGCGCAGTTTGGGCAGCTCCACAGTCTGCCCAACCAACCATTTGTGCTGCGCCCTTCCGACGCATTCTCGAATACGCGCATCTACGACGATTTCTCGGGAGTCGCGGAGCCCATCGGCGGTGTTCGTTGGTGGGGCTGTAACGTGGACCTCACGACGGGCTTCCCCTCGGTCTGTGCGCGTTCACCCGAGACATACGTGATTACGTTCTACGCAAGCGAGAGCAATGCGCCCGGCGCTTCGGTGGGCTCGCGTACGGTCACGGCGACGAAAGAGGTGACAGGGCAGATGTTCTATGGCGTGTTCCCGCTGTACCGCTACGAGGCGCTGTTCCCGGAATCTGTCGATATCGGTGCGGGATGGATTTCCATCGAGGCCACGGGCGACAACAGCGGCTGTCAGTTTGCCTGGATGAGTTCGCCGGAAGGGAACGGATACTCGTACGAATGGGATGGCTCGGCCCCGGTCTTGACCGGTGCGGACCTCGCGTTTTGTCTGGGCGGCCCGGCCGTGGCGCGCACGCTGACGGTGGTCACGCCGAACGGCGCAGAGGAGTGGCCGGCGGGTACTACGCAGACGATCACATGGAATAGCACCGGCATCATCGGCCCGGATGTTCGCCTGGCACTGCACAACGGCATGACGTTTGTGGACTGGATCGTCCGCAAGACGGAAAACGACGGTGCGTACAACTGGATCGTGTGGTCGGATCTGGCGCCTCTGGGGAGCTACACCGTGCGTGTACAGGCCTATGATGATGCGGAAGTCCGGGATTACAGCGATGCCGGCTTCTCGGTCACGCCGATTGGGGTGGTGGCCCCGAACGGCGGCGAGGAGTGGGTTATGGGAAGCGTCTACACGATTCGGTGGGGTAGTAACGCCTCCCTGGTGGGGGCGGACGTTCGCGTCGGACTTCACGATGGGACGACGTTCCTGTACTGGATTGACCGGTTTACGCCCAACGACGGCGTGTATTCGTGGCTCGTTCCAACGAACCTGGCCCCCGGCTACGGATATCGGATCCGGCTCCAATCGTATACCGATGCCTTGGTCAAGGACTTCTGCGATACGCCGTTTACCATCGAGGCGGCGCCGCTCCTGCTGACGGCCCCGGTTAAGGATGAACTCGTGCTTGCGGGAAGCGCTTACTCGATCACGTGGCAGAGCAACGATCCCGGAGTCGGCGACGATGTGCGCCTCGGGCTTCACCGGGGCGGAGCGTTCCTGGGATGGCTCGTTCGGCGGACGACCAACGACGGCCAGTGGGATTGGCCGGTTCCGCCCGAAACGCCGCCGGCGATCAACTATCGGCTGAGACTTCAGTCATTCACCGATAGCTCATTGCGGAACATGAGCCCGCCGTTTGCTATTGCCAATCCGTAGCTGTTTAGCATGGCGGAAATGGGCGTGCCTTGGCGCGGCCTATAGGGCCGCGAGGGGGATGCTCTGACAAGACGGCGTGAGAGGAAGAGCCTGTGTTGCCAGGCAGATGATGCCGCCGGGTCCCAGGTCGGGCGCGAGCTTCTCTAAGGCGGCGAAATGCCGCACGTCATCGCGGCCGGGCATGGCCGTCTTCTTGCACTCGATGGGGTAGAGTGTGCCGTCTTGAAAGATCAGCAGGTCGATTTCTTTCTTGTCCTTGTCGCGGTAGTAATACAATGGAGCGCGCTTGCCGTTGTGCCAGTAACTCTTGAGTATCTCGGCGACCACCCATGTTTCGAAGATGGCACCGGACATCGCGCCGGCTTCGAGTGTTTCAGGAGAAGTCCACTCCGTGAGGTAACTCACCAGTCCAGTGTCGAGCAGATATAGCTTCGGTGCCTTCACCAGACGCTTGGTCACGTTCGTGTGAAATGGCTCCAAGAGGTAGGCAATGCCTGAGGTCTGCAGGATCGAGAGCCAGTGCTTGGCCGTATTTGGGGCGATATCCGCGTCTCGCGCGAGGTCCGACAGATTCAGGACCTGCGCCGTTCGTGCCGCTGCCGCTCGGAGGAACCGTAGGAAAGCCATCTCATCGCCAACGCGCGCGAGGTCTCGGACGTCTCGCTGCAGGTACGTTTCGACATACGAGCGATAGAAGAAGTCCGTCTTTATGTCGTCGTTCAGGACATTTGCGGGAAAGGAGCCGCGCCACATAGACGCATACGCTTCTTTCAGTCCGAGGGGCGGCACGTTTGCGAGGCGGCGGTCGATGGCCTTCGGGTCTGGTAGGAACGGGTCTCCCCTGGCGCCGACCAGCTCCGCGCGCGAGAATCCTAAGAGGTTGAGAACGCCAACGCGGCCGGCCAGGGATTCGGAAACACCCTTCATGACGTGGAACTGCTGCGAGCCCGTCAGCCAGAACATACCCGGGGCGTGATCGGAGTCCACCGCCATCTTGATATACGGCAGCAGTTCCGGCGCGTACTGGATTTCGTCAATGACCAGCGGCGGGGGAAAGCGCTGGAGAAACAGCGCCGGATCCTCTCTAGCGGCGCGGCGCGCCATAGGGTCGTCCAGGGTCACGTACCGCTGCCGTTTGGTGCAGAGGTGCTGGAGGCAAGTGGTCTTTCCCACCTGCCGGGGTCCGGTGATGAGTAAGACGGGGAACTGATTCTGGGCCTCACGGAAGAAGCCCTCGATGGTGCGTCGAACATACATGGGGCGTTTCGTCCAATTTGCAATATGATTGCAATATAGACGATTCTTCCTCCTGTGTCAACTCCGACCGGCTCGGACGCAATCGCTTGGGCAATACCGGTGCCTATGGTGTCATTCCTTGCGTATCCCCCGTTGGCCACTCAGCAGTGTTCCGTGAACAGGCCAAGCCGTGGATACCTGGATCGCGCCGTCCTCCGCGCCGAAACCGATCCGTCGCAAGTTACCGAGATCGCGCATCCGCGCGGCGCGATTACTGGCGCTCAGCGGCTTTGCCGCGATTCTCTTGACGTTGCAGAGGCGCGCGGCCTATCCTAGCCAAGGACGGCATTAGAGAAAGGGGATGTCATGGCTGAGCAATCGCCACCCGTGGCTCCGGATCCTGATCCTCTCGAGGCAGCGGCTTCGTCAAAGGGCGCATCGAGGTCACGGTTAGCCCTTGCCAGCTTCATATTGAGCTTCGTCCCGGTGCTTGGCATTCTGAATCTCGGTGGGGACTTGCCACCGGCTGTAGTCATCACCCTATGGCTCTTGCCGGTTCTGTCGGCCGTTGGCGCCATCATCGCGCTGAAGCGGATCCGGATGTCCGGCGGGCGGTTGAGGGGGCGTCGACTGGCGATCGCTTCCCTCACGCTGGCAATTGTCCTGTCACTGCTCTGCCTGCTGGCTCATCAGGCGTATCGTGAATGGCAAATACGGCGCGAGCTGGCAAGGCAATTGGCATGCGCCGCGAATCTCAAGCAGATGGGCGTCGTATTCAAGAAGTTTGCGGCAGACGCATCCGATGGCCTGTGGCCGCCCCTCTCTCCGGAAGAGGGGCACTTGATGTGTACGGCGAAGGCGATCTGTCCGCAATACCTTGCCGACCCCCGCCTCCTTTTCTGTCCAAGCGATGCCCGAAGCGGTTGGCCGGAGTACACCGAAGACATGCAGCGCGATCCCGAGAGCGCTTTCGCAGATTCCAGCTATGTGTACCTTGGCTACGTGATCATGAGTGACGAAGAAATAGCGGCATTCACAGAGATCTATAAGCAGCGTGTGGCGCAAGGCCTGGGCTTTGAGGAAGATCTTGATGCGCCGCCGGGGCGTGGCTCGATGGGTACCGACACCTTCTACCGGCTACGTAACGGCGTCGAGCGCGCGTTCCTGAAAGACAAGCAGGATGCCGCTGCCGCGGCGGAGATCCTCTCGCGGATTCCCGTCATGTGGGACGCATTCTGTTCAACGGGACCCTTTTCCTACTTCAATCACATACCGGGCGGCTCGAATGTCCTGTACATGGACGGCCACGTCGAGTTCATAAGATTCCCGAGTGGATGGCCGGTGACAAAGCGTGTAGCCGAGATTACGGGCGAACTCGCTTCGCCCGCCGTATCCTGGCCACCGGGCGGCGGCGAGCCCTGATTCCGATAGCGATTCCGATAGCGCGTAACCGTCAATCGGTGTCGGGTGGCGTGGCGTCCGGGGCGCGCTGGGCGTCCGGGGCCGGCGTTTCGGCCCGCGCGGTCGAGGGAGTAGTACTCGAGTCGGTGGCGGTGCACTCGGCCGTGGGTATCGAAGCTGCTTCCGTGGCCGATGTCTCGGCGGTCTCCGTTGTCTCTTCTTCTTCGGCCTTGAGGCGTTTGCGCCGTTTCCGGAGGTAGACGATCAAACCGATGCCACCCATGATCAGCATGATGACCAGCGGCGCGTGGTTGGACATGGTTTCGGAGAAGGCGCGCATCTGGTCGAACAGGAAAATCCAGAGCGCCACCGCGATGAAGTTGCCGATAATGACCGACGAGAAGGTCACCCACGTGCGGAGGCCGATGAGGTAGCCGAGGATGCCGCCGGCGAGTGCGCCAGTGCCCCAGAAAGGGAACAGAACAAAGGAAACCAGGCCAACGAATCCCCACGGCCCGAGGCGGTCTCGATGGCGTTCGGCCGTGGCGCGGATGTTCATGATGGTCCTGCCGATGAAGCTCATCTCGACCGCGCGACGGTAACCGGCCACGGCGAAGGGATAGACCAAAAGCAGGATTATGATGTCCTGAAGCGAACACTGAACCAGCAGGAACCAACGGGAGAATCCCATCGAGATCCCGGTGCTGACGCTCAACGCGCGACCCATGGCGACCTGGCCGAGGACGAGCTGCCAGACGCCGCTGTACGGCTCCTTGAGCACGACGCCCAAGACCACCATCGTGATGAACCAGGTGGTTAGTATGATCTGGCCGGTACGCTCGATGATTCGTAGCTCGCGCGGGAAGGCTTGGCGAGGGGTACTGACTTCGGAGGAGTGCTCGTTCTGTTCGGACATGAACCTTGACATCTCAGATGGCCCTGACATGGCCGCCTGTTGTGAGTTCGGTACCTCGGAGCATCGGTGCGGCTGCCACAGGCCCACTGCCCATCCATCCGCTGGCCCTCTATAACGATATACGCCCAACCGAGGCGGTGTCAACGTCGCGTGTTCGCCGAAATAGTCCTCGCGGCGTCTGTGCTACAGCCATAGCGGTTTCTCGAATCGAAACACGGCGAGTTGGCGCGGGCATTCCGGAAAAGCTTGAAAATCGTGAGCGGGGATGGTCAAATCACCCTACGGGACTCAATGGAGGCATGGGATTCTATGAAGACGGCTGTATGGAGTGTCGTTCTGATGATGGCGGCAGGGTCCACCCTTTCCGCGGAGGAATCGAAACCGATGCGCGCACTACCTACTCCTGAGCAGGCGGCCTGGCATGACATGGAACTGGGCGCGTTCATTCACTTTGCGCCGAACACCTGGCAGGATCAGGAGGGCGATGACCGCTCGACGCCGCTCGATCAGATCAATCCGGACCAACTGGATACGGACCAGTGGGTGCGCGTGGCCGAATCGATGGGCGCCAAGTACGTCGTGTTCACGGCGAAGCACATCGGCGGCTTCTGCATGTGGCGCACGGATACTACGAACTACGGCATCAAAGACACGCCGTGGCGTGATGGCAAGGGCGATGTACTCGCCGACCTGGCGCGATCATGCCGTGAGCGCGGCATGAAGCTCGGCGTGTACCTGAGTCCGCGCGACGATACGCTCGGCGCAACCACCGGCGGCCGGTGCCCGACGGACGAGGCGCAGGAGACGTACAACGCGATATACCGGCAGCAACTCACCGAGGTGCTCAGCCGTTACGGCGAAATGGTCGAGGTCTGGTTCGACGGCAGTAATATTATCGAGGTGGGCGATATTCTCCAGCAGCATGCGCCGAACGCGATTATCTTTCAGGGCAAGTACGCAACCATCCGATGGGTCGGCAATGAAGACGGCTACGCACCGTATCCGGCGTGGAACGCCGTGTCCGAGGAAGCGCGGCTCCGAGGCGCCACGGCGCAGGACGGCGATCCCGACGGCGACGCGTGGCTGCCGAATGAATGTGATGCGCGGACGCGCGCCGGCTGGTTCTGGAGTTCGAAGAACGCCGACACGCTCAAGAGCGTGGATCAGCTTATGGAAATGTACTACCGCTCGGTGGGCCAGGGCGCCGTCCTGCTTCTCAACCTCACGCCCGACACGCGCGGACTGATTCCGGAGGCGGATGCGCAACGCGTGGCCGAGTTCGGCGCCGAGATCCGGCGTCGTTTCGGCACGAGTCTCGCCGAGACGTCGGGCGTGGGGGAGATGATCGAGTTGGCGATGGCCAAAGCGACGCGAATCGATCACGTCATCACGATGGAGGACATCACCCAAGGCGAACTCGTTCGCGAATATGTCATCGAAGGGCGCGCCGGCGGACAGTGGCAGCCGTTGTGCGAGGGAACGGCGATCGGCCACAAGAAGATCGATCGCTTCGAGCCCGTGCCACTCGATGCGGTCCGCCTGCGCGTTACCCGTGCGGCTGCCGAACCGCAGATCCGCTCGCTCGCCGTCTACGACACTGGTCAGGAGAACCCGCCCCACCCTTTTGTGCTCGAGTAGGCACGTTCGGCCAGGAAATCGGCGAGACGGTTTCCTCGGCCGACGGACTACCGTCCGATGACATCCTGGCTGTGGCCGCCGATGGCTTGGGCCGCGTCTACGCCGGCACGAGGGACGGGTTGGCCGTATGCGAGGACGGCGGGTGGAGGTCCGTGACGTCCTTTGCGGGCAAGCGCGTTGCATGCCTGGCCTGCGACGAGGCCGGTGTGCTAGTGGCCGCGGACGGAGCGCTGTGGCGTGTGGACGGCGAGCGCCTGACGGCGCTGCCCGAGGATTGCGATGTCCGGTGCCTGGCCTCCGGCTCGATGGGCACGCTCGTCGGCACGAATCGCGGCCTGTACTCCTTGCGCGAGGGGCAGTTGATCGGAATCTCCGCGCTCGATCCGTTGTTGGGCGACGCTACCGTCGATAGCGTGGCCGTGCGCGGCGATGCCGTGGCCGTGGGTTCGACCTCGGGCCTGTTTGTGAGTAACGGCCTCGATGCGTGGCAGGCCGTGTATCCGGCGGAGGGATCTCGGCGCTGGGCGCCATCCGAGGTAGGTGCTGTCGGATTCGACGGCCGCGGCCGGCTCTGGTTTGCCGCGCGGCAAGGCGCAGGCGTTCGCGAGGAAGGGAAGTGGACCCTGTTCGAGGGCCGCGACGGCCTGCCGTATAACGAATTCACGTCCATGGTATTCGACGCGGCCGATGGTGTGTGGTTGGGCACGCGTCGAGGCGCGATTCACTTCGATGGCACCCACTGGGCCTATCGCGAAGGCCGGCGCTGGTTGCCGGATAACCAGGTGCGTGCAATTGCCGTGGGTGCGGACGGATCCGTGTGGTTCGCTACGCCGGCGGGCTTGGGCGCGATCCGCCGCCAGCCGATGACACTCGCGGCGAAGGCGCGATTCTACGAAGAGGAGATCGATAAGCGACATCGGCGCACGCCCTTCGAGTACGTGTTGGCCGTTAGCCTCGAGCGGCCCGGCGACACGAGCGCCTGGATCCAGCATGATAGCGATAACGACGGCCAATGGACCGGCATGTACGGTGCGGCCGAATGTTTCGCCTATGCGGCCACGCGAGATCCCAAGGCCAAAGAACGCGCCACCAAGGCGTTCGAGGCGTTGGCCTTCTTCTCCGAAGTGACGCAAGGCGGCTCTCATCCGGCGCCGGAAGGTTTCATCGCGCGGACGATCCTGCCGACCAGCGGACCAAATCCGAACGAGTGGGATGCCTACTCGATCGCGCACGATGTGGCCGAGCAAGACAGCGACGCGCTGTGGCGCGTGGTCCATCCTCGGTGGCCCGTCAGCGAAGATGGGCAGTGGTACTGGAAGTGCGACACGAGTTCCGACGAGTTGGACGGTCATTTCTTCCTGTACGGCATCTACTTCGACCTGGTCGCCGAGACGGATGCCGAGAAGGCGCGTGCCCGCGAGGTGGTCCGGCGCGTAACGGATCACTTGATCGCCCACGACTTCCGTCTGGTGGATTGGGATGGCATGCCGACGCGGTGGGCGAACTTCAGTCCGAGTTCGCTGAATCGCGACGCCGCTTGGTGGGGCGAGCGTGGTCTGAATTCCCTCTCGATTCTGTCGTATCTCCGCACGGCCGAGCACGTCACCGGCGATGCGCGCTACGGCGCCGTGGCGGACCAGCTTGTCCGCGATCACGGCTATGCCATGAATGCGCTCCATCCGAAAGTCCAGCGCGGGCCGGGTTCGTACGTTCAGTTCGACGACGAGATGGCCTTCATGAACTTCTACAATCTCATCCGTTACGAGACGGACGCCCGGCTGAGCGAGATGTTCGCGTTCAGTTGTTTTCGGTATTGGGAGCTTGAGGCCTGCGAGCTCGATCCATTCTACAACTTCTGTTATGCGGCCTGTTGCGACGGCGTCGTGTTCCCATCGCCCTGGGGGCCGGAGCGGCTATCGCCGCCGCGATCTTGCATCGAGGAGGCGGTGGATACGCTTGAGCGGTATCCATTGAACCTGGTCTGCTGGCAGCAGACGAACAGCCATCGACTGGACATCGTGCCTTTGCCGCACTACACGCGCGAGCGAGGGGAGGCCGTGGGAAAGGGGTGCCGCGTCAATGGCAAGGTCATACCGGTGGACGAACGCAACATCACGCAGTGGAGCGACGACGCGTGGGCGCTGGACTACGGCGGCAGCGGAACCGAACTCGCCACCGGGTCGCCGTTCCTGCTCGCGTACTATATGGGCCGGTACCATGGATTCATTGCCGAGGAGTAGTTGTCGATGTCTTTCCGCAGAATAGGATACGCGGCGCGATACGGCCTAGTGCTGTTCGTCGTGTGCGCATCGGTCATCGCCTGGGCCCAAGGGGACATCGCGCATCCGTCTTTGCGCGAGGCGTTTGAGGCTGCCGGGTTCGACGCAGCCGCGAACGGCAACTTCGTTGTCGTATGGGCCGCGGATCCGGAGTACGGTGCCGGCGAGGCAGAGAACATCCTGCCCCCCATCGCGCGCGAGGTCAATGCCATGGAACCGGCCCCGGCCTTCATCGGGATCATCGGCAATCTGACCTCGCACGGATCGCCCGGGCCCGGGCACGTGCCCAGCACAGAGGAGGCCGATCAAGCACTTCACGATTTCAGAACGCTCAAGAAGCACCTGGAGGCATTCACCGTTCCCGTCAAGCTGATCCTCGGCGCGCACGACACGCATATCCGTGAGGACAAGCCGGAACTCTTCCTGTCGGTGTTTCCTGATCGCCCGGAGTACGAGGCCTTCGAACACAACGGTGTCGCCTTCTTCTTGCTCAATGGCGGCAACTGCGGCTGGCTCGACAGCGAGCAGTGCGCCTGGTTCCGGCGAGAGGTTGCACGACTTCACGTGCCGCGCAAGGACATGGTCATTGCGGTACACCAGGCCTCGATGGCGAGTTCGATCGAGGACCGCGGAATCCCCGGGACGATGCGCGAGGTGCTGAGCGGCCGGCCGGGTCGATCCTGGCTCATGGCGGGTCAACACCACACCAACCGAGACACGCGCTTCGCCATAGGCATCCACAGTCTGACGCAGGCGGCCATCACCTCGTGCAATCCGGCCTGCACGAAACGCGGACAGCCCGGCTACTGGATATGCGGGTTTGCCGAAGGCCGCATGGTCACGCGGGTGTTTCGAGGACTTGAAAGCGGCTACCGCGTTGTGGCGAACCCAGACAGCGGCAAAGCCCTCAGGGTCATCCTGCCCTTCGAGGAACGGGACGAGGTGATCTGGCATGTGCTGGTCGGTGAAAACGATGACCGCTATCTCGAGAGCGCCGACGCGACTTTCTGCATCAACTACTGGCGGGATGTCCGGTGCCTTGGATATCGGATTCCGCTTCGGTTGGGCCAGGGCGCAGCATCGCGGGTCGTCGTTTGGGAAACACCTGACGGCACCGGGCTCCGAAAGTATGCGCTTTCCACGGACGGGGATCTGTGGACCGAACCGGAACGCATCGAACATGATGGCGCGTTAACGACCCTGGTGATTCCGCCGGAGCTATTGGGCGAACGCGAAATATCCGTGTGCGTCGAGAATTGCAGGGTAGCGGGCATCGGATTGGCCACCACACCGGGAACAACTCCGGTCCGAGCGCCCAAGCTTCGGACGATCCCGCGTCGTTGATCGGCCGCTACTGCTGGTGTACCGGCATCGCCGTGCGTGTGTCTCGGAAGGCGACGTAGACGCCTCGGCCCAGGAGCGCGGGAATGTCTTCGTCAAGGGCCTTGTCCGACAGGAACGTGTTTTCCTGGAGGTCCACCTTCGTTCCGATGCCGATTCCTTCGTTGGCCACGAGCGCGCTCACATCGCGGATGCGGTTTCGGCTCACATCGAGGTGCTCGAGGTGAATCATGCTCGCCACGGCGTCGATATCCACCAGTTCGTTTCGCGAGAGATCCAGCGACACGAGATTAACGAGGCCGGCCAAGGGCGATATGTCCTTCAACTTCTCGCGGCCATAGACACTGTTGTACCGCAGGTTCAGTCGGGTGAGCCTTGTCAGGCCCGCCAGCGGCCGAACGTCCTGGATCTGGTTGTTGTCGAGGTACAGCAGCGTGAGCTGCTTCATGCCGGCCAGCGGGCTGATATCGAGAATCCGGTTGTACGATAGGACCAGCGACGAGAGGTTGGTGAGCTTCTCGAGCGGCCTCAGGCTAACGATCTTGTTGTTCGAGGCGCGGAGCGTGGTCATCTGCGTCATGGTGGCCAAGGCCTCGATGCTCGACAGATCGTTCCGGTAGATTGTTAGGATCTGGATCTTGGTCAGCCCCGCGATGGGCGACAAGTCGGTGATTTGGTTACCGTCCAGCATGAGTCGCTCGAGACCGACCAGGCCTCGAAGGGGGTTGATGTCTCGGATCTCGTTGTTCCGAAGGTCCAGGACTTCGAGTTTGCTGAGACCGGCCAGCGGACGCAGATCCGAGATGCTGTTGGCGTTCAGGTCGAGGCTCGTGAGGTCCTGACAGTACTCGATGCCCCGCAGATCCTTGACCTTGGATGTGAATACCGCCAACGAAAGCAGCTTGCCCCCGGTCAGGTCTTCCGCCATGATGGGACCGCTCGGTTTCCCAATGGCTTGGCGGACGGCGGCCTCGACCGCGGCGTCGGCGAACTGGCCCGCTTCGAGGGCCGGCAACTCCGCTTCAGGCGATGCCGCCGGCGCGGGTGTCTCCGGTGCAGCGGTCTCGGGGGACCCCGGCGGCGTCTCCTCGACCGGGACCGCCTGCTCCGCGGGGGCCGCCACCGGCTCGACCACGCCCGCTTCCGGTTCTGCTATCGGAGCCGATGGCGTCGTGGTTGGTTGCTCGACTGGACTCGGGGATGGCTGGCCGCAACCAAACAAGGCAAGTACTGCCACGGTCACAAAAGCCGCTGGGCGCGTCACGCTGCATCTCATCGGGACAGGACCTCCGCTTCGTCACTCCGTATCATTGTAAGATTTCCCGGCGCGTTAGTTCATCTTTCAAACGCCCCGGCCCTGCCCTTGGGGAGGACGCCGCAGCGTGGTGGCGCGATCTGGTGACTCGTGCCTATTGGATTCCGTACCAGTCGCCTGTGGCGAAGTCAATGACGAAGTTCGTGTCGGCGCACTCGGAATCGGTCCACAGGCCTTCGATGACGTAGCGCTGGACAGTGAGGACGACCTGGCCCATAGCGCCGATGCCCCGGCGATCGATGATGGTTCCGCCGGCGTGCGATTCATCACCGCCGTAGTGGGCGATGAAGGCGCGGGTCACCTGGGCGGCCACGGTCTCGGCGTCTTCCTCGGGTACACCGTAATCGTTGATGAGTGTCTCGACGGCGATGCCGTACACGCCTTCGTAGGTGACGCCGCGGGCATAGTCGACAAAACCGGTTGGTATCGAGGGTATCGCCGTAACGGGATGCGTGCGAACCCGCGCCAGGTTGTCCGCGATACGGATTTCCCGATACGTGGGGCGATACGTGACGAGGGAGGACGTCTCGACGTCAAAAACAAAGTCAGCATCGTACGCGGCTTTGGCTGCGTCCAGGCTGTGGTAGTGCCCGGTGAACACGCAGCGCACGTGGTACGCAGCGAGCATTCGGGCGATGTCGTCGTAGTGGTTCACCACGTATTCCGGATGGAACTTCTCCTGTCCATTCCAGTGCGGCACCACGCCGTGATGCATCGTCGCGATAATGGCCTTGCCGGACTCGTTGGCCTCGATCAGCCGCGCCTCGATCCACGCCAAAGTAGCCGGAGAAAACGCCCCGCCCACGTTCGGAAACCCCTGCTCGATATTCGCGGCCGAGTCCGTCGAGTCGAGGCAGAGCAACCACAGACCGGCCACCGGCTCGACCACGTAGCTCAGCGATCCCGCGTCCTCGTAGAGTGCCTCATCGAAACCGAAGGCGGCGTAGATGGTACGGAACTCCTCGGCCGTTACCGTGGCGACGGGGGTGGCGCCCTCGACGCTGAAGCGCTTAGCGTCTGGATTGTTGATATCGTGATTGCCGGGCACGACGAACACCGGTGTCCCGGCGGCTTCGACCGTGGCCAGGTACTGTGCGGCCAAGGTGTGGTTCACCGCCTCGCCGTCTTTCGTGAGATCACCGCTGACAATCATGAAGTCCGCGCCGATTCCCTGAACATCCTCGATCACGGTGGCAAGGATCTCCTCGCTCTGTTCGAGCATCTTGCGGTCATGAGCAAGGTAGTCCTGGAACGCGTCTCCTTGCGTTCCGAGATCCGTATCGTAGAGATGGATGTCGCTCACCGTTACGAAGTGGGCGTCGGGATAGGCGGGCGGGGCTTGCTCGAGCAAAGCGACCACCTCCCCCTCCGTTTGATACCGGTACACGTAGTATGCCTCGGGACATCCCACCAACGTGACGCCCAGCATTGCCAACACCACCCCCGCCTTCATTGCGCGCTGCCAATTCGTGTTCATGCCGCCCTCTCCGCGTTGAAGCCTCTTGCCACTCAAACCACCTATCAAGCCTACCATACCGGGAGGCTAAGCGCACGTTACCCCCCGTGCCGCCTCGATCATGGCGGCGATGTTTTCGACGGGCACATCGTTCTGGACATTGTGGGCCGGCGCGAGGACATAGCCGCCATTACGACCAAGTACCGAGATGGTCTCATGGACGCACGCCGCCACGTCATCGGGCGTGGCCGTTCTCAGAAGGTCTTGCACATCGATGGCGCCCCAGAACGTCAGCCGCTCGCCGTATGCCTCCTTGAGCCCCCGAGGCGTCATGCCGTGCGCAGACGTCTGGATCGGGTTGAGAATGTCCACGCCGCAGCCGATGATCTCATCCAGCAGGCCCACGACAGATCCGCACGAGTGGTGCCAGTAGTAGCGCGGCCCCAGCGCCTTCGTCCGGGCGATCCGTTCCGAGAAGTACGGCGCCACAAGGGCCTCGAACATGGCCGGGCTCACGAGCGGCCCCAATTGCATGCCGAAATCGTCGCCACTCATGGCGATACCGACGTACTCGCCGATGGCGCCGTAGTACTGCTCGACGACGCGCATCTGGATCGCGAAGTACCGGTCGAAGAAGGCGCGCACAAAGCCCGTGTCCATGGCCATCCGGGTGAGAAACGAGCTGTAGCCGCACATCCAGCAGCCCAATTCGAGAACGCCGAAGACGGGATGCTCGCCGATGACGACATAGGGTGTCTCGCGGGCGAGCGTCTGGGCGTCCTCGTGCAACCGCTCGAGCAGGCCATCGTCGAGCTCGGGATCCGGCCACGGAAAGGTCTCGATATCGTCGATCGAGGCGTCGGCCAACGGCGATTCAACGATTTCCCAGTACGAACCGATCAGTCTACGGCGCACGCCCCAACAGTCGATGAACTCGGTTGGGGAGATCGTGCGCGTCAGCGTGCCTTCCAAAGACACGATGCCGCCGACACCGCGGAAATCGCATCCCGCCCACTCGAGCAGACGTTCGTCCACGCCGTTGTTGGCCTTGGATCCATCACCCGTGAACCCGAGCAGATCCCGGAGCTGTGCTTGGACACCGGGCATCATGCCGGTGAGCGATGTGCACGCCAAGTCGATGGGCGCTCTGTCGGGTTGTGTGTGAGAGACAGCGGCGTGGAAACGTTCGCGTGACGCCATGGTGTTCCCCTTTCCGGTGGAAAGCATACGGCACATCCCCAGAGATCGGCAAACCGTGAGGAGATTGGACGATGGCCGCCCGGATGACTACAATTCGCGCGGATCGCTGTACGGCCGCGACGCGGCAAGGAGGATTTCATGGTTTCCGGCGAGCAAGTCGTTCGCGACGCCATTGCGTTCAATCATCCCTCGCGCATTCCGATTCTGTTCATCAACAAGGATCATTTCGACGGCGACATCCTGCTCTACGATCTCTCCTATGGCGAAAACGGCCACAATGAGTGGGGATACCGCTTCGTGTCGCTCGACGACGGCACCATGGGCCAGCCCGACGAAGCCGTGATTCCGGACTGGGGCCTGCTCGAGACGTTTGCGTGGCCCATGTTGCGCCGTGAGGCGCGCCTGGCCAACGTCGAGGCATTCAAGGAACGCGCCGGCGGCCGCTACCTCATCGGCGGCCTTGGCCTTACCGGATTCACTCTGTACTCGTTCCTCCGCGGCTTCGAAAACAGTATGTACGACTTCGCCACCGGTTCCGAGGCATGTGGCATCCTCCTGGATCGGATCTTCGGTCACGAGACGCGCCTCATCGAACTCGCTGCCGACGCGGGCCTCCATGGGGTGCACTTCGCCGATGACTGGGGCTCGCAGGACGGCCTCATCATCAATCCCGACCTGTGGCGCGCATTGTTCAAAGAACGCTACCGAGCCCAGTTCGCCCGAGCCCACGAACTCGGCGTCCACGTGTGGTTCCATTGCTGCGGCAATATCATCGATATCCTCGATGACTTCCACGAGGTCGGCGTCGACGTGATGAATGTGTCTCAGCCCAACGTCGTCGATATCGAGGCCGTAGGCCGGCGTCTGCGCGGCAAACAGTGTTTCATGGTGCCCATCAGCTACCAGACCGTCTCGATCTCCGGCACACCGGACGAGATCCACGCCGAGGCCCGGCGACTCTACGACGCCCTGGCCGCACCCGAGGGTGGCTTCATCGGTTACGTCGAGGAGTACGGCTGCATGGGTATGTCGGATGAGAACTACCGAGCGTGCGGCGAGGCCTTCCGGGCGCTTTCGGCCTGAGGCCTACCCCACGCAACGCTCAACTCGAGTGGTTTCGACGCCTGACGCTTCTCAGTGCCTTTGCCGACAAGTGAGAATCCGTCGCCCTCTTCTGCGAGCCGGTACGTGAAGGGCTCGCCATTGGTGAACGGATCGGTTGGCACGCCGGCTGGCAGTTCCGACAGTGTCTCTGGCAGCTGGCCTTGGGCCTCGCCGAACCGGAGTACAGCCACCGCCGCGCGCATCATGCCCAAGCGCGTCTCCATTTTCGCCTTTTGGAATACCAGCGCGCCAAGTGCCGGAACGAGAACCTGAACCATGGCATCGGCGTTCTCCGCCGCCGTCATGATGCTCTCCATGCGAGCCTGGCCCTCCGGATATGGCATGGCCAAGGCCGCCTGCATATCTCGGAGGGTCTGCATGAGCGCCATTCCTCTGGCGGTAAGCAGCGCGCTGATCTTCTCGGGCGTGGCGAGGTCCTCCGGCGTACACGAGAAGAACTGGGCCGCCGCCTCGAGTTCTTCGGGCGATGCCGTACCGTCGGCGACATGACCGATGGCGTCGGCGGTTGGTGCGCCGCTATCCTCCGTCGAGGATGCGGCCGCAACATCCCTAAACCGACCCAACTCGGTCCGCGTCAACACCGTGCCCGGTGGCGGGAAGTAGAAGGCGTTCATCTTCATTTCACCCTCGATGGCGGCCGACCAGTCGCTTAACACCGGCGTCACCGCCTCAAGTGCGGCGTCCATCCGCTCGAGTGCCGGCGCGCTGGGTGCGGCGAGCACATGACCCACTTGGACGTTCGCCATGTCCACAATGGCTGCCGCCACGAGCGTTCCGATGGCGGTGCCTTCTTGGTGGCAGCCGCGCGCGAGCGCCAACACGGCGGCGAGCAGGTCGACGGCGCGCTCCGCATTGTCCTCGGCAACGGCTTGGCGCACGGCCACGATGCCTAATCGGCCCAAGTCGCGCGCGCGGGCAAGTTCGGGCAACTGTGCCGACGCGCCCTGGTCGAATTGCACGCCGAAATCGCAGGTCTCGATCCTCGATGCCGCCTCGAGCATGGTGAGCGCCGCCATATTCCGCTCGATGTACGGATCGAGCGCCGCAGCGTTGTACGCGCCTGTCTCGATGAGCTCCGAGAAGGCCTTGTCCGCGCGCGCATCGTCGGATAGCGGCGTCAAAAGCAGGAAAGATCGGTAATACACCAGTGCCGCGTTCGTAGGCGACTTCGGCGCTTCCCAGGTGAGATCCTCGGCATGGCCGAGGCCAGTCGCGATGAACATAGCGATGACCAGAATGCCAAAGCCCAGTGTCCTGGCCCTTGCGCGCGAGTTCATGCGTTGCGGTAGGTGCTTCATGTTCGACGCTCCTGTTCTCCCGTCATTCGACAACGGGCTAGAGTCTCCAAATCAGTACCGGTATTCCTGCCGTATGGGCGTCCGTTACCGTGGCGATCCGCTTGCTGGCGCGATCGAGTTGCGCCTCCAGTTCATCGAGGCCGCCCGTGCTATAGGCCAACGTCAACGAGCGACTGTCCACGGTGTCCGACGGCGGTTGCGCGGCGATCCGTTCCGGCTCGCGTGTCACAGTGCTGGGCACGTTCATATCGACAGGCGCCCGTAGAGTCGACACGAGCGCAACGGCCGCGGCTGCCGCCACGAGCGCCCCCGAGCCGAGCCACAACCGCACGGCGCGACGCTTCCGCGCCTGCGCCACGGCGTGTCGGGCGAGCCCCTCGGGCATTTCCGGCCCGCTGAACGTTCGCAGGTATTCCTCGAAAGCTTCGTTGTCGTCAGGCATCGGTGAACCTCCTCATCTGTCGTCGGAGGGCCTCTATCGCATATCGGTAACGCGACGCCGCCGTGTCTCTCGGAACGCCGACAACCTCGGCGACTTCGGCGAAGCTGAGTCCGCCCCAAACCTTGAGGATAACCACCTCGCGTTGCTCGCTGGGCAGCGTCCGGAGCGCCTCCTCCAGCGCCTCGACCTCTTCCCGGCGCGCGGCGGACTTCTGGAACACCCGACACATCTCTGCGCCGGCCGTTTCCTCGCGTCGAGCCCGCCGTGAGCGTTCGCGAATACTGTTGAGCGCCGCGTTGCGCACCGCGCGATAGAGATAGGCCCGCAGATTGCCGATCCGCGCCAGACGACGTCCCGCGACCTTCGCGAAGGCCTCCTGGAGCGCATCGTCCGCGTCATGGACGTTTCCCGTCACCGAGCGCGCATAGGCCAGAAGCGTCCGGCCATCCCGGCGCGCGACCTCTTCGAGGAAGTCCTCGTCGACCCCTCCGGCCCGTCCGCGCGAAGGCGGTATATCGCGTTCCGTCCTCATGGCGTCATTATGACACCGCCGACGCCATTCCGTGTCTACTCGAATCGAGGCCGGGCAAAATCCAGTTGGAGACGCGACATCATTTCGGGTCTATCGGCGTAAACCCACTTGACATGCCGGGTCAATTGTATTATGATTTTGATACAATCGAACCAATCAGTCGATACTCTGTATGTCTACGCTCGCACGCAGTGCCATCGGAGAGAGGGACAGATGGGGGGACGGGAGCCACAGGATAAGAGAGCGCCTGAGGTGGCATGGGCATCCTGCCCATGGCTGGAGTTTCTCCCTTTTTGGCCGCATGGGCATCCTGCCCATGGTCTTCCTGGGATCGCCGCGTTCCAGCGCGGCGGCTCGTCACGACGGGCGATACGGCCAGCACGGACCCTGAGGTGGCATCGGATCTCGTTCCCACGGTCCCCCGTGGGAATGCATATCCGGTTCGGATCTCGTTCCCACGGTCCCCGTGGGAATGCATATCCGGTTGGGCAGGGAAGGCAGTCATGGCGAGGCGCCACGGTACTGTCTCCCCACGCAGGAGCACGAGAACAGGGATCTGGGCCAAGCAACGGTTTATTCTGCCCTTTCAGGGCGCTGGAGAAATATGTAACTCGTTTATTCCCAGGGCGTTGCCCTGGGCTGGGATCTTGCGGCCTTTCAGGCCGGAGTCTGGCGATTCCTGGCCGAAGACGGCCAGCACGGCGCCTGGCGGTCCCAGGGGTTGCGTATCGGATCTCGTTCCCACGGTCCCCGTGGGAATGCATATCCGGTGGTGCGTGGGCTTCCTCTTGTCCTTCATATCGTTTTGGTCCTTTCCGTCCTTTCTCTCATTCCCGCGCTTTCATCTCGTTTTCACAATCCGACGCCCGTTGAAGTAAAGGGAGTACGCCGATGAACGCGAAGATACGCACGCTGGTGTGGGGTGAACTCCGCGTCGGCGGGACCGTCGCGGCGATGTGCGCTGGTGGCGGC
The DNA here is from genome assembly GCA_036769985.1 of Candidatus Hydrogenedentota bacterium. Taxonomy (GTDB): domain Bacteria; phylum Hydrogenedentota; class Hydrogenedentia; order Hydrogenedentales; family SLHB01; genus DAIPKA01. The sequence goes on along the minus strand of DAIPKA010000049.1, from coordinate 33,267 downwards.
CTCTGCGCACTACTGACATTGCACCTCGATCCCCTCGTTCCCACGGTCCCCCGTGGGAATGCATATCCGGTGGTGCGTGGGCTTCCTCTTGTCCTTCATGTCGTTTTGGTCCTTTCCGTCCTTTCTCTCATTCCCGCGCTTTCATCTCGTTTTCACAATCCGACGCCCGTTGAAGTAAAGGGAGTACGCCGATGAACGCGAAGATACGCGCGCTGCTCGGGGAAGAACTCCGCGTCGGCGGGACCATCGCGGCAACGTGCACGGGGGCCGGGCTCTTCGCGCTGGCCACGTTCTACCTCGATTCGTTGCGCATCACTGAGCGGAACTTGTGGCATCACGTGGACGTCCTGGCGCTGACAGCCACGCTGGCCGTGCCCATGGTGCTGGCGCTGCTCTTGACGTTGAGCACGGCGAACTCGGGCCATCTCAAGCCGGGCTTCTCGCGGCGCATCTTCGAGCTGCCCGTAAGCACGCGGATTGCGGTGCTGGTACCGCTGTTGACGCGTCTCGCGGGCGTCCTTGCTGTGGCGATCATCATGCGGGCGGCATGCTGGACGATGTTCGGCGACGGGCCGGGCAGCCGGGTCGTAATTGCCCTGGCCTGCTTGTACCTGTTCATCCAGGTCCTGGACTGGTTGCGACCGGTCGCGCCGCTGCTGGTACCTATCCTGATTTTCGCGGCGCTTGGCGCACTGTTCGGCTTCATCGGCGGTCTATCCGATTGGGCCGCGGCCCTGGCCGCAGGAGATGGCATTACGCCAGGCCTGCTTGTCGCATTCGCTGTGGCCGTGGCGCTCACCGGCACATTGTCCGTGGCGTCGGTTGGCGCGACACGATGCGGCGAGCGGTGGTCCCTGTTCAGCCTGGCCTCACTCGACCGCATCTTGTCCCTGGGCACACGCGAACGCCGTAAGCCGTTCTCATCGCCCTTGGCGGCGCAGGCCTGGTTCGAGTTGCGCGGTTCGCCGTTGTCCCTGTCCATTATGGCGGGGATGGTCTATCTCCTCATCAACCTTGGCCGATGGTTCGTGCTGTACTCGTTGTCGCGCGAGCATCGCGAAGCGCTCAGCGTGTCCGCCCTCCTCGATCCCTATTGGCTGTTCGAGAAGCTGCCCTTCTACGCCCTCGTGCTGGCCTCCTTCGCCTGGGCGTTGCGGCTGTTCTGGCGTGAGTGGGTGGGCGGCGGCAGGCCCGCCATCTTCGCTACGCGGCAGCCCATCACGAAAGCGCGGATGGCCCAGGCACGCCTCATCGCGGCCGCCGTGAACCTGGCCGTCGCCTTGGTGATAGTTGCCGTTGTGTACGCAGTGTCGTTCTTGTTCGCAGAAGACGCTCTGTTTGCCCGGCTCTTGATGCAGGCGCGCAGCCATGGCTATACCAATATCCGCGAGATCTGCGGGATTCTCATTGGGCCTTCCATCATCGCCGGAATCGCCGCCTGGGCCGTCCTCGGTGCGACCAACCGAACCGGCATCTGGCTGCTCGTGCCCGAGGGGGCTGCCGCCGTACTCCTCCTGACCCGCGTGATGATCGATCGGGAGGTCAGGGGTACGTTGCTCGACACATGGAGCCCTTCCGTATTCTGGCTCGCATTGGTCTTGCCGCAGCTTTGGCTCGTGGCCTCGATGGCCGTGGCGTGGTGGTCGGGCCGGATGCGATGGCGATCTCTGGCAGTGTGCCTGCTGCTGTGGGCGGCCATTACATTGGGAGTCTTTCCATTCCTGGCGCCTCACAGCACGTATGGCGCGGCGATGGCCGTTGCTGTCAGTCTTGCCCTAGGCGCTCTCGCCGTCTTGCCGTACAGCGTCATGACATTGGACTTCAGCCGCTTGGGCCTTCGAGAGCCTGTATCACATGAGAATTCCCGCCAACACGCGCGCGGACAGCGTCGTAGAATGAGTCTGGGCCATGCCGTAGGCCTGCTCGCGCTGGTTGGCGCCGTCGCGGTATTCGTGTGGATCCGCTGGCCTGCCGAGCCGGTCTACAAGGCTGTCTTGCGCGCGGAAGGACTGCCGACAAATCCGACAGAACTGGACGCTTGGTATGCTGAAGTTCCTAAGGCGGAGAACATCGCATATCTGTACCTCAACGCCTATGCAAAGAAAGAGGAACTTGAGAGGCACTGGTGGCACTGTGTGACAAAGGTGGATCCGCTTCCACCGGGCGTGACATGGGAGAACATTGGCCTTTACTCGCGTCTGCATCTGCTTGGTTTGGAACGCCAGTCGCTCGATCGCAGAGACTTGATCCCCTTTGACATGTGGCAGTGGTCAAAGCGCTACTGGGACGACGTCGGCGCTGAGGTCTGCCGCGACCTACACGCTGCCGCACACTCCGGCTGCACCGGCAGCCGGTATCCGATGCGCCGTTGGGGGCCTACGTATCTCTCATCGATACGTTGGCTGGGCCGCCAACTGGGTCTCGAGGTCTGGATTGCCTCGGTGGAGCGTCGGCCGGACGCGGCCGTTGAGGCGGTGCTCGATATGCTGCCCATCGCCGATTCGCTTGAGAAGGAACCAAGGTTCGGTTCGCAGTTGTGCCTGGGACACATATACAAGAGCGTGATCGAGATCCTCGAAGTGGCCATGAACCGAACGGTGTTGCCCGAGACCGCCCTTGTGTATCTTCAGGAAAGGTTGTCCAGCGCGCTTCCACTGACGTGCCAGACGCCGCTCATTGAGCGGGGTATCGTGGGCAGTCAGGCATGGCTGCCGGCGGTGGCGGAGGACAGGTTGGCGGAACTTGTTTGGGATCTGTATTCCTCGGAAACCTTGGGCCAAGTCACGGCCATTTGCGCGATTGCGCCCTTCTTGCACTTGGCAGGCCGCGCAGCTTGTGAGCGTTCCGTAATAGCTGACTGGTGTTCCTCGCTGCGTGAGGTGGCTCGAGACGGGCCGAGCCAGAAGCTTGACGATTTCGTGCACGCCGCAGAGCAGTCTTGGACGCGACGCATGTATCGTCACGCGCCGACCGCCACCCTTACATTGAAAGGCATTGGCTACAACTACATCTATGAATGGCACGTGCGAGTGCTTCTTGACAAGGCACGGACGGGCATTGCCGTTGAGCGGTTTCGGCTGGCCCACGGCCGGTTGCCGGAGCGGCTCGACGAGCTGGTTCCGGAGTTCATCGAGCGCATACCGGACGACCCGTGGAACAGGGGCGAGCCGCTATCGTATCGCGTTCGGCAGAACGGGGATTTCGTGGTCTACAGCTACGGCCTGAATCGCGAAGACGATTTCGACGAGGAGGAGACTTACTATTCCACCAAATGGTCCTCCTCCTCGGGCGACGACACATTCACCGTGGCGCCGCCGGAGATTCGTGACCGCCCGCAGGTTGCGCCGGAGGTCCCGCTCGACGCCGAGGATGACGACGATGCGTAGTGCCGAGCGAGAAGCGGAAAACGGGGACTGACTCCGGCCGAGTCTTCGAGACCGGCTGTCTGTCCCCGCTTTCCGCGCAGAGGGAGCAAGGGAATTGAGCCACGACGACACGACGAACACGACGGCCTGCCATCTTCCTGGGATCGCCGCGCTCCGGCGCGGCCTCTGGCCCGAGGAGGCATCCCTCCTCTCGTTGGATAGCCCTGTACGATGCCGGGAAGGGCTCCGTTCCGTCTCTGCCTGGTTGTCACGCGCAAGCCCGGACCTTGGACGAACTGGCAGTACGGATGCAGGAAGCCATCGAAGCGTATCTGGACTCCGCCGGCGAGGACGTGGTGATCCGTGAATTCGTTGGGGGAGGCCTTCGGCGCGAATACACTTGACGCATCGATGCGGGAGAAAGAAGATGGTCGGGGTGGGCGGATTTGAACCGCCGGCCTCTTCGTCCCGAACGAAGCGCGCTAAACCGGGCTGCGCTACACCCCGACGTGAAGTGACACGAAGCATACCTTTTCTTGGCGCAGAGAGTCAAATTCCGGGCCGAGCTCAGCCGTGCCAAGGCATGATCCTCGGTCGTGCCGTTGCTTCGCATGGGATGGACCGGATGGACACCGTGGACGCCAACGACGCCAAGGGGCCATTACCCGTCAGCGCATGTCCATCTGGTCCACAACGTCCACATTGTCCATAGTCTGGGCGTAGCGGCTCGCGCCTCAGCGGTCGTCTACGCCAAGCACGAAGAGTTTGCCGTCGCGTTCGCGGATGGGGTAGGGGAGAAACAGCAGGCAGCCGAGCATGCAGAACAGGCCGCAGAGCATGGCCATGAGTTTGAGGCCAAAGGGCGTGACGGTGCGCGGTGGCCGAGGCGCCTGCCAGCCGGGCACCTCGCCCCAGGCGATTCGGTACCGGCCTGGCGCGAGGTCGGTGAGCGTTTCGACGCCGTGTCCGGTGCGGGTGAAGCCATCGGGGCCGGTGAGGGTCCATGGCGCGTCGAGACTGGCGGGTTCCGGCGCAACGCGAACCTGGCCCGGCTCCAACTGGGTCAACGACGCGGGGGCCGCATCCGGGGGCGAAGCCTCGGTGTTGGCCACCGGTACGTACCGTTCGGAGATTGCCAAGGCGCCGTTCTCGATGAGGGTTCGCGAGCCATCGCTCTTGAAGTACGGCACGATGGTGAAGGTCAGCACGGACAGGCCGACCATGGTGCGCTGGGCGATGCCCTGCACGCCGAAGAAGATGGCTTCGCGTCGGCGTCCCGTTAGCCGCTCGTCGTAATCGATGACATCCGAGAGTATGGCGAAGGGCAACACCATGAATCCGGCGACGGGCATCCCGAACGCGGCCAGGATCACCATCGTCTGGACGAGTGTGCTTCCGAGCGGCACTGTGCCGACCAGACACAAGCCGAGGATGACGACGCCGCTGCCGACGAACGTCACGATCATCAGCGGATACTTGCCGAACCGCCTCGTCAGAGCGTTGAACACGAAGAAGAAGACCAGGTTCATCACGAGGAACGGCACCATCAGCATCGGCACGGCACCTTCGCTCTTGAACAGGGCGGCGGCGGTCCAGTGCGGCACGAGGGCGATCACGCCGTTGAGGCCGAACCAGTACAAGGCCGTCGATGTGATCACGAACACGAAGGGGCGGTTCCGCAACGCCAGCCGAATCGATTCGAAGAGCTTCAGGTTCCGCTGTTCCGTCCCGAGCGGTTTCGGCCGCTCTCGGATCACCGTGGCCACGGGAATGAAGAAGATGATCATCAATGCAGCGCAGAGGCCCGACAGCCCTGACCAGCCCCAACGTTCGAGTACCTGGCCGAGGCTGGCGAACACGAAGGTCCCCAGCATGATGAAGACCGACTGGAACGTTGTGAGATCGACGCGCTCTTTGAGGTCGGAAGTGATCTCGGGCAGCAGCGACAAGTACGGCGTCACGTTCGACACGTATAGCAGTGCGTGCATCGGCAACACCACAATGACGAACACGGCGTTGATCCAGTGGAGGTGGTCGACGGGCGGATGGAACAACAGGAAGAAGACGAGCGCCAACGGCACGATCCCGAACCGAATGAACGGCAGGCGGCGGCCCCATCGCGAGCGGCAATGATCGCTGAGGTTGGCGATAGGCGGATTGCTGGCGCCCTCGAAGATGCGCCCGAGCAGCACAACGACACCGAACAACGCGGGGGGCACGAGATGCTTGCTCACGTCCGGAGGTACGTATCGCACCAGCAGCCATTGCATGAGCACGAGGTCGGGCAGGTTCATCGTCAGCCCGCCCATGCCGTACGCGATACGCTTCCTTAGCGGTAGTTCTGCCATGTCGCGATGTTTACTCCACTATCCCAAGTCCGTGATGCGCTTCCAGAGCGCCTAGCAGAGATCCTTAGCAAGAACGAGCGCTTCCTCTGCCTCGCCTGCCTCCGGTGGCTCGACATCCGAAGGATAGCGGAAGATCCACGCCCCAGGCGTCAACTTCACGACACCAAAGACAACACCGTCGAGAGTCCCGTCGAACTGCGCACATCTTCCGGCAAGCACCGCCAGGTCATGCGTCTTCCTTGGCGCTTCATCATGGGCTGCCAGATAGCCCTTCAAGGCCTTTTCGGCTGCCTGCTGACAATGAAACAACGCATCGGCGACGAGGGGAGGCACAACAGATAGGTCAACTTCCGCGGCCCTGAGATCTTCCTTCGCGTGCTCAAACCACGCACGCACCTCCGCGCATTGCTCAGGCTGCATAGAGGAGCTTTCCCTCTCGCCGGACCAGTGCCGGCAACGACGACTTGACGCGGCACTTGCGCTCGAACTCGTCTCGTGTCAACACGAGCACGTCCTTGGATGCCTCCACGTGGGCAAGCATGACGCAGGCATCCTGGCAACGCCGGTACGCAGACTGCTCCGACTCAGGAACCACCACGAGGATATCGTAATCGGCGTCTTCGCTTGTGGTCCCGTTAGCCCGCGAGCCAAAAAGATAGATTGCCTCCGGACGGTACGCCTCAACGAGGATCTGTACCATCTCGAGGAGGACTTGATCGTCGCTGCTCTCCAGTCTCGTCGTCATGTCTTGCCTCGCCTCGCCGGCCGTGTGTGAAGGTGTCTTTCCTTCACATCACGATGCCAGTATACAACAGGCTGCCGTTTCGAAGAACGAGAAGCTGCCTTACAGTCTGAGCGCGCTTTTCAGGCGGAGGCCTTGTTCGGCGCGACCTTCGTACTTGATCTTGCCTTGGAACAGGGCGGTTTCCATCCGTTTCTTGCCCAGCAGAATCGCCGCCCACACGCCGGCCGGAATCCGCAGAGTCAGATCCGCATTGTCCGGCAACATGCCCTCGCGCAACTCGAGCTTGCCGTCTTGCACGTACACCCCGTAGCGCGTCTCGCTAACGCCGCCTTCGGCCGTGAGGTGCAGTCCGAGGACGCATGTCCAGCCGCCGGCGGCTTCCGGATCGAACCGCGTGACCAGTTGTTCGGTGAGCGCCCGCGCCTGAGGCGCGTACTTCGCTGTCTTGCCGCCGCTGCGCCGCTGTGGGCCCACGATGCACTCGCCCCGCTCGCGCCGACGCATCCGCCAAGCATGGAGCGCCGGAAAGGCGCTATCCAGCTCGTCGAGGTAGACCTCGCGGCGCTTCGAAGCAGAGCGCGTCACCGCCAAGCCGAAGCGGAGTACTTCGCGTCCATCGCGTCCGGAGAGGCGTGGTGGTTCTTCGCCTTGGATGGCCGCGATGAAGTTCCGCGTCGCGCCGATGAACCCCTCGGACCAGTCCGCCGGGATATCATCGTAGTGTTGCCACGTCGCACCGGTGCAGACGCTCACGGCGGGCCGATCCGAGAGTTCACCAGTGCCGCGATTGATCAGGATCAGGCCCCTGCTACCCGTGATCTCGAACCATTCATCATTCGAATAGTACTTGCTCGGGATCGTCATATCCTCGGCGAAGAGGAAGTCGCACGTGCCGTAACGCTTCCCGCCTCGGTGCTTCCACATGACGGTGGCGGGGTCGTCGAGGACGCCGTTGGTGGTATCGATCCAAGCGCATACGCGCTCGACTTCGCCCAGGAGATACCAGGCCGTGGCCCACTCGTGATGGCCGTGGTCGAAGGTCTCGAAACCGAGGCCCGTCGCCGCGATCCGCATCTGCTGCTCGTAGGTGGTTGCCGAGACCTCCCAGCCGCCTTTGGCACTGGCGATATACTTGATGCGCATCCCCACCGGCTCGCCGATGACGCCGTCCTTGATGAGCTTCTTGGTGAATACGAGTGGGGGATAGGTCGTGTAGATCTCCGTCACTTTGAAGACGACGCCTGCCGCCTCGGCCGCCGCCACGATCCTGTCCGCGCTCTCGAGCGACGTCGTCATCGGCTTCTGACACGCGACGTGCTTGCCGGCGGCCAGCGCGTCAAGCACAATCCCCTCGTGCGTGTCGTACGGCGTCAGCACCTCGACGGCGTGGATGCTCGGATCGGCCAGCAGCTCCCGATAGTCCGTGTACGCCTTCTCCGCGCCCCATTCCGCGCGACGCGCCTCCGCCCGCTCCGCCACGGCATCGCACACGGCGAAGAGACGCGCGTCCGGATTGTCTTTGTAACCCAGGGCGTGCAGATCCGATATGCGCCCCCCGCCGACGAATCCCACGTTCACCATGTCGTGTTCCTTCCTGCTCGTGCCCGCGAGTATTGTGCTCATGACCCGTCTCCTGGTCAACCAAGTTGACATGACCTCCCCAGACCGCATAGAACCAAATCCGTGGTCGGGATAGGCAACCTGGGAGTATCGCCATGACCGACATCGCGGTTGACCATCAACGCATGCGGAAGATGAACCGCGTGCCGTATACCGGGGGCCCCGTGGTCTACTGGATGAGCCGCGATCAGCGCGTCCAGGATAACTGGGCGTTGCTCTACGCGCAGCACATTGCCTTGGAACACGATGTGCCGCTGGGCGTCGCGTTTTGCCTGGCGCCGCAGTTTCTGGGCGCTCAACGCCGGCAGTACGCCTTCATGTGCGACGGGCTTGAGGAAGTCCGAGAGGCGCTGGCCGAACTCGACATCCCGTTCTTCCTTCTCAGCGGCGAGCCGACGCATGAGATCCCTCGGTTTGTTACCGCACACCGCGTCGGGATGCTCGTGACGGACTTCGATCCGCTCCGGATCAAGCGTGCGTGGAAAGCCGGTGTAGCCGGACAGATGAGCATCCCGTTCCGTGAGGTCGATGCGCACAACATCGTGCCGTGCTGGGTCGCCAGCTCGAAACAGGAGTACAGCGCCGCGACCATTCGCCGCAAACTGGGTGTCCTTGTGCCGGAGTTCCTAACGGCGTTCCCGCCCTTGCAGCGGCACCCGGCTCCGTGGCGAGAAAAGAGGCCTGGTCGAGCACCATCATGGCACAAGCTGCTTGCGGCACAGACCTTCGGTAACTCGGAGCCGCCCATCGAATGGCTCCATCCGGGCACGGCTGCGGCCAACCGGAGGCTGACAACCTTCATCCACTCGAATCTGGACCACTACCATGAGTCGAGTAACGATCCGACACGCGATGCCCAATCTGACCTCTCGCCGTACCTGCACTTCGGCCAACTGGCCGCCCAGCGCGTGGCGCTCGAGGTCTCCGCCACGCATTCCCCGGGCAGAGCCGCCTTCCTCGAACAGCTCATTGTCCGCCGCGAGCTCTCAGACAACTTCTGCTACTACAACCCGGCCTACGACACGATCGAAGGCATTCCGGCATGGGCCAAACGCACCCTGGACGATCATCGAAAGGACCGCCGCGAGTACGTCTACGATCTCAGTACCTTCGAACGCGCACAAACGCACGATGACTTGTGGAACGCTGCGCAGCTCGAAATGGTCAAGCGCGGCAAGATGCACAACTACATGAGGATGTATTGGGCCAAGAAGATCCTCGAATGGACGCCGACGCCGGAAGACGCCTTCCGCATTGCTCAGTACCTCAACGACACCTACGAACTCGATGGCCGTGACCCCAACGGCTACGTAGGAATCGCCTGGAGCCTCGGCGGCGTGCACGACCGGGCCTGGTCCGAACGTCTTATAGTCGGAAAGGTCCGGTACATGAACGCCAGAGGCTGCGCCCGCAAGTTCAACGTGGATGCCTATATCGAAAACGCGACACAGGCGTAGTCTTTGGGGTAATACGGTTCTCTTTTGTGCAAGTGTCCATCCATTTGTACCTTATGTGTACCAATTCCAGTGCGTGTCCATGTGCTTTAGTCATCACCATGTAAACATATTAGCATCAACCCCATTGACATTTTCAAATTAATGTGATAATGATAGGTGAGAAACGAATTCGTTGATTATCGCGGTGGGTATCGTTGGGCACGGGTGGGGCTGCTCAGTGGGCAATGGGGCCTAACGAAGTGGCCGAGTGCCCAAATGTCTTCGGACAAAGGAGTCCATGCTATGCGACATGTCTGGAAACCGATTCTGTTGGCGGTGCTTCTGGTGCCTTTCCTGGCGGGCTGTCCTCTTCCGGATAACGTGCTCGTGGTCGACCTCAATGCGGCGGACGGCGGCGACGGCAGGTCATGGGACGGTGCCTTCAACACAATCCAGCCGGCCATTGACAAGGCCGCTGGCGATGCGGCTTACGACACCATATGGGTGGCGCAAGGAACTTACGACGAGGTGCGAGACAATGCCGACGGCTCGCTCCTGTTGGCCCAGGGGGTGAACGTGTATGGCGGCTTCAAAGACGGACAGACCAAGTTCACCAGCCGGAACGCGCGACAGTATATCACGGTCATTGACGGATCCGTGGCGCGAGCCGGCCAGCAGGCCTATCACGTGGTCCAAGGGGCGCCCGGTGTCACCCTGGACGGATTCACCGTTAGGGGCGGTAACGCGCATTACCACGACGATTCCGGCGGCAACGTAGGCGCCGGACTATATATCCCCTATGCCGCGGAGGGGATGACGGTCTCGGACTGCATTTTCGAGGACAATCGGGCCGGAGGTGGAGCGGGCGCCAACTCCTCTGCCTCGAATACCGTTTTCAAAAACTGCCTCTTCAGGAACAACCTCGCAGAACTGTCCTCCGCCGGGCTCGGGATGTCCCGCGGGGCCAATTCTGTCGTCAACTGCATATTCTGGAACAACGAGGACGAAGAGAGCCCAGGCGCGGCCCTGTGTGCACACCTGACCGCAGTAGTGGATGTCGTCAACTGCACGTTTACCAAGAACCGCACCCATCAGTTGGCGCACGCCGGCGGCATTTCGGCCGTGGGCGACGACGCCGTCGTGAATCTCAAGAACTGTATCGTGTTTGACAACTACCCCGGCGAGATCTACCCCTACTGGGGCGGCACGGTCAATGCCACCTACTCGAATATCCGAGGCGGTTACACGGGCACGGGCAATCGAACCGTCGATCCGATGTTTGTCGATGCCGAACACGGCAATGTCCGACTGGACTACTACTCCCTGTGCATCGACATCGGCACCGCTGACGGCGCGCCGACGGACGACTACGACTTCCAGCCTCGTCCCCTGAATCGCGGGTACGACATGGGGGCCTTCGAGCACGAAGAGGGATTCATTGGCATCCGAATCGGCGACAAGGACGGTTTCGGGTGGGAAACCGGCCTGCAATTCCTCAACTGGGATCCGCCGGTCTATTCGGCGAATGAGGACGCCTGGGGCGCCCCCATCCCGTGCAACATCGACAACAAGGGCCTTCTCGGCCCCGCGGATTTCCTGCCGGATATGGACGCTGAAGGCGGAACACACTGGTCGGACGCGAGTATCGACTGTCCCGGCGATGATTGGGACAATCGCGGTTGGAAGGAACTGACCAAGACTTTCCTGATGGGTTGCGGATTCGAGCCGGGCACGCCGACCCCCGAGGCCGGTTGGGGCTCCCACTTCACCGACATCACCGTTTCCAGGAGCTATGACCGGTGCATCGATTGCCTGCCGGGCGGCCCCGGAGATGAGTTCCCCACGGGCGCGGGCACCTCGGATAACGGCCTCAGCAACCAGCCGGGCGGCATTGACGCGATCGAGGACGTCCAGCCCGGTTTCGTATTTGATTTCTATGTGGAGTACGCCGACATCGATTCCGTCGCGCCGCTGTACCTGAACGTGGTCTTTGGCGACTACGAGGTGGATCTCGTCAAGGCCAAGCTCACGTTCAACAGTGGCGAGGTCGTGTGGGTCGACCTCACGGCCCAACCCGCGAACATGGACGGGCTCATCCAGTCCGCCTTTGCCGTGCTCACCGACCTGCCGGGTATCACATTCAGCGATATCTTCGAGGACACCGGCGATCGTTGGCACGGCGTTCTCAAGGTCGCATTCAAGGACGGGCTGGCCACGGGGAACATCGAACCGTTCACGGCGTTCGACTATGCGGAAATCAGCGTGAATCAGGACTCGATCGGGATCATCCGGGTTCCGCTGGAGTATCCGACCATTCAGGCGGCCATCGACGCCGCCGATACCGGAAACACGGTCATCGTGGCGCCGGGTGATTACCCGGAGAACATCCACTTCGACGGCAAGAACATCACCGTGCGTTCGCAGGCGCCCCAGGATATGTCCGTGAGAACCGCGACGCGAATCATCGGCGTGGGAGGCAGCGGCCTTCCCATCGTCACGTTCGACGGAACGGAATACGGTTCATGCGCGTTGCTGGGCTTCACAATCACGGGGGGCTCAACCAACAATGGAGGCGGTATTCAAGGCAACGGCACCGCCGCCCTGATCGCCTTCAATGACATTTCCGGCAATACGGCTAGTGGCGACGGCGGCGGTGTGCACGGATGCACGACGGTTATCGGAAACCACATCTTCGATAACCTGGCCAGCCAGAACGGTGGCGGTCTCTACGGTTGTGCCACGGTTGAGCGCAACTACGTCTACCGGAATGTCGCCGGAGCCGATGGCGGCGGCGTCTACGGTGGCTGGAGCATCGTCAACAACGTCGTCTTCGGGAACACGGCTTCGGACAGTTTCCTCGGCGGCGGTATCCGTGTGCCCGACGGGCAAGCGGCCATCCTCCAGCACAATACGGTGGTCTACAACCATGCGCTGTGCAATGTGGGTATCCACGCGCCGGCTGGCGCCGTCGAGAACAGCATCGTCTGGGGAAGCCCAACGGACTGGGCTCTCCGCAACTCCGTCGGCTCCTACCACGATTGCATCTTCCAGGGCGCGCCGGACATTGCCCTGCGCGCGAGCAACAACGGTTGCTTTGGCAACGATCCGTTGTTCGTCAGCCCGGGCGATCCGAGCCACGACTACAGGTTGAGCGCCAGCTCCCCGGCCATCGATACCGGAGTAGTTCTCAGCCCCAACGTCAACGCCGACGTTGACGGCATGCCGAGAAACGACGGCGCGCCCGACATCGGCGCCTACGAGTATACCGAATAGTCTGCCGTATTGCGGACGGCTGATGCAGCGGCCGATTCAGGCACTCGCCTGGATCGGCCGCTTTCCCTGTCTCGGTTGGAGCACGCAGAGTGCACCGAGCCACACGGTGTGATAAAATACGGACTTCGAGCGCTTCTTTCTCGCGTCGCCTCACAGGCGGCGCTTCAATCATGATGTGGAGGAAGTAAATGTCGCCTGCGGACGAAGCCATGGGAAACGACGCGAGCCGACTAGTCTCAACCGCGCCCTTTCCGGCCTCGCGGAAGGTGTACGTCGAGGGATCCGATCCATCTATCCGCGTACCCATGCGCGAGGTGGCCCTATCGTCCACGTCGAGCGCGGACGGAGCCGTTCAGAACTCTCCGTTGACCCTCTACGATACCTCGGGAGCCTACAGCGACCCGGATGCGGCCATCGACCTTGCACGCGGCTTGGCCCCGGCACGCGTGGGGTGGATCCAAGCGCGCGGGGATGTCGAAACCCTTGAAGCGCCCACGGTTCCCTACATGGGCGGTAGCGCCCGCGCGGCGTTTCCGAATCCGCGGAGGCCGTTGCGCGCCAGGCCGGGCGCGTGTGTTTCGCAGATGCACTATGCGCGACGCGGCATCGTGACGCCGGAGATGGAGTTTGTGGCCATCCGCGAGAACATGCGCCTCGAGCAGATGACCGAGTTCCTGAAGACCCACCATCCCGGCTACGCGTGGGGCGCCGAGATGCCGACGGCGATTACGCCCGAGTTCGTTCGCGACGAAGTCGCACGAGGCCGCGCAATCATCCCCGCAAACATCAACCACGTCGAACTCGAACCGATGATTATCGGCCGCAGTTTCCTGGTCAAGATCAATGCCAACATCGGCAATTCCGCCCTCTCGAGCTCCATCGAGGAAGAGGTCGAGAAGATGGTCTGGGCGATTCGCTGGGGCGCCGACACCGTGATGGATCTGTCGACGGGCGCCGATATTCATGAAACCCGGGAATGGATCATCCGGAACTCGCCCGTGCCCATCGGCACCGTGCCTTTGTACCAAGCCCTCGAGAACGTGGGAGGGCGGCCGGAAGACCTCACCTGGCAGGCCTATCGCGACACCATCATCGAGCAGGCCGAGCAAGGCGTTGACTACTTCACCGTTCACGCCGCCCTGCTTCACCGCTCGATTCCCCTCACGGAGAAACGCGTCACCGGCATTGTGAGTCGGGGCGGCTCGATTATGGCGAAATGGTGCCTGGCCCATGGCGAAGAGAACTTCCTCTACACGCATTGGGACGAGATCTGTGAGATCATGGCCGCCTACGACGTGGCCTTCTCAATCGGCGACGGCCTGCGCGCCGGCTGTCTCGCCGATGCGAACGATAAGGCCCAGTTCGCCGAACTCGAGACACAAGGTGAGCTGACGCGCCGTGCGTGGAAGCATGACGTCCAGGTCATGAATGAAGGCCCCGGCCATGTTCCGCTGCACATGATTCAGCAGAACGTCACGAACCAGCTCGCCTGGTGCGACGAGGCCCCCTTCTACACCCTCGGGCCTTTGCCCACCGATGTGGCCGCCGGTTACGACCACATCAATTCCGCCATCGGTGGCGCACTCATCGCCTGGTACGGCGCCGCCATGCTCTGCTACGTTACCCCCAAAGAACACCTCGGACTGCCCGATCGCGACGACGTCCGCGAAGGCGTTATCGCACACAAGGTGGCCGCTCACGCCGCGGATATCGCGAAGGGCCATCCGGGCGCCCAGGCCCGCGATAACGCCATGAGCCTAGCCCGCTTCGAGTTCCGCTGGCAGGACCAGTTCAGTCTGGCCCTAGATCCCGACAAAGCCTGTCGGTTCCACGACGCCACCCTCCCGGAAACGGGCCAGAAACTGGCGCATTTCTGCTCCATGTGCGGGCCCAAGTTCTGCGCCATGGAAATTGCCCAACAGGCCCGGCAAAAAGGCCTCGCGGAGCGCGCCAAAGCCTTCCGGGACCAAGGCGCGGAACTCTACCAGAAACGCTAGAACCGGACTCCTATGCGAATCGGCGCCGTCGACATAGAGCACCCCTTGGCCCTCGCGCCGATGGAAGACGTATCCGACCCACCTTTCCGACGCATCTGCAAGGCGCGTGGCGCGGATCTCCTGTACACCGAATTCGTCAACTGCGAGGCGCTCGTGCGCAACGTGACCAGCGCGCTCCGGCGCGTCCGAGTGAACGACGACGAGCGGCCCATCGGCGTCCAGATCTACGGCAGCAATCCGGAGTCTATGGAGCGTGCCGCCACCATGGTCGAGGAGGCCCAGCCGGACTTCCTCGATATCAACGCGGGCTGCTGGGTCAGAAAGATCGCCCTCCGAGGCGATGGCGCCGGCCTCTTGCGCGACCTGAGTCGGTTCGAGAACGTCGTCAAGGCGACCCTGCGGGGCACGAGACTCCCCGTTACGGTCAAGACGCGTCTCGGCTGGGATGAGAACAGCCGCTGCATTGTCGAGGTCGCCCGAATGCTGGAGCAGGCCGGGGTTCAGGCCCTCGCGGTCCACTGCCGCACCCGAGTCCAGGCCTACACGGGGCGCGCGGACTGGTCCTGGCTCGAGAAAATCAAGGCCGCCGTGTCCATCCCGATCATCGGCAACGGCGACGTCTTCACACCGGAAGACGCCCGGCGCATGTTTGAGACCGGCGTGGACGCCGTGATGATCGGCCGAGGCGCCATGTTCAATCCGTGGATCTTCGACCAAACCCGTCACTATCTGACGACGGGTGACTACTTGCCGGATCCAACCCTAGCCGAACGCGTGGACCTGTGCATCGAACACCTGAAAGCTACCGTTGAGCACAAGGGCGAGTTCAAGGCCGTACTGGAACATCGCAAGCGGTATGCCGGATACTTAAAAGGCGTGCGGAATATCGCCAAGTTACGCGCATCGCTTATGGAATTCGTTGAGGTCGAGCCCATCGTGGCACGGCTCCGGGCGTTTCTCGACGAGTATGAAGACGCCGAATAGAGGACCTAACCGATGCTGGATGAATTGAAGCAGGCGGTACTGAAGGCCAATCTCGACCTGGTCAAGCACCGCCTCGTCATCTTGACCTGGGGCAATGCAAGTGCCATCGACCGCGGGACCAATCGGGTCGTCATCAAGCCGAGCGGGCTTTCCTACGACACGATGCGCGCCGAGGATATGGCCGTGGTGACCCTCGACGGCGAGCAAGTCGAGGGCGAGTGTCGGCCCTCCGTAGACTTGGCTACCCACCTCGTGCTCTACCGGCACTTTCCGAAGATCGGTGGCGTTGTGCATACGCACTCGCGGTATGCTACCGCGTGGGCGCAGGCGGAACGGCCGATTCCGTGTTTCGGTACGACACACGCCGATCTCTGCCATGGCGAGGTACCGCTGGTGCCGGGCCTGACGGACGACGAGGTGGCCTGCGATTACGAACGAAGCATCGGCGCGGCCATCGTGCGCCGATTCGCTGGCCTCGATCCCATGCACTACCCCGCCGCGCTCGCAGCCAACCACGGCCCCTTCACATGGGGTAGGACCGTGGCGGACGCCGTGGAAGCCGCCGTGGCTCTCGAAGAAGTCGCCCGTATGGCCCTCGACACCCTACGCCTAGCTCCGGACCATGGCCCCATTCCGGACTACCTGATCGACAAGCACTTCCTCAGAAAGCACGGCGAGAACGCTTACTACGGCCAGAGATAGAACGGGAGGCATTTCATCAAGAGAACGCCTCCTGAGGATCTCGCCTTGGATCGAGGTCCGACGGGTGCCTCGGGCGCTTCTTGAGCGTGAACGAAACCCTAACCTCTTGAGCTTCGCAGGAACCTGGCCCAAAGGGAGAGCGGTCCAAGGGAAGGCGGATCACCCACTGCCCGCATCGACTGAACTCGAGTCCCCCACTGTCCCGTCCGCCCAGGCGGATCTCACTCGCCAAACCCTCGTCTATGGAATCACGGCCATGGCCTGGTATACTCGGCCCAGATTCAAGGGATGGGGCGCGCGTGCATTACCTCAATGAGGAGCATCTGCTGGTTTTTCTTGGCCAGGTGTTGGTCTTGCTCACGGTGGCCAAGGTGCTGGGCGAATTGTGCCAACAGCGCGGCATCCCTGCCCTGGCAGGCGAGATCTTCACGGGGATCTTGCTCGGACCGACGATTCTGGGGCGCGTGTTCCCTGGCATCGAGGCGCGGCTGTTCCCTCATGATATCGCGCAGCAGACCATGCTCGAGACGGTGTCGTGGTTCGGCGTCCTGTTCCTCCTGTTGGCCACGGGTTTCGAGATCAGCATCTCGACGGTGTGGAAGCAGGGCAAGGCGGCGCTCACGATGGGCGTGGTGGGCATTGTCGCTCCGTTTATCCTCGGCTGTGTCTTGTTCTGGTGGCTGCCCGAGCGGCACTGGGGCGAGGCGTCGGACCGGGTGACGTTCACACTGTTTCTGGCCACGGCGGCGTCGATCAGCGCGATTCCGGTGATTGCGCGTATCCTCCACGACCTCGAGATTCTGAAGAGCGATTTCGGGTTGACGACACTTTCCGCTTTCATCGTGAACGATGTTGTCGGATGGCTCGGGTTCACCATGGTGCTCGGGCTGGCCCACCCTCACGGTGCCGGCGCCAGCGAGGTGGCCCGGATCCTCTTTGAAATCCTCCTCTTCGGCACGGTGTGTATGACGGTGGGCAGCAAGGTCGTGGGCGCGATCAACGGCAAGCTTCAGGCGACGAATCTCCCTCAGCCCGGCACGACCTTGACGTTCATCTGTTGTCTCGGCCTCATGTGCGGTACCATCACGCAGTGGATCGGCATCCACGCCATCCTCGGCTTCTTCCTGGCGGGCATCATGGCGGGGAATGCGCCCGAAGTGTCGGAGAAAACGCGCCAGACCATCTCGCAGGTGATTCACGCCATCTTCGTGCCTGTCTTCTTCGCCACGATCGGCATCAAAATCGATTTCCTGGCCAATGTCGACTTCTTCCTTGTCCTTCTGGTGACGGCGGTCGCCGTCGGCGGGAAGTTCATCGGCGGCTGGATCGGCGCAAGAGTGGCCGGGCTCTCGAAACCCGATATCTTGTCGGCCGCCGTGGCGCGTATTCCGGGAGGCGCGATGGAAATCGTGCTCGGTATTCTGGCGCTTGAGCTGCAACTGATCTCCGATGATGTCTTTGTGGCCCTGGTGTTCGCGGCGATCGCGTCGTCGGTGGCGGCGGGACCGCTGCTGGCCTGGTCGATCCGGCGTCGCAAACGGCTCGATATCGGTCAGCTTCTATCGAGAGATGCCGTGGTGCTCGAAATGGGAAGCGAGACGCGCTGGGATGCCATCCAAGAGCTGTGCCGCCGGGTGGCGGCGGCACTCCCGGAACTCGATCAGAAAGCCATCGAAAAGGCGGTGCGTGCCCGTGAGGAGATCATGGGAACCGGCCTCGAACGCGGTGTGGCCGTACCCCATGCACGGCTCAAGGGCCTCGAATCGCCGGTGGTCGCCTTCGGACGGTCTCGAGTCGGCATCGACTGGGACGCGAGAGACGGTCTTCCGACACGGTTCGTGTTTCTGATCCTCACGCCGGAGGATGAACAAGGGATACAGGTCCAGATCCTCGCCGCGATTGCCCGTATCATGTCGGGCGCGGAAGTGCCGGCGAGGCTCATAGCCGCTCAGAATGAGGACGAGGCGTTTGGATTGCTGAACGAGGCGTTGAATCTTGGGGGTCTTGTGCCCAACAGAGCGCCGGCGTAACACGTGGAGTCGGAGAAGTCGCCGGCGAACTCGGGAAAGCGCGGACGGACCGCCGTCCTCGAAGACTCGAACGGAGTCCGTCCCCGTCTTCCCGGCTCGTGCCCAACGAAGCCTCCGACTAGGCCGCGGAAGGCCGGTAGCCATCGAGGATGTTTCCCATGCAGGATCCATACGGTCGAGAGATCACGTATCTGCGCGTGTCGGTAACCGACCGCTGCAACCTGCGATGCGTGTATTGCATGCCGCCAACGGGAATCGCCCCTATCTTGCACGACGATGTCCTGCGCTACGAAGAGATTGCGGCATTTGTCCAGGTCGCCGTCGAGCACGGCATCCGCAAGGTGCGCCTGACCGGCGGCGAGCCCCTCGTGCGCAAAGGCATTGCATTTCTGGTTCACCAATTGGCCAATATCGCCGGTGTCGAGGATCTCTGCATGACGACCAACGGAGTCCTTCTAGGCCAATTCGCTGGGGAGCTCGCCGCTGCCGGCCTGCATCGAGTCAACATCAGCCTCGACGCCCTGAATCCGGAGCGTTTTGCCGAAATCACCCGGGGAGGAAATGTGGCCGACGTGCTGGCCGGTATTCAGGCGGCACGGGAGGCACGGCTCGATCCCGTCAAACTCAACTGTGTCGTCGATCACGATTCTTCGGAAGACGACGCGCGCGACGTAGCCGGTTTTGCCCGGCGCCAGGGTCTTGAGGTACGCTTCATCCGTCGGATGAACCTACCTGAGGGCCAGTTCGCTATGGTCGAAGGAGGCCGGGGAGGTCACTGCGAGCGGTGCGACCGGCTCCGACTCTCGAGCGACGGGTGGCTCAAGCCGTGTCTCTTCAGTGACATCGCTGTTAATATCCGCGCACAAGGATATGCCGAGGCGCTCCGCCAAGCCATCGCGCTCAAGCCGGAGCGCGGCGGGACCTGCCAAGAACGTTACATGCACCAGATCGGAGGGTGACCATGTCCGGATTCAGCCACGTAGACAACGAGGGACGCCTCTCGATGGTCGATGTCAGCGCCAAACCGGTTCAGCGGCGCGTGGCCAAGGCCACCGGGAGGATCTACGCCCACCCAAAGACCATTTCCCTGATCCGGGATAACGCCCTGAAGAAGGGCGATGTACTAACGGTGGCCAAGGTGGCAGGTATTCAGGCCGCCAAGGAAACAAGCGTGTTGATCCCCTTGTGCCATCCCCTTGCCCTAGATCGTGTTAATGTTGAGGTCCGGCTGTCCGACGATGCCGTGGAAGTGACGGCCGAGGTGATCTCCACGGGCCGGACCGGCGTCGAGATGGAGGCATTAACATCCGTTTCGGTTGCTTTATTAACAATATACGACATGTGCAAGGCCGTTGATAAGTCTATGCGCATTAGCGATATAGAGCTCGTCAAAAAAACCAAAACCCCTGTAGAAAAACACTGATTTCGGATCAGTTCCACGTAGGCAATGGACGATATGGGCTTTCCTGACCGGTGTGTCCGCGATGTCCACAGTGTCCGCACCTGGAGAAGACTGGCGTGGCGAAAGAACCCCGTGTTGTATCGGTAAACATCTCGAGTGAAAAAGGCACGGCCAAGCATCCCGTCGAGCGAATCATCGTTGACGAACGCGGCATAGAAGGCGATGCGCATTCCGGGGCGTGGCATCGCCAGGTGAGCGTGCTCGCCCTCGAACGGATCGAGCAGTTTGGAGTCCATGTAGGCCGTGCCATCCGGCCGGGCGAATTCGCCGAGAACCTCACGGTCCACGGGATCGATCTGCGGCGGGTGTCCCCCCTGGACCGCTTCGTCATCGGTGAGGTGGATCTTGAGGTGACCCAAGTGGGTAAGAGCTGCCACGGCGACACCTGCGCCATCTACCGCGAGGTGGGCCAGTGCCTCATGCCCCGAGAAGGGTTGTTCTGCCGAGTCCGGCACGGCGGCGTCGTGGCCTCGGGAGATCCCATCGAGCACGTGGCGCGTCCCTTGCGTATGGCCGTCATCACGCTGAGTGATCGCGCCGCCGCGGGCCAGTACGAGGACAAGAGCGGCCCGAGACTCGCGCAGTTGCTCGAATCGCATTTTGCCGGAACGCGATGGCGCTTGGCCGTTGACCGCCACATTCTCGCGGATGATGCCACCCAGCTCCATGAACTGGCCTCGACGTTGATCCGCGACGGCGTCGATGCCGTGTTCACCACCGGCGGCACGGGCATCGGACCTCGAGACATCGCACCAGAGACAGTCGGCGCCCTGTGCGAGAAAATGCTTCCGGGCATCATGGAGTACGTCCGCGTGGCCTTTGGCGGCGAGCATCCCGGCGCCCGGTTGAGCCGCGGCGTCGCGGGTGTATGTGGCACGACGCAGCTCTACACGCTTCCGGGTAGCGTCCGGGCGGTGGAGGAATACCTGGGCGAGATTCTGAAGACCTTCGAGCATGTGGTCTTCACGCTGCACGGCATTGATCGACACTAACGGCGGCTGCGGTTTTGACTTGCGCGTGGTGTGCCGCGTACGATCATCCTCCGCTTCCGTTCAAGAGGACACCGCTATGAAGAACAGACGCAAGCCCACTCATGCAACCGAGGGCTTGGGATTCTCGACGCGTTCGATTCACGCCGGTGAAGACCGGCTCCGCTATGCGGACTCGATCACGACCCCGATCGTCCAAACATCGACGTTTGCCTTCAAGGACTCAAAGGAAATCGAAGCGTACACGCAACATGGCAAGTTGCGTTTCGAGTACGGCCGCTACGGTAATCCCACGGAACTCGTGGCCGAGCGTCGCCTGGCAGAATTGTGCGGCGCCGAGGATTGCGTGGTTTCCGGATCGGGCATGAGCGCCATCACGACCACCATCCTCGCGCTGGTGCACAGCGGCGACCACATTGTCATTACGGACGACGCCTACAAGAAAACGCTCATGTTCTGCAGCTCCTACCTGCAGCGGTTCGGCGTGGATTGTACGGTAGTGCCTTTCGGTGACTATGACGCGATCGAACAGGCCATTCGGAAGAACACGCGGTTCATCTTCTCGGAATCGCCGACCAATCCGTACCTCAATATCTTCGATCTCGAACGCCTCGAGGGCATCAAGAAGCGTCACGACGTGCTCACGCTGATCGACAGCACGTTCAGCACCCCCGTCAATCAGCGTCCCCTCGAGTTCGGCGTGGATCTCGAGATGCACAGTTGCACCAAGTACTTGGGCGGCCACAACGATATCCTCGCGGGAGCCGTTCTCGGCCGGAAGGCCCTCATCGACAAGATCCGCGATCTTCATCACGCCCTCGGCGGCGTCATCGACCCGCACTGCTGCTACTTGCTGTTGCGCGGCCTGAAAACCTTTGCGATCCGCATGGCCGTGCACAACGAGACGGGCATGAGAGTCGCCGAGTTCCTCGAAGGTCATCCCGGCGTCAAGCGTGTCTACTATCCCGGACTCCCAAGCCATCCGCACCACGAAATCGCCAAGGCGCAGATGAAAGGCTACGGCGGGGTCGTCTCCTTCGACATCAAGGGTGATCTAGATACCGCCAAGCGGTTCCTGGACAGCCTCGAGTTGTGTTTCATCGCGCCGAGTCTGGGCGGCGTCGAGACCCTGATCACGCATCCGGGCCTCGTCAGCTACTACGACAAGAATCGGAAGGAACGTTACGGCCTCGGCATCACAGACACCTTGATTCGGCTGGCCGTCGGTGTCGAGGACGCCAACGACATCATGGCGGACCTCGACCACGCACTCCGGAAGAGCGCCAAGCGCGGGAAGAAGCCCGCGAAGAGAACACGCTAGTCAAGGCCCCGATCGTCCGCCCAGCAACGGCGTGAGGAATGCGTCGAGGCCTTTCAGCCAGGTATCCTGCGATGTGACAAAGCCATCGTTGTGTTCGCCTCGAATCTCGAGGGACTGCTTGGGCTCGGAGGCCCGCTTGAACAGACCCCGGCCGTGATGGATCGGAATCAGGCGGTCGTCCCGGCTGTGAACGATGAGCAGGGGGCTCGATATTCGTGAGATCTTGGAGGCATTGTCGAAGCGGCACCGGATAAGCTGGCGCATCGGCAGGATGGGCAGTTTCTCCTGGGCAAGCCGCGGCATCGAGAGAAACGCGCTTTCCAGGATCGTGGCGGCCGGCGCAACCTCGGTGGCGAGGTCGCACGCCATGGCCGCGCCCAGCGATCGGCCGAACAACACGATGCGGTGGGGCGGGATTCGACGATTCTCCGTGAGATAACGCCACATCGCCCGAATGTCTTCATAGCACCGCCGTTCCGAGGGACGCCCGGTACTGCGGCCGTACCCGCCGTAATCGTAGACCAGAACGTCGAACCCAAGGTTGAGGAAGAACGACGAGGACTCGATACGGTCGGCGATGTTCCCCGCGTTACCGTGCGAGAAGAGCACGACGCCTCGCGACGATTCGGCTGGCAGAAACCAGCCGTGCGTACGGTGCCCTCCGGAAACGGACACCGTCACGTCCTCGTAAGGCCATCCGTAGGCACTCCCAGGTGTGCGGTACAGATCGCCCGAGGCCGCGAAAATCGCGGCGTTCTGCAACGCGATAGTGAGGATTGCAAGCGCCGCGTACAAGGCGCCCAGGATGAAGAGGAAACCAAGCACCGGACGCCCCTTGTTCCCAGGGTGTTCTTGAACTTGCATTCAAACCGAGATTGTGTCATATTCATCCCCAGGTGAACAAGGATCGCGTGGTCATCCTCGGCGTCTCGTCACTGGGGTCTAGGACCTTCCGAAAATGAGAACTGCGTCCGCAAGCCAGAAAGCCAGGTGTCTCCCCCCCGCTCTTGCGGGGGGCGCGTGGGGATCCGTCGCTTCTGGCTAGACCCCGAGCTGCGTCTCACACGTCGTCCGGAAACGCCTTACGACCGTTGCGGAGTCTCGATGCCTGGGGTGGGGCGAGGGGTCTCGTCGATATCTTCCCATCCTATACTCTACGGAGAGATTGACATCTCGAAACGAAAGCGTGAGAAGGAACTGTCATGGACAAACAAGTCAAGTTCATCCTCGAAGAAAAGGATATCCCGAAGCAGTGGTACAACATCCAAGCCGACCTGCCTGAACCGCTGCCACCGCCGCTTCATCCCGGCACCGGCCAGCCGCTTGGGCCGGCCGATCTCGCACCGCTCTTCCCCATGGAGTTGATCAAGCAGGAAGTGAGCACGGAGCGCTGGATCGACATCCCGGAAGCCGTGCGCGAGGTCTACAGACTGTGGCGCCCGACGAACCTGTTCCGGGCCCATCGTCTCGAGAAGCTGTTGGACACGCCGGCCAAAATCTACTACAAGTACGAGGGCACCAGCCCGCCCGGGAGCCACAAGCCGAACACCGCAGTCGCGCAGGCCTACTACAACAAGGCCGAAGGCTGCACGCGGATCACGACCGAAACCGGCGCCGGCCAATGGGGCAGCTCGCTCTGCTTCTCGGGCGCGTGTTTCGGCATCGAAATCAAAGTGTTCATGGTCGGCTGCAGCTACTACCAGAAGCCCTACCGCCGGATCATGATGGAAGCCTGGGGCGGGACCTGCGTTCCGAGCCCAAGCGCTGAGACAAAGGCCGGGCGCGCCATGCTCGAGAAGGATCCCGACTGCCCGGGCAGCTTGGGGCTTGCGATCAGTGAGGCCGTCGAGCAAGCAGTGGAAAGGGACGACACGCACTACTCGCTCGGCAGCGTGTTGAACCACGTGTTGCTCCATCAGACGGTCATCGGGCTTGAGGCAAAGAAGCAGATGGAGTTGGCCGGCGTGTATCCGGACGTCATCGTCGGTTGCGTCGGCGGCGGCTCGAACTTCGCAGGCATGTTCCTGCCGTTCTTGAAGGACAAGATCGACGGCAAGAAACCGAACCTACGCATCGTGAATGTGGAGCCCTTCAGTTGCCCCACGCTGACCAAGGGGCCCTACACCTACGACTTCGGCGACGAGGCCGGCCTGACCCCGCTGCTGAAGATGAATACGTTGGGTCACGACTTCATGCCGCCGCCCGTGCACGCCGGCGGCCTGCGGTATCACGGCATGGCGCCGATCATCTGCCACGTGCTCAACCTCGGATTGGTGGAAGCCCGGGCCGTGCATCAGCTCGGCACCTTCGAGGCCGGCATCACGTTCGCGCGCACGGAAGGCATTCTCAGCGCGCCCGAAACCATGCATGCCATCCGCGTGACCATCGACGAGGCGCTGAAGTGCAAAGAAACGGGCGAGGAGAAGGTCATCCTGCTCGCCCACAGCGGACACGGCCACGTGGACATGGCGGCATATCAGGCGTATCTCGATGGCAAGTTGCAGGACTATGAGCATCCTGCCGCCGCCATCGAGGAATCGCTCAAGAAACTGCCCAAAGTGCCTGTCTGAACTCGATCCAACGCGAGATCCACGGGAGGCGTTCCCTTGATGGAATGCCTCCCGTTCCATTGCTGGCCGGAGTAAGCGTTCCCGCCGGGCTTCCTGACAAGGGGGGATTCGTTGTCGCCGGGCTACTGCGCGGAGGGTCTCGCTGCGGACTGGGTGAGCAGGCGGACGCAGGAGTCGTAGGCCATCTCGGGCGTGATACGCCGCAGCCGCTCTTCGGCGGTGGCTTTCCGCGCGCGGTCCGAGGTGTCGCCCTCGGGCGGGATATGGAGTACTTCGAAGGGGTTGCGGAGCGGGGCGTGTTTGGCCGGGTCGGTGCCGCCGAACACGGCGACCACGGGTGTGCCCATGGCCGAGGCAATGTGCATGGGGCCGGTGTCGCCGCCGAAATAGAGGTGCGCGCGGTGGACCAGCCAGGCGTACTGGCGGAGATCCTGGGTTTCGGGCGCGACGACGACATTCCGGTGGACGCGGTCCAGGATGGCGTGGATGACGTCGAACTGGCCAGGGCCCCAAGTCAGCATCACCTCGAAACGGCCATCGGCTAACAGGAGGTCAGCGAGTTCAGCAAAGTGCTCGACGGGCCAACGCTTCTCGGCGCGATCCATGGCGGGGTGCATGGCTACCGTCCACTTGCCGCCGTCGAAGGTGGCGTCGAAGTACGCGTCGACCTCCTCCTGGACATCCGGCGGGATGGCGATAGTCACGTCCAGAGAAGCGCGCTTGGCGCCGAGCGCGTCGACCAGTTGGAGGTTCTCCTCGATTCGGTTGAGGTCGTGAGAGAAGAGGCGAACCTTCTTGTTGGTGAAGAGGTAACTCCCTTCCTGGCTCCGGGGTCGGGCGAAACCGTAGCGATCCTTGGCACCCGAGGCACCAGCGATGAGTCCGCTCTTGAGAATGCCGTGGAAGTCGACCACGATGTCGTAGCGGCGTCCTCGGATCCTCCGGCAGAACGCGGCGAAGCATTTCACGCCCGCCCAACCTTCGAGACGCTCGAAGACGAGCAGGTCGTCCAGAGCAAGATGCGCCTCGAGCAGGTCGGCGGCTTTGCGTTCGACGGCCCAGTCGATCTGGGCGTGCGGATAGGCGTCGCGCAGGGCGTGCAGCGCCGGCAGGACGCGGACCACGTCACCGATGGCGCTCAGGCGGATAACAAGGATCCGAGGCAGGCCGTTCTTCATGCACTTCGCTCAATCACGGTTCCCCGGCGGGTGCCCACGCACGGGCGAGGGTAGACTGCTGCCGGGAAGAAACTTCATCGACGAGGCGCTCTCGCCATGCGAGTGCCCCGTCGGGATTAACTCGAACTGGCGGAGAGGGAGGGATTCGAACCCTCGGTGCACGGTTTTGCCGCGCACACACGCTTTCCAAGCGTGCTCGTTCAACCACTCCGACACCTCTCCGCGGGAGCAGCGCATTATAGGAATCGCGGGCGGGTCTTTTCAACCGCGTTTTGCGGGCCGCCCGGGCGCGCGTCAGACCAGGCGCGGTGTTGCATTCAGGGTGTGAAACCGATACCATACGAGTGATGTCTATTCAGGGGCTTGGAACGCGGCAGTGAATTGCTCCAGGGCTCCTGTGTGTGCGGTGGTGGCGGCGGGTGGCAGGGTGGAGGAATCACGATGATGCTGGTGGCGTGGGTCCTGGTCTCGCTGGCCAAGCTGACAGGGGATGCCCACTATTTCGATGGCTACTTGGCCGATGCACCACTGAACGTGGTGGTCCGGTCCGAGCAAAAGATGGAGTCCTTTCAGCGGATTTCATTTACGTATGAGGGCTATCAGGGCCGGCCGGTGCCTTCCCTGATGGCAATCCCGCTCAATGTCGAGCCGCCGTATCCCGTGCTGGTCTTCTTACACGGGATCGGCCAGGAGAAGGAGTTCCTAGACGAGGTGGGTGACTCCTTTGCGAAGGCGGGTTTTGCCGTGGCCACGTTTGACCAGTACATGCAAGGCGAACGTCGACTGCAAGGCGCCAGCAAGGCCGAAGAGGGCCTCGCCCTCTGGCGGCGTGGAGCCATGACAATCAATGAAGCGCGGCGAATGGTTGACTACCTCGAGACGCGACCGGATGTGGACAAGGATCGCGTTTACCTCATTGGCGCCAGTTACGGAGCCGTGACGGGGGCTACAGCGGCGGCCCTTGACAGGCGGTTCCGCGCGGTGGTCCTGACGTACGGCGGCGGCGACTTCACCAAGCTGGCCGCCAGCGACGAAGTCGTTCGGGCGGTAGGGCCCTTTATCGTCATTGTGTCGAGAGTGGCGGCGTGGTTCACGTCGGCGTTTGACCCGGTACGCTACGTGGCGCGTATCTCCCCGCGGCCCATCTACTTCCAGAACGGCAACCGCGACCGGATCGTGGTTCCCAGCGCGGCGCTGGCGCTGTACGACGCGGCGAAAGAACCCAAAGAGATCAAGTGGTATCCTTCGGATCATCTGGATCTCGATCCCGAGTACATCCCCATCGCCATCCAGGATGCCATCGCCTGGCTCAAGGCTCGCGATACCGAAGTGGTCGCGGCGCGAGCGACAACGCCCTAGCGAAGGAGACGCCCGTATTCCCGACGCGATGTCGGTGCAGAGTGAGGAGGTCTGCGGTATCGCCTGCGGTATCCGCACGCACAGGAGGCCCTATCATGACAGCAGCCATGCTCATCATCATGAGCGCACTAAAACTGAGTTGGGATGTGCACTATTTCGACGAGTATTACCCCGACGCGCCCCTGAACTACACGTTCCGAAGCGAGGAAATGCGGCCGGACTACCACCGCATCGAATTCACCTTCGAAGGCGTTCCAGGGCATCCGGTACCGGCCGTGTTGGCCAAGCCGAAGGGTCAAGAAGGGCCGTTCCCGGCGCTGATCTTCCTCCACGGCATCGGCCAGAACAAGAAGTTCCTCGATGAGATTGCGGCGCCCTTCGTCAAGGAAAACTACATCATCGTCTCGTTTGACCAACTCATGCAGGGCGAGCGCGATCTCAGCGAAGAGAACTACCTCGCGCAGGGCCTCGCGTTCCGCAACCGCGCCGCCTACACCGTCATCGAGACCCGGCGTCTCATTACCCTCCTCGAACAACGCCAGGACGTGATCCCCGATCGCATCTTCCTGTTGGGCGCCAGTTACGGCGCGATCACGGGAAGCACCGTGGCCGCCTTCGACCATCGTCTCCGCGGCGTGTGCCTATGCTACGGTGGCGGCGATATTCGGAAACTGGTGGATAGCGTCGAGGCGCAGAAGATCATTGGCCCGGCCATGCCGCTGGCGCAAGCGATCGCGGCGTGGTATATGGGGCCGGCGGATCCGGTGCGCTACGTCCGCAAGATCTCCCCGACACCCGTTCTTTTCCAGAACGGCCGCTACGACTCCATCGTGCCGCCGGCGTCCTCGGAGGCGTTGATTGCCGCCGCGCGCGAGCCCAAGGACGTGATCTGGTATGAGTCTGACCATGTTGGCCTCGATCGGGAGCACGTCGTTACCGTGCTCAATGACGCCCTCGAGTGGATCAAGGCGCACGACAAGAACTGAGCGGGAGACCTGGGAATGGAGATGGAGGACTGGCGAGCCGTCAAGGCCGCGTTGCGCCAGGTGCTCGAAGAGGAGATGGGCGCGGGCCGCTGTGCCATCGCGCGCCGGTGGGAAGGTGGCACCGTCGTTCTCAAACCCGCCGATTCCAGTCTCCAACCCAAGGAAATCCCCATGGAGACGTTCTTCAAAAAGATCGTCTCCGTCCGCGAGAAGCTACGCGTCCTCGAGCAGAAGATCAATAACCACGGCGCACTGACCTACGAGGACAAACTCGAACTCCAGCAGTTGATCTCGCGCGCCTACGGGAGTCTCACCACGTTCAACGTGCTTTTCCGAGAGGAGGAAGACCGTTTCTAGGGCATGCGCACGTAGCGCGCCGATTTCCGGGAGGACGGCCGATGACGGTATTTCGGAACATGGCGATCGCGTGGGTGGCGCTCGTTCTGGCGAGTGACGTAGCCGGTGCCGAGGAAGGCGACGCGGCGCGTGAGGGGGCGCCGGCCGCGTGGACGACGTGCGTTACCGACTTCGGCGCAAAGGCCGACGGCACGGGCGATTGCACGGCGGCTTTCCAGGCGGCGCTCGATGCGGCCGCCGAAAAGGGCGGCATCGTGTTCGCGCCTGCGGGCACGTACCTCATCGCCGGCAACCTTTCCGTGCCGCAAGGCGTCGTGCTCCGAGGCGTTTGGGAGGCGCCGCACCATGCCGACATCGGCAAGGGCACACTCCTGTGTACCACCGCCGGAAAAGACACCGAGGACGGCCCTCCCTTCATCTTCCTCCACCAGAGCAGCGGCGTTCGAGGTCTCACGATCTTCTATCCGGAACAGGAAGCGCCGAATATCCATCCGTATCCGTGGTGCATCCAGGGCATGGGCATGCACGGCTCGGTGATCGACGTCACGCTCGTCAACCCGTACAAAGGCATCGATTTCGGCACCCATCCAAACGAGCTCCATTTCATCAGCGGCGTCTTTGGCCAGCCGCTCAAGATCGGCATCTTCGTCGACAAGTGCACCGATATCGGCCGTATCGAGAACGTCCACTTCAATCCCCATAGCTGGGGACGCGCGGCCTGTCCGACAGCCACCTGGGAGACCATCGAGTACCTCAAGCAGAACTTCGTCGGGTTCCTCATCGGCAAGACCGACTGGGAATACATGCGCGACTGCTTCTGCATCTTTCCGAAGATCGGCTACCACTTCGTGCACACCCAGGCCGGCGATCCGAACGTGGTGCTGACGCAGTGCGGGGCCGACATCTGCCCGGTGGCCGTGCAGGTCGACGCCAGCCAAGGCCACGCGGGCATCGCCTTTGAGAACGCCCAGATCATGGGCACCGTCATCATCGGCCCTGAGAATCACGGGCCCGTGAAGTTCGCCAATTCCGGCTTTTGGGCCGTCGAGACCACCAATGAGCAAGTGATCGTCGACGGACACAATACGGTCACGCTCACCGGCTGCCACTTCAATGATTGGGGCCGCGCCGATGCCGAATCGCCATGCATACGCATCCGCGGCGGCGCAGCGCTGATCCAGGCCTGCGATTTCTTTCATCCGAAGAAGCCGCAGATTCGCATCGAAGGCGAGGCCCAAGCCGTCAGCATCGTCGGATGTCGCCTGCGCGGCGGCGCGCGCATCGACAATGCCTGCCCCGACGCTGAGGTCCAGATCGGCCTCAACCTAAACCGCTGACCGTCGGCCTAGCCGCGGCGGCAGGTTCTCCGGGGCGCCATCAACGCACCGAGGAGTGTGAGCAGCACGGAGAGGGCGACAAGCGCCGCCGATCCTGCGCCGGGAACGCGATTCTCGGTAACGTCCAGCAGCGCCGGCTCGGAAACGCTCGCGCCGCGCTGGTCACGGGCGACGCACGTGTAAACGCCTTCGTCGGCGGGCGCCACTCGAGTGAGATAAAGCTCGGGCCCCGAGCGTTGCGGCGTCACGACGAGTCCGTCGCGCAGCCACTGGTAACGTATCGGCCCGGCGTCGGACGCCGCGTCGATGCCAAAGGTGTACGGCAGGCCTGCCGCGACGCAACCGGCGGACGGCTGTTCGAGGATGTCCGGCCCATCGCCGGGCGTTTCGCCGGGATAGTCGACGACACAGGCGCCGAAGCCGATTCTCGAGCATCCGTACTCGATGCGCATGTAGCCTCCCTCGCCCCAACTCGAGCCCCACGAGTTCCGGATGATCCACACGCCGTTCATGCCTTGGATATCATCCCACCCGACGATGGCCACGGCGTGGTTCACCTCTTCGCACAGGACGTTGTTGTTGTAGATACCGCCCCGATAGCCGCCGAACGTGGCATCTGTACAGAGGCAGGCCGCCACCGGGCCGAAGGCCATGATGGCCCACTTGATGTGGTCGATGGGCGGGATGTCTTCCTCGCCGCCGACGTAAGCCCAGTCGTCGATGTGGTACACATGCGGATAGGGACAAGCACACGGCATGTCGTCGGCCTCGTAGGGGCAATCCGCCTCGAGCACCGCGCCGGAATGGCCGCAGGCGTCCGGCTTGTCGAGATGATATTCGTGGGCGAACCAGCCGCCTTCGTCGCAGTTGTAGCCGTCGGTGTTGCAGCTTATGAGCCACTGTTCCGAGAGATCGACCTCGACGCCGTCCTTGAGGAGAATGGCGGATTCGAGGGGCGCGATGGTGGCGAAGGCCCAACAGCCACCGCAGCCGTGCTGGTTCCGAACGGGCGTACATGCGCCGAGTTCGCGCCAGTCGAACTGCTCGGGGAGATCAACCTTGGCCGTGGGCTCGATGAACCGAGCGCGGCTTCGCCAGTCGGGTGGCACGCGGATGCCGCACAACGCGTGGGCCTGTAGTCTTGTGGCCGGCGTCTCGCCGATCTCGAAGGTCCATCCGAGAACCTGCCCCTGGAGACGCAAGGCCTCGAGGTCCGTGTCGGACAACTGGGCCGCGGCCTGGATGCTCCAGGCTAACACCCAAATCGGTGACAGCCAATATGCGCCAAACGGCGCCTTACCCGGCCGCCCGTTCCTGGTCCACCATCTGAGCAAAGGTAGTGCCCGTCTCGAAGGCCTTGTTGAGAAACGCAGTCTCGTCCTCGATGCCGCTTCGTCTCATGCTGACTTCCATGCTTACGCACTTCCGATACGCGGATTTGGCAAGGATACGCGCGAGCCTCGGCCAGTCCACCGTCCCCATGAACAACAGCTTGTGCTGATCGCCCGTGCCGTCGTTATCGTGGAGATGGATCGCGAGAAGGCGATCCTTGAGCGCGTCGGTCTCATCGAGGCCATCGCCGGACACGTTGCCGTGGCCGCAGTCGTAGCACAGGCCGACGTAGTCCGCCGGATACCGATCAAGCACTCGGCGGATGGGCGCGAATCTCCCGTTCTCGATGGCGATGCGAATGCCGTTCTTGCGCGCGACCGGCTCGAGGTTGTCCAGAGACTTCCAGAGTTGTTCCCAATAGCGCTTTTCGGTGTCTTCATCGTCGGGCACACTTCCCATGTGCATGATGATGACGTCGCTGCCGAGCCAGCCCGCCATCTCGATGCGATTGCGCACGAGCTCGACACCGGCGAGACGCTCGTACTCCCGGAGCGAAACCCAACACTTCTCCTTGCCGTCGGAGGCGTGAAGATCGTTGAGCGTCAAGCCAAAATCCTCGAACCACCGGCCAATCTGGGCGATTTCCGACGGCGCGTAGAGGAAATCCGTATTCCATTGGTGACACCAGTGCACGTGGGAGAATCCAGCCTCGGCAATCCGCCGCAAGTACGGTTCAGGACATCCGACGTCTTGTGCATAGTCACTGGTGATCGAAAGCATGGCGGTCTCCTCATGCAGGTGTTGCTCAAGACCGCATCATACCGAGAAGGCGACGCGGAAGTCACATTTGACCGGCGTACCATGGTATGATTGGCGCCTAGGCCATGAAGAACGCAATTCTCATCATAGGGGTGCTCTGGTTCGTGCCCCATGGCGCGGCGATGGCGCAAGGTCCGGCCGAACTCCGTCCCGAGCCGGAGCGCATCGTGTCCCCTACGACGGCACCGGACGCGGAACTCGAGCCCCCGCCGAAGTTGAAGCCTCCCACGAGCGCGGCGGAAGGCCCGGACGCCGTGTTGGCGGAGTTGCGCGCGCTCCGAGCGGAGGTGGCGTGGCTCCAGTTCACATTGGACCAACTCGCGGAGGAATTCGGAGTCCTCCCGAAGGGGTCGGTGGAGGGGGCTCCGCCGCCGGAGCCGCCGTCCCGTGAAGATCCCGCCAAGCCGAAACCCATTCCCTCCCAGCCGCTTGGTGCCCGCACCGACGTCGATGTGCCGTGTCAGGTCGTGGCGGAATGGGGCCGAATGCCCGAAGACGCCGCGAAGCTGGGGCCGCAAGTGGCTTCGCTCAAGGGCATGGTCTGCGTGGTGTCCGAGGATATCGGAGCCGATGCGTTGGTGGCGCTGGGGAAGCAACTGCGAGAGTCGTTCGATTCCTACGACAACATCAACATCGACGTCTTCGACGACCTCAACGCGGCGCATACCTTTGCCAACACAAACGCCGACGAGGGGGGCCATCGCGTGCTGACCGTGGCCAAGCATCCACGTACGGGCTACGACATGATCATTGTGCGCCAGAACGGTCAGGTGACGGAGATCCCCGCCGGCCGGTAACGTCGATACCGGTCAATCCTCGAGCACGCAGACGTACGGTAGGTTGCGAAACGCTTCTTCGTAATCGAGGCCATAGCCGACAACGAAGTGGTTATCGATCGTGAAACCGGTGTAGTCGCTCCTGATTTCGACCACGCGCCGGCTCGGTTTGTCCAAGAGCGTGCATAACGCAAGTCTCGCCGGCTGCTGCGCTCTCAGGTAGTCCACAGGGCAATCGCATTAAAACTACATGGCGGCGAGCAGTTCGCGAAGGTAGTCGT